>NZ_FNJQ01000002.1:88903-177121 GCF_900104055.1 Pseudoselenomonas ruminantium
CGCAGGCAGTCAACGGTCAGTCCGCAGCGCCGCAGCAGACGGTACAAGGCCAGCCGCAGGCGGTCAACGGTCAGCCGTCAGCACCGCGGCAGATGGCGCAAGGCCAGCCACAGGCAGTCAACGGTCAGTCCGCAGCGCCGCAGCAGACGGTGCAGGGCCAGCCGCAGGCAGTCAACGGTCAGCCAGCGGCACCGCAGCAGATGGTGCAGGGCCAGCCGCAGGCAGTCAACGGTCAGCCGTCAGCACCGCAGCAGATGGTGCAGGGCCAGCCGCAGGCAGTTAACGGTCAGCCAGCGGCACCGCAGCAGACGGTACAGGGGCAGCCACAGGCGGTCAATGGTCAGTCAACAGCGCCGCAGCAGACGATACAAGGCCAGCCGCAGACAGTCAATGGTCAGCCTGTAGCATCGCAGCCGGCGGTACAAGGGCAGCCACAGACGGTCAATGGCCAACCATCAGCACCGCAGCAGGCAGCGCAAGGCCAGCCGCAGGCAGTCAATGGTCAGCCATCAGCGTCGCAGCAGGTACTGACAGGCCAGCCGCAAACAGTCAACGGTCAGCCTGTGCTGCAAACAGCCCGGTTGACAGGTCAGCCAGCTTTGACCGGTCAGAATAACGCTGGTCAGGCGGCGGGCGTGCGCGATATGCCGGAAAGCCCGCAGTATTTCCAGCGGGATATGGGCAGAGAGAACGCTGCGGTCAATGATGCTGCACAGCGTCCTCAGCGGGCGGCTATGCAGCAAGCCAAGGAACAGCTGATCAGCCAGAGCCTGGAAAATACGCCGCAGACCATGAATGCCCTGCGGGATCTGGCCCAGATGATCCTGAAAGATGGCAATCTGACGCAGAAGGATGCCCTGCTCATGCAGAGTTTCATCAATGGTAAGGAAGCGTTGATGAATGCGAAGGAAGCCCAGCAGCTGCAGCAATTGATCCGCCTGTGCCAGGCCAATGTGCCGGCTACCATCCAGCAGGCTGCATTGCAGCAGAATCTTCCGGACCTGCCGCGGCTTTGGGCCTTCATGCAGCTCTGTGATATGGCCTATACCCGCCAGATGACGGCTCGGCAGCTGAAGCGGGCGGGGAAGGATGTGGCGGCATTCGTGCTCTCCATGCGCAATTCCATGGAGGGGGATAACAGCGTCGTGCCCGGACAGCGGTCGCTGAATTTCATGATGCCCATGTATATGGGGGAAGAATCCACTTATCCGGCGTATATCCATGTCTATGATGAGAACAGGCAGGACGCGGAGACCGGGGAGATGAAGAAGGAAACCTGGCTCAGGCTATGCGTGCTGACGGACAATATCGGAGCGGTGGAACTGACCTGCCGGGTGTATCAGGAAAATCAGCTGGATATGCGGCTCTTTTTCTCGAGCACAGAGACAGCCAATGAATTCCGGGCGGAAGTGGATGCCCTGCGTCATGCCCTGAAGGACAGCAAGCTGCGGCTCAAGGAGTTGAAGATTGGCGCTGTGGGTGAGCGTCGCTTCATGTAGCCAGCATAAATGTCCTTGACACATGGACGGTTGCGGCATAGAATAGAATCAGTGAAGGAACACTCAGGCAGGTGAACAGGAATGGAGAATGAGCGGGTACCGCTGAGAAGGGAACCGGAAACAGATCCAGATGCCCCCCAGCAGGCGGTGGCATTGAAATACGATATGGAGCGGGATACTGCTCCTCGGGTGGTGGCTAAAGGCCGCGGACATGTGGCGGAGAATATTCTGGCTGTTGCCCAGAAGAATGCCGTTCCTGTTTATCAGAACAAGTCATTGGTCAATATGCTGATGGCGCTCGAGATTGACCGGGAGATTCCCCCGGAACTCTACCGCGCCATTGCGGAAGTCATGGCCTATGTGTATCGGATCGACAAGAAGGCCAAGAAGAACAAGCCTGGGCCGCGCCTTTAAAATCTTTTTGAAGAAGGCAGTCGTATGAAAAATCAGATTCTGGGCAGGCAGGGAGAGCAGGTGGCGGCAGATTTCCTGTTGCGCCATGGCTACGAGATTTGTGCGCGCAATTTCCGGGTGCCGGTGGGCGAGATCGATATCATTGCCCGGCAGGGGGAAGTGCTGGCCTTTGTGGAGGTCAAGACACGCCGCGGCACTCGCTATGGCACTCCTGCACAGGCTGTGAATTTTCATAAACAAAAGAAAATAGTTCAGACCGCTCGGTGGTTTTTGCGGCAGAAACATTTGGAGGACAGGTGTTTCTGCCGTTTTGACGTGATTGAAGTCTATGCCCTGCCGGAAAGGAAGTGGCGGGTGCATCATCTGGCAGGGGCGTTTGAAGGTTGACAGGTCAGGGGGGATTGGATGTTTGCAAGAACTTTTGGAGCGACGACTTTGGGCGTGGACGGGCTGATCATCGATGTGGAGGTCGATGCAGCGGCGGGCCTGCCCGGTTTTGATATCGTGGGGCTGGCCGATGCCCTGGTTAAGGAGGCGAAAGAGCGGGTGCGCACGGCTATCCGGAATTCCGGCATCCAGCTGCGACAGGAGAAGGTCACGATCAATCTGGCCCCTGCCGATGTGCGCAAGGACAGTTCCGGCCTTGACCTGCCGATTGCTGTCGGGCTGCTCGCCGCCTATGGCCTTGTATCGGCACCTACGCTTGACAAGTACCTGTTTGCTGCCGAGCTTTCGTTGGAGGGCGAATGCCGTGGCATCCGCGGTATCCTGCCTATGGCGGTGAAGGCTAAGGAAGCGGGCTTCGAGGCTGTCTTTGTGGCCAGGGACAACGTTGCGGAAGCCTTGCTGGTGGACGGGCTGGAGGTCTATGCGCTGGAAAATCTGCAGCAATTGGTGGACTTTTTGACCGGTCAGGAACGTTTGCTGCCGGCAAAGCCTGCGTCAGGCACAGCGGAAGCACGGGCCTTCGGGGATGACTTCGCCGATGTGCAGGGGCAGTTCCAAGCCAAACGGGCGCTGGAAATCGCGGCAGCCGGCGGGCATAATGTATTGATGGTGGGCGTGCCTGGCGCAGGGAAAACCATGCTGGCACGGAGGCTGAGCACCATCCTGCCGCCGCTGAGCCGGGATGAGGCCCTCGAAGTCACCAAGATATACAGCATTGCGGGGATGCTCAGGGGGCGGGGGCTTATTGAGGAGCGGCCTTTTCGCAGTCCGCATCATACGAGTTCCATGACCTCGCTGATTGGTGGCGGCAGTGTGCCCCGGCCGGGAGAAGTGACGCTGGCCCATCATGGCGTGCTGTTCTTGGATGAACTGCCAGAGTTCAGCAAGAAATCGCTCGAGGTCCTGCGGGAGCCTTTGGACATAGGTTGGCGATACACACAACTTTCAAAGCCCCCATGTAAAGAGAGCCGCCTCACATTCGAGGCGGCTTTTTCTTTTACTTAAAGACGATGTCAAAGTCAATCAGGTATTTATGGCCGTAATTATTGTCTCGGCGCAGGACTGAAACCTTTTCAACCACGGACAGGAAAACACGCCTACGAGCTTCCGGCGAGGCAGGACAGTTACGAACCACAGCGCAAATATCAGCCGGAGCAAGGCGTTCGACTTCGGAGGTGGGGGAGTTTTCCAAAGCGGCAAGTTCGTTTTGCAGGCGGGATTCGTCAGCTTTTAAGGAGGCGAGTTTTTCCGTCGCTTCCGATTGAGAGAGCAAGGATTGAGAGAACCACGACATAACAGCAGTTCTTTCCGTTTGGATCTTCTCTATGCGCTTTACGATCTTTTGCCGCTTGTTTTGTTCCGGGATGGCGGGGAGGCACTCAGCACCAGCGCGGCCCCCGATGTAAGCCGTGACCGTTTCTTCTGATGTGCAGATTTCTTCAAGGACAGACCAAAAGAGGGCGTCAGTCACAACAACGTCCATAAGACGGGCGGCACATTTCGAGCCATTCCGGGGTGGCGTGTTTACACAGGTATACCAGCGGGCATTTCGTTTACCGCCACCAGTTATGCGGATAGAGCCGCCACATGCACCGCAGACCGCAACGCCTTGGAGCAAGGCCGGGTAACTATTCTTCTGCCACACCTTGTACGTCCTATGCTTGGACTTTATCGAGAGGGCCTTTTGGTGTAGTTCGGCAGGGATAATTTGCGGGCAAGACATTTCGATCCATTCTTCGCGGGGCCGGGGGAGTCTTTTGTAGGACTTCGGCCCCGTCTTTTTGTGATATTGTGTATTGGCAAAGTATTTCCCGGTATAGTGGGGACGGTGGAGCAGGTTTCGGACAGAGGACGCACACCACGACACATTCCCACTAGGACTGGGGATCCCCATATTATTGAGCTTTTCGGCGATATACTCACAGCCGCCGACCATTTCTTCCACATACCAGCGGTAGATCATACGGACGACTTCTGCCTCGGCAGGATTTATTTCATAGCAACTGTTTCCCCTGTCGAAGTCATAGCCGTAAATATGGGAGTCGCAGATAGCTTTCCCAGCGCGAAGTTTAGCACGCTTTCCGCGCATTGTTCGCTCCCTTATCTTGGCACGTTCGTATTCAGCAAATACGCCTTTCATCTGATAGGACATATTGCCCTCAGGGGTATTGTCGAACCGTTCGAGGACGAATACGGGGCGGCACCCAGCTTTCTCCAATTCCTCCGTCAAGATAAGCTGATGTATCAATTTCCGAGCCATACGGTCAGCGTCGTGGAAGATTACAGCCTCGTACAGGCCATCTTGAACAGCGTCCCGGAGACTGTCCAGGGCAGGGCGTTCGAGAAAGCCGCCGGAATAGCCGTCGTCGATGTATTCTTTCACGACAAAAGCACCCATTTCCGCAGCCTTTTTCCGGCAAGCCTCTATTTGTGTACCGATGGAATAGCCGTGCTCGGCTTGCCATTCGGTTGATACACGGGCATAAATAGCAACATTCATGTGGTCAAGATTTCCCCTTTCAAAATTTCGGTAAAAGTGTCAGATTGCTTTCAAAGCACCTTTTGAAAGCGACAAAAAATATTCCATGGTTCGGAATAAAATTATTCCATTGCGCACAATGTAAAAACGCAAGGCGAAAAGTCAAGCAAAATGCAAAAATCGA
Organism: Pseudoselenomonas ruminantium; assembly: GCF_900104055.1. Taxonomy (GTDB): domain Bacteria; phylum Bacillota; class Negativicutes; order Selenomonadales; family Selenomonadaceae; genus Selenomonas_A; species Selenomonas_A ruminantium_C. The sequence continues at coordinate 93,927 of NZ_FNJQ01000002.1, forward strand.
AGAAAAGTAAAGTAAAAGCCCCGGCCTTTAGGCTAGGGCTTGTTTTCTGTCAAAGATTGTCCTTATTCTTCTGAAACCATTCTTCTAAGTCCGGGTGGGAAGCAGGATTTTTATGCCATTCAAGTATATCGCTCACAGGCCGCGGCTCAAGGATAAGGCAGCACTTACAGCCTTCATGGGCAGGATAGGGCGGGCACTCGTCCGGGGAATAAACCCCGTCGCCATTCACACCGCCATGAGCGTATTGGTCGCAAACATCTATTTCCTCATGTGTATTCGACAACGCCCATCGGATTTTACAGCCCGGAGCTTTTTTCGCTTGCTCGATTGTCCGAAGGCCACACTGCCGCGTAAACTCAGTATCTTCTTTTATTCCCATTGTAAAGCTCCTTTTTATGCAATTTGACCCACCTAGAAACCTCCCGGGATAAAAACCTTTATGTCCCTGTCCCCTTGTTCTCCCCCTCAGATACCTGTTTTTGATATTCAAGGTAGTTGAGAAATTGTTCTGTTTGGGCTACGGTTTGGGCATCGGCTCGCGATAACCTAGAATAAAGTTGGGCAGCAGGGGAATTATCAGTAGCCGGGGATTCTTCACCTATGAGCCACCCCACAGACACACCTTCAATACGGGCTATCTTTTTGAGAGTGTCAAAGCTCGGCTCGCTTTTCCCGAGCAACCAGCCTTTAAGCTGCCCCTCCGACACTCCTAAGCGTTCGCGGTATTCCTTTTGTGTACCACGCATACCGGGGCGTGATTGAAACCTTCTAAAAAGGTGGTTGATACGTTCGCAGAATGTTCCTGCGTCCTCATTGTTCATAGCTTTTCACCCCCATACACTATACCATAAAATATAAATTTTGTCCTTTTGTGATTAAATTTATCTAAAAAAGTATAAAAAATATCTTTACAAGTATAAATTTTAGCGTTATAATGTGTTCAACAGATAAAAAATATCTGGTAAGCAGATAAATAATATCCATAACCACAGCAAAAGGGGGAGGTGCAAAAGGGTGGACATTTCCATCAAGGGCGAAATTGCCCGCAGAAACTTGAAGTACAACGAAGTTGCCAAAGCCGTAGGGATTAAGCCGCAAACGTTTTACAGAAAGCTGGACAAAAACTCTTTCAGCTTACAAGAGGCGGCGAAGATTTTTAGATTCCTTGGCATAAAAGTAGCCGTTGTCGAGGGTTGATATTTTTTTACCATTGAGCAGATAAAAAATATCTACAAACAAGATAAAAAACATCTAAGGGAGGCGACGCGATGGAATATAGGGACGGCCAGACATACACCTTTAAGCTCGGTGAATGTACGGCAAGGGTTACACTTCACAACTTCACCCCGGCAGTCAAGGAGAGATTCAGCGAGGCACTAGGCCGGGAACTTTACAAGGCATATTCAGAAAGAGAGGGATTACATGACGGAAGGGAATTGGCAGCACGAGCAATGGCGTAAGGCACTCAAGGAGAGGAGAGCCAAACAGAAACGGCGCGAAAGCGTTATCAAAAAGGTTTTGGCAGGGGCAGCCCTTGTTGGGGCGGCGATTATCTTTACCGGATTCTACGATGGTGACCAGCGACTTGTCACAGAAACCTACACCGTCAAAGAGGGGGACACGCTGTGGAGCATTGCCACAGAATACCTCAAAAAGAACACAGGCGGCAGAAGGTACATCTTGGAATTTAAGCAGGGCATTATCGAGAATAACCCGGAATTGCAAAACGGCAACGCGGGACATATCCGGCCAGGGCAGGAAATAATCATCAACTACTTTGTGAAGGAGGAAAAGGAGCAATAAGCCCGTTATCTATTCTAATTCTTGCATAGTTTGGAGGGTTAGACGATGAACGAACGGTGCGCAGAAATGGCATTTAAGGCACGGCATTGTGCAGGATTGACAAGGGAATGTGCGTCAGAGATTTTGGGCATTGCGCCCCGGACGCTTGCATACTACGAAGGAGGCAGGGACATACCAGACGAGATTATAGCCAAAATGGTGATGGCATACAAAAGCCCGGAATTAGGCTATCACTACTTGAGCAACGACCTAGAAACCGGGCGACTGATTTTGCCGCGATTAGAGGCGGCGGGGATTTCTTCTAGTGCTTTACGGTTGCGTGTAGTTATGAGACGGGCAACGGCGGTTATTGAGCTGATAGAAGAAATTTGTCAAGACGATGTTATCACAGCTGACGAAGGTGAACCCTTCCGGCGGTGTGCAGCTCCCATCAAAGAGTTGGCAGCAGCTTGTATGGGAATTGGTTTATGGGCATTAAAAAAGCCCGTTGGGCGACCGACCCAACAGGCTAGGGATTCAAAACGCGACTGAGCAGAGTCACTTTTGAACACTTACAACGTCATTATAGCACAAGCAAAGGAGAATGACAAAATGAAATTGAGCAGAGTTTTTATAGAGCACTTCAAAGGGCTCGACAAAATGGACGTCGCCCCGGAAGGCAAAGACGTAACGGTGCGCGGCAAGAACGGCAGCGGCAAGACGACTATCGCTGACGCTTACGCTTGGTGCATGACCGGGAAGGGGTTCGACGGCAAGACCATCGACACGCAGATTAAGAAGCGGGCTGAAGATGGCTCTACCCCGAACGACGGCGGCGTGGAGCACGCTGTGGAAGTTGTTCTTGAGAACGAAGGACGGCTGATTACCCTCCGGCGCGAGTTCAAAGAAAAATGGGAAAAGCACCGGGGGACGGCAGACAGAGAGTTTAAGGGACATACAACCGTATACAGCATTGACGGCGTACCGATGCAGAAAAAGGAATTTGAACGCCGGGTAAGCGACCTTGTCAAAGGCGATACTTTCCAGATTCTTTCTATGCCATTGCATTTTTGCACAAACGTGAAGTGGCAGGACAGGCGCAAGGTTCTTATGATGATGTGCGGCGATACGCCGGATAAAAAGATTATTGACGATAATCCTTCTTTAGAGCCTCTCCGCAAAGAACTGGAGAACAAGACCATTGCAGATTATCGCAAGGTACTCCAATCGAAAATGAAAAAGAACAACGAGGAAGCCAAAAGCATACCTGCCAGGATTGACGAACTCACAGGAATGATGGCTGAAACCTCCGGCAACAAAGATGTGCTCGAAACCGAATTAAAGAGCCTCGAAAAGCAAAAGGCAGATAAGGAAAAAGAGCTTGTCGGCATTAAGAACGGCGGCGAAATTGCAGAAAACAAAAAGCGCATTGCAGAGCTCGAAGCCAAAATGACAAAGTTCGTTGCAGAGTTTGAGGCAGATTACAGCCGTAAGGCCGGGGAGGCTGAAAGAGTTGTCGCCGGGTGCAGGGCAAAAATCGAGCGTTTAGGGGAAACCATTGAGCGTAACCAGACGGAGATAGAGCGGTCAAAGGCGGCTGCAGAAACCGCTGACAAATTGGCAGCAGGACTCCGTGAAGAATGGGGCAAGGTTCAAAAAGAGGCGTTCCCGGACAATATCAAAGATACCTGCCCTTGCTGCGGGCAAAAGCTCCCGACGGAACGAGTCGAAGAACTACGGCAGAAAGAGCTGGACAAGTTCAACCTCGATAAGGCGGCGAAGCTGAAAGCCATCAACGAAAAGGGCAAGCGGATTATGGCAGACAAAGCCAAAGACCTCGATAAGGTTTCCGTGTTGGAAGCCGCTAATACAGAGGCGCAAGCCCGAATTGATGAACTTTCAAAGAGTCTCGAGGACTCCGAAAAGATGTTGGCGGGCTTGGACAAGCCAGAGGCGACCAAACAGCCGGACTACCTCACCATGAAAGAAGAAGTTCAGTTCACGGAAAACATTATCAAGAGCCTGCAGGCGGGCGGCGAACAAGAAGCGCGGGCGGCAGAAATTGAGATAACAAACCTTGGTGCAGAGATTTCAGCACGGCAAGAAAAGCTCGCGGCCTTCAAGCAGAATGAGGCTATGGAAGCCCGCATAGAGGAATTGAAAGACCGGGAAAAGACGCTCGGCAAGATGTACTCCGACCTTGAAAAGCAGCTATTTCTCACAGAGGAATTTTTGCGGGCAAAAGTTAAGGCGACAGAGGATAACATCAATAGCCATTTTAAGTACGTCAAGTTCAAAATGTTTGAGCAGAAAATCAACGGGGCGTTGGAAGAATGTTGCGAACCGATTATTGACGGTGTACCGTTCAACGACGGCCTCAACAAGGGCAATCGCATGAAGGCGGCTTTGGATATTGTCAACGCTTTAAGCAAGTATTACGGCGTATCGCTCCCGGTATTCATTGACGACTGTGAGAGCTACACCAGCCTTCCAGATGTTGACGCTCAAGTTATTAAGCTCATAGCCGACGGGGCGCATGACGAACTGTCGGTAGAGATAGATGATTAACCATTTAGACCATTAGGAGGAATTTACAATGGCAAACGAGATTCAGACGGTAGAGACGGCAGCAGAGGTAAAAGCGGCGGCACCACAAACCAAAAGAGACGTAATCCCCGGATTCGGTTCTATTGAATCGTTTGAGGCATTGCAGAGAATGTCGAAGCTGCTTGCAACAATCGACCTGCTCCCGGCGCATTATCACAACAACCTCGGTAACTGCGCGATTGCGCTCAATATGGCAACGCGAATGAACGCAGATGTTATGATGGTCGCCCAAAACTTGTATGTGGTATACGGCAACCCGGCATGGAGCAGTAAGTTTATGATTGCCACTTTTAACCAGTGTGGCAAGTATTCCAGTATTCACTACAAGGAAACAGGCAAGAAGGGTACAGATTCTTGGGGCTGCATTGCATGGGCAAAGGAGCTGGCCACGGGCGAAATTTTGGAAGGTCCTGAGGTTACAATCGCGATTGCAAAAGCCGAAGGCTGGTACAGCAAGAACGGCAGTAAGTGGCAGACAATGCCTGCGCAGATGTTACGTTACCGCGCGGCCGCTTGGTTTATCCGTACCACCGCGCCGGAATTGTCTATGGGCTTGCAGACCGTTGATGAAGTTGTGGATTCAGAGCCTATCAACATCACGGAGGAAATTAACGCAAACGCGAACCGGGAAGAATTTATCCCGGAGGCACCTGCTCCGGCGATTACTCCAGGTCACAAGGCAACGATGGCAGACCTTGACAAGGCCGAAAAGGAAGCCGTACCAGTAGAAACCCCGGCAAAGGAAGAAGCAAAGCCCGCTGAAAAGAAGGAAGCACCCGCGAAAAAGGCAGCAGCCGAAAAGCAGGAAGCCCCTCAGCAGGAAACCTTGATGGAAGGTCCGGGATTCTAAATGCTTAAGATAGCAGTACACGCAAGTGGATCTAGCGGGAACTGCTACACGGTGACAGACGGCAGAATCACGGTCATGCTTGACTGTGGTTTACCGTATCGCCGGATACAGCAGTTGACAGGATTTCAGCACCCGGACGCGGTTTTCATCACGCACGAACACAACGACCATATCAAAGCCGCTAAGGACTTTATGAAAAAGGGCGTTGATATTTATATGAGCCGGGGAACGATGGAGGCGGCAGGACTGGAAGAAAACCACCGCTTACACATCTTGAAAAATCGTCAATCGGTTTCGATTAAAGGAATTGTTGTCAGCGCATTTGATACCCAGCACGACGCAGCTGAGCCTACTGGATTTCTTCTCGACGATGGAGAAGATAGATTACTTTACGCCACAGATACATATTATCTGCATTACAAATTTCCGGGGCTGACAAGGATTATGATTGAGTGTAATCATTCTTACGAGATTTTGAAGGAAAATGTAGGGAATGGTTCTTTACCAGAGGCGCTGGAAAAGCGATTGAAACAAAGCCATTTTTCCATTGAAAATCTCAAGAAATTCTTTGCAGCTAATGACCTTTCAAAGGTTAAGGAAATATGGCTGATTCACCTTTCAAAAGGCAATGCAGACCCCGGACAATTTCAAAAGGAAATTGAAGCATTAACCGGGTTGCCTGTTTATGTGGCGAAAGGAGGCTGAAAATGACTGAATTACAACAATTCAGAGGGTGCTCACGTTGCAGATTCAAAGAGGTTATAGACTGCGGCGGCGGTTTTGTGATTGTAGGCTGTACGCATGAACCGTATAAAGGCAAATGGGTTGCTGAAATTGATAAGTGTCCGAGGGACGATTTTCACGAATTGTGCCAAAAGAAATGGACGCCACGAAGAATGTAGGGAGGTTCTTATTTTGACTAACGGAAAGATTGTTATTGACAAGATAAAATTCATGGAAAAACAGGGCAGGATTAAGATTGATTTCAAGAATAGTGCAGACACCAACGGCGGGCAGTTTTCCGGCATTTATTCTGAACCTGCCGACCCGGTATTTTACGAGGCAATGAAAAGCCTTAGAACGGACGCGGTAAGCATTTTGGAATTGCCGGAAGATATTACAAGCAGATTAGTGCCTTTTGGGGTTACGTTTCACTACAACGAGGGCGGTAGAATGGGGGCGATTATTACCAGCCGCCTTATGATTCCTTTGTTGGGGAATGAAACCGTTATTCAAACGCCGATGATGAAATGTTATGACGGCGGTAATGACGAAGATAAATGCTTTTCAGAGGAAACGGCAAAGAAGCTATGGGCACTCGAAAAAGAGGCGCGACGGTATTTAGCCGGGGAGAGAGCGCAAACGAACTTGTGGGAGCAGCAGGAGCAGCCGCAACCACAGGAAGAAGCCCAGGACAGCGAAGTGCCGGAGCTGGAGGAAAATGTCAAGGCATTGGAGGCATAACATGAGGCGGCTTTTAGGCAAAGGGGGTGATTCTATTGGCTAGGCCGCAAAAAACCGGGCTTGAATATTTCCCCTTAGATGTGGATATAGATTCAGACGAAAGGGTCGAGTTTATCCTTGCCAAACACGGCTTTATGGCGTTTGGGATTCTAATAAAGCTGCTGATGGAGATATATCGACAGGGCTATTACATTACGTGGACGGAAAGATTGCGCTATGTGTTCGCTAAACGGGTTAATGTAGACAGTATGTATACGGAAACCGTGGTTTCCGCATACATAAACGAGGGGATTTTTGAGAAAAAACTGTTTGACGAATATGGGATTTTAACATCCCATGGCGTGCAAGCCCGCTATTTACAAGCCTCCGGGCGCAGGGTAACGGTTGAAATGATAAAAGAATTTTGTCTTTTAGACCCCAAAGAACTGCCAAAAACGCCAAAAATCACATTTATCAATGTTTCTGTATGCAAAAACCCTAGTTTCCGTATACATAATGACGACGGAAACGGCGATAATTGCGACATTACGCCTACAAAAACCCCACAAAGTAAAGTAAAGGAAAGTAATAAAGATGTTGTTGTTACCCCCTATAATCCCCCTCAAAAGGGGGACGAAGATATGGAGCTAGAAACAGAGGTGACAGAAAAGGACGAAGCGACCGCTAACGTATTTACCCTCTTTGAGAACAATATCCACCCTATCACAGGGCAGATAGAGACAGACACGCTGTCAGACCTCTTAGACCATTACGGGGAACATTGGACGACAGAGGCCATCAAGGAAGCAGCATTGCGGAATGGTCGCTCGGTGAAATATATCCAGTCAATTCTTGAGGCTTGGGAGCGTGACGGATTCAAAGCACCAAAGCCGGAAAGGAGCAAAGCAAATGAACGAGGACTTCAAAGCACTCGTAGAAAAAATCAATGCCAACCGGGCGAAGGCGGGGATGTCCCCGACAGCCTCAAAGAGTTCTATGCAGACATCGAAGAAGTCAAAAACAGACCTAAACCGTGGGAAGTACAGCGACCTGACGGAACAGGAATTTGAGGCGCACAAGGACGACATAGCCGCCATTGAGGCGGCGCAGGAAGTATGCCACGGGTGCAGAGGGGCAGAATGCAGGCAGGGCGTGACGGGCATGGTCCCAGTCATTGCCCCGGAGAACGGCAGATTTTACACCGCCATGAGAATGTGCAAGTGGGAGAAGTTGCGCCGGGAGAACAAGCGCAAAGAAAAGCTATTCAGTAGGGCACGGGTTCCATTCGCTTACAGCCGGGACAATTTCAGCACATACAAAGTTACCGCGGACAATCAGACAGCCGTCGAGGCGGCAAAGTGGAGCTTACAGGAAGGCAACAAACGCGGCCTTTTTCTCTATGGCAAGACCGGGACAGGCAAAACAAAGCTGGCGGCGGTCATTGCCAACGAAAAGACCGGGCGCGGGGAACAAGTTTTATTTTCTTCGGTCCCGGACTTTCTCGCAGATATTAGAGCCAGCTATGGGAAGAACGCGAACGCAGAGACGATGGAGCTGGCGCGGGATATTCCCTGCCTTATCCTTGACGATTTGGGGGCCGAAAAATTAACGGACTGGGTAGGAGAGCAGTTGTTTTGCCTCTTGAACCATAGGTACAACGAGGGCTTACAGACCATCATCACGAGCAATTACGAGCCGGAAACCATCATGTCACGCCTTGTAAGCATAGACAAAGATGGACGCTTGGACGACACGCATGCACGGCGAATTATGAGCAGGATCTTCGGAATGTGCGAAATGGTATGCGTCGGCGGCAAGGATTGGAGAAAGGGAGGAATGACACTTTGAAAATTGACAAGGATATACCTTTTGCGTTTACGATACCGGGGCAACCAGCAACGAAGAAAAACAGCCCCGTCCTCGTAAGGGGGCGGGCGGTTGTTTTGCCGAGCAAGGCATACAAAGCATACGAGAAGGCTTTTCGCAAGGAGCTGGAACGGATTGAGGCCGAAAGGGGAGGGTTACCGCACTATGACGGTCCCGTCCAACTGTGGGCAAGGTATTTTCTGCAGGACAGGAGAGCCTACCCGGATTTGAACGGGCTTATCCAGGCAACGCAGGACATCATCAGCGACGAATATAGCCACAAAGACCACCGCAAGACCTTGAAGCGGCGGTGGATTCTTGCAGACGACCGTCTCGTGAAGAGTCTTGACGGGTGCAGGATAGCAGGAATAGACAAGGATTGTCCGCGCGTTGAGATTTACATAGAGCCGTTGGAGGTTGACGCGGAGCAGGAGACAGACCCGGCGATAGTACGGCTGATTAAAGAGCGAATGCAACAAGGGCTTTTCTAAGCTAGGGGGGCGGGAGCTATGGCAAGCGACTGGAACATAGAGCATTATCGAGATCCCACCGCGAATGCGGCGATACGGGACGAAGCAAGGGAAATGTGGCGGGCGAAGGCCAAAAAGGCCATCTTTGCGGCAAAGGCCGCCCTCAAAGCGCATGGCTTCGAGGCTGTGGGGAGAATTTCGATTAGAGACCGCAAAAGCGGGAAATTGTATTAAATCGCCCTGATAGCCCCGTTGAGCGATTTTAGAACACAGGGCAGGCAAGTATATCAAACCGCGATTAAAAACGCACCTGCGAGGCGTGAGGGGCAAATTAGAGCATTTTGAAAGAGGTTCAGACAATGAGTTTTGCAAGAGCAAGAGCGCGAAAGGAGAAAAAAGCCGCCCGCAAGGGGCAAAAAGAAGGAGTCAAGGACGCGGTCAAAGTCCGGCAGAGCGTCAAGACGGCATACGTCAACCAGTACCGGGCAGACCTTATCCGGCGCAAGGTTACGCTACACAACCTGTCAGCCTGTTTTCTTCTGACCATGCACGACGGGTACGGATTCGGGAGGGGGCGACTATTGAGACTGCGGGACAAAATGCAGAGTATTTTTGATTCGCTGATTGCAAAGACTGTCAGCGTTGAGGAAATAGCGGCATACCTCCGGGAAGATCTGAAAATGGACGTAGGGGTTGACGCTTTCGACTCGAAGGCCAGCCACAACAGGCAGATAGAGATTCGGTGCATAAAAGAAATGTCGTCGGCTTTTCTCATGGCATTGCTTGACGAGTTTGATTTCAAGCGAAAGAGATTGACAGACGCTTACACGATGGTATGCGAGCTTAGTGACAGCGTGGGGCGGCACGAAACGACCTACGAGGCGATTTGTGAGAAAGTGGAGAAGGTTATGAGCCAAAAGGCAGGAAATAGCCACAAGGCGTGTTTTAGAGCTGTTACCTACACAAACCCTTAAACAATTAAATAAAAGCGTTTCTAGGGGCAATGTTACCGAGCACAAATGGAAATTTAGAGCATATAAAAGGGAGACAAAACGCATGAAGTTGAAAAAGAGCAGTTATCCGCTCCAGGAATTTCTGAAAGGGCAAGTAAAGCCCTGCTTGAGCACCGAGGATTATACAAAGCTGTTAAGGCTTATCAATGATTTTGTGAGGATAAGATTTTTTGAATTAGCCAAAAAGGAAAATCAAAGGGAACGGCTGATTTATTCAGCACAAGAAATTAAAGCTATTTGCAAAACAAGAAAATGCAAGGATTGCCCCTTTTGTTACGGCTTTCGAGATTTTACTTATTTATGTCTTATGGATAGAAAAGATAATGACGGTGCTATGCCTAAAGAATGGGTAGTTTAACTGACTAAAAGGAGAATGTGAAATGAGAAAAAACCACAACAAAAACAACGGCGCATGGGCAGCAGTTTTCAGCCTCACGAAAGAGCTTTATTTATTGGGGAAGGCCGTCAGAGTTTTGGGGAGTTGGACGGCAAAAATTGACCGCGATATAAGCGAAATTAAGAAGTCGGTCAAGAGAACGGAAAAGAAAAAACCGCTGCTTTTGCTCGCGATTCCGAAACCTTGCGATGGGGAGCTTTACAGAAATTGGACGTTGGACAATTATGCGAAAAAGGTTGACGAAGAACACGCGGAAATGTTCGAGGCTTATGTCAAATGGAGAGCCACGGGAGAGGAAGCAGACCGTCACGAATTTTTGAGGGAGTGTACGGATTCAATCGTGGCCATCACCAGCTTTATGAATAAGGCCGGAGCAGACATTCACGAACGACAGAAAGTTTTGTGCGAAGTCAACAACAGCAACGCCACCCGCGACAATGGAAAGAGGTTCAAGAAGGGAGCGTAAGACCATGAAAGTCGTATGGACGGAAAAGGCCGAACAGGAATATGCGGCACGCCACCCCGGCAAGCGGAACCAGCGCAAGGCAGGGACGCAAGTTATTTACGACGGAAAGCCCGTCGCCGTGTCAATGTCAGATAGTGCCGTGTTCAGGGCATACAAGGCCCGCGGCTGGGTAAGAGTTCTTCGGGAGAAGAAGCACGAATACATCGGAGACCTAAGCCCCCGGCCTAATAATTGCCTGTCGGACGAAGCGCGGGAAGAACGGTGGCGGCAGCTACAAAATTATTTCGGCAGCGAGGAAAAGTACAGCATGAAAGAGATTACAGATTTCATGGGGCTGACCTGCACCGACACGCTGAAGCATTTTGTCGTTAAGTATGGCAAGGAAATGGCGGCCAGGTACGGAAAGTTGCCATACAAAAAAGGCTTGGGAGCTATCTACACGGCATTGATGGAAAAGCCGCCGAAAGAGCCGCCGAAACTGGACGCGAGGGTCGCAAAGCAGAATAAGCGGTGGAAGATTCTTTGCAAGGAGATACGGCAAAAGAAAGACCTGCAGCAGATAGCCAGAGATTTAGGACTCGGTAGACCGGATTCCCTGCGGGACTTTTTCAGTAAGCACGGGGAAAGGCTTTTTAATGAGTTTGGGGCGCTTCCTTATTCGCCCGTATTGCCAAAGTATATGCGGAAATATATGGAGGGCGTGGCATGACGGATTATTACATCGGGATTATCGTAGGCGGCCTTATTGGCTACGGATTGTCTCTTTTGACCATGTTGTTCGTTTGGAGCTTGTGCGTAGTATCAGCGAAGGCAGACAGGAGAGCTGACAATGGAAAATGAAACGAGAAAACTGTTAAGTTATTTGTGTGCAATGATACAGCAAATAACGAATGAAAAAGATGCCGTTTCTGATGCACAGATTAAGCTAGTGAATGATGCGACAAAAGGATATAACGAAATGATAAATCAGAAAAACAGGAGGGCTGACAATGGCAAGGTGTAGAGGCTGCGGCAAGGAGATAATTTTTGTAAAGTCACCGGCGGGGAAGTTTATCCCCTGCGACCCTTCAAAGGTGATTTTCTCAAGGCCAGGGGAAGGAAAAGCACGCGTTGTCAAGCTAAATGGGGAGGTTATTTCCTGCACGATTGGAACAGGAGACGATATATCGGAAGCGGTAGGAGTTGGCTATATTCCCCATTGGTCAACCTGCAAGGCGGCGAACCAGTTCAGAAAGAAGAAGGAAAGCCCGTTGCAGGGAACACTATTTTGATTGACAGGAGGCAGAATAAATGAGCGGAATTTGTGAACCTATTACGGAAGGGATATCCATAGCGAATGAAACGGGCGGGATCTTTATTTATCTCAAACCCGGCGACGAATGGGACTTCAAGCCGGACAAGAAACACGGCGACAGACTTCTCGTAAGAAACGGTTACGATATCGCCATTAGCATGACCGTTAAGCAGTTCTACGAAACGTTTAAGATTACCAAAAGAAAAGAGGCCATTGCATAATGCAGGAATATGACAACGTGAACCACCCGGAACACTATCAAAATCCGGGTGGGGTTGAGACCATTGATATGATTGAGAATGTATTGGGGCTTGAAGGCTTTTTGGCCTACTGTTGGGGCAATGCGATTAAATATATTTGCCGCTGGAAGAAGAAAGGCGGCGTGGAGTCCTTGAATAAAGCCGTTTGGTACATTCAGAGGATTGAAAAGACCGAAGCGGCCATCATTAAGCAGAAACAGGAAAGAGGGGCAGAGCATTGACCAGCACGAGCAGAAAGACTCATAAACATACAAGGATTTCTTTGGAGTGGGGCGAGGAATACAGCTACTATGAGAGAAACGCGCAACTCCGTAAGGCGCAGGATCTTATTGAACACCCCCACCATAAGCACCACGAAGGGAGGCGAAAGCATTGAAGCAAGGTTTTGCCAGCTTGTTTCGCAGATTTTCACGGCTGGCATTTCGGGTACAACCGCCGAAGCACATCAAGAAACGGCAGAGGCGGCAGAGAGAAGCAAGGGACAGACGGCTGGGAAGAAGTTATTCCAGGCAGTAGGAGGCAGGGCCGAAAGGCCCTGCTATGATTTTGATTTTTATTTAGGAAAAGATTAAAATAACTACATGAGAATGACGATACTACCAGCAAAGGAGCGAGCAATATTGAGAGAGTACAGCGATTACATCGAAACGACACGCAGTTACTTGAAAAGGTACAGCCAGTTCAAAGTGACTATTGCTAATCTGAATGATGATATTGAAGCGTATGAACACGCCATAGAGCTAGATATTGCGGCTCCAATTTCAAAGTATGACAGCCAGCCGGGAGGTGGAACCCCGGAGCTGAATGCAGTTGAGCAGTTAGCGGCGAAACACGAGAAAATTATGGATATGATTCATAAGAACAAGGAAAGCATTCGGAACATAGAGAGGATCCTCCACAAGGTTGACCGGGCCATAAACGAGCTTAAGCCCGATGATAGATTCCTGATTAAGGGCCATTTTATTGATCATCGAAGCTGGGGAGATTTGAGCGCGGAAAAGTTCTTCACAGAGAAGTGGGCAAGGGAACGGTCAAGGAAAGCTATAAAGGAAATGGCATTTATGATTTTCGGGAACAAGGCATTACCCGAACAACAACAATTATTCGTATTTTATGAGTAAGCAAGAGGCAGGAATTAACCTGCCTCTTTTTATTGTGGATAATGTGGGTAAAACTGTGGAAAACTCAACCGACGAAAAACGCGGCATTTTCGGTTTATTTTTATATCGATTTTATGTGTATAATCATGGGCATAACGGTGCGGTTTTTGTCTTTTTTATGTGCGATAATAGTATCATCGAAAATTGAAAAACGGAAGCCACAAGGCACGAGCAAAACAGGTTCGGGCCTTTTTCATTGCAATAACATCTAGGAGGCAGGAAAGTGGAAACAAAGAAATTTAGGTTGATTGACATTAACCCGGCCCCGTACAATCCACGAAAGGATCTACAGCCGGGAGAGGCGCAGTACGAAGCCATTAAGAACAGCATTGAGCAGTTCGGATTCGTTGAGCCGCTTATTGTGAATATCCGGGACGGTAAGAACGTCCTCGTTGGGGGCCACCAGCGTTACAAGATTCTCTTGGAGCAGGGCGAGAAGGAAACAGAGGCCGCCATCGTAGACCTTGACGAAGGCGAAGAAAAAGCCTTGAACATCGCCCTTAACAAGATTGACGGCGAATGGGATTGGGGCAAGCTGAAAGACCTTATTGGGGAGCTGGACAAGGAAGCAGTTACCTCCATTGGTTTCAGCAATGAGGAAGTTGATGATATTCTCCGGGAGCTGGAACAGGAAAGCGGAAGCGATGATGATTCGGCGCAGGAAGGGCAGGAAGCCTCAGAAGGCGACGAAGGGGAGGAAGATATAGGAGAGGCCGAAAACACCCCGGAGAAGCCTTTTGAGGTGTATTTGAGCTTTTCAACGCAGGAAGCCGCCGAAGCATGGCTGACAGAGCACGGCATAGAAAAAGAGTTTGACAGCACCCGCAACGTCATTCTCGATTACGCAAAGGAGGCGCGGGACGAATGAGACTTGAAGAAAAGAGCCTGTCCGAGCTGAACGCGGCGACGTACAACCCTCGCGTGACGTTGGAACCGGGTATGGAAGAATTTGAGAAGCTGAAAACGAGCATAGAGCATTTTGGGGACGTGGAGCCTATTGTTTGGAACGAGCGAACCGGGAACGTCGTCGGAGGCCATCAGCGGTTACAGGTTCTTAAGTTCTTAGGTCGGGAGACGGCGACCGTTTCCGTGGTTGACCTTGGGGAGAAGGAAGAAAAGCTCCTTAACCTTGCACTCAACAAAGCAAAAGGCGAATGGGACAACGCGAAGCTGGAAAAGATGTTGCGCGATATGGACACCGAGAACTTGTATTTTACCGGGTTCGGTCCCGACGAAATAGCAGTTATGCTTGCCAGCAACGACGGCATAGACGACGAAGATTGGGACGAAGGCGACAACGACTGGCAGGACGATGTGAACTTTTACGGGGCCGCTTGGATTATCACGGCACGATTCAGGAACGCAGAGGAAGCTCAGGCATTTATTGATCGGGAAGGATTACCGGGAGTGTGCAAGGCGAACAGTAATACGACGGTTATTAGGTTCGGGGAGTAACGGCCTATGATATTCGTGATTATAGGGCAGGCCGGGGCCGGGAAAACGTCTTTCGTCAAAAGGCAGTTTCTTCAAGGCGAGCTTGAAGTCGTTGAAGATCTTGTTACCTACACCACCAACGGCAAATATTGCGCCATGGGGAAATATAACGTGGGGATTCGTTGCGAGGGCACGGATACACTCAGTTATTCAGCCGGGGAGGCTATACGGCGGCAGGTTGAAAAGCTGGTTATGCAGGGCAAGCACATCGTCCTAGAAGGAGACAGGATAAACAACGCGGCTATGATGAAGTTCCTTATGCGGTATTCGGAGCACGTTCAGTTAGTTCTTGTCTATTGCAGTATTACAGAGTCTATGCGGCGACTGCGGGCGGCAGGTTCGGACATAACACCGGCATTTGTGAAGGCGACCAAAACAAAGAGCAAAAACAACTTTCTGAAGTACAGGAAGTATTTCAGAGGCAAGGCGATAAATACGGAGGCGAAAGAGATTGGGAGAAAGACCACAGATTAAGCAGAACTATCCATCACCACGATGGAGCATGGAGATTCCTGATTGCTCCATGCCTATGACATTCGACACATACAGCAAGTGTGCATACAACTGTTTGTATTGTTTCGCGTTTTTTCAAAAGAGCCACACTTTGAAGGGCTACAACAGCAAGAAGAACGCAGGACAGATTGAGATTCGGAGCGTAGACCCGAAGAAGGTCATTGACCTATTCGAGAAAGCTTTTGCTCACGACGAAAGCGCAAGCGCGGTACAAAAGCAATTCTTCCCATATATCCAGGCAAGGAAGATTATGCAGTGGGGCGGCCTTGCAGACGAATTTGACGAATGGGAACGGCGATACGGCGTGACGCTGGAACTTCTCAAGTATTTCGACAAGATTGACTACCCGCTTTCTTTCAGTACCAAAGCGGCATGGTGGACACAGGACGAAAGATACATGAGCCTTTTCCGAAAGCACAAGCACAACTGGCACGTCAAGATTTCCATTATCACGGCAGACGACCACAAAGCAAAAGCGATGGAAAAAGGCGTTCCCAGCTCCACCGCCCGCCTTAAGGCTATCTCAAACCTTGCAAAGGCAGGGATTCATGTTACGTTGCGTCTGCGACCTTTTATTATCGGCGTAAGCAACGATTGGAAGGAGCTTATCACGAAGGCGGCAGAGGCCGGAGCTGATTCCGTTACTACTGAATTCTTCTGCATGGAGAGCAGAGCTGACGCGGAATTAAAAGCCCGCTACGCGGCCATGAGCAAGGTTTGCGGGTTTGATATTCACTCCTTCTACATGAAGAACAGCAAGCAGAACGGGTACAAACGGCTTTCCCGAAAGATTAAGGCCCCGATTATCCGAGAAATGCGAGACTACACGCACAAGCTCGGATTGCGGTTCCATGTGTCGGACGCTTTCTGCCGGGAGTGTAACGACGCTTGTAATTGTTGCGGCGTTCCTCCCGAGTGGAATGTGAGTCAGGGGGGGCAGATTGGGCAGGCCATTATCATTGCGCGGACGAAGGGCGAAGTCAGATTTTCGGATATCAAGCCGGAGATTTACAAGTTTTTCAACGGGTTCAGATGGGCCAGCGCACAGGAATACAACACCGGGAGCAACAAAGCCCGTGCCCTTAAGTACGATATGACGATGGCAGAGTTCCTTCGGAACAACTGGAACAACGTCAAAGGAGCGACAAGCCCCGCGAATGGTTACGGCGGCATTTTGAAGCCTTGCGGCGTTGATGAAAATGGAGATGTCATTTACAAATACAATGGCAAGTAGGAGCCAATAGCAAGAGGGGGAAGGAGGCTTGAAGAAAACAGATAGTGCCTACCCTTGGGAACGCCAACCGGGGGAGACAGAAAAAGCCTACGAGGCGTTCTCGATTTACAAAAATTTCGGTCCGGGGCGGCAGGTTATAGCCGTAGCGCGAACGTTACAAAAAAGTTACACTCTTGTCCGTAGGTGGAGGAAACAATACGGCTGGGAGGAAAGAGTCGCGGCGTACGACCGGGAAAACGACCGCAAGGAGCAGTTGGAAGTCCAAAAAGCCCGAAAAAAGATGATTGAACGCCATATCAAAATAGGCACATCTATTCAAGGCAAAGCCTTACAGGCGTTGGAGAAAATGAAGCCGGAGGAAATGAAGCCTGCGGACATACGGGAATTTTTGCGGTTCGGCACGATGTTAGAGAGCGAAAACAGGCAGAAGCAGGATAATAAGCAGGCAGGGAGTGAGCAGAACACGGCCCTCCTGCTGGCAGAGATTTTGGAAAAGGCATGGGGGAACGATAAAGACGATGGCGGCGAATGTTGAGGAATTTGCACAGCAAATGAAGCGGTACATTACAGATCCGGCGGCGTTTGTTGTCAACGTTTTGGACGCGCACCCGGACAAGTGGCAAGAAGAAGCCTTGCAGGCCATTGGGACAAAGCCCCGGATTTCTGTAAGGTCAGGACACGGCGTAGGGAAAACGGCTTTCGAGGCTTGGTGTGTGAGCTGGTTTCTGTTTACGCGGCCTTATCCGAAAATTCCATGCACGGCCCCGACTCAACAGCAGTTATTTGACATACTGTGGCCGGAGATTTCAAAGTGGCTGAAACGTTCCCCGTTACTGGACGAGCTTTTCGAGTGGCAAAAGACGAAGGTTACAATGCGGGCAATGCCTGAAAGGTGGTTCGCCACCGCAAGGACAGCCAGCAAGCCTGAAAATATGGCAGGTTTCCACGAAGAACATTTGCTATTTATCTGTGACGAGGCCAGCGGCATTGACGACGGGATTTACGAGACCATCGAAGGCGCGCTGACGACCTCGGACGCGAAGTTGATTCTTTGCGGCAACCCGACGAAGAATAGCGGCGTGTTTAAGCGGTCATTCTTCGAGGATAGAGATTTGTATTGGACGAAGCGCGTTTCCTGCATGGACGCGGCCCGCGTATCTGACGAATACAGCCAGCGACTCATTAAGCAATACGGCATGGATTCAGACGTTGTCCGGGTTCGTGTTCTCGGGGAGTTCCCGAAGGCAGAGCCGGACGGCCTTATCCCTCTTGAACTTGTGGAAGCCGCTATGATGAGGGACGCGGAAACAGACGTAGACGCGGACGTCATGCTCGATGTGGGCGCGGATATAGCGCGATTCGGCGACGATGAAACGATTATCGTGCCACGGATAGGGAGCAAGGTACTCGGATTGTTTCACTTCACAAAGCAGGATCTAATGACCACCTGCGGCAAGCTGTTGAACATCACGAAGGGCATGATGAAGGACTATGCAAAGCCTTTCGCTACTATTCGCGTCGATGATGACGGCGTGGGCGGCGGCGTCACAGACCGATTGAGGGAGGTTATTCTTCAGGACGGTCTAAACATTGATGTGGTGGCCTGCCACAACGGCGGCAGAGCCAACGACAAGGAGCATTATGCAAACTGGGTAACAGAGCAATGGTGTGGACTTAAACAACGCCTTGTAGACGGGGATATTTCCTTGCCACAGGACGACGAACTCGCGGCGCAGTTATCCACCCGCAAATATTCCGTGAACAGCCGCGACCAAATCATTTTGGAGGATAAAAAGAGCTACAAAAAGAGGATACACCGCTCGCCTGACCGGGCAGACGCTTTAGTGCTTGCCTTCGCGAACGGGGGCGAGACAGATCCAGGACTGGCGGCGTTATTAGGAGGGGTAAAGCTGTATGGATAATATTTTTAGTCGCTGGCTGACAAAGGCACAGGGCGAAATGAGCCGCCTTAGAACGGCGAATTGGTTTTTCAATGTCCGAAATATGTATTCGGCCCCATATTCTTTGAATATCGCGGGGCACGTCGATTACAAGCGGGCGCGGGACTTATATTACAATCGGGACGACAAGTACAAGCTGGGAGCAGGTTTCGCGAAGCCTATCATAAATACGCTCGCGGGCTTTATGGGCATACCGACGTTCCAATGCGAAGATGAAAAGGCGCAAGAGGCCCTTGACGCATTTGTGAAGGATTTGCCGAGCGTTATGCAGAGGGTACACCAAAAGAACCTCATTGACGGCGAGTGCTTTCTACGACTGGTTAATCTCCCGGCAGACACCACCCTTTACCCGGAGAACAACACAAAGACGCGGCTGGGGTGCGTTATTATCCCGCCCGAACAGATACCGACCGGGGGCATAGAGTACAACCCGGTTACGCACGACTACACAGCCGTGACAATCTTGACCAAAAACAAATGGATTGACCAAAACGGCGACAGCCAGGAATACACTTTCCGACAGCGCATTACGAAAACAGAGGTTACGACCATTGTTGACGGCAACGCGCCGGAAGGCGTAGAGAGCACGCAAGAGGCAAATCCTTGGGGATTTATTCCGATTGTTCATTTCCGCAATGAGGCCGATGAAACAGAGCTTCACGGGTACAGTGAATTAGAGCCTATTGAGCCATTTCTTAAGGCTTATCACGATGTTATGATTCACGCCATAAGCGGCAGTAAAATGCACAGCACACCGAAGGTTGCTTTCAAGCTGGAAGACGTCAAGCAGTTCTTGGCCAACAATTTCCCGGAGGCAATAAAGGCCATTGCCGAGGGCAGGGAAGCCAAAATCGACATGAACGGGAAGGATCTATTCCTGCTTAAGGCCGATGAAGACGCAAACTTCATTGAGTGCAATTCCGCTATCGGGGACACATCAACCCTTTTGGAATTTATCTTTTATTGCATTATCGACACTTCGGAAGTGCCGGAGTTTGCCTTTGGCGTTCACATTGCCAGTTCGCAGGCCAGCACCAAAGAGCAAAGCCCGATACTTTGCCGGAGGATTGACCGCAAGAGGGAACAGGTCGAGGAAGGCTGGCAGTTATTTGCCCGCATGGCCTTAGCTATGTTATCCAGCGTCACAGGCACTAGGTTTTCCTCTTATGGGAACGAGGTTACTTGGGACGCGGTTATGGACAAGGACGAACAAGCCGACGCACAGACGCTTTATAACGTTGTGCAGGCCCTTACAATGGCTATGGGGAGCAATATCATTTCGGCAGAGAGCGCGGTTAACTACCTTGCTGGATATATTTCCACCATGAAAGAGTGGGAAGGCAAGAACGGCGAATCGGGCGAAAAGGAACGCATTGAGGCAAGCCGCCTTTTGAACCAGCCTATTGAGGAAGCCTTCACACAGCAACAGCAGATGGAGGAAATTGACCGGGAATTAGGAGGCAATGAATGAGTAGCCGGGAGCTGGCAGAAATAAAAGCCACGGCGGGCAGGTACAAAATACAGGCATTGGAGAGCAGGAAGAAGCTCCTTCGAGCTTTAGCGACGACCGACCGCCATATAGCGAGGGTTTACAACAACGCCTTGCAACGTGTTCTTGCGGCTTATCAAGCCAACAGGGGCATTGAGTCCCTCCTTGAAGCCATTGACGAGGATTTCAAGGGGAGTATTCTTTTCGATGATTTACGCCTTGAGATTGAGAACGCCATAAGCACTGGGGCGGCGGCTGGAATAAACTTCTCAGAGTACGTCTCTTTGGACGTTCTGCGGGCGGCAGGGATTGAAACGGCCCCTATGCTAAAGAGCTTTTATTTCCAGCGACAGAGGGCAGTTGCGGCCTGTTATGCGAAGATTTACAAGGACGGGCTGACAATCTCCAATCGAATATGGCGGATCTCGCAGGAAACGCGGGATAGTATGAAGGCGATTGTTCAAGTCGGAGTTGGGGAGGACGCTGTCAAAGTCGCACGGGCCTTGGAAACCTATGTTAATCAGGGGGCGGCGGTTACGTCGGCAAAGTTCCCAAACATGATGAGGCGCATGGGGAGCCGAATACCTCAGAATATCGACTACAACGCCTTGCGGCTGGCAAGAACAGAGCTTACGGCGGCATACGGCGAAGCTACCATAGCGTCAGCAAAGGCCAGTCCAGCCATAAAGAAGGTTCGTTGGGTATTGTCCAACACGCACCCCCGGACAGACATTTGCGACCAGTACGCGCACGGCGGGGAGAACGGCGACGGCATATACAACGCAGGGGATTGCCCTATTTCTCCAGCGCACCCGAATTGCCTATGCACGATTCAACCAGCCCCGGAGGATATTGACAGCCTCATCAAACGACTCAAGGAATGGAAGAAGGAGCCGAGCAGTCAGAAGGATATAGAGAAATGGTACAACTCACATTACAAGCCTTTCGAGGGGTAAGAGCTATGATGAAAAAGTGGAGAGAGTTTTGTTTCATAGCGCGGGACGTTTTCGTCATTGTCGCGTGTTGCATTATGTTGCTGTATTGGGCATTTATCGACAGGGTAAATGCTTTTTTTACGGGCAAAATTCAACGAAAGGAGGTGAGCAAAGATGGCTAAGAGTAGATTTATTGCACTCAGGGCGAACATATCTGGCGAAATGGCGGTAGACGATATTCCTGTTGCTGGCTGGGCAGACGTTGACGCGCTTAAGGCCGGGGACGATGATCCGCTGGAAGTCGTTATGGCAGTACCAGCAGGAAAGAGCACCCGCGGCTGGAACTACACCGCGAACGCGCTTAACAGCATTGTTGGCGAAGTAAACAGCGTTGGCCTGCCAGGCTTTTTGGGACACCAAAAGGCAGAGAATGTCGCTACCGAGTTCCCGCAACCTGTCACGCATTGGATAGGGGCGAAGATGGATAAGGGCGTTGCGTATTTCCGTGGCCTTATCGACAAGTCAGCCCCGGATCTAAAACGCTGGGTGCGGGGGAAAGCAGTTTCACAGGTTTCTATTTACGGCTACCCACAGTTGGAGCAGAACGCGGTCACAGGGGAAACAGACGTCACAGACTACAAAGGACTGTCAATCGACTGGACTCCTCTTAACCGGGCAGGAATGCCAACGAGTGTTGCGGCTATAAGCGGGGAAATGGACAGCATTTCAGCCCCAACAGCAGATACGAGCCATGAGGAATTGCGAGAGGCATTGCGAAGCGCGGCCTACACGAAGCTGGGAGGCGGCGACCGCGATTACGTTTATGTAAATTCTGTCTATGACGGGTATTTCATTGCAAGTATGGACAAGGACGGCGAAAGCAAGTCCCGGTCATACAAGATAACCTATTCTAAGGCCCCGGACGGCAAAGAGCTTTTATTGGGCGAGCCTTCCGAGGTTAAGCGCAGGGAAGTGTGGGAACCTGTCATAGCAGGGGAGCAGAAAGGAGCAGAAACAGGCATGAAGAAAGAACTGAAAGACCTGCTGGACGCAGGCACTATCACGCAGGACGACCTGAAAGCGGCTTGCGGGGAAATGGACAACGGCAAACAGCCGGAGAACGCGCCTAACGCCTTTGAGAAGGCTTGCGGCGAAATGTTCGGAGGCAAGACCGGGAATGAGCTGATGGAGGCCGTGAAGGGCGCGGCAGAGGCATTGAACAAAGCCAATGCAAAGAGCGTGGACGACCTTATCGACAAGACGGTCAAAGAGAAGGTTTGCGGCGAAATGGCGCAGGGCCTTGTCAAGAAGATGTTGCGCCTGCCGGAGAACCCGACCGCTGAACAGATTTCCGGCGAGATTGACAGCGTTCTTGCGGATAACACGGTCAAGGCCGTATTGGCGCAGGCACACATCGACACCGTTCCTCCGGCAGGAAGCACGGGCGAAGGCAACAACGAGAATAGCTCCGGCTATTTCACGACCGCTACCGCGGCATTATAAGAAGGGAGAGAACAAACAATGGCATATATTGGACAGCCGATTCCGAGTACAGTCACCCATATTTCCTCGCTTAAGGTAAGCGACGGCAAGAGCGTAAACGTTACGGTCCCCAGCGGGACGGCCATCGAAGCGGGCAAGTTCTATCAGTTCAGCGGCTTTTTCGGGGCAGTTCTGAAAACTGTCACGGCGGCGCAGAACACCGCTGGCGTCGAAGTTGCCTTGCAGTTGGAGCCGTGCGAGTATGTTACGGATCAGATTGACACCACAAAGACCTTCAGCAAGGGTTCGGAGCTGTATTTCGACACTACGAACGGCGTATTTACCGACACCAGCGCGGCAGGGCTTTTGGTCGTTGGCAAGGTTTCCGAGGCAAAGGACGAAGCCAACACGATTCAGTTTATCCGCTATCCGCAGATTACCACCGTTCCGGCGGCGGCAACCAGCGGTACGGAGTGATTAAGGCGAAGGAGGAATTAAATTATGAATATCGTATCCCAGGAAACTATGATGGAGGCGCGCCGGAACTATACCGGGACTTCTAAAGTGCCTTTTGTCTGCAATGGTCAGACCGAGTTTGCCGAGAAGAAGATCGTCAACGGCGAAATGGAGATCATGAAATTCAACAAGCCCATCGGCGAAATGATTTCTTACGGCGGTTCCAACGTAAGCAAAGAACTTCTGCGTAAAGTCGTTCTTGATGTAGAGCTGGGCCGCGAGGAAGTACAGCCGCTTTACAAGCCTATCTACGACACGATTTCCGACGCAAACCTGCCGGAAGTTCTTGACGCAAAGTGGGCTATGCGCGGCGCGTGCGTATTCTCTCAGAGCTTCGAGGGTTCCGAGGTTAAGTTCGGTACTATCGAGGCAGAGAACGGCCCTACCGCCCGCATTAACACCTACACCGCTGGTTTCGAGTATACGAAGCAGATTAAGGACTTTAACCAGTCTTTCCAGGTCGAAATGCTCAACAAAGCTATGGGCGAAGCCTATAACGCCTTGCTGAACCACCTGCATTTTGCTCCGATTCTCACGGCGACCTACGGCACGAACAACAAGACTGCTTGGAAGGGCACGAACAACGACGGCGCGCCTTTCGTTGGCCTGTATAACACCTTGAAAGAGGGCTTGAAACAGACCGTTATCAAGAAGCGTCCTGCAACCGTCCTGCTGGCCAGCAAAGCGAACCAGCCGGATATTGAGCAGGCCCTCCGCGGCGGTTATACCTTTGGCGGCACGACTCTCCCGCCTCTTTCCGGCATTAGCACCATCATCTACTACGATGGCTGGACGCAGACTGTCGGCAAGAAGGTTACGACCTATGCAGGCGTTCCGACCAACAAGGCGTACCTCATTCGCCCGAAACGCGGCTTCAAAGAACTGCTCAAGCAGGATCTGCGCATTGAGGCGAACGCTGGCGACCTTACCCGCCTTGTTGAACAGCAGATTGTCGGTTACGCTTACCGTGGCGTATTTGCGGCCATCGACGAGAACGTTCAGGAGCTGACCATCACGGGCTGATGATGGAAGGAGGCAGGCCGCATGATTATTACGGACGAAGCCGTCCGAAAGGTTCGTAGGTATTTGAACGAGGTTATCCCGGCTGACGGACAGGCCAGCGATACGGGATTCAGCGAGCAGGACATTGCAGACCTTCTCACAGACTCGTCGAATATTTACGCGGCGGCGGCACAAGGCTGGCGGTTAAAAGCCGCTACGGCCTCACAACAGCCGGGAGAGCTCAAGAAGTACACCATAGGGCAGGAAACTTACGAGCGCACAACAGGGAGTGACTACGCGGCTTACTGTCTCGATATGGCGAAAATGTACGATGATATGGCGGCAAAGGCTGACAACACAGCTAGTAGCCGCGTTCTCTCGTTGCGGAGGCCTAGAGTGATATGAATTTCGCGGAGCAAAGGAAAAAGGACGTTGCTTTTACTATTGCCGAGAACCCTACGGAAATAACTATCGAACGCACATTAAAAACCCCGGCTGGGGGAGGGCGCAAGATTGAGAAGTCTACAGTTGGTCCCTTTACCGTCCGGATCTTTAATCAGGCCGGTAAACAAATGGCGGTTAAAATTGTTTCGGGGACGGCAGGAACCAAAGACGAAGATGAAACGTGGGCCTTTTTGGCAGATTCCGAAGCCGATATACAAGCAGGGCCGAATGTTACAGACGAATTTACCATCAACGGGATTCGATTCCGGGTAACAATGGCTATACCGCGCTATTGGCAAGGGCAGAGGACAAGCATAGACGGCACTTTGAAGGTGGTGGGCTGAAATGTTTTGTGACGGCGTTAGGGACGCGATTCAGAGAGAGAGGGCGATGGCCGTCCTCGTCTGCGAGAATGTCGCGGCAACGATGGAAAGGCACGCTAAAGATAATGCACCATGGAAAGACCGCACCGCACACGCACGACAGAGCATTAACGGCAAAAGCACCGCGAATGGCAACACCGTTACAATGACGATTGCGCACGGCGTAAGGTATGGGCAGTATTTGGAAAGGGGGACACCCCCGCACATTATCAAGCCCAAAAACAAAAAGGCGTTATTCTGGAATGGAGCAAGCCACCCGGTCAAGATGGTACACCACCCCGGAACAGAGCCACACGCGGCGATCGTTCCGGCTGCAGAGGAAGGGGCGGCAAAGCTCAGGCAAGCCATTAGCGAATTGTGGGGAGGTTGATTGTTTTGCGGGAAATTATAAGGCAAGCCCTTATTGACGGCGTTCCCGAGGTTGAAGGGCGTGTTTTTGAGCCGTGGGTGGCGACCGCCGATACAGAAAAGCCGTATTTGGTAGTGCGGGAAACAGCCGAAAGCGACAACGTCGAGTGGGCAGGGTTCCGGGGCCGGATTGAGGTTTGGCCTTATGTGGAGCTGGAAAGCCTTTCAGTCGTTGACTCGCTCGCAAAAGAGATTAACGAAGCCTTACACATGAAGTTTTTGGCTGACGGCGAGGGCGAAGCAATTACCTGCATTGCTGACGGCATGGGGGAAGATATTTCGGATATGGATTGGGACGCGCTAACGCGGTGCGTCTCTTTTTATACCCTTGCTATCCAGCCCACAGAAACACGCGGCACGGCAGATAACGATCCTTGGGTAGACGCGCTTGTCTCATGGACGCAGGATTTACTAGGGAAAGGTTACGAGGTTTACGGCGGGAAGATTCCAGGCACATACCAGCGGCCAGCGGTTTTATGGAGGCTGGACAACTTGGAGATTACGGACGCAGGCGCATACGCTTTTGACGTTCAGAAGAAGGTTGCCTGCCATGTGTTCGGCAGAAACGCGGTTGAGGAAACAAATATCGCCGTTTTGATTTCAGAGCACATGGGGAGTCAGTATAAAATACCGCTGAAAATCGCTGAGAGGCGTTTTATGACGCTTCAAGACCTTAACGTAAGTCTTTATACGGATTCAATGAAACAAGGCCATCTGAGGGCGATTTTGAGCCGCAAGACGCAAAAGCCACAAGAGGAAGTTGCGCTCATACAGGGATTTAGTTCACAGGGGATTTTGAACAGGAAAGGAGACCATGACAATGGCAGATAACGAAAAAGCCACCACGGCTACGGCAAAAGAACCCGTCGTAGCTTGCAAGTATACGGTGGAGGAACTCAAAGAGGCGGCTTTCGACCTGTTTGGAGACGGGCCGCACGTTGTTGACGGTGCTTTTTGCGGCAAGGATTTGACCGCGACTTACACCGTCAGGGAAGCAAAAGAGTTTGTGGAGGCATTTCTCCACAAACCTGTGGTAGACAAAAAGGAGGACAAGTAATATGGCAGGCGGCGAATGGGAGATCACAGACCTCCCGAAACTTCCGGGACTTTATATGAACTTCAAGGCGGCGGCCTTGGCGGCAGTTACTACGGGCGACCGGGGAACCGTCGTAGTACCGTACAAAGCCCATTGGGGCAAGATTGGCGGCTTTACGGAGCTGTACCGTGAGACGGACATTTTGAATGTGTTTGGCAGTATCGAGGATTCCAACGGCAGTACATTCTACAAAACGCTTAGAATGTGTTGCTTGGGCGGGCCTAAGAAGATTCTCGGCTATCGTCTCGCTAGTAGCGCGGCGGCAAAGGCCACGCTCACGCTGAAAGACGCAGAGAACGCGGACAAAGTAACCCTTTCCGCAAAGTACGAAGGCGAACGCGGCAACGGCTTCAGGGCAACTCTGGCGGCCAGTCTCACGGACGAAGGCGTTTACACGCTGAAATTGTACGAGGACACGACACTCCTTAAGACTTACAGTTTCACGACGTGGCAGGGCCTTGTGGACACCGTGAACGCGGACAACAGCTACGTCACGGCGGCAAAGGCGGCGGCAAATACGGATCTTTCCGGCAACACGTTCAAGCCGACTACTTCGGCGGCTTTCTCCGGCGGCAACTCCGGCATTACGGGCGTTACGGCGGCAGATTATATCGCTATGCTGAATGTGTTGGAGCAGGAAACGTTCAATTTCCTCACGCTGGACGGCGTTACCGACGCTTCCATTCAGACTTCCGTTGCCTCTTGGGTTATCAATATGCGCAAGAACGGCAAAAAGATTATGGCCATCATGGGCGGTAGTGCGGCAGACGACACCGGGGACGAAGCAGTTGCAAACACCATTGCACGCTCCGCAGGTTTCAACCATGAGGGCATTATCAACGTCGGCGTCGGCGTAGTACTGGACGACGTTTCTTACTGCTCCGCAGAAGTTGCACCTTACGTTGCGGGCCTTATCGCAGGTCAGAAGATGACCGAAAGCACCACCTATGCGGCAACATCTTTCGATGATGTTACTCGTCGTTGGAGAGGCGGCAGAAGTTCCGAGCAGGAAAAGGCCGTGACTAACGGCGTGTTCCTGTTTATCTATGACGGCAGAATTGTAAAGGTGTTGCAGGGCATTAACACCCTCATTACGCTCCGTCAGAAGCAGAATAACGCCTTCAAGAAGATCCGTAGCATTCGCACGATGGACGCCATAGACAGCGATATGCAGAAAACCGCCGAGGATAACTACATCGGCAAGATTAACAACATCGTAGAGGGCAGAGAGGCCCTTGTCGGTGCTTGCAAGCAGTACATGGAAGTTTGCGCTCAGGGCGGCATTATCGAGAAGGGGACTTACGACGTATATTGCGATCCGACTTACCACGGCGCAAACGCCACCATTACCCCGGAGCCGGATCAGGTTTTCCTCAAGTGGGAAGCGCAGATTACGGACGTTGTCGAGAAAATTTTCTCGGATTTCGTTTGCAAGTAAGGGAGGATTAAACAGCTATGAAAGAAGATTTCAAGATGGACTTGCAGTTATTTGCCAGCGGTGCGGGATTCGATTCCGTCCGGGCAGTAGTTGGAACGTTCGGTTACATCTACAAAGAAGGCAAGTGGCTTAGCCAGTACAACAAATGTCAGGCGAGCGTTGAGATTGGCAAGGCCGAAATTAAGCCCGCTGGCGACCGCTGGATTCGTCACAAGGTTATTTCCTTGAAGGGCACGGGCAGTATTTCCGGTTATAAGGTTACGGACGAACTTCTCGAAGAAGTTTCTGTCGTAGCCCACAGCGACAAGCCTTCTATGCGTACAGAGCTTATCGTGACGCTGGACGACCCGGAGGCTTGGGGTGCAGAGCGCATTCGTTTGCAGAATGTTATGTTTGATAACATCGACATTGCAAACTGGGAGCACTCGAAGGAGATTGAGGAAGAATGGAAGTTTACCTTTGAAGGGTACGAACTTCTCGACATTATCAAAGAGTAAAAAGAAAACGGAGGCTAAAAGACTATGGCAACTAAGGACATTCAGAACGAGATTGACGAGGAAATGCAGGAAGCGGATATTATCGCAAAGCTGATGGCGGCAGACCCGGACAACGTTCCGACTATGGTTATTCCGCTGGCACGTTTGGGGATTCCTGTTACGCTTAAGGCCCTCACGGGCAAGCAGGTTTCCCGCACCCGCGATCGCCACACGCAGACCATCAAGACCAAAAATGGCCCTGTTGACAAGCTGGATTCCGAGGCGTTCGGGATTGCCCTTATTGCGGCGTCCAGCGTGAAACCGAATTGGAACGACGCGAAATTGCTTGAAAAGTTCAAGGCGTCCAGCGCGAACGAGGTTATTAAGCGTCTTTTGCTTGCGGGCGAAATTCAGTTGCTTAGCGACGCGGTTCTTGAAGTTTCCGGCTATAATCTGTCCCTTGATGATGTAAAAAACTGATTGCGGGCGGGAGTAACATTTTATCGTTACTCCATGCCCTTAGTGTCAGACGGCACATCACACCGGGACAATTCTTTGCTATGCCAGCGATGGAGCAGAAATTTATGATTTGCTCCATCTTGGTAGAGCTCGAAGCAGACGACGTGGTTATGAAAAAGATAGAGGCACAAAGAAATGGCTAGTGAAAAGGAATTTTACCGCTTAAACCTTGTCCTCGATATGCAGGACAAGCTGACCAGCAGACTTTCGCGGGTAGACGGCAAAGTCAAGCAAGTAGAAAACAGCTTTAAGCGGACAGAGCGAGCCGTAGGAAGCCTCGGCAATGCGAGAGCAGAACCGAGGGTAACGGCGATGGTTGAAGAAGCAGAGCAGAACTTGAACCGGGTTGAGCGGGCTATCCGAAAGATTGACAGCTTATTCGCAAGGGCTAAAATCGGAGCAGAGGACAAAACTCAGGGCAAGACGCAACAGGTACAGAGCAGGTTACGATCACTCACAAACAAGGCTTGGACGGTTACGCTGGCATTAAAAGACAATGTCAGCGGCAAATTGTCAAGCATAAAGAACGGCCTGTCCTCTCCTATGGCGGCTATGGGCTTGGGCGCGGCGACAATGGGCGCGGGCGGCTTTCTGATTGATAGCGCGCAAAAGGCTATGGATTTCAGCTATCAGATTTCCAACATTCAGGCGTTGACAAACAAGACGCAGGAAGAATTGGCAGGCGTTAAGCAAAAGGCCCTTGACCTTGGCGCGGCGACGCAATTCTCCTCTACAGAAGCGGCGCAGGGCATGACGGAACTGTTAAAGGCAGGCATGACCATTGAGCAGGTTATGAACGGCGCGGCAGACGCGGCCTTGAACTTGGCGGCGGCTGGCGAATTGTCTTTGCCGGAGGCGGCTGAAATTATGTCCACGGCTATGAACTCTTTCGGACTTGAGAACGCGGCTCACGCGGCTGACATTTTGGCCGGGGCGGCGAACGCTTCCGCTACGGACGTTCACGAAATGAAATACGCCTTGGCAAGTGTGGCCTCGGTTGCGTCTGCTGTTGGTATGAGTTTTGACGACACCAACACGGCCTTGGCAGTATTCGCCAGCAAGGGCCTAAAAGGTTCGGACGCAGGTACATCACTAAAGACGATGCTAATGCGGTTACAGCCGGAAACCAAAGCGCAGTATCAAGCCTTTGAAAAATTGGGCTTGTTGACCGAACAGGGAACAAGCAAATTTTACGATGCCGAAGGCCGCATGAAGTCTTTGGCAGAAATTGCGGATTTGTTAAGCACCAGCATGAGCGGCTTGACGCAGATGGAACAGCAGTCGTTACTTTCCACGATGTTTGGCACAGACGCTATTCGAGGCGGCGCAATTCTCACGAAATTGGGCGGCAAGGGTGTTCGCGATATGGCTGGGGCCATGACAGAGTACACGGCGGCAGAAGTGGCGCAGAAGAAGTGGGATAACGCGAAAGGCGACCTTGTCCGCTTACAGTCAGCTTTTCAGAATTTCCAGGTGCAAGCATTAGCACCGCTCGAACCCGCCATAAGCAAAGTTGCGAAGGGGTTATCCGACTTCTTTAGTGGCAATGTCGAAGGCGCGGCAGGGAGCATGGAAAACCTTTCAAACCGGATTGTCGGATTTATGGAAAGCCTTGAGAACGACGAACAATTTCAGGCTATGGATTGGGGCGACAAGATTGTTTACGTCCTAGACAAGATGATTGCGGCGGTTGATGAATGGGTAAGCGGATCTGGCGGTCAGCAGTTCGGAAAGGTTCTTGAAAAGCTCGCGGAAATTGGCATGAGGGCTTTTATGGCCGCGCTTTTCGGATTGTTCAAGGGAGCAATGAAAAACCTGTTTGAAGGCAACTTCATAGGGGCGGCAGGGCTTGGCCTTGGCTTTACGATGTTAGGCGGCGGGAAGGTTCTCGGAGGCCTCGCAAGAGGCGCAAGGGCGGTCGGTCAATTTGCATTAGGAGGCGAAAGAGCCGGGGCGGTTTTCAACGACGCAAGAGCACTCGCGCAGGAAAGTGGCCGGGGCAGAATTATGTCCATGGTTGACGCGGCGCGGTTCACAGTCGAAACAAGCCCCATAGGCAGGGCAGTCGCCGGCATTGCAGAAAGCCCGGCGGCAAGGGCGGTCGGCAAATTCGTCGGTAAGGCGGCGGCCCCGATTGCGGCAGTTACGGACGCTTATGACCTTGCTACCAGCGATAACAAAGGCGAAAAGGCCGGAGCTATTGCGGGCCATTGGGCAGGGGCGGCACTCGGAGCGAAAGCGGGCGCGGCAGGCGGTGCTACTATCGGCGCGGCGTTTGGCGGCATTGGAGCGGCCCCCGGTGCGGCTATCGGCGGTGCTTTAGGTGGCATTGCAGGATTTTTCGGCGGCGACAAAGTTGGCGGCATGATTGGCGACTTTATGAGCAAGTTTGATTTCGCGCCTATCAAAGAGAAGGCCGCGAATACGTTCAACGGACTCAAAGAGCAAGCCGGAGCCATGTTCGAGGGAGCGAAAGAGAGAGCCGCAAAGGCCCTTGATTTTTCAGCAACCATCGACGTGGCAAAAGATAAATTCGCCAGCATGAAGGAAAGCATAGCGCAGACCTTCACGGCAGAAAATATCGGATTTGCTATCGGCTATGCGCTGGAACGTCTTTCGATGTTACCCGACGAAGCAGAGCAGTACCTTACGCAGTTAGAGCAGGACATAGAGACATCTATTTCCAATGCTATAACAGGCGCAGGGGTATGGTTCGATCAACTTGTCAGCGACGCGGGGAATTATTTCAACCAGCTTGTCACAGACGCAGGTACTTGGTTAAGCGGCCTGCCGGACGCTGTCAGCACATGGTACGAGCAGACCAAAGCAAGCGCAGTACAGCGGCTGGGAGAAATGGCAGACGAAACCTCGAAGTGGTTTTCAGAGTTGCCGGGGAGAGCTGAGCAGGGGTTAAGTAACCTTCTTTCGACTGTCTCTAATTGGTGTTCCAATATTGTTTCCGATGTTCGGAACTGGTTCAGTCAGATTCCGGGTATTATCGCGAACGCTTTCGACTCGGCGGCGTCGGCGGTTCGTAGCAAATGGGAAGCCCTCAAAGAGTCTGCAAGTAACTTTTCTTTCGGATTCGGCGCGGGACAAGCCGCGGCTCACAGAGGATTTGCAAACGGCGGTTTCGTGAACCGGGCAGAGACGGTCAACGTCGCAGAAGGGAACAGACTCGAAGCCATTATTCCCTTAGATCCGGCAATGAGGGCTAGGGGCGTTTCCTTGTGGCAACAGGCAGGTGCTTTACTCGGCATGAATACAGCCGATGTAGGAGGCGAGCAGGTTACACAGTCGCTTACGCAACAATTTGCACAAGCGACGACAAAAGACACCACCGCAAACGTTGGTAGCGGCGTATTCCAGCAGGTTGCGCAAATGTTGCAGAACGGCGGCGGGCAGGTTATCCCGACTATGTCCTCATTCCAGCCAGCTATGGCGGGGGCGGCAGGATTCAGCGCGGGCGGCAGTTCCGACAACGGCGGCGGTAGCAACAGCAACAGTTTCAACTTTAGCGGCATGAGCGTTTCCTTCGGGAACAACATGAGCGAAGAAGATATGGCCGTAGCTATCGGCAAGCGGATCTTTGCCGAAATTAAACAGAGTTTCGAGAATAGGGGGTGAGTATTTATGTTTGGAGGCATAGGGCTTTCAAATTACAGAGTTAAGGACGCTTTTACAACAGGCGTTCTTAATGGGCAGGGACTTGCGAGCATAGCCGGAGGACTTCTCAATGAGGCCCTTGGCCTCAGCACGTTTGTCAATACCGTAAATTGTTATGTCATTGACCAGCAGACGGGCATAGAACTTCAACTCCCTGTCAACCCGGAGAAAATCAAGGTTAGGTGGGGGAGAAAGACCGAGACTGTCAACATTTTGAACCTTGGCGAAGTAGACTTTACCACAGGCGACAAACTGACAGAGGTTTCTTTCGAGAGCTTTTTCCCGGCGCAGTATGTTCCAACGTATTGCGTCATGGCAACACCACCGACGCCTGACAGCGCGAACGCAGTTATGAACGCTTGGAAAAGTCGATTCCAGGAGCCGAAGAAGGGCCTTAAGGATCCGATACAGCTTATTATTACGGGGGCGCAGGATATAAATATGCTGTGCTTGTTATCTTCTTATGAGTCT
This sequence comes from Pseudoselenomonas ruminantium, assembly GCF_900104055.1. GTDB lineage: Bacteria > Bacillota > Negativicutes > Selenomonadales > Selenomonadaceae > Selenomonas_A > Selenomonas_A ruminantium_C. The sequence continues at coordinate 127,062 of NZ_FNJQ01000002.1, forward strand.
GATGAGCACGGCGGCGAGCCGGGGGACATTTATTACAAAGCCACCTTTCGAGAGTGGAGAGAGATAAACGTCCGCAAGGAGTCAGAGGAAAAGCAAAATCCCCGCGTTAATATGCAACCCCGGCCTACATTGGTAAAAATGCCAATGGGCGTCGGCGGGATTTTCGGGCAGGACGAGGCATTATGGAAAATTGCCAAAGGCAATTTAGGGAGTGGCGCAAAGTGGAAAACGCTTGCGGGTAGCGTAGTAGGGGGCGCGGTTCGGTTATGATTCAACCGGGAGTATGCAAATACGATGTTATTCTGCAAGACAAGTATTACTTGCGGGAATGTATTCAGAGTATCGAGCTTGAAGATAGGCTTGACGAAATAGCATATTGTGCGAAGGTAAAGCTGGCAGTTCCGGGAGATCAATTCACGGGACTGCCTAAAATATTGCCGGGAATGGAAATAAGAGTCAGCGGCACAAAGTTCGGGGAAGATAAATATTCGTATATTATCCAGCCGGGCGTGGTGTGGACTGTCGATATCGAGAACCGGGCAAGGCGTAACTGGAATTTGACCATTTACGACCGAACAATTTACCTCGCAAAAAGCAAAGATGAGTTTCTTTTCAAAGAAGGGGAGACAGCCACAGACCGCATAAAGAAAATTTGCGGGCAATGGAATATCCCTATTGCGAGCCTTCCTAACACCGGGCAGGCACTCGCGAAGGAAGCCAGCCGCGTAAGCCCTATATGGAGCATTATGAAAAAAGCCCTTGTGGAGACAGGGAGCAAAAGCGGTAAACTGTATACCGTCAGAATGCAACCGAACGGCCTAGAGCTTTTCGAGATTGGTTCAAACAAAGATGTTTGGGTATTTGAGTTTGGGGCGAACTTGCGGACAGTATCGCAAAGGCAGACGCTTGACGGGGCCTGCACAAAGGTAAAGGTGCTGGGGAAGAAGTCAAAAGACAGTTTATCCCCGGTTTCCTCTACGGCGACCGCTGACACGGACAAGTACGGAACCATACAAGAGATTATCCAAGACGAAAAAGCCATAGACGCGGGCACAGCTAACCAAAAAGCAGAAAACACGCTTGGCGGGATTCAGGAAGTTGTCAAAGTCGAGGCGATTGACATCAACACCATACGCAAGGGTGACAAGGTTATCGTGCAAGGCTGGGAAGATGGGTTATACGTTATCAGCGTCCGGCACGAGCTTGGAAGCCCCGGAAAAATGCAAATGGAGCTTGCGCCTTTGAACTATATCCGAAGGAGGTATTTCCGTGAAAGATAACCCTTTCAAACAGCTTGCAGGCCTCCTTGACGACCAAATGAAGAATAGGGCCGAGCAAGGCATTAAAGGCCAATGGAGCCAGCACGAACTTGGGACGATTGTTTCGGGGCTGGGATTGAAGTTAGACAATTTCGCCCATGTTATCTACGACTATCAGGTCAACCGGGTACTGACTCTTGCGGAGCCGGATTTCACGAATACGGAGCCTGTTGGGGGCGGTAGCGGTTATGCGGAGTTTCAGACGCACGACCACCCGGTCATTACCCCGCAACAGCTTTTGCCGCTTCATGTAGGCGACCGGGTATTAGTTGCGCCTGTCGATAACGGGCAGACTTTCGTCGTGGAATGCGTAATTGTTCCGGGGCCGGGAGGCGGTTGATTATGGCTGAAAATTTATTTCCTACGGTTGGTGTGGAGGCGGCAGAATTTGACGACGAAGATACGGCGGCGAACGGCGACGCTACATACGGTTCAACCGTGCAATTTGATTTTGAAAAACATGAGTTTATTCTTTCCCCCACAGGAAAGCAAAAGGAAGTAGAAAACGGTGACGCTTGGGGCGAATGGTGTGTAAAAGCACTATGTACGGAGAGATTCAATTACCTCATTTACGATTCAAACTACGGGGAGGAAATAGATACCCTGTTAGGGCAGAGCCGCCCGCATGAAGTTATTGAGTCGGAAATAAAACGTATGGTAAAAGAATGTTTGATGTGTGACGCAAGAACAGCCAGCGTCAGCGAGTTTGCTTTTCAATGGGTGGAAGATGGCATTATTTTTTCCTGTCGTATTACAAATACGCTGGGGGACGATATGACTTTAACAAGGAAGGTGGTGCGATAATGTATGAGTACAGAGAACCCGGATTATTTGAAGGAGGCCGATACCACAGAAGAAGCCATAAGAGACCGACTTTTAAGCAACGTTACAGACGGCGTGGACAAGAGTCAAGGCTCGTATGTATGGGACGCGCACGCGCCCGTAGCTATTGAGCTTGTATTTGTTGCTATGGCTTTACAGAAGGCACTTAAGCTGGGGTTTGCGGAAACGACCGATATTGACCACCTTACCATGAGGGCCAGCGAACACGGCGTACAACGAAAAGAAGCAACCTACGCAACAGGGACAATTCACATCGTTGGTACACCGGGGACAATTATCCCGCTGGGATTCAGGCTTGCCACAGAGGCCGACGCTGATATTGGAGTTGAAAGCGTGTTCTTTGAAACCACGGCAGAGGTTACTTTGCCAGCAGGGGGCGCGGCAGATATTCCAATAAAGGCCACAGAGGCAGGCAAGGCCGGGAATGTAGCGGCTGGGTGCATTGTGGTATTAGCGCAAAGCAGGGACGGCGTGACGAGCGTCACGAACCCCACAGCCACCACAGGCGGGACAGAGAAAGAAGATTATGAGTCCCTCCTTTCCCGGTATTTGACCAAAGTAAGAAACCCCGGCACGTCGGGGAACGCGGACGACTACCAGCAATGGGCGTTGAGTGTTCCGGGCGTTGGCGGGGCTCATGTCAAGCCGTTGTGGGCGGGGGAGGGGACTGTCAAGGTTATTATCATTGACGAGAACAAAGAACCTGCAAACGCGGATCTTGTTGCGGCGGTTCAAAATTATCTTATGGTTGACGCGGGCTCAGGGGATAGGAAAGCCCCCATAGGGGCCACGGTTACAGTAGCTCCGGCAACCATTGTGACCATTGATGTGGAAGCCGCAGTCATTTTAGGACAGGGCGAAGCATTAGCGACGGTTCAAGAGGCTTTTGAGACCGCATTGAAAACCTACCTCCGGCGAATTGCATTTCAGGTGGGGACGATTCGCTACGCGCGCATAGGAGCAACCTTGCTGGATATTGACGGCGTAGTTGATTACAGCAGTCTTAAGGTCAACGGGGAGGAAGATAATATTTCTGTCGGCAACGAAGATGTTGCCATATTGGGGACGGTGACGCTCCATGCCGAATAATTTAACCAGGTTCGAGGAAATGATGAGCTTTTTGCCTTGGTATTATCAAGACAGCAAAATCATGAACGGGATCATGCAAGGAGACGCAAAAGAGGTTGAGGCTATACGAGAGAAGATCCTTTTCATATTGTCTCAATATTATGTGGACACCGCGACCGAATACGGGCTTAACCTTTGGGAAAGGGAGCTGGGTATAACCCCCAGCGAAGGAGCGAGCAAAGAACTGCGACGGGCACAAATTAAGGCCAAACTTCAAATGACCACGATCATGACACCGAAACAGATTGAGAGCATTGCAAACCTGTTTACGAAGGAGGGCCTAGCAACAGTTTCGGAAGTCCCGAAAAGTTATCATTTCCATGTAAAGGTTCCTTACACGGATCTAAAATGGCCGAAGGAACTTAAGGAGGCCATTGAGAAGGCAAAGCCAGCGCACCTTGGGTACGATGTTATTTTGTCGTGGGGGCGGCGTTTCTTCTTGAATTGCGCCGGAGGCGTTATTAAAACGACAATTCCGGGCGAGACTTGGACGGAGACACAGAACCATATCATATTTGACAACGGCCTAAACGGGGCCGGAGAGACGGAAACCATTACCCACACCGACACCACAGAAACACAGCATAAAAGCTATTTGTTTAGTTCCGGCACGATGAACGGACGCTTAAACCTCAACGACTCCGGGGACTTTTCCCGCAAGGAAAGAGACGTAGGCGGCGACATTACAGAGAGCTGGCTCGTGTTTACGGGTGGGCGCACCAATTCACGAGCTTCCCCACGGCTCAATGACGCACCCACAAAGCAGGAAAGCAAGACCTACCATGTAGCGGATTGGAGAGAGGTTATCAGCCGACACGGCAAGGCCCTCAACGCGGCAGGGGGCGGCAAGGAAAAGATCTGGACAACCACAGAAACCCACACGACAGCAGAGCGCAGATATAAGCGGCCTGCTCCTTACTATGCCTTGAATAAGGCGGGCAATGTTACAGTTACCCGGAAGGATGTCGGGGAAGATGTGGAGATTCAGGAAATTATCTTTACCGGGGGCACGCTTAACGGCGGCACTCCCCAGCACCACACCGAACAGCACACAGCCACAAAGACCACCCGCTACGTCGTATTCACGGCGGCAGGGCGGCTCAATGCGAAGAAGGCCCCGACCTTGAACGGCTCCCAATCGGAGACACGGACAGAGTCGCGGGAGATTCAGACGGAAAAGGCATACGTCACGTTCGCAGGCGGCACGCTTAACGGTGGCCTTATGAATAACAGGGCGGCACACACCACCCGGACGCAGGTTATCCATATTCCGAAATGGCGTGATGTTGTCAAGCGGGGCGGAGCAACCACCCTCAATGCGGTCAAGCACCACAGCTACACGGTAGAGATTCAGCATAGTACACCCGGCAGGATTGAAAAGAAGTTCTCCCCGAAACGGGGCACGCTCCTAAACAATCATGCGGTGCTGGGTTACATGACACTTTAAGGAGGATTGAAAGACAATGAGTGAAAACATCGTCAGATATGCGGGAGACAGTACCACCCGCGAACTTTGGGAGAATGGCCCCACGGCGGCAACAGGCTTTTCCCGCGTGTTAAGCCCGCAACAGCGCAATTTTTCCATGGTGGCCTTCCAGCAAGCAAAGCCCTTGCTGGATTCCGAGCTTAATCTGACTCAGCAGTTACAGAATAAGCTCCGGGCCGATATTGTCCGTACACTTCTTAAGCCGGGCGTTATCAGCATGAGCGTAACGGCAGACGTTACCGACAAGAAGAACTGCCTGCGGATCTCAAACGCGCTTGCCAATATTAACGGCTGGTTCATTCAGATGTATGGGCAGAACCGTAGCGATACGGCCTCAGATATTATCTTTTCGGCGGCTCCCTACAACGGCACGAGAGAGGATTTAGCCTTCCTCGAAGCGTGGTTTGAGGAAGTGGCCCCGACAGGTTCCCCGGAGGACGACTCCGAGAACGTCTACAAATACGGCGGCGTTAATTCCGGCACGGTAGCCAATGACATTCTGGACGCTACCGCCGAAGATGAAACCACACGACGGATTCAGCTCCGCTGGAACATTCGCACCGTTACCGATGTGAATTTCACGAACTACCCGAACGGCGTAAACAACAGTGACCGAGTCAAGGCCAGAGGCGGCAGTTCCGACGACACCAGCTACGCATTTACCGGCGTAGGCGACGGCCTTTATCGGGCAGGGGACGGCTCCAGCGCGGCTTGCACGGCCCTGCATTGCGTAGACGGCTATGTGTACTGCATTCCGCTTTTCCGTGCCCACAGACGCAATCAGACGGCCTACGACGCAAGCGAGAACCCCTACGGCGCACCCGCTTATAACTCCGGCGTTACGATTCCTACGGGATTGTATCACGATGTTATTGCGGCTCAGGACATCTACCTGCTTTACCCGGTGGCCACGGCCTACCAGCAGGACGGCGACAAGGAAAGCGACAATGCCGTCATGGCAGAGCTTTTCCAGCAGGTACACCAGCAGGCGGCAGAGCTGGAAGCATGGAAGAACCAGCGCATTCAGCAAGGTACGGCGACCATTTCCAACAAGTTCGTTATCGCCGGGGCTGTAGTCAATGCCATTGCGGGCACGCGTAACGTCAAGGTTACAAAGACCGGGACTTACGTGGCAGGAAACTATTCCCTCCTTTATGTTGACGGGCATATCATTTCCATCAACGACACGCAGGACAGCGTCGCGGCGGTCCCGACCAACGACACCGATTCGAGCAAAGTTTACTATGCTTACATCGACGGAACCGGGGAGAACTACACCGTGAATGTGGCGGCAAGCGTTCCTGACGGAAAGCTGGGACTTTACCGTATTACGGTCCCGGCAGGGGATAGCGCGGCAAACCTCAATTCCGTAACCTTCACGGATATTCGCCGTGTAGAAAGCCATTACCGCAACTATTACGAGACTTTGCCGAGCGTTCAGGTCAGCCTGCCTGTTGCGGCTATTGGCACGGATTACGGCGTTTGTCTCGAAGTGGAAAGCACGGCACGCAACCGGGCAACGACTTTGGAAGTCACGCAGAAAACGACGAACTATTTCGTAGTTACCAGCCGGGGCGAGGCCGATAACATTTCCTTCCGCTGGACGATGAACCAGCCGAAGGCGTAAAAGGAGGTAACAGTCAGATGTTTGTAACAAAGGTCAATCCGTATTGGGCTAGATGGCAGAAAAAGACCTACGTCCCCTACGGCGTAGAAGGTTCCGTATTGTTCTTTGGCAAGGGCGAAAACACAGTAAGTATCGACCTTGAGGCAGAACAGCAGGACGGCGCAGTCACGTTTCAGATCAATCAGGACTACAACGGGAATTTGATTGTCGGGGAAGGGCCGCTGGCGGTGGCTTACCTTGAGATTCCTGCAGAAAAGACTCAGCTCGTGGACACCGGGGAAGTGAACGAGAAGAACGAGCCCGTTATGAAGGTTGAGAAAATCCCGGTTGACGTGGATAATTGCAGTCTGACGCTTTATCCATTGCAGGCCCCGATTGAGAACAACACCGAAGGCAATATGTGAAAGGTTGAAAGGAGATTATAAACCATGGAAAGTTTCATCATTGACAAAGACAGAAAAGCTATCGAGCACGCTTCCGGCGGCAAAATGACCTTGCTTTACGATAATGCAGGCAACCCTTCCGTGATGTGCGTCATTCCGAAGTTTAATTTGGAAGATGTTGACGCAGACCTGGGGACGGGCGTACACCCCGCTTTTATTGTCCATGGCCGCGAAGTGCCGGAGATCTTCATCAGTAAATATCAGAACGTCATCAAGGCGGGCAAGGCTTATTCCATTGCTCATGAAGATCCGAAAGCCTATATCGATTTCGACAGCGCGAAAGTCGCTTGCGACGCAAAGGGCCGGGGCTGGCACATTATGAACCGGGCAGAATGGGGAGCTATTGCCTTGTGGTGCAAAGCGAACGGCTTTATGCCGCGTGGTAATACGAACTACGGCAAAGCCTACGACGCTACGCATGAGCACGGCGTTATGGGAGGCGACAGCAGAACGCTGACCGGCTCCGGCCCCCAGAGCTGGAACCACGACAACACCCCGTACGGCATTAGCGACCTTTGTGGCAACGTTTGGGAGTGGAACGACGGCCTGAAAATCATCGACGGCAGGATTTATGTCCACGGCGAAGATGGCGCGGCGATGAACAATTTCGACACCGCCAATGTTGAGAACGGCACGACGGGCTGGATTAACACCGGGGCTTTTTATATGGGCGACGGTATGAAGGTAGGTGCAAGCCGGACGAACGCAAAAGCCTATGATGGCAACTTCAAAGACCTTGCGGCGAATACGGGCTTTACGGTTCCCTCTTATCTCAAAGCGTTGGGTGCTTTCCCGACCTCCGGCAATACAACGGACGATCATTTATGGTGCAATACTGAAGGCGAACGTATCCCGATCTCGGGTGGCCATTGGGGCGACGGCTCGTATGCGGGCCTGTTTGCGCTGCGTTTGAGCAGCGTTCGCTCGTACTCGTCCGGCTACATCGGTTTCCGCTCCGCTTATATTGCGATTTGACCTTTGAATCTTGTGTTTTGCGGGGGCGGGCGAGAGCCCGTCCCTAAAATTTAAGAAAAGGACTGACCTAAAATAACGACACTAACAATTATCACGAAAGCAAATGACCTAATGGACGAAGTGCACGATGCAATAACACAATATCCAAAGTCGGAAAAATTTTCTTTAGGACAGGAAACGAAAAATTCCATGCTGACCTTTTACAAGTTGATTGTGACTGCGGCGAAGAAGTACCACAAGAAAACGACTTTAAGGGACGCAGATGTGGAATTATTTACCTTAAAGAATTTTATTCGCATGGGGCATAGTAGAAGATATATGAATACAAAACGCTACGAGCGATTATCGCGGGCAATCGAAGAATTAGGGCGTATGCTTGGCGGCTGGATAAAAGCCACCGAAAAGGCATAATGTAAAAATATATCTTTGTGGGGAATAACTGTTAAACGTATCCCGATCTCGGGTGGCAATTGGAACAACGGCTCGAATGCGGGCCTGTTTGCGCTGAATTTGAACAACGTTCGCTCGAACTCGAACAGCAACATCGGTTTCCGCTCCGCTTTACTTCAACTCGTCAGAAGGTATAACTTCAAGGAGTTATATCCAGTACATGAAGTATAAAGGAGTTATTCTCCCCTAATTGCAGGAAGTAAAATAATGCAATTAAAAAATAAAAACGGAACGATACAGTTAGTAGCTGACCGCGAAAGATGTATCGTTGTTTTATTTTTTCGGTAAACTCATTTGGTAGACTCATAAAAGGAATGGTTAATTCATGAAACGATACAACAATATTTATAGCAAAATTTACGACTTTGAAAATTTGTATTTAGCATATCTTGAAGCCAGGAAAGGCAAAAGATACAGACACGATGTTATGCGGTTCACAGCGAACCTTGAAGAAAATCTTATAACGATTCAAAACGAACTCATTTACAAGACCTATAAAGTAGGCAGGTACAATGAGTTTTTCGTTCACGATCCAAAGAAACGACTTATCATGTCCCTGCCATTCCGGGACAGAGTCGTTCAATGGGCGATATACAGACAGTTGAACCCGCTATTTGACAAGAGATATATTTCGACCTCCTACGGGTGCAGGAACGGCGGCGGTGCGCATAGAGCCGTAAAGAAGCTGAAAGAATACCTGCGGGCCCAGCCGGGGATGGCCTACGTTTTAAAGATGGACGTGAGTAAGTATTTCTATCGTATCAACCACGATATTCTCATGGGAATATTGCGAAGCATGATAAAGGACGAGGATTTACTTTGGCTATTAGGCACGATAATAAATAGTGACCATGATTTTGGGATTGAGGTAGACGATTGGGACTACACCGGGGAAAGGCTTTCTAATGTTGGTATGCCGATTGGAAATTTATCTAGTCAGATGTTTGCTAATCTTTATCTCAACGAGGCAGACCATTTCGCAAAACAGGTTTTAGGGTGTAAGCATTATATTCGTTATATGGACGATATTGTTATTGTGGACACAGACAAGAAAAGATTGCGGGAAGTCTTGAAGAAAATGGACGACTTTCTTACTTTCCATCTTGCCTTAAAACTCAATAATAAAACGTGTATCAGGACAGAGACACAAGGCGTTGACTTCTGCGGTTATCGGGTATGGAGAACTCACATCAGATTACGAAAGAAGTCAGCACTCAAAATGAAGAAGCATATAAAGTTTTTGCAAAGGGAGTTTTCGAGAGGAAGGATAAAGGCTGACAGATTCAGGAATAGCCTAATGAGTTATTTAGGCATGATGAGCCATTGCGATTCCTTCTCCTTGAAAAACAAACTTATGCAGAATGTTTTACTCACGAAAGGAGGTGGAAAGCATGAGAAATAAAATCGTGGTAATGGCATTGGCCGTGATGTTCCTCTTACCGTCATTTTGTTTTGCTGGTGGTATTCAGCAGGATAAGGCGGCACACATTGGAGCCAGCGCGGCGGTAGGGATTATCCTTGCACAGAATAAGCCATTCTGCAAGTGGAAACCTTGGCAGAGGGCTTTATTCAATATCGCCGTTATTGGCGGCGGAAAAGAGTGGTACGACCATAACCACCCCGGCAGACATTCTGCTGATTGGGGAGATATTGCGGCAGACGCAATAGGGGCCGTAGGGGCCGAAGGTATGGTGTGGCTTTACCATAAGTCATTCTAACGCTGCAGGCGAGATTACAGGATACAGAGAGAAGGGGTAAATATTGGAATGGATACAGATGGCGGCCGAGGCGACGGTAGTTATGAGCTTCGTTGCCGGGGTGGTTTCAAAGATTGCGATTTCCCCGCTTATCAATGTCATGCGAAGCCTGCAAGCGTCGGTAGACAAATTGAGCGAGGATCTCAAAGAAGAAAGAGAATTGCGGGTAGGGCTGCAGCTCCGCATGATTGCGATTGAAGAACGGGGCAAGAGCAACACCCATAGATTGAACAAGCTGGAAGGGGTAAGCGACCATGAGTAAGCTATTAACCACCGACTTTGTAGTCGGCGTGTTTCTGGGCGTTTCCTTGGTTACTTGTGTAGTGCTGGGGCAGTCTGACCTTGCGGGGCAGATTGCTTCCGGGCTTACAGGTTTCCTTGGCAGGGCCGCCCTTGAGCAGAGACACAACACCTAACCCACAAAGAGGAAAGCGCGGGAGATTAAAGGAGGACAGATGAATGGTTTAGCATGGAAAGAGCTTTACGATGCCTTTGCCTCTTTTGCGTATATCGCAAGGCGGCAGGGCTTTTATATTGGGTGGATTGAGGAAATGGAGCACAGCCTTTTCGACATGTGTCCCTATCCGAGAAGCTATAAACCGAACTGGCGAAAGGAGAAGTTCAAATGATGAAGGTTATTGACATTAGCGCATGGCAGGAGAATGTGGACTGGCAGGCCGTCAAAGACGCAGGCATTGAGGGCGTTATTCTCAAGCTCGGCGAACATTCCAACCTTGATGAAATGTTCGTAGACCATGTGAATAAAGCAGTAGAATACGGCATTAAGTTTGGCGTATATTATTTCGCTCATGCTTGCACGTATGACGAGGCCGTGGACGAGGCCGATCAGGTAGCGGCATGGCTGGAAGAATATCTTCGGGGCGAAACCCCGGAGCTGGGGATTTGGTACGACGCAGAAAGCAAGCGTATGCTGAACGGCGATGTTACCGAATGTTGCCGGGCCTTTATCAACCGCCTTACGGATTATGGCCACCAGTACAACGGCGTTTATTCGTCTTGGAGCTGGTTCAGCGCAGAAGGTTCGCATTATATCCGTATCGAGGATTTGCCGGATTACACCCCGTATTGGGTAGCCAACTATGGCAACGGCAACACGTTTGAGGCGGCCAGCCGGGATTACCTCAAAGAGGAATACCCGAACAACATCATTCGTATGCACCAGTTTACGGATAATCTTGCAGGATTCGGATTTGACGCAAACATCTATTACGATGATTGAGTTGAGTTAAAAGTTAATTGAATTAAAAACGAGTTAGGGAGGAATTAAACATGACTATTGAGGAAATTAAGAACGAGATTGTAACCCACATCGACGAGTTTATCACGCCTGAAATGAAGGCCGAAGGTGTTAAGTTTCTGCGGAACGAAGTTCTCCCCTATGTCAAGGAAGTATTGCAGACTGCCCTCGGAAAGGTAGAGAAACAGGCGGCCGACGAGAAAGGCTGGTGCTATTTCCGGGATAAGTATTTCTATCCGAACTTTTCCCGTGTCATGCTTTATGCAGTTGACAAGGTCCTCGGCAAGATGGAAGCGGCGGCCACCGCTGAATTGACGAAAGGAAGTGACGCTCCGGCTCAGCAGTCGGGGCAGGAGTAAGTCGGAATGATGGGGCTGGGGATTTGCATTTCCCCGGCCTTTGTTGTATCTGGGAGGAAGGTGTGATGATGAATGCGGCGGATATTTTGTTTACTGTTATTCTCAGTATTATTGCTTTTGCCGGTGGCTGGTTCCTGCAAAGATTCTTCAACCACGACGACGTACACGATAACGGCGGAACAGCTCAGCAGGTTAGAGACGAACTTGACAGCGTTGAAGCAGGACAACGAGAAGCTCAGGACGCTATACAATCAGTCACAGCAGGACTTGACGATAGCGAAAGAGCAGTCGGAGACATTGCAGAAACAGGTGGCCAGCTTACAGAGTCAATTAGCAACGCTCAAAGCTCAATCGCAGAAGGCCAACAGCTCATTGACGACAGCGGGCGAAGGATTGCAGAATGTGAAAACATTATACGAGAAGTCAGAGAGGGAGCACATAAGGACTGAAAAGCGGCTACGAACACAGCGGAACGCTTGGGAGCTTGTGGCCGGGGGCCTCCTTCTTTATCTTGCATTTTGACTACGGCGGGCGAGGATCTATTCCTTGCCCGCTTTTTGTGTTTTGCATAAAAATATAGTAAACCTGTAAAATACTTATGATTTTACTATTTTTATGCTTTACATTTAATTATTGCAGGTATATAATTGAATCAAGATAAAGGACAAGTTCACAGTAGATGGACAAATAAAGGAGGAGACCACCATGAAGCGCGTTTGTTACGAAGAATACACCCGGATCTTTAGAGAGTTCGTAAGAACTCACGGCGAATACACCGAACGTTCCGAGCACGAGTACAGCACCACCTACAAGACTCTCGGTTTCAAAGATGGGGCCGTATGGTACGAATACACCCGCGACAACAATGGTCGCACCGAGTTTTGGAACACCGAGGACAGTGAAAGCCGCTACATCGACGAAAAGGGAAGCGGCGAATGGGTTAAGTTGGGTATGCGGTACAACCTCAACGAGACTTATTCAGCGAGCTATCGTTTCGCACAGTTCTTTATTTCAAGCACCGGGCAGTACATGAAAGTTTGGTTGTCAAGCAACTGGAACTCCAGCTACGACAAAACCGAATACTACTTCATGGGAAACATCGACGAACCCTTTAGCGTCATTGACCATTATGTAAAATAAAGGAGGCACACATCATGGAATACTTACGGATTGAAGCACAAAGACAGGCCTACGGCCCTGACGACCTTAAGCGCAAGACTATGACCGTAGGGGAGCTTAAGAGACTTCTCGAAGATTTCGACGAAGATTTACCTGTCATTCTCTCACACGACAACGGGTACACCTACGGAAGCATTTCCGACGACGGCATTTCCGAAGATTACTACGCTGACGAAGTTGAGGATTCCTACGGCGAAGGAAGTGAATGAGTCGAAACAGGGCTTCGGCCTTGTCTGCCGGGATTGACCGCCCGGTACTGATGAGACAGGTTTTTATGAGAAGGAGGATTCAATTTATGAACGCTTACGAAGAAAAGATTGAACGTCGCCGGGAATACTACGAGAGGAAGGCGGCAGAGGCCACCGCGGCCAGCAAGGCTGAATTCCAGTCCTTCCGCAGTATGGCAGAGGTTATCCCGATGGGCCAGCCGATCTTAGTTGGACACCACAGCGAGCGCGGGGACAGGGCCTACCGGGGGCGCATGGAACGTCACATGGAAAAGAGCGTACAGCTCAACGACAAGGCCGAATATTATCGGCAGAAAGCAGAGGCAGTCGGCACAGGCGGCATTAGCGGTTACGATCCGGACGCTATCGCGAAGCTAGAAGAAAAGCTGGAAGGGCTTAAGGCCAGTCAGGAAAAGGCAAAGGCGGCAAACAAAGCCCTCCGGCTAAAGGACACCACAAAGGGAGATGAACGCCTCCGGGAACAGGGTTACACCGATGAAGAAATTAAGAAGCTCCGCACCCCGGATTGCTTCGGGTGTATCGGTTACGCACCTTATGTACTTTCTAACAATAACGCGAATATTCGCCGGATCGAAAAGCGTATTGAGCAGTTGAAGGCGGCGAAGGAGCACGAAGGAGAGGAAAAGGAAACTGACCTGTATAAATATTCGATTGAGGAAGGCAGGGTACAGTTCGTATTTGACGGAAAGCCGGAGCCAGCCGTCAGAAACATTCTCAAAGGCAACCACTTCAAATGGAGCCCGTCACGCGGCGCGTGGGTACGGCAGGCAACAGCCAACGGCAGATACGCGGCAAAGTGCGTTATGAAGGAATTGGACGAAATGGAGGCATTTGACAATGAGTGAGAAGGAATTTAAGCCCTTTAGCGGGTGGCACGAATTTGCAGAGGCGACCGGGAAACGTGGTTACGAAGATTATGCGAAGCCGAACGACGAAGTTGACCGGGAAACCTACGACCACTTTCTGAATATCCTGCCGCCCGCCACTATGGGCCGGGGATATTTTCAGGTAGGGGAAGCCTATGACAGCGTTGAGATTGATGGCAAGTGGAGACAGACCTACATGACGTTCTTGAAGGAGGGGGACAAGTATTATTTTCTTGGGGACTTGCCAGCCGGGTACATTCGGGAGCCTAGCGGGAAGGTTCACAGATTCAGAGGCCATTTGATATAATACGGGTAGAACCATCTAAGGGGGCAACGATATGACAGAAACAAAAGAACAGCCAAAAGGAAAGCGGGGGCGGCCTAGAGTCGCCCCGGAGGATAGGAACTGGCGGGAAGGCCATCAGATAAAAGCCTATCCACACGAATACGAGATTATCAAGCGTTTTATCCTTCTCGTAAGGAAGCACCCGGAACGTTGCGAGAAGGTTTTGGAGATCTTGGAAAGCTGGGAGGAAGGAGGCAAGGAGGAATGGTAGTAAAAGTAAAAAGGGCGTGCCCCTTTTGCGGGGAAATGGAAGTCGAAGTTTACGAACACCATGCCGAAGTGGCAGGATTGAAGTATGCGGCTTTTATCCCGAATGTACAGTTTGCGGGTGCAGGCTGAATTATTACAGAAGCAAGAAAGCCGCTATTGCCGCATGGGATAGGAGGGCAGACGATGGAACCGATTAAGCATTGCCCTTTCTGCGGAAAGACAAGCATTAAGACCATGAAGAAAAGGAGCAAACAGCCGGGAAAGTATTCAGTATATGCCCGGTGCAAGATTTGCTACAGCCGGGGGCCATACGCACTTCTTGAAGAAGGAGAGTACACCCCGGAGCAGGAAAAGGAAGTCGCAATTACAATGTGGAACACAAGAGCCTAGAGAAGTTCTTTCAATCGCTAACCGCTGGAAGACCGGCAGATCACGATTTCCCGGGCGCATGCGACGATGACCTTTCCCTCCAGTTTCATCCTGATAGCTGCGGCCAATCCTTGTCCCTGCGGCTATGCGGGTTCGCCGGACAAGCAATGCAGCTGCACTCCCTATGAGATCAAGCGCTATACGCAGAAGATATCCGGCCCGCTGCTGGACCGGATTGACATCCATATCCGCGTGCCGCAGGTGAAGTATGAGGATTTGTCCGCGACCAGGCGCGCCGAGTCCTCAGCCCAGATCCGCCAGCGGGTGGTGGCAGCCAGGCAGGTACAACAGGAGCGTCTGCAGACATATCATTTGTTCTGCAATGCCCAGATGAACCATGCACTGCTGCAGAAGCTTTGTGTCTTGGAACCACGGGCGCGGCAGCTGCTGGAGCAGGCTTTCAAGAATCTGAACCTGTCGGCCCGCTCTTATGACCGCATCATCAAGGTGGCGCGGACGATTGCGGATCTGGCCGGGGCAAAGGATATCGAAGCCGTTCATGTGGGCGAGGCGATACAGCTGCGCAATGATATGGGGCAGTTTGGTGAATAAAATTCTATGCTTTGGTGTATAAAAATACAAAAAAGACGTGACAAAGACATGTTTTCTGTGTACAATAGATGTTGCTGTAAATTTATGCAGTAATATTGCATTAACATTAAAGTGAGGAAGATATATGACATGGATTAAGTTTGTGGCCGGTGCCCTGTTTGGCATGGGCATGTTCCTGTTTCCCGTAGGCGGCGGTGAAGGTTTTTCGACGCCGGTGGGTGTGCTGACGGAATGGCTGGAAAAGCTCATCACGGCCAACGTACCCTGGTTCCTGTATCTGCTCGTGACGCTTTCGGCTTTGGGCGCGCTGGTCAGCCGCTTCTATCTGCCGGATTTTGTGGCGAAGCGTTCCTGGCTGGCCGGGCTGTTCACGATTTCCTGGCCGTATCTCTTGACACGGCTCGTGGCGCTCTTTGTCGTCATCTGCGTGGGCGCTGAAGTGGGGCCGGAATGCGTGCGCAGTGCGGATGTGGGCGGCAGTATGGTCGGACTGTCCCAGACATTGGTGGCCCTGGCCTTTTCGCTGAGTTTCGTACTGCCCTTCCTGACGGATACGGGCATTATGGAATTTACTGGCGTTCTGCTCAAACCGTTGATCCGTCCGCTGTTCCATGTGCCGGGGCGGGCCTCTGTTGACCTGATTGCCTCGTGGCTGGCCTCTTCCAATACGGCGGTACTCATCACGGCCGGGCAGTATAACAGCGGTTACTACAGCCGCCGGGAAGCGGCCACGATCATGACGAACTTTTCCCTCGTGTCGATTCCCTTCTGTATGGTGGTGGCCGGGACGCTCCATGTGAGCAATCTTTTCCCGCTGCTTTATCTGACCGTTACAGCAGTCGGACTGCTGCTGGCGGTTCTCTGCGTGCGCATTGCGCCGCTGGCCACGGTCGCGGAGGATTATCGCGGTGAGCCGCAGCTCAAGGAAGAAGTGCCGCAGGGTTCATCGCTTTTCAGCTGGGCCATTGCGGCAGCGCTGGAGCGGGCGGACAAGTTCCGGTTGTCACTGGCCGTGAAGGTCGGTCTGGAAATGGCCGTGGGCATCCTCTTTGACCTGATTCCCATCGTGATTGCCTGGGGGACCATTGGTACATTGCTCGTCAATGAGACGCCGGTCTTCCAGTGGATTGCCAATCCTATGGGCCTCTATATGTGGGCTATCGGCATTCCCGATGCTTTCACGCTGGCACCGGCAACGCTCGTGGGTTTCATCGATATGTTTATCCCTGCCCTGATTACGAATGCGGAGGCGCCGGAGAATATCCGCTTCTTCATCTCGGCTTTATCGCTGGTACAGATTATCTATCTGACCGAGGTGGGCAGCATCATTGTCAAGAGTGATGTCGGTCTGGATGTGAAGCGTCTGTTTGTGGTATTCCTGGAACGTACCTTGGTGGCCATTCCGCTTTTGTGGATGGTGACGAAATTTTTTGTCGGCTGACAATATCAAAGAAGGAAAAAATCTGCTCCTTACAGAATTATAGGGTAATGGATTTAAGCATTACTGGAGGGAGCGCTGATGTTAGCCGATTGCAAGAAAAAATTTGCTAATATTGACGATGCCTTCGCGCCGGTTCTGGTTTGCCGGAGGCATGCGGATGCTCTGGAAGTCCTGCATATTTCTGCAGGACTTTGTCGTACGTTCAAGTTGTCGCGGGAGGCACTGCTGCATGGTTTGGTGCTGCCGGTAAATGATATCGTGCATCCCGATGATATCGTACGAGTGTTGCGCTATATGCAGCGCAGCTATCTTGATCCGGATGAGCCACAGCAGTTCAGCTACCGTATGAAATTGCCCGGAATGACGGATTATATCTGGCTCCTGTCGGTGATTTACGGGCACCGCCTGCCGGATGACACGATTCTGCAATATATAACCAGTCTGGATATTACACAGGAGCAGCTGGCTCATAAGGAGCAGGAAGCAAAGTTTGAGCACACCAGCGCACTGCTGGAAAAGATTCTTGATACGACACAGACGGCGCTTTTCTGGAAGGATAGGGAGCGGCGTTTTTTGGGTGCGAACAAGGCCTTTCTCGATTATTATGAGTTTCCTTCGGATAAGGTCATCATTGGCAAGACGGATGAGGATATGGGCTGGCACGGTGAGGAGGAGCCGTTCAAGAATGATGAATGGCGGGTAATCCATTACGGTGAGTCAACCTATCGTGTGCATGGTCGGTGCATGAGCCATGGGGAGATGCGGGATATCGTGGCCAGTAAGAGCCCGCTGATTGAGAATGGTCAAATCGTAGGTTTGGTGGGCAGTTTTGAGGATGTCACCGATGAAATCCGTCGGCAGGAGCAGTCCAGGAAGCTCAATGTGCAGCTGCAGCAGGCTCTGGAGCGGGCGGAGAGCGCTAACCGGGCCAAGACAGCCTTCCTTTCCAATGTCAGCCATGATATGCGTACCCCACTGAATGGCATCCTGGGTATTGCTGAGCTGGCCGTCAAGACCGATGATATCAATAAGATGCGGGAATATCTGCAAAAGATCATGACCGCAGGTTCCCTGTTGAAGGATCTGATTAACGATACCCTGGAACTTTCCCGTATCGGCAGCGGCAAAAAGCAGCTGGATCTGGAAGTGGTGGAAGCTGACCACATGCTGGAACGGCTGATCACGTCTATCCGCTCCTCGGCAGAGCAGAAAAAAGTCAATTTTCATGTGGGGCTGGCGCTGGCAGAATTAGGTTTTGTGCAGGTTGACCGGCTGAAACTGTCCAAGGTGCTCTTGAATCTCCTGTCCAATGCGGTGAAGTTCACGCCCGAAGGCGGCGATGTGTGGCTGCTGGGGGAAATCCTATCCTCTGATGAGCAGCAGGGGCTTTGCCGGTTTACGGTAAAGGACAGCGGCATAGGCATGTCGCCGGAATTCATTCCGCGGATGTTCATGCTCTTTGAACAGGAAAATGCCCTGTCGGCGCAGGGCGTGCAGGGGACAGGACTGGGGCTTTCCATTGCCAAGGAGCTGCTGACGTTGATGGGCGGTGAGATTACCGTGGACAGCGTGCAGGGAAAAGGTACGACCTTTACGGTGGAGGTCAGCCTAGCCCGGGTTAATGTGCCGCATGGTGAGAAAAAAGACGAAGTGGATGAGAAGATAAACCTGAATAATCGGCAGGTGCTCGTCTGTGAGGATAATGAGCTGAACCGGGAAATCGTCACGACGATTCTGGAAATGAATCACCTGCGGGTATTGAATGCAGAAAATGGGGAAGAGGGAATCAAACGTTTCCTGGAGTCACCGGAATACAGCATTGAAGCAATCCTGATGGATATCCGCATGCCTGTATTGGATGGATTGGAAGCAGCGGCCCGGATTCGCGCACTTTCGCGGCCAGATGCCAAGCTGGTGCCCATCATCGCCCTGTCGGCCAATGCCTTTCAGGAGGATGTGGATGCTTCCCGCAAGGCCGGCATGGATGACCATCTGACCAAGCCTGTGGAGCCGGAAATATTGCTGAGCTGCCTGGCCGAGCATATCGGTGCTTATACGAAAAAACAGCAAGGCTGAAGGGAATGAGAAAGTTTTACCTGTGGCAAAACTGAAACAAAGGCGTTATAATGAAAGTTACATTTTAGTGACAGGAGCGATCTTTCCATGCTGACAGCCAGCGTCTTTGTGAATATTCCCGTAAAAAGTATAGCCAAAGCTTTTACCTACAGCGTGCCAGCCGAGCTTTCGTATCTGGAAGCAGGCTGGCGTGTTTTTGTGCCCTTTGGAGGGCGCAAGGTGGAGGGATTTGTTGTTTCGGTGGCGGAGCAGTCAGCAGCTGAGCTCGGGGATATGGCGGCAAAGCTCAAGCCAATTGAAGCGGCGGTGGACGAAGAAGCGTGGTTTTCGAAGGCAATGCTGCAGACCGCCAAGTGGTTAGCGGACTTCTATCTGTGTTCGCTGGCGGAGATGATGCGGCTATTCATGCCCGGCAAGAGCGGCATCAAGATAACGGTAATCTATCAGGCCGTGCCGGAGCAGGCCGAGCATCTGTTGCTGGCCATGCCTGCTTATCGCGCTGTATATGAGGCATTAGCTGTGGGCGGCGGCCTGTCGAAAACAGAACTGGGCCGGAAACTGCCCGAGCATAAGGACGACCTGCCGCAGATGCTGGAAAAGCTCAGTCAATACGGTGTGGTTGCTCGGGAATATCAGGCGGGCAAACGGGAAAAGGCCCGCTATGAGAAATTTGCCCAGCTGCTCGTTACGGTCACACCGGAACTTTTGGCAGATTTCAAGCGCAAGAAGGCCCAGCAGCATCTGTTGGAGCTGTTGGCGGCAGCGGAGCAGGGGCAGCTGCCATTTGCGGCGTTGAAGGCGCAGAAGGTGGCCACGGCTACGGTCAACAATCTGGCGGCGGCAGGCCTCGTGAAGATTGCCCAGCGCCGCGTGCTGCGGGACAGCTATGAACATGCCCAGGGAAATGCGCGGCAGGATATCACGCTGACAGAAGACCAACAGCAGGCACTGGATGCAATGGCTCCCTGGCTGGAGGAGTGCAAGCATCATGGCTTCCTGCTCAAAGGCGTCACGGGCAGCGGCAAGACGCAGGTCTATATCGAAATGACCAAGAAAATCCGGGCTTTGGGGCGGCAGGCCGTGGTGCTCGTGCCGGAAATCGCCCTGACCGGTCAGGTTGTATTGGCTTTCAAATCTTACTTTCCCGATGATATCGTTGTCATCCATAGCCGCCTGTCCATGGCAGAACGCAACGATGCCGTGGTGCGGGTGCGCCGCGGCGAAGCGGGCATTGTGATTGGCGCACGGTCGGCATTGTTTACGCCATTAGATAATATCGGCCTGATCATCATGGACGAGGAGCAGGATACGTCCTACAAGCAGGATGAGTCGCCGCGCTATCATGCCCGCGTAGTGGCAGAGGAAATGGCTCGGATTCATGGTGCAGTGCTCCTACTGGGCAGCGCAACGCCCTCCATGGAGTCCTATTATCGGGCGAAGCAGGGCGAACTGACCTTATTGACCATGCCCAAGCGCATCGGCAATATGCCTTTGCCCGTGGTCAAATGTGTGGACATGCGGCAGGAACTCAGGCTGGGCAACCGGCATATCCTGTCGCGGCTCCTGCAGCAGCTGATTGAGGAAACCATGGCGAAGAGACAGCAGATCATCATCATGCTGAACCGCAGAGGGTTCTCAACGTTTGTTATGTGCCGCTCCTGCGGTGAGGTTATCAAGTGCAGACTCTGTGGCCTGCCATTGGTCTATCATAAGAACGGCAGGCTTTCCTGCCATCATTGTGATGTGGCTGAACCGGTGCCCGATGTCTGCCCGAAATGCGGCAGCCGTTATATCAAATACTTTGGCTCCGGTACGGAAAAGCTCGAACAGGAATTGCATCAGCTGGTGCCTTCGGCCCGGGTAATCCGCATGGACCGGGATACGACCAATACGAAGTTTGCCCATCAGGAGATTCTCGACAAATTCCGCCGGCAGGATTACGACATCCTGCTGGGCACGCAGATGGTGGCCAAGGGACACGATATTCCCAATGTCACGGCGGTGGGCATCATCAGTGCGGATTCCAGCCTCAACATGCCGGACTTCCGGGCGGCAGAGCGCTGTTTCATGCTGATTACCCAGACTGCGGGGCGGGCCGGTCGGCATGAACATCAGGGGCGCGTGGTGATCCAGACCTACAATCCCGAACATTATGCCGTGACCTGCGGCATCGTGCAAGATTATGAGGGCTTCTATGAGCAGGAAATGAAACTGCGTCAGGGCTTGTTCTATCCGCCCTACAGCCGTATCGTAAAACTGCTGTTCCAGCATGAGGACGAGACTATGGCCAAGGGCAATGGACAACGCCTGGTCAAGGCGTTTGGTGAATATTTTGCTGGCGCGAAGGGACAGCAGGTCATTGGCCCGTCGCCGGCGGTGATTGCCCGGTTCCGTGGCATCTACCGCTTTGTGGTGCTGATCAAGACGGCAGACCTGCCGGCCGTGCAGGCTTTTTTGCGCAGCCAGAAGCTGCATCTGCGCACAGATGTGGCAATCGACATCGATCCGATCACGATGCTGTAAAACGACATTTGTGCAATTTTATGCGCAAAAATATGAAAAATAACAGGAATCGGGCGGTGGTTTGTTGAAATTTAAGTTATGGCATTTGACCGTAGAGAAAAAAACATAACAGTGTGACGAGGTGAATGATGATGAAGAAGTTGTTTACGTTGTTGACGGCGGCACTTTTGGCCTGCCTGCTGACGGCTGTTTCCTTTGCGGCCCCCAGTCCGGAGAAAATCGACAAGCAACGGGCTGAGATTGACACCTTGTCGGTGCAGGCCCTGAATAATCTGTACGCAAAGATACCCTCTTCGAAGAATGTCATCAAGAACTGCTACGCTTATGCGACCTTGAGCAATACGGGCATGAAACTCGGTTTGCTCGGCGATGCTCATGGCAGAGGCCTGGCAGTGAACAATGCCACAGGCGAAAAGGTATATATGCGCATGAAGGAAATGGGTGTAGGCATCGGTCTGGGGATAAAAGAATACGATCTGATCTTTGTCATCGGCACAGAAAAGGCTTGGAAATCCTTTATCTCCGGGGATATCAAATTTGCCAGTTCAGCAGATGCCTCGGCCAGTGACGGAAAGGTTGGCGGAGCCATAGATGGTGCTACCATTGCCGGCAATGGCATCTGGGTGTATCAGATGACGAAAAAAGGTCTGGCGCTGGAGGCATCCATCAAAGGAACCAAGATCTATGCCGATAAGAAGCTGAATAAACGCTGATGGCAGCAAGTGATTGCTGGTTCGTTTCAGCGTAAGTGTTTATCACATTGTTCAATCATTCGCTTCCTTCGCGGGAGCGAATTTTATTTTGCGATATGTTGATAAACATCTTTACTAAAATAATGAATTATCCGATAATAAATATAGATGAGAAATTTTATTGAATTTGAGATAGATGGGAGAAACGCAGATGAAAATGTCCAAGTCTTTAAGTTTGACCATTATCGCAGGAATCATAGCAGGAAGCCAAGCGGCAGTGGCCGCAGCGCCGGCAGGCGGGATGGATGCCAGTGCACAGTTGGAAAGAGAGCGCAGGGCCATGGAACGGGAGCGTGCGCTGGAGCAGATTGCGGAGGATGAAGCTGCTAAAAACAAAAAGGCAGAGCAGGCGGAAAAGTCTTCTGCAGCAGAAACAGGACAGGAAATCCGCTTTGATTTGAAGCAGGTGAACTGTACTTTCTCGGAGATTTTGGCACAGGATGAGATCCAGGCTGTTACAGGTAGTTATATTGGCCGTCAGGTCACGTTAAAGGTTTTGCAGGAGATGGCAGAGAAGATCACGGACATCTATCGGCAGAAAGGCTATATGACCTGCGGAGCAGTGCTGCCGCCGCAGCGTATCCATGACGGGGTCGTGGAAATCCGCCTGATCGAGGGGAAGACAGGCGAGGTCACGATTAAGGGAAATCGTTATACTAAAACCAAATACATTGCCGACCGGCTTTGGCTGACGGCTGGAAAAATTGCTAATACGGACAAGCTGAATCGTGACCTGCGCTGGTTTCATGGCACGAATGACATACAGCTGCGGGTCGTGCTGAAGCCCGGTTCTCAGGAGGGGACCACCGACTATGAGATCATGGCTTTTGAACCGCAGAACCAGACGGTGACACTTTACGTGGACAATGATGGTTATGAAACCAGCGGACGCTGGCGGGAGGGGCTTTTTTACAACATGCGGAGCCTGACTGGTCATCGGGATGCACTCAGGAGCAGTTTCCTGCGCAGTCAGGGCACCAAAGCCTGGTCTCTGGGATATAGTTTCCCTGTTTCCAAAAAGGGAATGCGGCTGGACCTTAATTATGCGGCCAACAGGACGGAAGTGACCAAGGGAGAACTTAAGCCCTTAGGTGTAAAGGGGAAGTCTGCTTCCTATTCATTGACCTGGCGTGTGCCTTTCCATATGACGGAGCATTCCCGTCATGAGGCAGGCCTGCAGTATGTCCATCAGACGGCAGAAACGGATCTGGGGCATGGAACACGTCTGGTAGTGCCCTGGGTGGATGACAAGATCCGGCGGGTGATACCGTATACATCCTTCACGCATTATGGGAATTCTACGGTATTTTATCACAAACACTCCTTTGTCCTTGCGCGGCGCAGCGATATCGACGGTAAATCGGATACAGCGAGCCTTTACCGCCTCAATTCGTTCTGGCAGAAACGTTATAAGAATGGGCAGTTCTGGCAGGGCAGGCTGGATGGACAGTGGAGCTCTGCGGATAATCTGGCCTCATCTGACCGCTTCTTCATCGGCGGCGTCAACAGCGTCCGGGGTTATGAGGAGGGATTTATCGGCGGTGAACGGGGGTTGACGGCAGGAATTGAGTACCATATCCCTCTGGACAAGGCGAAACGTTTTTATGTATTCCCCTTCTTTGATTGGGGAACTGTAGCCGGAGAGACCGCTCCGGAACACCGGAATCTGATGAGCACGGGTGTGGGACTTGAGGCGAAATATAAGTATCTGTATAGCACACTCAGCGTGGGATTCCCCATAAAAAAAGATTTTTACGAGAAACATCTGGACAGCACAAGATTTGACTTCAGTTTGTCGGCCACGTTCTAAGCCGTGCAGGAAGCCTGAGCTGCCCTGATGTCATAAGGACAGAAAATGGGCAGCAGAAATATAAAGGAATGGTGATTACGATGGCATACGGATATAACTTCAAAAAGCGGAACAGCAAAAAGGCCGGTGCAGCGAAAGGAATGGCTTCGCATCATACGGCATGGCGGATTCTGGCGTCTTTGACTATGGCGGCAGGGATGCTGGCTCCCGTGGGCGTGGGCGAGGCAGCGATTGTGGATAAAAGCGGAAATACGCTTACGCCAGAGGGAAAGGTCTATAACATCAATCCGGAAAAAGTCAGTGATAATTTTGCTTATAACCGTTTCAAGCAGTTTTCCCTGGATGCGGGTTATATTGCCAACCTCCGGTTTGGCAGCGCATATATTCTGGCCAATCTGGTGAATGAGAAAGTAAGCATCAACGGCATAGTCAATGCGGTGCGGAACAATGCCATTGATGGTCATCTCATGTTCCTGAGCCCGAACGGGATTGCTGTGGGAAGTACCGGTGTTATCAATGCGGGACAGTTCACGGGGATTGTGCCGGCGCAGGCTGATTTTGACAAACTGTATAATTCGACAAATCCTACTGTGGACATCACGCTGAAGGCCATCGAGACGCTCAGGGACAGCGCTTTTGCTGCAGGCGGAGTCATAGACATCAGTGGGCAGATCAATACCCACAGCGGTGTTATGCTTGGCTCAGGTATCATCAACATCAAGGATGGGAGTACCATTCAGAGCGTAAAAAGCTTGAATTTTACGAATTTAGTAAATACTGGCAATACTGGTGCGGGATTGACACTTGCCACTGTTGAGGGTACTGGCGGCGACATCATCCTGACGGCAAAGCAGGAGTCTGACGTCAAAGATACCAAGCCTGTTTTGAAGAGTGATGGTACCCCGGATAAAGACAAAAATGGCAAGGAAAAGACAGAGGCCAATCCTATCCGCTGGAGCGGCCGCTCTACGGATATTTCTGCAGCTATCAATATCGGTACGGATGCAAAGGCAAAAGGCGTTTCCATCACCAGCAGCGATGGGGCAGTGAAACTTGCGGCAGAGAGCAAGAGCACCTATGAGGACAGCACCCCCATGACATTGACGGACACCCTGAAGGGGGTTATCTTTGGGGATGACAGTAAAATACTGAATGGGCTGGTAGACAAGCTGGCGGGCAAAGAAGCCGGAGCGAACAAGTATCTATTTGTCAATTATTCCAGCAAGAAGAACAAGGCAGCTGTCAACATCGGGGAAAACAGTGCCCTTACGGGTAAGAATATCGACATTGCCGCCAATTCCAATGTGGAGATAAAACAGAGCATCACCGTGCCCACGGGAAATGGGAAAAAGGACAGCGAGGGCAAGACTGTGCCCAGCGGTTCCAAAGCAGTAGCAGCTGTGGCGGTTTCCCGTGTTTACAACACGGCGGACGTAGTCATCGATGGCAATTTGACGGCCAAGGACGCCGATAAGGATGGCAATGGCATCAAGATTGCGGCCAACGCGGACACGAAAGCCGATATTTCTGCTACGGGAAACGGCGGTGATGCGAATGCCGTCGCAGTAGGCGTGGCAGTTCTGACGGGCGATACCAAGGCCAAGGTGAATGTGAATGATCCAGCCAATGCGGCAGCCCTTTCTGCGGCCAAGGGCAAGGCTGCTGTGGAAGCTGTTACGACGAGCGATGTCAATATCAATGTGGGCGCCGTGGGAAAGACGAGCTATGTGGTTTCCAACGTGGGCGTGGCCAATTATGATACCAGTGCTGATGTGAATATAAACCGCTCCATTACGGCAGGCGCTGTGGATATCAAGGCGGAGAACAACATCACCGGTTGGAAGATGACCGTAGACAATACGGTGAAAAAATCTTCGGAAGGCGGCAAGGATACGGCGGGAGCAACTGATGCGCAGAAGCAGCAGGACGATGCGGACGCTGATGCAGAGAAGAAAAAACCAGACTCGGAGAAATCAGCGGACGAGAAAGAAAGTGAGAAAAAATCCGGCGATCCCACCAAGCTGATCAAGGATGCCTCAGTAGATCCCAATAAGGATGACAAGACGAAAGATGCCGCAGGCGCCGATGGCAAAGGCGGCGTAAAGGATGTCAAGGACAAGGTAGAAGGCACCAATGAAGGCGGCAATAATGAAGCGAAGACTTCCGCCTTTGGCCTGGGTGCAAGTGTAGGTGTCGTGTCTAATAAGAACGATGCCAATGTTACCCTGGGCAAGAATGTTGTCATTACGGCTGCAAAACCGGAGAGTGCGGAAACGCCGGATGGTTCCGTCAAAGTGGCAGCCAATACACTGATGACTGCATCTGCCGACAAGGAGGACAGTCTGCAATTTTCGGTGAAGAATGCCCAGGCTAATTCTGCCAAGGTGGAGATTGGTGCAGCGGTATTGGTCACCAATGTAAAGAACAACGCAAAAATCCTGCTGGATAACGAAGGGGACAAGTCTGCCCAAATCACGGGTGGCGCAGTATCTCTTGATGCCAAGGCAGGCCAGGGAAGCTACAAGAAAGATGACAAGGATAAAACCAGCGTGCTGTCCTATGCGGTGAACAGCGAGGGAACGCCCGATAAGGAGAAACCTGCCACGGTAGTGCTGGATGGTTCGGTCGGTGTCAACACATTGAAGAATGATGCCATTGTTCTTTTGGGACAGAAGAGCAAGGTTGAGGGTACTGCTGTAACTTTGTCCGCTGATGCTGTGACCAATGCCGAGGGAAGCTATGGCGCAAAAGAGGAAAACAGCAAAGTGGGCGTGGGCGCCACAGTGGGCATTCAGAATATCAGCGGCAACAGCCTGATTATGGCCGGCAAAGAGGCAGCACTTACCGGATCCACGGTAAGCGCCTCGGCTAGCAATTCTCTCGAGGCGAAGAACGAAGTCAAAAATGCCGGCAAGGGGGATTCTCTGGGCGTTTCTGGTATGGTAGCCCTGAGCTATGGGGACAGCAACAACATCATATCTTTGGATGATGAAGTCAGAATCAAGGCACCTGAGGGAGTCAGCCTGACTTCGACCAATTCCACGTCAGTGGACAATTCTGCGCGCAGCGAGTCGGAAGGCAAGGAAAGCTCAAAGGCCTTCGGTATTGGTGTGGGCATTATCAACTATGATGTGAACAATATTGCGCTGGTCAGCGATAATGGCAAGGGGATCATTGCGCCTTCGGGCAGCACTACGGACGTAGAGAAGGCTGCGCAAAAGATCTATCAGGATACTGCTTTGGCACAAAGCATTGCCGGTGAAACGTTTACGGCCAAACTGGGGCAGCAGAATACTGAAAAAGGCAGTATTATCACGAATAGCCTTATCATGTCTGCAATCACCACGGGCTCAATGCAGAATGATGCCAAGGCAAAGGTCGTTTCCAAGACTGCAGAGGATAAATCAGAAGATGCAAACAGCCGCAAGGAGTCCGAGAAATGGACGCAGTGGTCCAAGAAGGGAAACGAAGGGGCAAGTGAAGCCAAGAAGAATACGGAAGATCTGGAACAGGATAAGGTAGAGGCTCAGAATGAGAGTGCTGCGCCCACCATATCGGGCAAGGAACAGAAAAACAACAACGCAACGAAAGCCGCCGGAGAAGCCAGTCAGGCGGCAAATCCGGATGACACACCGAAAGAAGAAGGGGCAGCTCCTGCGGCTGGCTCATCTGCAAGTGCAGGGGCATCTATCGGCATCGAAGGCAGCGCAGCCCTGACTTTCCTGGGCGGGCGGACTGATGCCCTGCTGAATAACGTGACCGTGAAGAATGAGACGGCAGAGAATGCGGCTGCACCTGTCGCATCTGTTGCGCTTTCCGCTTTGGATTTCCTTAACTCGATTACCATGGGCGGTACAGATATCCGTAACTCCGTGAAATCGGGCAATTCGGCAACCAAGGTGGGGATTGGCGGTACGTTTGCCATGAACAGTTCCAATCGGGACGTGGATGCCATTATGCGCAATTCCGAACTGCAGCAGGTGGGCTCTGTCAGCAATGCTGCTTCCAAGATTGGGATTGAACTGGCAGCGGGCATGGGCGTTAGTGCTTCTAAAGGCGATGGCACCAATGTCGCCGGTGCTGGTGTAGTGTACTACAATAAGGCCAAGCAGGATATCCATGCCCTTATGATTGGAAATACAATTGCGGGCACAGAAAACAGCACGATTTCCAATAAGGGAACCAGTACGGACTTTCAGATTGCAGGAGGCCTGGCGGCTAATTCTGCCAGCGGCGCAAAAACCAATGTAGGAGTGGGCGGTGCTGTGGCCATCAGCAATCTGGAAAACAATCTGTCCAGTGGCATCATTGGCGGCACCTATCAGAATAAATTCCAGTCGGTAGACGTGACTGCGCAGAAGGGCACTACGCAGATCAATGGTGCACTGGCGGCAACCTTCGCCGGCGGCGAGAGCGGCTATGGTTTCGAGGGCGCATTTGCCTATGGCAGTGTGAAAAATACCACCCGTGCGTATATTTCCGGCGTTTCCGGGGATGGATTGAAAGCAGATGCCGTGAACGTCAAGGCTGGGGAGATTCCTGTCCCGAACGCTGCAGACAGCCAGGAGAAAAAGGATAAGGACCTGCTGTCTGAAAAAGGCATTGATGTTACGGGTAAACAGTATCTCGATACAACTGCGTCTGCGGCATCCAGTTTGGATGACAACGCAGCCAATACTGATGCCGGCAACGCTGCTAATGAGGCTGCCAGTGAGGAAGACGAGGCCAAAGCCGAATTGGGGCAGAACAAGAATCTCATCATAACTGCCGCGGTTGCTGGCGGCTGGAATGGCAAGGCTGGTGTGGGGGCAGGTATATCCTATAACTATGTGAAGAATGATATCGCGGCAGATATCCAAGGCTCCACCATCAAGGCAGATACTTTGAATGGCGAAGCAGCCAGCGATGCTATGATCGTTTCTGTGGGGGCAGGTGTGGCCATTGGCGGCAAGGCGTTCAATGGTGCCGGTTCCGGCAGCTGGAACGATCTCAAGAATGATACAAAAGTCACCTTTGCGGATAACATCATCACGGGGAAAAATGTCAGCGAACAGGCACAGAATACCAGTTCCATCATCAATATTGCGGGTGAAGTAGCTGGCGGCAAGGGCATGGCCATGGGGCTGTCCCTGGCGTATAACTCCCTCAATAATACCACGGGGACGTATCTGACGGGCAATGACATCACCTTGCAGGGAACGGATAATTCCGTCAAACTGGCAACCACTAACCAGAGCAAGGCTTTGGCCGTGGCTGGTGGTGTGAATGTGAATGCCAGCCAGGAAATTGCGGGCGCAGTCGGAACCGTAGCCATCAACCGTGGCGTGAACAATACGGAAAGCGTCATTGACGGCAAGAGTACGGGCGAAAACACAAAACTGGATGGCGTGAAGAATCTTTCTGTCACGGCTGAGGAACTGACCAAGAAGACCACCGTTGCGGGCAGCGTGTCCGTAGGCGGCAAGAAAGTGGGCATCGGCGGTGCTGTGGCCTATGCATCTGTCGGTTCCAAGGATAACAAGGAGAAACTGCGGGCAGAAATCAATCATGCCGATATCACTACGACGTCTGACGGCAAGATTGATGTTTCCACCAAGGATAGTAAGACGGAAGGGACGACCACAGAGAAATCCCGCCTTACCACCGTAGGGGCCGGCTTCGGCGTAAGCTGGGGCAAGAATTTCTTCAACCTGCAGGGAGGGGCGGCTGTAGCGGATATCTACAAGGACAGCCGGGCCTCATTGAACAATACGAACATCAACAAGGGTACGGCTGCAAATTATCCCAGCATTGACGTTACGGCGGACACCAAGAGCAAGATCAATACCGTGGGCGTCGGCGGCAGTGTTGATATCGGGACAGCGGTGAAGGGAACTGCGGGTGTGGCCATCAACCGCATGAATCAGGACACCAAGGCGGAGATGGCTGCGGACAGCGGAACTACTGCCGTCAATGCAGGCCTTACCCAGGTGCGCGCTACAGGCGATGGCGATATTCATTCCGTGGGCGTAGGGGGAATGGTAGGCGTAAACGGTCAGGTTGCGTTTGCCGGCTCCGGCAGCTACAACTACATTGGCAATAACGTTGACGCTGTCATCAGGAATCAGAACCTTACTTCGAACAGCAGCGTGGGCGTAGTGGCTCAGAGTGACGACCGGCTCTACAATTTTGCCGGCGGTTTTGCCATTGGCGCGAATACCAAGGCAGGTCTGGGAGCGGCGGTCTCCATCAACAAGATCACAGGCAGCACCAATGCACTGGTACAGGGGGGCTCTTTGCAGGCCGCCGATTCCGGTTCTATTCAGGTTACCCGTCCACAAGATGAAAATCTTTTTACCACAGAAAAGCTGGATCTCACTACGGAAAGGCAGCGTCTCAGCGAAAACCGCAAGAAAGAAACGAAGTCCGGCATCGTAGTAGACAGTTCTGCTACGCATACGATCATTTCCCAGCTGGCTTCCGGCGGTGTGGCTGCTTCCTCCAGCGTGGGTGTTGAACTTGCGGGCACGGTGAACCTCAATACCATCGAAGGGGATACCACGGCCAAAATCAAGGATGCCAATATTGGTTCCGCCGCAAAGGCTTCCAATGTGAATGTAAACGCTGTGGATTACACCAATTTTGGTTCCTTCACGGGTACTCCCAGCGTGGGGGCAGCGGCAACGGCAGGTGTTTCGGTTGGTGTTTCTGCAAATTGGGAAACCATGTCCCGCACGACTGCTGCGGAGATTTCCTCGACTGATGATGCTGAGAAGAAGAATGTATATGCCAAAAATTTGACTGTGGATGCGACAACCAAGCATGGTTCTTCAGCGCTGTCCTTTGCAGGGGCTGTGGGAGCAGGAGCGACGGCCGGGGTGGCTTCTGGCGACAGCATCATGCGTCATAAGAATACCAGCACTACCAGTGCAGCTTTGGACAAGATAAATGCTGTTTTTGATGGCAAGGCGGAAATCTTGGCTGAGCATCTTGGCAATAGCCGCACCATGAACATAGGTGCAAGCTTAGCCGGCGGCTATGCTGCAGTGGCAGCCGGCGCAGGCGTGGCCGTTATGGACGATACATCCACGGTCAAGGCTGTGGTAAACAGCAGTGATCTGAAGGCGAAGAGCAGCGTGGATGGGAAGGATATCTCTGTCCTGGCGAAAAATGAGAATAACTGGAAGAGCACTTTGGTCACGGCCAGCTTAGCGGTTGGTCTGGGCGCGGGTTTGGCTGCCAATGTGGGCATCAACAACACCACCAGTGAAACCTCGGCTACGGTGTCCAACAGCCAGCTTAAGGCGGCTGAGGTAACGATAAATGCCACGGACAAGCTGACGGCAGATTCTACAGGCGGCGTGGGTGCTGGCGGTATTGGCGGTGTCGGGGTTTCTGTTGCCCTGAACAACATCAATAGCAGTGTCAGCGCCAATGTAGTGGGTGGCTCCGTCGAGGCTGCGAAGAATGTCAATGTGGCTGCGGAAGAAGTGCGCAAATTTGACAGCAGTGTGACGGGGGCTGCCGCAGGCGGCATCGGTGTGGGGGTCAACGTGGCTGTTACCTCCATCAACAAGGGCATCACGGACGCTCAGCTCAGTAATGCTGCAGATGAAAATGGCAAGAAAACAGATGTCAATAGTACCACGCAGAATGAGATCAACGTCCATCTGAATGGTGCGCAGGGTGTGAACAATGCAAAAGGTGCCCTGGGCGTCAGCGGAGCCAAGTTCTTTGGCTTGAATGCTGCGGACAAGAGCGACCTTGAAAAGGCCAAGAACACGAACGTAAGCCTTTCTACGCCGGATACCAAAAAGCAGGGCATCCATACCTCAATCAGCGGTGGTGCGTCCTTGACGGCTGCTGAAAATGTCAATGTGACGGCGAAGGAGACCAGTGATATTTCCGCGAAGAACGTGACGGTTGGTGTTGGCGGCATGGCTGTTGGTGTCACGGATGCTATCATTCATACGAACCATGACACGGATGTGACGCTTGACAATGCTGCCATCACGGGCAAAAATGTCAACATCAAGACTCTGCAGGGACAGGCAGACAAAGGTTCCGAAATCAAAGTGACCGCGGTTTCCGTAGGTGCCGGTTTGGGCGTAGGCGTAGGCTATGCTGGCATCGTTAACAAAGGGGCAACGGATATCAATATCACGGGCAGCACCATCAAAGGTACGGAGAATGTCACAGTCAACGCGTTGGACGAGAGCAGGAGCAAGACGCAGATCACCAATGTGGGAGTCGCAGCGCTGGAGGTTACTACTACCTTTGCCAATGTGGAGAATGAAGACAATGTGGGCGTTACGCTGGGCGGCACGAATAATATTTCTGCTGCTAAGAACATCGCGATTGACGCCAAGAAAGCCAATGCGCTCGAAGCTCATACCCAGGGCGTAGGCGCGGGCGGTGCCAATGTGGCGGTGAACCATGCCACCATCGAAGACAAGGGGACAGCTGCGGCCAAAATTACGGGGACGGACGGCAAATTCACGGCCGATTCCTTCCATCTGGGCGCAGCCAATGACACTACGGCAAAGCTCAGCGCGGGCAATACCGCCGTCTCGGTGCTCGGCATCAGCACGATGCGGGGCAAGGGTGTCATGGACATGGGCGCAGAAACGACCGTCGCGGGCGGCAGCTTCAACGCGAAAACGGTGGAGTTTGCCTCCATGCTCGGCAATGCCCAAGGCCGCACCATCGAGGGCAACGTCAAGGGGCACAATATCTCCGTCGGAGCGGTGGCTCCGGATACGGTTCGTCTGGAAACCACGGCCACGGGCAAGGTCAATGTGGCGAACAGCACCTTTGGCGAGGATACCAACCTCATTTTGGACAACGAGTCCTATGTGGATCGCAAGGCCTATATCTATGATGTCACCGTAGGTGGCGTGGCAGTGGGCAATTCGAGAGCAATCATCAGCGGCAACGAAAAACTGACCACCACACTTACGGGGAAAGCCGGAATTACGAACAAACTGAACAGCCTGCAACTTTTATCCTATGGCGATAATACGGGCAAGGCCCTGGCTGATGCGGGCGGCGGCGGTCTGGCCGGCTATGTGGGTGCCCATGTGGATAACAAATCCACCAATACCGTCAGCAGCAGCATTGGCGGCAAGTGGGATACCACGGGTGAAGTCTATCTTTTGGCGGCACAGAAGGATGAGACGCGCCTGACGGCCTCCGAAGGCCACGGCGGTGTTATTGGCGTGGGCGGCACCAGTGTGGAGAACAACATCGACACCAAACTGAACGCCACGGTAGAAGACAGCACGGAGATCAACGCCGACCGGGTTCATGTGGGTACGTCAAGTTCCACCATCACCGGGGCGTATAACGATATCAACGCCAACGGTGTTACGGACAACCAGGCCTACACCCTGAAAGACTATTTCGGCGGGGCCATTGCCGGTAACCGTCTGCGAAGCCTGCTGGAAATTTCGGAAACCGGCAGCGTCACCATCGGGGAAAATGCCAAGATTACCTCCAACAAACTGCAGGAATTCATCGCCGCTTCCGATAGCGATCTGGTGAATCATGCCCAGGCCAAGGGCGGCGCTGCAGTAGGTGTTGTAGACACTGTTGCCGAGAACAATATCACTGTCAACAATTCGGTAGATGTAAAGAAGGGCGCGCTGCTCAGCAATGAAGCGGCGGCCTCCACAGAGGATATTATCCTTGCCGCTTATGATGAACAAAAGCTTAATTCCCATACCGAGGCCACGGTAGGCGGCGCGGCCGGCGTTATGGTGGCCAAAAACAACAACGAACTTAACCGCCGTAGCACGGTGAATGTAGCGGGTATCATCGAAAGTGGCAGCAAGGTGGGACTGTATGCAGGCGCCAATACGGATGGCGTTCTCTCTAATCTTAAAGCCGATCTCAAGGCAGGTGCCTATAATCATACAGCCATTCCTGTCAGCACCCCTAGGGTGAATTACAACATTACTGCCGACAAGGGAACGGTGGATGTCAGCGGCACCGTGCGCTCCACCGGGGACATCAATGTCATCGCCAGCGGCGGCAAGGAAGAAGTTGTCAAAGACCAGAGCCTGTTTAACTGGGTATTGGGCGGCTCCAGCACCGAAAAGAAGTTCCTGTCCTCTGATGCGGTTGTGGCGGAAGAAGCCTTGCCGAAAGCGAGCACTGTCAATGTGACCGGCTCCCTTATCGCGGGCACAGCAGACCCTATCAATCTGACCATCGGTGGCAGCGTGGCAAGCGGGCTCACGATAACGGCACCCGATAATCGGGCCAACAACCGGGTTAAGAATGGCGTCAAACAGGGAACCTTTGACTATGCCAATACACTGGGCGCGCGTTGGGAAGAGCTGGACAAAATGATTGCTGCTTATGATGGGGCAGATACGAATGTGCTGGCGGCCTATATCGCTGAGCGCGAGAGAATCCAAAATGACATGATCAATCTGGGACTGGCGGAGAAAGATGAACAGGGCAACTACAAATATACCAGTAACGGCCGTTCCGTCTATTTTGTAGAAATCCCGGACATTGCTACCAGCGGTGGCAATATCAATGTGACGTCCAATGACCTCATCGGTACGGGTAACCTGCGGGCTAACTCTGCCCCTGGTGTCACCATCACGAACAATTCGGATGCCTATCTGAAACTGAACAACATTCTTATGGGCGAGCAGGGCGGCAAGATCGTTTATAATACCAATACCATTCCGCCGAACACAGCCAGCGGCAACGCCAAAATCAACAGCATCAATATAAGCAGTAAATCCGGGGCAAAGTTTGCCGAAATTTACGGCGTAACGGGTGGCGCAGCAGCCGGGCTGTCGGTGCAGAATACCTTCAAAGGGAATAAGACCAGCACGCTCCAGTTGACGGAACAAATGCGGAAAGAGATTGACAGCAGCAATCTGACAGCTGCGGAAAAAGCACAGTACAAAGCCGATATTCAGGCCGGAAAGTTCCAATATACCGCCATCACCGATGTGGAGGTAGACGGCAAGCTTAGCAATTTCTACGGCAATGTGACCATCAACAACACCAGCGGGGATATCCGTATCAACGGCGGCACCAAGGAACGTCCTACCGGCGTGATGGGAAATACGGTCAGCCTTATTGCGGCCCAAGGTACGATTGCCCAAGGGTACAAAGAGGGCATCGTCAATATCAACGGCGATCCGGAGAAGTATTTGGCGGATAAGGCCGATGAAATGAAACCAGTTATAGATAATTATTTTCAGTATGGAGGCGAAAATTACCCGAGATCATTTTTTGATGAATTCAACCATGGTCCTCGTATGAATAATGAGTGGGCAAATGGCACCAAAACCTACACTCGCCCCGATTCCTCCCAGACGGCCACCGGCTACATCGCCGGACGGGATGTCTATGTGTCTGCCGCCAATGTCAATGTGAACGGCCTGATCCAAAGCGGCTACAAGAATTACACCGCCACAGTGACGCAGGCGGACTTGACGGTGGCGCAGAATCAGTCTGCTAACCGTGCGGCTATCGTGCAGAACCGTACCATGTACAAGGTCAACGAAGGTGGCGCCAAGTGGAATGCTGCGGACAAGGTTTTTGACTATGTGGCGCAGGTCTATTGGGATCCTTCCACAAAACAACTCTTTGTGGAGGACATCGAAACCGGCGGAGGCAAGGTCTATCTGACGGGCAGGATTGCCAGCACTGGTGACGGCCGTATCTTGGCGGCGGACGGTGCGGCCAATATCACCGTGACCAACGAGACCGCTCTCGATATGAACGTGGGCAAGGTCCTCAACAGCCAAAGAGAAGGTGTCATTACCATCGCCGATACGGCCAAAAACACCTGGACTGAGTACAAGAAAGGGCAGACCCGCACCATCAACGACTATACCAACTATATGAAGAAGCACGCTAAAGATGGCAATCCTTATGCGAATGCCACGGTGTCGGCAAATAACCTTTCTGTAAGCAATGCGCTGACCTATACGCCACAGGCAAATCAGACCTATCACTGGGCGAAGGGCGAGGAAGAAGGCCGGACGGTAATCAAGCAGCATCACGTGCGCTATGGCATGTGGGGCCTGGTCAAGACCAAGGATATGAGCGAGATCAAAGGCGACTCAAGTAACATAACGCAAATCAGCAGCCAGGATGGCGGCAAGTATGGGCTGCCCGAAGGGGCCACCATTCAACAGAACAGCACTAATGTTCCCGAGGTAGGTAAAATCCGCGTTGATGCCGCAGAAAACCTCGTCAAAAGCGAAACCTCTGGCGTGCAAAGATGGCTGGAAAAGACAGGGTTCCTAGGTTGGTTCAAGAACTACTATACCCGCTGGACGGAAAAGAGCACGAAAGTCAGAACGTACGACTTTTCCATCAATGCATCCCAGAATATCTCCATTGGGCTTTTGGGGGCAGATGTGGGCAAAATCGACATCAAGAGCACCAATGCCAATGGCGGCAGCATCAACCTGACGGACAATGTAGCCAACTCCCACAATCAGGCTGTGCTGACGATTGACTCCAAAGCGGGCAATATCACCCAGTTTGACAACACCACCCTGAAGAGTGAGATCGTGAACCTGTCGGCGAAAGACGACATCAAGAATATCCATCTCGCCTCCATCGGCACGGCTGTCAAAGACGCCAACGGCAATGTCACATCTGTGACAGATAACATCAAGCTCAATGCCGTTTCCACGGACAAGGGCGATATCGACATCACCGCTATGGGCGGCATATTGGAGAATCGTTCCCTGCCGGGGAATGTGCAAATCGTGGCATTGAAGAGTCAGGATGGAAATGCTGCATTCAAGAATGATGCGGCACTTGGCGACGTGACACTGAATGCTGCGGGCAATATCACCCAGTCGGGCTCCGGCATAACCGTAGAGGGCCGTGGTATCTATCTGACCAGCGAGGAGGGCGGTATTGGCACAAAGAGCCAGGCCCTCAACATGGCGGCATCGGATCTGATTTATTCTGCGGACCGCTATGGTGCTCAGGTCAACGCCAGCGCCAAGAACAGCATCTATCTGACCGAGGCGGCAGATGGCGGCAATATGCGTGTGGGCAAGATTGAATCAAGGGAAGGGGATGTGAAGCTGACCGTAGCAAATGGCGCTTTCATAGACGGACTTCCTGACGAGGACAAATCCGGTTCCATGGACAGTGTGGACGAAATGGTGCACCGCTGGATCGACGCCGGACTCATTGATGGCGAAAAGGATGCGCAGGGTAACTATACTTATAAAGGCGCGTACATTACCGGACTGGAAAAAGCCCGTGACGATTACAAGGCGAATATTGAAGCGGCCTATGATGCTCAAAAGGGTGGCAAGTCAGCGGCTGATTGGAAAACGGAATACACAGAGCAGAAGACTTCTTATCAGTCTTACCTGGATAACAAGGCACGCTATGGACGCCTTTCGCCAAGTGAGCTTCAGAAATTGGAGGAAAACAGCGATAAGGACTATTTGGCGTATAAGCAGGCTGATAAGTATTATTCCCAATACGGCACTTATGCGACGGCAGACGACTATCTGAAAGCGAACAGCACTGCTTATAAGTATGCTCAGTATGCCAGTGCGGAGGCTTATTTGGCGGTGGACGATACTTATAAGGGCTTGAAAGACAAGGCAGCCAATCCCACGTTTGAATGGACCAAGGACATGATGCTCTACGCCGTCAGCGAAAAGCTGGTGAACCCCGAAGGTGGCAGCAGCACTCAGACGAATCGGGCCGCCAATGTCCTGGGCAATAATGTCACCTTGTCTGCTGCCCAAGGCGCAGTGGGCACTTTTGCCAACAAATCCACCGAGATTACCGTGGATGAACTGACAGGCAGCGCTAGAATTGCCAAGATGAAGGAACTCATGAATGCGAATGCTTCTGATGTCACTGTCCACCGGGATGACAACGGCAATCTGTTGTCTTTTGAAATCAAGGGCAATATGCCTTTGGGCGTTAAGGTCAGTGGAACTTTGGACGTGACGGCGGGCGGCAATATCTCCGTGGCGGGCCGCAAGGACGCAGCAGGGGATCATTCTGCCATCGCTGTGGGAACCATTGATGCTACTCAAAACAATGCAAAAGGTGACGTGCGTCTGCATTCTGACATGGGAATCTACAACGCCAAGACGGCAGATGATACCAATATCAAGGGCAATAACCTGATCCTCACTGGTGGCAAGGAGAGCATCGGCGCTTCTGAAAAGCCCTTGACAGTCTCCCTGTCCGGGGAAATGACAGAGGCCCGGGCCGACAAAAATGTGTTCATCAAGAACATGAAAGCTGACGATTACCTCCGTTTGGGAGCCATGGTCGCCAAGGATACTATTTCTCTGAATAGCGATAAGGGCTTCCTGATGAGCAATGCCAATGCGGAACTTGCGGCTTCTTATATCAATGCCGGCAAGACGCTGACGTTCAACGCGGATGCAACAAGCGGCATCGTAGGGGCAGAGAATGCTCCTATCCGCATCCTGAATGATCGCGCTGCTGTGAATATCACGGCAAAAGAGGCTTATCTGCGCGGTGTGGGCAGCCTGAATTTGGGAATTCAGAATGGCACGCTGGTTCTGGGCAATATCAATACGGCAGGAACTTTCATGGCCACGAGCGATGGTTCGTTGGCTGTGGGGCGTGAGGAAGAAAAGGATAGCAATGAAAATGTGGTCAAGGAGGCGGTGACAGGTGCCATTCAGACGGGCGGCGACGCAACGCTTGCTGCTAAGGACAAGCTGACGCTGGACGGCACGGTGAACACGAAAAATAAGACACTGACGCTGAAAGCGGTCGATGGTGACATCACCCAGACGGCTAAGGGCATCATTACTGCCGGTGTGGTCAAGACCTTCAATGGCAAATCCCTGTTATTGGAGAATACGGATAATGCATTTGGCAGAATTGAAGTGGATGGCATTGAAACTGCTGCGGGAGAAAAGCCGGCCATTGCTGGCGATGTCCGCATTAAGGATAATGCCAGTGCACTGACCGTGGGAATCAAGCGGAACGTGGCAGGGGATATCTCTGTCAGCAATCTCCGTCAAAACGGTACATTGGTCAATGCGGGAGACTTTACGGCTGCAGGCAAAATCAGCCTTAATGCGCAGGGCTCTCTGTTGCAGGCGGCAAATACGACTTTCACGGCAGGGAATGATGTGGAACTGACTTCGTCCGCAGCAGATATCAGGCAGGCGACTGATGCAGGCATCAAGGCTGCAAAGGTCACTGCAGTCAGTGCTAAGACTGTGGCTTTGCAGGGGACGGGCAATCAGTTTGGTGTGCTTGCAGTGCAAAGCGTTGATGCGGATGTTCCCCTTCAGGGCAGCGTTTTGGTACAGGACAGTGCGGACAAGCTGGAGCTTTCGGTTCCGTCTGTGGTCAATGGCGATATCGTGGTAGAAAATACGAAAGGGCAGGGCGTGATTCAGGTCGTCTCGGAGCTTCAGGCGAAGGGAGACGGAGCAGATGCCAATGGGGATATCACGCTGAAATCTGACGGAAGCATGAAGGTAGATCGCAACCTTACGGCAAATCGGGACGTGAAGCTTACTTCGGCCAATGGGGCAATGAACATTGGCGGTGATGTTACTGCAGCCAGTAATATTGCCTTGAAGTCTAAGGGAACACTGCAGACGGATGCCAAGCTGGCTGCGGGCAATAACATAGAACTCACCTCCACTCAGAGTGATGTATTGCTCCGTGGTGACATATTTACCGGAAGCCGGATGCCCGTCGATATAGACCTTAATACCGGTAAACTGAATGGAACGTATGATTCTCTCATCATCCATGCAGGAGGCGCTGTTCAGGAAGCTGATGGCGTGACTATTGCAACACCGGTGGTGGAGACCTACAGCGGCAAAGGCGTATCCATGGAAAGTGTGAACAATGAGTTTGCGGTATTCTTTGCTGATGCACTGACAGGCAGGAAAGACATCAATGGCAGTGTCAAGGCTGTGACCAACTATGCTAAGGACCAAAAGGACAATGTGTTCACCGTTGGTGTCGGGGCAAATATTCTCGGTGATGCAGAATTCACCAATATCAATGGAATCGGTGAGCTGGGAATCCTGATTGTAGAGCCTGAAGATGCGAATGAAAAAATCGAAGTCCTGGGCGGTAATGGTGCCGAAGGCGACCTTGTTCTGAGGGCCAGTCAGGATGTGACTGTTTTGGGCGATGCCAATGCGAAACATGATATTGTGATAGAAAGCACGGATGATGGTTCTTTCTATGGTGTTGGCAGAGGCTTGAAGGCCGGTAATGATGTCAAAGTGTCAACCGGAGAGACGGTTGCCTATATTGGCACCATCGAAGCAGGCCATGATATAAGCATCCAGGTGCAGAATGCCGGTTCTGCGGATGACGGAGACGGCATCTATATTGGTACGGTGCCGGACGAAAAATCCTCATCAACGGAGAATACATCCTTGAAGGCGGGGAATCAGGCGCTGTTCAATGTAAATGGCAGCGGTGACATCTTACTGTATGGCAATATCGGTGTAGCAAACGGGACGGCCACGGTGAATATTTCGGATAAAGGCAATATTTACATTGGCCAGGATGATAAATTGAATGCGAAGTCCATAACGGCGAAAAAGGATGTCAGCCTGCGAACGAATGAGGGCAGTATCTTCGTTACCAAATCCATTGCTTCCACCGATGAAAGTGTTACGGCGAAGACCGGCAAAGGGATTATCTTCATTGGTACCGATAAAGTGAAGAATGAGGAGACCATAACTGCGCAAAAGAATGTCACAGTTGAAACCGATCTGGGAACTGTCTTTATCTTGGGAAAGACTGTAACACAGAATGGCGATATCAGCATGAAAGCTGGAAAGGAGGTCTATGAGGAAGACACGGCAAATGAGCAAAAGGGGAATTTCATCATTCGGGATGATGGCAGTCTGATCTCTGGCGGAGGCATCAAGCTCAATGGACGTAACGGTGATATCCATATCACGGATGATATTCAGGCGAAAAAAGGAATTACCGTCGATATTGCCGAGCGGGGGAATGTTTCTTTCGACCGGGATGTGAGCGTTACGGGTGATGTGGATATTTCCACGGACCATGGCAATATCGCAGTGGGGCATGGTATCAATTCGGATACTGGAGCAATCCGCTTGCAGACCGATAATGGCGATATTCAGGTAGGAAAGGATATCACCGCCGGCAAAGACGTCACGATTTCCAGCCATCAGGGAGATATCATCGTCGGCGATATAAAACTGGGCAACGATGGTGATGTGCTGGCTAAGAGCGGCAATGTGTCCATCAAGACAGACAAAGGCGTTATTGGCATTGTGAAGACTGTGAAGGCACAGAACGGCAGTGTTGATATCGAAACTGGTGAAGGCAGTATTGGCATCGGTTATAACGGGGCTGATGTGCCGACAGTGGTGGCTGAACAGGATATAACGCTGACGGCTAAAGATGGCATTATCAATGTAGACGGCAAGACGCAGACCATCAAGGGTGATATCAGTGTATATGCACATAACGAAGATCCGGCTGCGGGCGACAATATTGTACTCCTGCAGAATGGCATACTGGATTCGGGCCGTGATCTGACGCTGCATACCTATAACGGCAGCATCGCGGTGACGGACAGCACTCTGGCTAAGCGTACGATCAAGATAATCGTAGACAATCAGGGTGATATTGCCTTTGGCCGGGATATCAATGTCGTGGGAGATGTGTCTGCACAGACCGCCAATGGCAGCATAGCTGTTGCGCATAAGATCAAATCCAGTGAAGGAAGCATTGACATCCTGACGAAGGATGGGAATATACTGATTGGTGACAACGGTCCGGATGTAGAGACCGTGGCGGCATATAAGGATGTGAAATTGCAGGCCGAAAGCGGTAAGATTGAGGTTTATGGCAAGA
Source organism: Pseudoselenomonas ruminantium (assembly GCF_900104055.1). GTDB lineage: Bacteria > Bacillota > Negativicutes > Selenomonadales > Selenomonadaceae > Selenomonas_A > Selenomonas_A ruminantium_C. The sequence continues at coordinate 168,992 of NZ_FNJQ01000002.1, forward strand.
CATCTACCACAACAGGGGATGTGACCTTGCTGGCCGGCAATGATGAATATGTGGCAGGTGAAGATGGCAGGAACATTATCATCGATCATAATGGTGCGGTTAGCTCCGGCCGTGATGCTCGTGTGATCGTTGTGAATGGTGATATCCATATGTCGGATAAAATCGCAGCGAAACGCAACTTGGATTTTGAAACCCGGGAGCGTGGCGACATTATGGTGGACAAACAGATCGTTGTTGCAAACGATATGTCCATGAAAACGGAGATTGGCAGTATTACGGTTGGCGAAGACATCAAAGCCGGGCGGGATGTAAATATGACCACCGGTACAGGCAGTATTCAGGTAGGTGCAGACAATGGCAAAGGAAATGTGCTGGCGGGTAACGATGTAAACATGACAGTTGCCAGCGGCAGCATCAACGTTGACAAGACGGTCAAAGCCCAGGGCGGCAATGTGAATGTACTGGTGAATGCTGGTGATATTCAGATTGGCAACAATGGGCCGGATGTGGATACGGTGGCGGCATACAAGGATGTGAATCTGTCTACGGACAGCGGCGAAATCAGGATCTCTGGCAAGACTGTAACGGAAACCGGCGATATCAAGGTGCAGGCAGCTAGTGATGAATATGTGGCAGGCCTGGCTGGTCAGAATGTTATCTTTGACCAGAACGGGAAGATTGCAGCGGCCCGTGATGCGACACTGAGCGTGACGAATGGCGACTTGCATGTGACCGACAATGTGACTGCCGTGCGGAGCCTGAAGGCGGAAACCCGCAAGGAAGGCAATATCGCGCTGGATACTGATGTTACGGTCAATAAAGAAATGTCCATGAAGACGGAAAAAGGCAGCATTGATGTTGGCGGAACCATTATGGTCAAGGACGGTATCGCTGCTATGACTACGGATACGGGTAACATAACGGTAGGCAAGAACGTTACTGCAGGTACAGATGTCAATATGCAGACGAACACCGAAGGCAGTATTGCTATAGGTGCTGATGTGAAGGCAGGTCAGGATGTGAATATGACCACCAATACGGGAGATGTGTCTATAGGCGCTGACGTAAATGCGGGCCAGAATGTGAATATGACCGTCAATACAGGGGATGTGTCTGTTGGTGCAGATGTGAATGCAGGCAAAGACGTGAAGATGACAATCAACACGGGCAATATTACTATTGGAGATGACGTAAAGGCCGGCAGCAATGTCAATATGGCCGTGAAGTCGGGGAATATTACGGTAGGCCTCGATGGAAACGGCAGTGTTGTGGCAGGAAATGATTTGGCGATGACCGTGGACAGCGGTGATGTTTCCATCGCGAAGGCCGTGAAGGCTATATCTGGTAATGTGGACGTATTGGCAAAGGATGGCGACATTCAGATTGGCAATAACGGGCCGAATGTGGAAACAGTGGCGGCATACAAGGATGTGAACCTGAACGCTGAAAGCGGCAAAATTCAGATTTCCGGCAAGACTGCAACGGCAACAGGTGATATTACGGTACATGCTGCCAATGACGAATATGTGGCAGGAGCAGAAGGGCAGAGCATTCTCTTTGACCAGAATGGTCAGATTGCAGCAGCCCGCGATGCAGCCATGATCATGACCAACGGCGACCTGCATGTGACCGACCATGTGATGGCGAAACGCAGCCTGAAGGCAGAAACCCGTAACCAGGGCAATATTGCTTTGGATACTGACGTTACCGTAAATCAGGATATGACCATGAAGACGGAAACGGGCAATATTGACATTGGCAGAACCATTACCGCCAAGGAAGGTGCTGTTTCCATGACCACGGAAACGGGCAGCATTACAGTCGGTAAGGATGTTACGGCAGCCCGGAATGTGAGCATGAATGTCAATACAGGTGATATTGCTATCGGTGCTGATGTAGCATCGGGTAACGATGTGAATATGGCAACCAATACGGGCAGCATCTCTGTAGGTGCTGGCGTAAAGGCTGTCAATGATGTCAACATGACTGTGAAGTTGGGGAATATTTCGGTAGGTCACGATGGAACAGGCAGTGTTACCGCAGATAAGAATGTTGCGATAACCGTGGATAAGGGCGATGTTTCCATTGAAAAGGCTGTGAAGTCGAAGAGCGAAAGTGTAAATGTACTGGCGAAAGACGGCAACATCATGATTGGCGACAACATGGATGCAGATACCGTGGGGGCCATGAAGGACGTAACGTTGGAAAGCCAGAACGGCAAGATTGAGATCTTTGGCAGAACCGCGACAGAAACCGGCAATATTTCCGTAACGGCAATAAACGCACAGTATAATGGAGCAGACAGCATCATCTTCGATCACAATGGCAAACTGGATGCAAATAAGGATGCAAACCTGATCGTTGAAAATGGTGATCTGCATATAACGGATCATGTGACTGCAGGCAACAGCTTCAATGCGGTGACGCGCAAGCAAGGGAATATCACGTTGGATGATGACATTACCGTGGTCAAAGATATGACCATGAAAGCGGAAAGGGGCGATATTACAGTCGGCAGGACGATTACGGCTATGGATGGTTCTGTTTCCATGGGTACGGACAAGGGAGATATCAGCGTAGGAGAAGATATTACCGTTGCCAGGAACGTTGAACTTGAGGTGACCGAAGGAGATATCAATATCGGCGGCATCGATGGCAAGGGCAACGTAGAAGCAGGTAATGATGTAAAGATGGCAGTGGGCAATGGCGATGTCAATGTTGTGAAGACCGTTAAGTCCACAGGCGGTAATGTGGATATCCTGACCAAAAACGGAGACGTCCATATTGGCGACAATGGCGCTGATGTGGAAACCGTAAAAGCATACAAGGATGTGAATTTGGAAACAGAAAATGGCAGGATTGAGATCTATGGCAAGACCTCCACAGTAAATGGAGATGTGACCGTGCATGCCGGAAATACTGTACCAAATAGTCTGGGCGCATCCGGCCAGAACATCCTGTTTGACCACAATGGCCAGATCGAAGCGGGGAATGATGGGAACCTGATCGTGACCAACGGCAGCCTGCACGTGACGGATCATGTGAAAGCAGGAAACAACCTGAATGTGGAGACCAGAGGGGAAGGCGATATTTCGCTGGATGATAACATTACCGTTGTGAATAACATGTCCATGACGACGGAAATTGGCAATATTACCGTAGGCAAGACAATCAATGCTGGCAACGATGTGAAGATGTTTGCGAAGCAGGGTGACGTTTCTGTACTGAAGGCGGTTACGTCTGAAGGCGGAAGTATAGATATCCTGACGAAGCAGGGTGCTATCCAAATCGGCAATAACGGACCGGATGTGGAGACTGTTTCGGCATATAAGGATGTAACACTGAATACGGAACAAGGTAAGATTGAAATCTATGGCAAGACCTCTGGAAGGATAGGGGATGTTACCTTGAAGGCTGCCAGCGCTGATTATGTGACAGGTGAAAACAGCAATAACATCATCATTGGCCAGTACGGTCAGGTCTTTGCCGGACGGGATGTAATGCTGGAGACGACCAATGGCGATCTGAGTGTGACCGATGCTGTCCAGACCACACGGAACCTGAATGTTCGGGTGCTCAATGAAGGGAATATTTCCATGGATGACGTCGAGGTTCAGGGCGATGTGAATATTTCCATCGAAGGCCGGGGTTCTGTTAGTGGCAATAACATTATTGCCGGAGGAACCACGCGCGTGGCTTTGACGAACGGGGATCTCTTCCTGAATCTGGCAGAGGGCAAAGCTGTACTGCTGCTTATGGAGAACAATACAGAAGCCTCCAGAGTCAACAATGTTTTGGCAGAGGCAAGCGGCGGCACTGATCCGGATGTCAGCTTGACGGGGAATTTCATTAACATTGGTACTATGTCGGCAAAAGGTGGTGACGCGACGTTCCAGATTTCAGCTATGGGAGCAGGAAATCAGAAGCTCATCAACGGGGAGTTCTCCGTGGAGAGCCTGAACTCCGAACATGGCACAAAGATGCCATATCTCTGGACCAATCGAGGATATCTCCAGGTGGATGAAGGCAATCTGGCAGTGCAGGATATGCTGGCCGTTGATAAGATTCATCTTGGCAATGCAAAGACGGACGTGGCTGTTTATGGACGTACTCCTACCAGAGACGGAGAACAGCTGGTCTATTGGAATAACCTGGGGTATAGCAAGGAACGGGCTTTCCAGCTTTATACAAACGGAAAGCTTAGAACAAGCCGGGCTGTATTGATTGACGCTGGCAGAAATTATGGCAAGCTCTATGGTGATAACCTCAGTGTAGTGGATATGATGCGCGAACGGGTGACGAATCTGCATGGCCGGTTCACTTTTGACAGCACGCTGCTGACAGAACCTGGCAAAGCGATGCGGGGAGTGTTCTTTGATATGGCACCTGTGCAAGCTGATTTCCAGCAGAAAAAAGCAACAGATGAAGAGATCGTAGTAGATTGACAGCGACGGCCCCCGCAGATATCCTGCGGGGGTTGTTGTTTTGGTCAGCAATAAAACAGAAAAGAGTCAGCCATAAAGCAAAATTCATGCTTAATGGCGGGTTCTTTCCTTTTGTGATGAACCAAATCGTGTCTTTAAGTATCATACTTTTTATGCTATAATAGCGAAGTGTGTTTCTTAACGATAACAATTAACATCTATGGATGGTGAGAAAATGAAAGTTACCAAAGAAGATTTGCAGAATGTAGCAGTCCTTTCCCGTTTGGCAATTCCTGCCGACCAGGAGGACAAGTACATCGGCCAAATGGATAAAATCCTGACCTATATGGATAACCTCTCTGAGCTGGACACGGAGAATGTCAAGCCGACCACCTATGCCCTGCCCATGCAGAACGTATTCCGCAAGGACGAAGTCAAGGTATCCCTCGACCGTGAGGCAGCGCTGGCTAATGCACCGCTCAAGGAAGACGGCTATTTCAAAGTACCGAAGGTTCTGGAAGACTAAGGCAGGAGGATTGAACGTGAGATTATATGAAAAACCGGCCCATGTGCTCCATGACATGCTGGTGAATAAAGAGATTACAAGCGTAGAGCTCACCGAAGATGTGCTGGCCCGCATCGACGAAGTGGAAGGCGATGTCAAGGCATATCTGACCATTACCCGCGATGAGGCCCTGGCTCAGGCCAAGGCTGTGGATGAAAAGATTGCCCGTGGCGAAGAGATTTCCTTCCTCGAAGGTATCCCGGGCGCCATCAAGGACAATATCTGCACCAAGGGCATGAAGACCACCTGTGCTTCCAAGATTCTGGAAAACTTCGTGCCGCCTTATGATGCTACGGTTATGACCAAGCTCAAGAAAGAGAACCCTGTTATCCTGGGCAAGCTCAACATGGATGAGTTCGCCATGGGAGGTTCCACGGAAAATTCCGCTTACCATCCGACCTGCAATCCCTGGAACACGGAATGTGTACCGGGCGGTTCCTCGGGCGGCAGCGCTGCTTCCGTAGCTGCTGGTACCTCCATCTGGTCCCTGGGCTCCGATACGGGCGGTTCCATCCGTCAGCCGGCATCCTTCTGCGGCGTGGTTGGCCTCAAGCCGACCTATGGCCGCGTTTCCCGCTATGGCCTCGTGGCTTATGGTTCTTCTCTGGACCAGATTGGCCCTGTGACGCGTGATGTGACGGACTGCGCGAACATCCTCAATATCATCGCCGGCCATGATGAGATGGACTCCACCTCCAGTGAAGCCGCTGTGCCGGACTTCACCAAGGCTCTTGTGGAAGATGTCAAAGGCCTCAAGATCGGTCTGCCGAAGGAATACTTCGTCAAGGGCATGGACCCCGAAGTGGAAAAGGCCATCCGTACGGCGATCGAAAAGTACAAGGAACTGGGCGCCGAAGTGGTGGAGATTTCCCTGCCGCACACGGATTATGCCATTTCCGCTTACTACCTGATTGCTCCGGCTGAAGCTGCCACCAACCTGCAGCGGTATGACGGCGTAAGCTATGGCGAGCGTGTTGAAGGTGAAGATTTGGTTGCGATGATGACCAATACCCGCACGGAAAAATTCGGCGAGGAAGTAAAACGCCGTATCGTTATCGGTAACTACGCCCTGTCTGCCGGCTACTATGATGCCTACTACCTCAAGGCCATGAAAGTGCGTACCCTCGTAGCCGAGGACTATGCCAAGGCTTTTGAACAGGTGGATGTCATCATGGCACCGGTTGCGCCGACCACGGCCTTCAAGATTGGCGAAATGTCCGGCGATCCCCTGCAGATGTATCTGCAGGATGCCTGCACCGTGCCTTTGAACCTGGCCGGTCTGCCGGGTATCTCCATTCCCTGCGGCATGAGCAGCAAGGGAATGCCCATCGGCCTGCAGATTATCGGCAAGGCGCTGGACGAGAAAACCATTATCCGTGCGGCTTACACCTACGAGCAGAGCCAGGATTATCACAAGCAGATGCCGCAGCTGGGAGGTAACAAATAATGAAGTACGAAGCCGTCATTGGCCTGGAAATACATTGCGAATTAAAGACGAAAACCAAGATTTTCTGCGGCTGCGCCACGGAATTCGGTGCTGACCAGAACACCCATGTATGCCCCGTATGCCTCGGCATGCCCGGCGTGCTGCCCACGGTCAACCAGCGGGTAGTGGAGTTCGGCATCAAAGCTGGCCTGGCTACCAACTGCGAAATCAACAAGTACAGCAAGTTTGACCGCAAGAACTACTACTATCCGGACCTGCCGAAGAACTGGCAGACTTCTCAGTACGACCTGCCCATCGCAGAACACGGCTGGGTGGATATCGACGTAAACGGCGAAAAGAAACGCATTCGCCTGACCCGTATCCATATGGAAGAAGATGCTGGCAAGCTGGTGCATTCCGGCAATACCATCAAGGATTCTTCCTCCAGTAACGTGGACTACAACCGCACCGGCGTGCCCCTTCTGGAAATCGTATCCGAGCCGGATATGAGCTCCGCCGAAGAAGCTCGCGCCTATATGGAAAAGATCAAGGCCATCATGGAATACATCGATGTGTCCAACTGCCGCATGGAAGAAGGCAACCTGCGCGCAGATATCAACGTTTCCCTGCGCCCTGTCGGCACGAAAGAGCTCGGCACCCGCACGGAGATGAAGAACATCAACTCCTTCAAGAACCTCGAAGACGCCATCAACTACGAAATCGAGCGTCAGACGGAAGTCCTCGAAGACGGCGGCCATATCGTGCAGGAAACCCGTACCTATGATCCGGCCCGAGGTATCACGCTGTCCATGCGCAGCAAGGAAAATGCCCATGACTACCGCTACATGCCGGAACCGGACCTGCCGCCCATCGTGACCAGCGAGGAGACCATCGAGAAGTACCGCAGCGAGCTGCCGGAACTGCCCGATGCCCGCCGCGCACGTCTCGAAGAGGAATTCGGCCTGTCCGATTACGATGCTGGCATCATCACGAGCTCCCGCGCTATGGCTGAGTATTTCGATGCTGTCGTAGCGACCGGTGCCGATGCCAAGCTGGCCGCCAACTGGATGATGAGTGACCTGGCCAAGAGCCTCAACGAAGAGGGCATTGACATCAGCAAGTCCCCGGTTGAAGCACAGCGCCTCGGCGAGATGATTCAGCTCATCATGAAGGACACCATTTCCGGTAAGATTGCCAAGAAGGTCTTTAAGGAAATGTGGACCAACACCGACAGCCCGGAAAAGATCGTCAAGGACAAGGGCCTCGTGCAGATTACCGATACCAAGGCCATCGAAGGCATTGTGGATGAGGTTATCGCCAACAATCAGAAGGCCGTTGACGACTACAAGAGCGGCAACAAGAAAGCCATCGGCGCGCTCGTAGGTCAGGTTATGAAAGCCTCCAAGGGCAAAGCCAACCCGCAGATGGTCAACAAACTGTTGGCGGAAAAGCTAAACTGACAAATTGGATATAATGGGGACTCTGAAATATCCCTTTTATTTACAGAAAGTGCGTTGACGTAAAATTTGTCAACGCACTTTTGGCAAATTGCAGTTTGTTGGTTAGTTCGAGCCAAAGTTATCCCGTTTATACGCAGTCAGGGGGGCACGGGGGAGTACTTTTTCTGGTTGCGCTAAACGACCCGCTCGGCAAGGTCAACATTCCTTAGTCTGAATGCGCCGGGCAGGCCAACGGCGCGTCTTTCAGCGTGCTCC
>NZ_FNJQ01000005.1:0-14484 GCF_900104055.1 Pseudoselenomonas ruminantium
CGTCTTTCAGCGTGCTATCTAGCAACTTTTTCTGTCGGGCCGGTCTTCGCTGCGCTCAGACTGTCGCTCCCACAGCAAAAGCACGCCCCCGTTCGCCCCAAGACACGGATTTAGCTATCGGCACAAACTCGCTTCTCCCCGTAACAAGCACATCGATGTACTTGCGGCTTACAGCCGAGACTTAGCCATTTGACACAGATATACCTTTGGGTGGAGGCGGGGATGCTTATTCGCCGACGGAACGACTGCCTGAACGAAGTGAAGGCTGGCCCGCAAACAGGCGTTACTGGAAACTGAGCTGAACATACGCGCCGCCGGCCTGCCCGGCGCAGGTAACTAAAATAGTAAGTACTACTGCTGGCGGGTCATTTAGTGAAGCGGCGAAGAAGTATCCCCGCCTCCGCCCCACTGAGTTGTAACAATCAGCATTCAAGCACACACCAACAAACTGCAATTTACATAAAACGACCGTTGACAAAAATGCCAACGGCCGTTTCTTTCTATATGAGATTTTTTCGCATACCTTATCAATAGAGCTTATTCAGCACATCCTCATCCATCTTGAACGTATGTTCCTCAGCTGGGAACGTCCCTGCCTGCACCTCCTTGACATAAGCCGCAAACGCTTCTTTCATCTGCGCCCCAAGCTCGGCGAAATGTTTGGCGAACTTCGGCGTGTAGTCGGAGAACAGCCCGAGCATATCCTGGTACACGAGGATCTGCCCGTCGCAGCCAGCCCCGGCCCCAATGCCGATGGTTGGAATCGAAAGCTTATCCGTGATCAGCTGGGCCAACGGTGCCGGAATGCATTCCAGCGTCAGCGCAAACGCCCCGGCCTTTTCAATGGCCAGCGCATCTTCAATCAGTTTCTTGGCCGCTTCCTCGCTCTTGCCCTGAATCCGGTTGCCCCCCAGTGCATTGACCGACTGCGGCGTCAGGCCCAGATGGGCCACGACAGGAATGCCTGCGTCCGTAATCGCCTTGATCTGCGGGCAGACAGCCGCGCCGCCTTCGAGCTTCACGGCATTGGCGCGTCCTTCCTTCATCAGGCGGCCGGCATTCATCACGGCCTGTTCTACAGACACCTGATAGGACATGAACGGCATATCGATGACCACCATCGTATTATGGCAGGCCCGCGCCACAGAACGGCCATAGGTGATCATATCCTCCATGGTCACCGACAGCGTATCCGGCAAGCCTAACATCACATTGCCCAAAGAATCCCCTACCAGGATGGCATTGATGCCTGCAGCCTCCTCCAGCTTGGCCGTGGAATAGTCATAGCAGGTCAGCATGGATATTTTTTCTCCATTGGCTTTCATTTTAGCAAAGGTTGCTACTGTGTTTTTCATGCAAATCTTCCTTTCAAGTTCGCTGTCTCCAAAAACTCCTTGATGGAAGAGTAATCCCGTGTTGGATTCTTGCGTTCGGCTGTCATCACAAGCTTTTGCGCCAACAGGCGGTAAAGCTGCGCCTGCGCAGGCGAAAGACAGGCCAGATGTTTCCGGATCGTGCCCAGATCGCCCCGCTCCACAGGGCCGGTCAGTGCCTTTTCCAGGCCATCATCTGCCATATGCCGGGCATTGCCGCTGAATAAGGGCCGCAATGCCGCCTCCGCGTCTTCAACGGAAAATCCGCATTCCGTCAACAGCCCGCGGCTCAGGGAAAGCAGGGCAATCACATAATTGCTGGCCAGCGCCGCCGCGCAGTGATACTTCACTTTAGCCTCCGGCGCAATCACCTTGACGGCAAGTCCCAGACCTTTGAGCCAGCTTTCCATGAAGGAAAGCTTTGCCGCCGAACCTTCCAGCGCAAAAAAAACATCCGCCAGTTCCTCGTAAGCATGATATTTATCGCTTACGGCGAACAGCGGATGAACGGAAAAGCCGGTGGCTCCATATTGCTCAATATCAGGGAACGCCTCACCTGCGGTCAGGGCGCCACTGCAATGACAAAAAATCTTATTTTGAATCTCTTCGGAACGAAGCCCTTCGTAAACATCACGAATCGCCCCGTCCGGCAGCGTGAAAAAAAGCACATCACTTGTGGCTATCAGGTCTTCTGCATTTGTAAAAGCCTGTGCCCGGGTAAAATCTGCTGCCTCTTTTGCTGATTGAATGCTGCGGCTGTAATAGCCTGTAACTTCAACACCATGCATGCGGAAATATTTTCCCAGCGTGAAGCCGACCTTGCCGGCTCCGATAAAACCAATCTTCATCGCATCACCTCATTTTGGGAGGATGCGCTTTTTCGATTCAAAACAGATAAGTACAGTTTCCTCACGGAATACCGTCCATCAAGAGCCATTTTAGCACAATAAGCAACGTTCTGCAATTAATTAGACTTCATTGAGGCCTTCATCGAGGCCTGGCGGCGGGGACATATTGGGCGGGCTGCACTGAATGTCTGGCATGACTTTTACGAGAATCCAGTTACTCGCGCCGGTTACCACGGCGCATTGACATTCAGGTGTCTTGCCTGTTCTCTTCGCCAGCCAGCGGAGCAGTCGTTCCGCCCGCCCAATATGCCCCCGCCGCCGTAGTCACTTACTTCCGTTAACTCTCGAAGCCACGGCTTACCTTGGGGCTGGGGTACTTGCTTTTTGCCCGCAGCGCGCTGCCGCAGGCTGGCTCCTAAGCGAAAAAATCTGGACATCACGCTGAAAGCCGCGACGTGGTGACCGGAGCATGCCGCTAAGTCAACGGAATTTACGAGGGAGTCATTTAGCGCAGGGGCAAAAAGTAAGCACCCCAGCCCCGAGCCACGCATCTTCATAAGCAGGAGATTTCCAATTTCTGCCGAATAGAACAGGGTGTAATGATTGCAAAGGAGGTTTTTCCATGAACATTCAACGTTTTTGGGGCAGGCTTCTCCTGCCCTTCCTGCTGCTGGGACTTCTGCTTTCCAGCCTTGTAAGACCAGCAGATGCGGCTGATGCGAAAGATGTCAGCCCCCTCGATTCTTCCGGATTTGTGGTGCTTTCCGATGTGGTTCCGGATGTGATCCAGGAAATCCGCTACTACTCCACCTACAACTTTGTCGGCGAGCGCATTGACGGCTACAATGAGCCCTGTGCCCTGATGACACGCGAAGCAGCCCTCGCCTTGAAAGAAGTTTCCGATGACCTGAAAGCCCAGGGCTACCGCCTCAAGATCTACGACGCGTACCGTCCGCAGATGGCCGTCTCCCACTTTGTCCGCTGGGCCGAAGACCTGAATGACAAACGCATGAAGAAATACTTCTACCCGGAAGTTGAAAAGAACCGCCTCTTTGCCGAAGGCTATATTGCCGAAAAGTCCGGCCATAGCCGTGGCAGCACGGTGGATCTCACCCTCTTTGACATGAATACCGAAAAAGAAGTCGATATGGGCAGCACCTTCGATTACTTTGGGCAGCTCTCCCATCCCGACTACACGGGCAAACTCACCAAACAGCAGATCAAGAACCGCATGATCCTGCGCGAAGCTATGCTGCGCCACGGCTTCAAGCCGCTCGAAGAAGAATGGTGGCATTTCACCCTGAAGGATGAGCCCTATCCAAACACCTACTTCCAGTTCCCCGTGGAAAAACTCCCGCAGTCCAATCTGACCGCCAAAGCTTCTCCGGCCTGGGTTGCCAACCTGCCCGCCGCCAAGACGGCCAAGCAGCTCTTCGTCGTCGGCGCTGTCGGCCAGACCACGGCCTGGGTATCCCTGCATCAGAAAGATACGCAGGGCCAGTGGCAGCAGCTTATGAGCACGCCAGGCTATATCGGCAAGAACGGCCTGGGCAAGACCAAAGAAGGCGATAACCGGACGCCTGTCGGCACTTTCCACTTCACGGAAGCATTCGGCATTGGTGCCGATCCCGGCTGTAAGGCCTTCCCCTACAAGCAGGTGGATGAAAACATCTACTGGTCCGGCGACTGGAGTCCCGGTATGCAGTACAACAAGATGGTGGATGCCCGCCAGCTCCCCGGCCTCAACAAAGAGAACAGTGAACATATCGTGGATTACAATCCCCACTATATCTACTGCATGAATATCAGCTACAACGAGGCCGGCACTCCCGGCAAAGGCTCGGCCATCTTCCTGCATTGCTTAGGCAGCCACAAGCCCTTCACCGGCGGTTGCGTGGCCATCCCGGAAGCAAAGATGCGCTATGTCCTGCAGAACGTCCAAAAAGACTGTGTAATCGTGATTGACTCCCTGAGCAATCTCGGCGGCAGCCTCTAAAGAAAAAATCCGTGCAAGCACGCTAGGCTGCACGGATTTTTCATATTCATTTATAAACGCGTGGAATGCGTGCTCCCAGCAGGCAGGGAACTTCGTAGTTGATGGTCTGTCCCCAGCCGGCCACTTCGTCGATGGTCAGTTCCGGCGTGCCGAACAGGATTGCTTCATCCCCGATCTGCACAGAGGGGATATCCGTCACATCCACCATCATCTGATCCATGCAGCCGCCGCCCACAAAAGGCGCCTTTTGCCCATGAATCAATACATGGCCATACTTGGTATAGAGCCGCAGATAGCCATCCGCATAACCCAAAGGCAAAGTCGCGATGCGGCTTACCCGCTCAGCAGTGAACTTGCGGCCATAGCCGATGCTCTCGCCCACCTGCAGTGTCTTCACCCAGGTGATTTTCGCCTTCAAGGTCATCACCGGCTGCAGGTCGATAGGATGCGTGACTTCCTCCGAGGGCCAGAGGCCATACTGGATGATCCCAGCCCGAACCATATCGAAATGCGCCTCGGGAATCTCCAGGATGGCCGCCGATTCAGCGATATGCCGGATGGCCAGCTTCACGCCCTGCGCTTCCACCGCTGCCACAGCCTCCCGGAAGGCCGCCAGCTGCGCCTTTGTATAAGTCTTGTCCTTGAGGTCTGCCGTGGCGAAATGGGAGAACATGCCCTCAATCTCCACCTGCGGCAGTTTGGCAATGGCGGCGGCCAGTGCACCGATTTCTTCCTTGCGCACGCCGATGCGCCCCATGCCCGTATCCACCTTCAGATGGACCTTGACCTGCTTGCCCTGCGCCTGTGCCGCCGCCGACAGAGCTTTAGCCAATTCCAGTTCGCAGACCACCTGCGTGATATCATAGTCCACGACTTCGGCGGCATCCTTGGGATCGATGAGTCCCAGCACGAGAATCGGCGTGGTAAAGCCTGCCTGCCGCAACTCGATGGCCTCGGACAGTGCCGCTACCGCAAAATAGGAGGCCCCTTCCTCCAGCGCCACGCGGGCCGCCACCGTCGCCCCATGACCATAGGCATTGGCCTTGATGACGGCGCACATCTTCACGCCCTCCGCCAGTTGTTTCTTTATCTCTCTATAGTTATGACGCAACGCCTGTAAATTGATTTCAGCCCAGGCCGGACGATTCGGCATGTTCATCGCGCTCCTTTTTCTCATTACATATATTGTCAAATTGCCTTTTAAGTATAGCAAAAGCGTTATATAATGTAAACATGAAGAAAATGCTGAAAAAAGCGGATATTGTGCTGATTGCCCTGCTTATCTGCGCCTCCCTGCTCCCCCTGTTTGTCTTTGGCAAACCTACGGCCGCAGTCTATGCCGAAATCCGGCAGGATGGCAAAGTGCTCGAAACCATCGAACTGACCGGCCATACTGGCAGCCGGGAAATCCCCGTGACCTGCAAGCATGATAGCAGGGAATGTCACAATCTGATCCGCATCGAAAACGAAAAAATCGCCATCATCGAAGCCGACTGCCCTGACAGAATCTGCGTACATACCGGCGCCATCAGCCAGCCTGGGGAAGTCATCGCCTGCCTGCCCCATAAACTCATCATCGAAATCAAGGAACACTGATATGAATCTGCGTGAACAACTCCATCTGGCCCTGCTGACAGGCATTTCCCTCGTGCTGTTCCTGGTCGAAGGCCTTATCCCCGTTCCCTTTATCGCCCCAGGCGCAAAACTCGGCCTGGCTAATATCGTCACGGTCTACGCCCTCTATACCCTGCCCCGGCTGCGCGATACCGCCTGGCTGATATTCCTGCGCACCCTGCTGGCTGCCTTTTTCGGCGGCGGGCCAACGATCTTCCTCTTCAGCATCGCCGGGGGGATGCTGAGCCTCCTCTCCATGTGGCTGCTGAAGCGGACTGGCCATTTCTCCATCCCCGGAGTCAGTGCCGCCGGCGGCTTTGCCCACCATCTGGGGCAGCTCTTTGTTGCCGCCTGGGCCGCAGATACAGTAAACCTCTTCCGCTATCTGCCCGTACTTGGCATATGCGGCATCATCACCGGCCTTGCCATCGGCGTTCTGGCCGCAAAAATCTGCCAGCTGACGGCGCATAAATGATAGCGAAAAAACCTTCCCTATGTTATACTAGAGAAGGTTTTCTATTATTTATTTAGATTGGAGTTATGAACTATGGCTAAACAATACAAGAAACTGCAGAACAAACTGCATCCCAAAGCGGTGAAAAAGGAAGAACCGCAATATAAGCCGGGCAAGGATTATCTGCTGTTGATCATGATCGGCATCACCTTTATCCTGACCTTTGTTGGCTGGGAGCAGTTTGACAACACGAACCGCGCCATGTATTTCCTGCTGACTTTGTCCCTGACGCTGACCTATCTCTACCGTCATGGCAATTTCTCGGAAAAGATCAAAGCCTATGTGAATGCCGCCAGCCTTGGCTCCATCGGCCTTGCTGTGGCACTGTTCCTGCTGAATCTCTATTATCAGTTCTTCGGTTGATCCACCTTCCCCTTGACCATCTTTTCAAACTTGGTCCGGGGAATCAAGATAAGATGTCCGCACCCTTGGCATTTGAGCCGGAAGTCCATGCCTGTCCGCAGGATTTCCCACTCAAAACTGCCGCAGGGGTGCTTCTTTTTCAGGCGGACAATGTCCCCTAATTCGTAGGTTATTTTTTCCATGTTATTGTCCTTTCGTGTGAGGTACTTATGAAAGTTGCGGTTATCCAGATGCAGGTGGCCTTAGGCGAACCAGAGCGCAATATCGCTGCGCTCTACCGGCTAGCGGCCAAAGCCATGCAGGAACGCCCCGATGTGCTGCTCCTGCCGGAGCTTTGGCGGCTGGGCTTCTATCCTAAGCCCGTCCTCTCCTATGCTGATGCCGATGGCCGGGAAACCCGCAAGGCACTCGCGACCATCGCCAACAAGTATCAGGTGAATGTCGTGGGCGGCACCGTGGCCAACGCCATTGGCGACAAGGTCTTCAACACCAGCTATATCTTCGACCGCACTGGCCGCATGCTGGCCACCTATCATAAGACGCACCTGTTCTCCCCGAGCGGCGAGCATGAAGATTTCACCGCCGGCGACAGCCTCGTGACCTTCACTCTCGATGGCATCAAATGCGGCATCCTGGTCTGCTATGACGTGCGCTTCCCCGAAGCCGTGCGCAAGCTCGCCCTGGAGGGCGTACAGATACTCTTCCTGCCCGCCGCCTGGCCGCTCAAACGCCTGATTCACTGGCAGACCTTGATAAGAGCCCGGGCCATCGAGAATCAGATTTTCGTCATCGCCTGCAATGAAGCAGGCATCGATGGCAATGAAGAACAGTTGGCCGGACACTCCGCCATCATCGACCCCTGGGGCGAGATTCTCGCCGAAGCCGGCGAAGGCGAAGAAATCCTGCAGGGCAATCTGCGGCTCCTGATCCAGAACCAGATCAAAGAAAGCATGGACGTATTCGGCGACCGCCGTCCCGAACTTTACAAGAAAAGCTCCCGTTAAGGGAGCTTTTCTTATGCAATCATACGTTGAAGCGGAAGTTTACCACATCGCCATCCTGCATGACATAGTCCTTGCCTTCGACACGGACCTGGCCTTTTTCGCGGGCAGCAGCGACACTGCCGTTAGCTACGAGGTCATCATAGTTGACGATCTCGGCGCGGATAAAGCCGCGTTCGAAGTCCGTGTGAATCTTGCCGGCAGCTTTCGGTGCCGTCGTGCCCTTGGTGATAGTCCAGGCACGGCATTCGTCCGGGCCGGCGGTCAGGAAGGTCTGCAGGCCGAGCAGGTCAAAGGCTGCCTTGATCAGGCGGTCCAGACCGCTTTCGCTTTCGCCGAGGTCTTCGAGGAAAGCCTTGGCCTCTTCGGCATCGAGTTCAGCGATTTCGGCTTCTACCTTGGCCGAGATAGCAACGACTTCAGCGTTTTCGGCCTTGGCAAATTCCTTGACCTTCTGGACATAGGGATTCTCGTCATAGGCCGTAGCCACTTCATCTTCTGCCACATTGGTGACATAGAGCGTCGGCTTCAAGGTCAGCAGATTGATGTCCTTGATCATCTCAAGGTCATCCGCGCTGAGTTCCACCTGACGGGCCGGCTTGCCGTTGTCAAGACTTTCCTTGATGCGGCGCAGGATTTCATCCTCCACCTTGGCTTCCTTGTTGCCGGACTTGGCAATCTTGGCCAGACGCATGATGCGCTTTTCTACGACTTCGAGGTCAGCCAGGCAGAGCTCCGTCTGGATGATATCGATATCGCGCAGGGGATCGACGCCGCCTTCCACATGGGTGATGTTGGCATCGTCAAAGCAGCGCACCACATGGGCCACAGCATCCACCTGGCGGATATGTTCGAGGAACTTGTTGCCGAGGCCTTCGCCGTTGGCTGCGCCCTTCACGAGGCCCGCGATATCCACGAAACGGACAGAAGCCGGCGTGGTCTTCTTGGAATCATACATCTCATGCAGGACGTTCAGTCGTTCATCGGGAACGGCCACGACACCTACATTGGGTTCGATGGTACAGAACGGGAAGTTCGCCGCTTCTGCGCCAGCTTTGGTAATGGCATTAAAGAGCGTGCTCTTGCCGACATTCGGCAGGCCCACAATACCTACTTCTAAATTGCTCAATTTCTTTCCACCTTTTTAATCAAGACTTCCCCTCGAGGGGAAGTCTATCTCGGTCCTGCTTTTTTCTTACTATTACAACGTGCCGAAAATGCGGTCGCCGGCATCGCCGAGGCCCGGTACGATGTAGCCTTTTTCGTTGAGCTTCTCGTCAACGGCAGCCACATAAACCGGTACATCCGGATGGTCTTCGTTGATGACCTTGATGCCTTCCGGAGCAGCTACGAGGCACATCAGCGTCAGGCTGTGTGCGCCCTTTTCCTTCAACAGGGACAGGGCTGCGGAGGCACTGCCGCCGGTTGCCAGCATGGGATCGACCACGATCAGCGTGCGTTCTTCCACATCACCGGGCAGCTTGCAGTAATATTCCACCGGCTTCAGCGTCTTGGGATCGCGGTACATGCCGACATGGCCGACACGAGCAGCGGGAATCATGTTGACGACACCGTTCAGCATGCCGAGGCCGGCACGCAGGATGGGCACTACGCCCACTTTCTTACCGGAGAGAACCTTGGCCGTGCATTTGGCCACCGGCGTTTCAATCTCGATGTCCTTCAGCGGGAAATCACGGGTGATCTCATAGGTCATGAGCATGGCGATTTCTTCTAAGAGCTCGCGGAAGTCCTTCGTGCCCGTGTCCTTCTGGCGCATCATGGTGAGTTTATGCTGAATCAGGGGATGATCGATTACCGTTACATTAAGCTTTTCCGACATTTTCTTTCTCCTTCTTACATACCTGCATAAAGCGGGTATTTCTCGCACAGGGCCGCTACACGGCGCCGTGCTTCTGCTTTCTTTTCCTCATTTTCCACATCGCTCAAGACAAGGGCGATGATCTTGCCGACTTCCTGCAAATCGGCTTCTTTAAAGCCACGGGTAGTGAGAGCTGGCGTGCCCAGGCGCAGGCCGCTGGTCACGAACGGGGACAGCGGTTCAAACGGGATGGTGTTGCGGTTGGCGGTGATGTTGACTTCATCGAGCACCGTCTGCGCCACCTTGCCCGTAATGCCCTTGTTCGTGAGGTCAACGAGCATCAGATGGTTGTCCGTGCCGCCGGATACGATGCGGAAGCCTTCCTCCTGCAAAGTCTTGGCGAGGACAGCTGCATTCTTCACCACCTGCTGCGCGTATTCCTTGAATTCCGGTTTGAGCGCTTCGCCCAAAGCCACAGCCTTGGCCGCAATCACGTGCATCAGCGGTCCGCCCTGGATGCCAGGGAAAACAGCCTTGTTGAACTGCTTGCCAAATTCGGCATCCTTACAGAGGATCATGCCGCCGCGGGGACCGCGCAAGGTCTTATGCGTGGTCGTCGTAACCACATCGGCATAAGGAACCGGACTCGGATGCATGCCCGCAGCCACCAGGCCGGCGATATGCGCGATATCCACCATCAGATAGGCACCGACGCCATGGGCGATTTCCGCCAGCCGCGGGAAATCAAGCGTGCGGGCATAGGCAGACGCCCCCGCCACAATCAGCTTCGGCTTGCATTCCTTAGCTTTTGCCTCGAGGGCATCATAGTCAATCTTTTCCGTTTCCTTATCCACACCATACGGCACGATATGGAAATACTTGCCGGACATATTGACCGGCGAACCATGCGTGAGATGGCCGCCATCGTTGAGGTTCATGCCCATGACCGTATCACCGGGCTGCAAAAGCGCAAAGAACACCGCCATATTGGCCTGCGCACCGGAATGCGGCTGCACATTGGCGTATTCCGCGCCAAAGAGTTTCTTGGCCCGTTCGATAGCCAGAGTCTCCACTTCATCCACGAATTCGCAGCCGCCATAATAACGCTTGCCGGGATAACCTTCGGCGTACTTGTTGGTAAGCACGCTGCCCTGTGCGGCGAGAACCGCCGGGCTCACGATGTTCTCCGAAGCGATAAGTTCCAGCTTCTCCCGCTGACGGTTCAACTCGCTTCCTACGTGCTTTGCTACTTCCGGATCAGACTGCTGCAGAATTTCCATAAGATTCATGAGACTCCTCCTTTGGGCCATCGGCCCGGACCAAAAAACTTTACCTTACTTTCACTACCTAACTTGCTTTAAACTTACTAAAATTTACTTTGACTTACTTATTTTCCAGTGCCATGATCTTGTTTACCCGGCGTTCATGACGGCCGCCTTCAAACTCGCCTTCCACGAAGGCCCGGACGATTTCGCCCGCAGGGCCAAAGCCCAGCACACGGCCGCCCATAGCCAGCACATTGGCATTGTTGTGCTGACGGCTCATCTTGGCCGAGAACACATCGTTGCAGAGTGCGCAGCGAATGCCCTTGATCTTGTTGGCCGCAATGGAAATACCAATGCCCGTGCCGCAGAGCACAATACCGCGGTCAGCCTTGCCGCTTACCACATCGCCGCAGACCTTTTCGGCAATATCGGGATAATCAACCGAATCTGTGCCAAAGGTACCCACATCCGTCACTTCGATGTCGCCGTATTCCTTCAGCACCATCTTGACTTCTTCTTTTAACTGCACAGCGCCATGATCGCTGCCAATCGTTATTTTCATAGGATTCCCGCCTTTCTTACATACTAGGTTATATTGTAGCACAAACTTACTTGTTCGGCCACCCCATTACGCGCGATACGGCTTCCTGCCAGCCATCATAGAGTGCGGCCCTGCCGCGTTCGCTCATGGCCGGTTTGAAGCGCATGCCTTCGCGCCAAAGCTTCTTGAGCTCGTCAACGCTTTCCCAAACGCCCGTGGCCAGACCAGCCATAAAGGCCGCGCCCAATGCCGTGGTCTCGGCAATATAGGGACGAATAACCGGAATGTTCAAAAGGTCTGCCTGGAACTGCATCAATGCATGATTCTGGCTCGCGCCGCCATCCACATGCAGGCTCTTGATTTCCATGCCCGTATCGGAAACGACCGATTCATAGACATCGCGCACCTGATAGGCCAGTGCCTCCAGCGCAGCCCGCACAATATGCGCTCTTTGTGTATCTTCATTAATGCCGATAATCATGCCCGTGGTTTCCGTATCCCAATAAGGTGCGGACAGGCCGCGGAAGGCCGGCACGAAGTACACGCCATCCGAATCCGGCACCTGCTTGGCCAGCCATTCGGAATCGGACATGGAATCAATCAGGCCGAGGCCTTCCTTCACCCATTTGAGCGTCGCACCGGACACGAACACGCTGCCTTCGAGCGCATAGGTGATTTCCTTGCCAATGCCCCAGGCAATGGTCGTAATCAAACCGTTCTTCGAGCTATGGTATTTCTTGCCCGCATTCATCAGGAAGAACGAGCCCTCGCCATAGGTGTTCTTGGCCATGCCCTTCTTGAAGCAGGCCTCACCGAAGAGATCAGCCTGCTGGTTGCCGATACACCCCGCAATCGGAATGCGGGAACCAATCATGGCCGCATCCGTCTCGCCAAACACATGACTGGATGGGCAGACCTCCGGCAGCATCTGGCGGGGAATCCCCAGCTGTTCGAGGATATCCTCGTCCCATTCAAGCTTGCGCAGGTTGAACATCATGGTACGGGAGGCATTGGAATAATCCGTGGCAAAGATTTCCCCGCCGCTGAGCTTCCACATGATCCAGGTATCCACAGTGCCGAACAACAATTCACCATTTTCAGCCATCTCCCTGGCCCCCAAGACATTCTCCAGGATCCAGCAGAGTTTCGTCGCCGAAAAATACGGGTTTATTATTAAGGAAGTCTTTTGCTTGATCTCCTCCTGCAAACCTTGCTCGACCAGCCGTTTGCAGATTCCCTCAGTCTGCTGGGATTCCCAGCTGATGGCCGGATAAACGGGACGCCCCGTGTTCTTGTTCCAGACAATCGTGGTTTCCCGCTGATTGGTCACGCCGATGCCCGCAATATCCCGATGGGAGATATTGGCCAGCTGGATAGCCTCCTTGGCCGCCCAGATCTGCGTGCTCCAGATTTCATCCGGGTCCTGCTCCACCCAGCCCTTATGCGGCTTGTTCACACTGATCTTCTTCTCCGCATAGGAAACCATTTCTCCCTTAGAGTTGAAAATAACAGCCCGGTTCTTGATTGTCCCCGAATCCAGCGCCAAAACATACTTTTCGCTCATAGAGAACCCTTCCTTCACTCCAAAATTCGCTATAAATAGTATATAATAAGCAGGATTTCCGCGCAATAGAAAAGCCCCCGTCAAACGGGGGCAACTTGACAAGCAACAGCATTCTGCTAAAATATATCTGTCGCACTCCATGTGCGACGACCACCAATTCGGTAGGCGGCTTGTTTTCCTCGCAGAAAGGATCGTAATCCTTAAATAGAAAGCGAGGTCATAGTTATGAGTGACGCAACTATGCAGCTTTTGCTGATTTTGCTTATCATTTTAGCGATGAAACAGAAATAACCGCCTAGGGTTCCAAGCTTGACGGTTATTCTTAGCAATATACGCCGATACTAACCAACGAGCGAGGAAGCACGCCGTCTATCGGTGGTCTTTTTTATCTGCTCTTAGTCTACCACAATTCCTTGCCAATTGCAAGAAAAGACCTCCGCCAAAGCGGAGGTCTTATTGTTTGCGTTATACCTGCTAATCGTAAGATTAGAAGAAGAATTCAACGCGGCCGAACAGATTTTCAACCTTGTTTTTATCATCGAGGTCCTTGCCATGGCCATAACGGAGCGTACCAACAACGTTCTTGAAGATCGTGTAGTTACCGCCGACTTCCCAAGCCTTCTGGTTCAGGCCAACAACATCCCAAGGGCTAGCTACGATAGCATTTACGCCCAGGTGACGGTATGCAACCCATGCACCCCAGGTGCCTCTGTTTTCTTTCTGAGCGCCTTTGTAGGTTACTTCAACACTGCCGGCTTTCTTGTAGTAATCAGCATCATGGTTCTGTGCATAGAAGCCGTTGACACCAACGTTCTTGCTGAACGTGTAGGCGCCCTTCAGCATCCAGGTGTTGAATTCATCCGTATCTTTCTTAGCGTAACCTGCGGGATCGCAAACCATATAGCCCGGAATAAGCGTAGACTCAACAGATTTATAATTGAAGTTGGAAGCATTCAGATGATGCCAGTAAGCACCACCAAAGAGCTTTCCTTTCGTAACTTCGAGACCGGCATACTGATAGTTAGCCGTCTTATCGATGGATTTGGAAAGCATTCTCAGCCCCGGAATAACACGAGTCTTATCGGGTACAGCAACATCATCGATATCCAGACGACCAGCACCGAGGATAACCTTTACATCTTTACCATAGGAAACTTCAGCACCGGAGAACGGCGTATCAGCGATGCTGTCATCGTTCAGGGAAGCAAATTTACCCAGTTTAACCTGGAACTTACCATATTCACCCTGTGCCCAGATACGTTTCAGCTTAACATTGCTGTCCTGCGCGTCACCATGATTATCACCAGCCGTATCCTTTGCCAAATCCGTGGATGCATCCAAACGAGCATTTACATGCCAGTGGCTGTTCACTTCAGCGCTCGGTTCGAGACGGAACAGAAGCTGATCGTCGTTTGTTTTGGTATGAGCATCTTTGTCACGATGGCTCCAGTAAGTGTATTCAGCTTTGCCGTTCCATTTTACCATGTCAGCATTGCGTTCGAGGTTGCTTACGCGAACACCGAGGTTGTTGAGTTCTTCAGCAAATTCAGCAGCCAGTTTGTCAACCAGAGCTTTGTCAACGCCGG
>NZ_FNJQ01000005.1:14689-134940 GCF_900104055.1 Pseudoselenomonas ruminantium
ACAACCAGAGCGGTCGTCAGAGCGGATACGAGAGTCTTCTTCATAAGAAACTCCTCCTTCAATAAAATAGTGTTTGTTACTCGTCTTGAAGGCGGATTATTCATTCCATGAGTGTCCATGTTTCCTCAGCAATTCCTAATCCTATCCCAAGACCGCACTAATTTTAACATATATAAATTTTATTTGCAAGTATCTGACAATTTCAATTTAAATAATTTTAGATTAAATACCTGCAAAATTTATTGTATACTATTATAACAATAACATTGATAATCAGATATTTTACAGGTAATTCACATATGTTAAGAAGATATAGATCTACACACAAAAAAGACAGGACTATGCCTGTCTCATATATAAATTTAATTACATAGCCAGAACCTTTTGCACAAATTCTGCCTCATTAGCGCATATCTCATAAGGAGCATACTCTTTATACGCATCAGGATTGCTCAAAGTTACAATCTGACTTCCTTTGCCCTTCCTGACTTCTTCAATATAATGTGTCAGAGTCCTAAGCCGGGGGCCATGCTGCATCTGAACTGCAATACTGCCATGCTCACCAAAATTATTTACCACTAAGTAACACATGTAGCTCCCTCCTAAAATCATCTTCTGACTGTATACGGCCAGATTCATATGTTTTCCGCAATTGTCCACCAATGTCAGGCACATAGCCTTTCTTGTATAGATAACTGTGCAGCCAATCATTCAGCCGCCGATCATAAGCCGTATTGAATTGAAATTCAATCGGATATACAAAATGATCCGGCTGATAATACAAGTGTAGGCCACGATATCCATCGTCCAGCCGCTTGCCCAAAATCATGTTGGATTCCCTGACTGGTTTCATGTTCGCAATATCATAAGCCTGCGAATAGTCGTCTACGATCATCCTGGCTCCAAACAAATCATTGTATGTTCTTTCAACGGCATAGTTAGGATAGTAT
Organism: Pseudoselenomonas ruminantium; assembly: GCF_900104055.1. Taxonomy (GTDB): domain Bacteria; phylum Bacillota; class Negativicutes; order Selenomonadales; family Selenomonadaceae; genus Selenomonas_A; species Selenomonas_A ruminantium_C. The sequence continues at coordinate 15,640 of NZ_FNJQ01000005.1, forward strand.
CTGTCATACTTAATACGACAGGACTCTAAGGACTTAATTCGATAATCATAAGGAAAATCTGCTGTTTCAAGTGCTTCGTCATAAAAATCTCTAGCCAGACTTATGTCTGCCAGCAAGTCTTCCTTATCGAATTTATGCAACGAATTCTTTAGGCTCCTGCCCAAATGTGTTGTATAAAACAATACCGATATATCCATACTTTACCTCCCTGCCTGTATTATAACAAAGGAAAGGGGGGCCCGCAATATGCGAGAGCACCGCAAAAAGCCAGTGGAAACTCCAGTGTTCTCACCGGCTTAGCAAGGATATTTACTCATTATCATAGCCATGAAACAGAAATAACCGCCTAGCGACCAAACTTTGCGGTTATTTCTACTTCTAATTCAGTTATTAACCAACGAGCGCGGTTGCACGCCGTCTATCGGTGGTCTTTTTTATCTGTCTTTAGTCTACCACATTCCCCCGCCAAATGCAAGAAAAGACCTCCGCCGAAGCGGAGGTCTTTATTGGCATTAGCTTCACTAATCGTGAGATTAGAAGAAGAACTGAACGCGACCAAAGTAGGTCTGCGCTTTCAGGTTACTGTCAACCAGGCTCTTTTCGTTGCCATAACGGAAAGTCGTTACCACGTTCTTGAAGAGCGTGTAGTTAGCGCCGAGTTCCCAACCTTTGAAGTTCGTGTCGATAGCATCGTACGTGCTCTTAACGATTGCATTCGTGCCGAGATGACGGTATGCAGCCCATGCACCCCAAGTGCCCTTGTTTTCCTGTTCAGCACCCTTGTAGTCGAGTTCAATGCTGCCAGCCTTCTTGTAGATGTCGGAGCTTGCATCCTGAGCGTAGAAACCGTTCAGAGCAACGTTCTTGCTGAACTTGTAGCCAGCCTTCAGCATCCAAATGTTGGCCTCATCCGTCATTCTATAAACATCAGCGGCAACATGTTTCTTATAGAAGCCATCAGCATTCAGATGATGCCAGTAAGCACCAGCAGAAAGTTTGCCCTTGTTGGTTTCGAGGCCTGCGTACTGATAGTTTGCCGTAGCATCGCTATGGTGTACACCAGCAACAGAATCCCAAGCCGTAGCATAATGATAAGCAACATCATCCATGCTCAGGCGGCCAGCACCGAGGATGAGTTTTACATCCTTGCCGAAGGAAGCTTCAGCACCGGAGAAAGCGGTATCAGCAATGCTGTCATCGTTCATGGAAGCGAATTTACCCAGTTTAACCTGGAACTTGCCATAGTCACCCTGCGCCCATACACGTTCGAGGCTTACTTTTCCATTGTCGCCTTCGTCCGTCTTCAGGTTGGAGTTAGCATCGAGACGAGCATTTACATGCCAGTGATTGTTCACTTCAGCGGACGGTTCGAGACGGAACAGAACGTTGTTCTTGTCATGGTCAGCATCTTTAGCCGTGAATTTTGCACCATGGTTATTTACGCGAGCTTCCGTGAAGGTGTACTCAGCAACGCCATTCCATTTTACTTTGTCAGCATTGCGCTCGAGGTTAGCTACGCGAACACCGAGGTTGTTGAGTTCTTCTGCGAATTCAGCAGCCAGTTTGTCAACCAGAGCTTTGTCAACGCCGGAAGTGTTCTTAGCCATAGCTTTAGCAACCATCTGAGCCATTTCGTAACGGGTGATGTTACGGTTGCCCTTGAACGTGCTGTCGCCATAACCTTCGATAACGCCATCAGCAGCGAGCTGGCTTACAGCGTCATAAGCCCAATGATCAGCAGGAACATCGGTGAACGGATTTGCAGCAGCAAACGTCGTGCTAGCTGCACCGACAACCAGAGCGGTCGTCAGAGCGGATACGAGAGTCTTCTTCATGAGAAACTCCTCCTTCGAAAAATAGTGTTATTATTCGCCTCGAAGGATAGCCAGAACTTCCATGAGTGTCCATGTTTCCTCAGCAATTTCTAAACTATCTTTAAGACGGTGTTAATTTTATCATAGATAATAATGATTTGCAAGTATTTGATAAATTATAATAGAATTAGAATAAATCGTTATTTAAGAAATAAAATATATATTTTTTTTAATTATACGATAACTTTATTTGCACACGAAAAAACCGCCCTGCAAAGCAAAGCGGTTTCATCGTTCTTTATATATTCTCTGCCGCATCCCAGCCCAGCTGCAGGGCTTTCATATTGGCCTCTACTGTATGGGGCGGCACTCGTTTGGCGACGAACTCTTTGACCGTGTCGAACTGTACCAGATTGGTGATGCGCACGAGGGCTCCTAACGCCACGATATTGGCGAACAGGGCTTTGCCGAGTTCCTCCACTGCCAGTTTCGTGATTGGCAGGCGCACGACATGCGGGAAGTCCGGCGTTTCCGGCACCAGGCTGTCATCTAATATCAGCAGGCCATCTTTATGCAGGTCGCTGTAGTATTTATCCGCAGCCTTCTGCGTCATGGCCAGCACAAGATCCGGCACTTCCACATGCGGATGGTAGATTGTCTCGTCACTGATGATGACCTCAGCCTTCGACGCGCCGCCGCGCGCCTCAGGACCGTAGGACTGGCTCTGCGCCGCCTCTTTGCCTTCGGCAACAGCCGCTTCAGCCAAGAGGATTGCCGCTGTGATCACGCCCTGACCACCGGAGCCGGAGAGTCTTAACTGTTTTTTCATTTATGTGCACCTCCTGCCCGCTCGATAACCTGATCATAGGCCGTGTCATAGTCCATGGCCGCAGCTTCATATAACAAACCAATCGGGAATTTTTCCGGAGATACCGTATTAGAATCGAGTTTATCCCAAGCCGCCTTCATCACGGCATTGTCCCGCATCCACTTCATCATATCGGCCGGGCTGCCGAGTTTGTTCTTGCGCCCATAGGCCGTGGGGCACTGCACCAATGCTTCGACAAACGAGAAACCGTGGTTGTCGAAGGCCTTGGCAATCATGTCCGTCAGATGCTGCACATGGAAGGCCGTGGAACGGGCCACATAGGTTGCGCCGGCGGCTTCGGCCAGTGCACAGGCATCGAAGGGCCGGTCAACGGAGCCATAAGGCGCCGTCGTGGCCTTGCGGCCTGTCGGCGTCATCGGGGATGCCTGCCCACCGGTCATACCGTATATATTATTATTGAAGAGAACTACCGTCAGGTCCACATTGCGGCGGCAGCCGTGAATGAAGTGATTGCCGCCGATAGCCGTGCAGTCGCCGTCACCCGTGATGACCACGACATTGAGTTCCGGACGGGCCAGCTTGATGCCCGTTGCAAACGGAATCGCACGGCCATGCGCCGTATGCAGGGTGTCAAAATCCATATAGCCCGAAGCACGGGACGAGCAGCCGATACCGGACACGATCACCGTATTGTCCTGATTGAGTTCCGGCCTTTTCGCAATCGCCTGCACGATGGCCTTCATGGCAATGCCGTTGCCGCAGCCGGGACACCAGAGGTGCGGGAGGCGGTTCTGACGGAAATACTGTTCATATTCTCTTTCTACTGCCATCAGCCTTCAACCTCCTTTACCATCTCATCAATACTTGCCAAAATCTCCGCGGGTTCAAACGCCCGCATATTGTACTTGCCGCAAAGGCTTACCGGGCAAGCACCATTTGCCGCACGGCGCACTTCATGAACGAGCTGACCATAGTTGAGTTCGGCCACGACAATGCCCTTGACCTTCCTGGCCAGCTCGGCCACCACCTTGTCAGCAAACGGCCAGATGGTCAGCAGTCGCACGAGGCCGACCTTCCTGCCAGCCGCACGGGCTTCACGCACTGCCTCATAAGCTGTACGCGCCGTACCGCCAAAAGATACTACCGCATATTCCGCATCTTCCATAAAATAGCTTTCCGTATGGATGATTTCCTCACCCACGCGGGCAATCTTCTCATGCAGGCGGCGGATGGAATCCTCCGTAACCTTCGGGCTGCCGACCGGGAAGCCCGTCTCATCATGAATCAGGCCGGTCACATGGATATGATAGCCCTCGCCGAAATCGGCCACATTAGGCACGAGATCTTCTTCCGGCGCAAACGGCTGATAGCCTTCAGCGCGCGTCTTCGTCGGCTTGCGGCGCGGATAGATGTCGATTTTCTCGGGCAGTTCCACCTTTTCCCGCAGATGACCGACCATCTCGTCCATCAGCAGCATGACCGGCGTACGGAAGCGCTCAGCATAGTTGACGGCCATCACTGTGGCATCATAGGTCTCACGCACGCTCCATGGTGACAGCGCAATCACCGGATGGTCACCATGCGTGCCCCAGCGCACCTGCATCACATCGCCCTGCGAAGGAGCGGTCGGCTGGCCGGTAGACGGGCCGACACGCTGCACATCCACGAGCACGCAGGGAATCTCAGCGCAGGCCGCATAGCCGATGAGTTCCTGTTTCAGGGAAAATCCCGGTCCGGAGGTGGCATCCATGACCTTACAGCCTGCCAGCGAAGCACCGAGGATTGCCCCCATCGAGGCAATCTCATCTTCCATCTGAATGAACTTGCCGCCCGCCTTCGGCAGGAGCTTGGCCATCGTCTCAGCAATTTCCGTGGACGGCGTGATGGGATAGCCCGCGAAAAAATTCACGCCGGCCGCAATCGCAGCTTCTGCGCAGGCCTCATTGCCCTGCATTAATCTTGCTTCACTCATGCCACGCCCTCCTTTGCTGCAACTTTATCCACAAATATTGCATAATCCGGACAGCGCAGTTCACACTGCCCACAGCCAATACAATCATCCGGATGCGCAACGACAACCTTGCCCAGCTCATCGATCTCAAGCACCGACTTGGGACAAAAAGCCGCGCAAATGCCGCAGCCCTTACACCGCGCCAGCTTGACGCTAATCTCAGCCTTCATGAAACCCGCCTCCAATTACACAATTAAATATATCAGATTTTACATAGAATCTATGTATATTCGCTATATACTTTTACATCATAGCAGATAATTATGCAAAAATCTACTATTTTTGTAAATAAACGTAATGTATACATAAACACAATGCAGCAATTTCTGTTAATAATATTGTTCGCCACAAAAAGAAAATCTCCCCCATGCAGAAAAAATAATCTCTTTACTTTTTTTATGACCTGGTATAAAATTTATCTTGTATGAGCAATTAACCTTGAGTTAAAGAAGAAAGAGGTAAACTTATGTTTGTTCATGAACTTATTTTACAGGGAAAACCAGATGCCATGGCCATTGTGGACCACGGGCGCCGCTTCACTTATAAGGAATTTCAGAAAGCTGTCGACAATTGCCGCAACCGTCTATATGCTGCCGGTGTCCGCAAGGGCGACCGCGTCGGCTTCTTCTCGCGCAACAGTGCCGACTATCTCTTCGCCTATATGGGCGCAGTCTCCCTGGGGGCGATTGCCGTTCCCATCAACTTCCAGTTGAGCAACCGCGAGATTGCCTACATCATCAAGGATGCCGGTATCCGTGTGCTGCTGACCTATCAGCCACTTAATCTCGTGGATGCCCTCTCCTCCCTGCGCTGCGACCTGAAGGTCACGCAGTATGATGTCAAGAACTTCTCGAAAGAAGACAAGAAAATCGCCGCAGCTCCGGCTCTGGATGCGGATTTTGACGAGCATCAGCCCTGCATGATCCTCTACACCTCCGGCACCACGGGCACGCCGAAGGGCGCCGTGCTCTCCCATCGCAATCTCGTGGCCAACTGCCAGCAGATGGAAGCTAACGGCATGGGCTGCGAAGCCAAGCACCATGTACTCTGCGTTCTGCCCATGTATCATGTGTTCGGTTTCACCTGCTCCGTCCTCTATCCTTTCTACAAGGGTGCCGAAGTCGTAATCCTCGATTCCTTCACGCCGAAGGAAACCATCAGCGTCATCCGCGATGAAGCGGTCACCGACCTCTATATCGTGCCTTCCATCTGCAGCCTGCTCACGAAGCTGGCCAGCACGGAAGACATGAAATCCCTGCGCCTCGTGGTCAGCGGCGGCACCACCCTGCCCCTGCAGATCCAGCAGGACTTCATTAAAAAATTCGGCGTGGATATCTGCGAAGGCTACGGTCTCTCCGAAACCAGCCCGGTTGTCACGATGAACCCACCGGAAAAACCGATTGTCGGTTCCTGCGGCAAGATTGTGCCGGGTATCCAGTGGCGGCTCATCGATGCCGAAGGCAAGGACGTCCCGCAGGGCGAAGCCGGTGAGCTCGTCGTCAAAGGCGATAACGTCATGCTCGGCTACTGGAATCTGCCGGATGTGACGCAGGACGCCATGCGCGGCGGCTGGTTCCATACCGGCGACGTAGCCCGCGCCGATGAAGAAGGCTATATCTACATCGTCGACCGCATCAAGGACATGATCATCAGCATGGGTGAGAACATCTATCCCCGTGAAGTTGAAGAACTCGTCTACCAGTTCCCCGGCATCTTCGAAGCAGCCGTCATCGGCATCGAAGACAAACTGCGCGGTCAGGCCGGTGCCTGCTTCTACAGCACCCATGACGGCCAGGACATCAACGTGCGCGAACTCAAGAAGTTCCTGCAGGCCAACCTTGCCCTTTACAAGATTCCGCGTGAATTCCACCTGATGGAAAAACTCCCACGCACCTCTACGGGCAAGATTGCCAAACGTATGATCCTCGACGAATTCAACAAAAGCAAAAAGAAAAAATAAACTGTTATAGCAAAAGAAATCCCTTGCAGGCTGACGCCCGCAAGGGATTTCTTTTATTTGTGCTGCTCTTTGCTTTGATCATAGCCATCTTGCAGATAATCACCCAAAAGAGCCACCTTGAATTTGCCCGGATGCCCCTCCGGTAGATTGTCATTAGCCGTCAGCAGGATGTCCAGTGCCTCCGGCGTGCGTTTGGCCGTTGCGCTCATATGCATGATAAGGATAGCGCCCCGGCGGACATTGCCCTTTTCATCATGCACGATCTTGTTCATGATTCCCACCAGCGATTGCATGGATACAGCACCATAATCCTCGGTACTGCCAGAACCGTTGACGATATAGGTATAACCGGCATTGAAGATTGCCTTTGCTCCCATACGGCTCACAGCCAGCGTAGGCGGACGCAGGAGTCTGGTGAGGGCCGGACGTCCGCTGTCCAGACGCATATCCCCCACCACGGCGAGCAATTTGGGATAGGAAGATTCCACATCCGCCTTGTACTCCTCTTCACTTTCCACAGGAATCTGCTTCCCGCGCTTGTCCTGCACCGTCATGGCCACATGATTGTTGGTATGGCTGCCAATCTCATTGCCCTCACTGGCGATAGCCCGCAACAAGTTGGGATTGTTCAGCATATTGCGGGTGATGATGAAGAACGTACCATGAACATGATGCTTGCGCAGTACATAGAGTATCTTATTGATGGAATCATCATTGCCCCAGTCGTCAAAAGTCAGAAAGACCGTCTGCGGTGGTGCCGTCTTGACCAGCCCGGTCGTGTCAGCCCGGGCCATTTCCGTACGGGAAAAGCCCAGCATACGGTCAATGGCACCGACTTCCGGTGCACCGATATACCGGCGATAGAATTCCTGCATAAAATTCTTATCCGTAATCTGATTGGCTCCATATTCCGGCTGCATTTCGATGGGCAGATCATCCGGATTCACCGGATAAGTATAATGTTCAGCTTTATTCTTTGCCACATCAGCCAGCGACGAAGTATGATACGCCGAATCATTGTCAGGGCTATCGGCTGTATCCTGCGGAGCATAACCGATATTGTCCAGTTTCTGCTTCTTGATCTCCCGGAGCATATCGGCCGCCAGATTATCATGGGTATAAAAATCCGTGCGCAGATAGACGATTTCCCCGCGGTTCAGCGAGGTCGTCCATTTGCCAAAAATCTGCGGCATCACCTCGGCCGGACTTTGGGCGTCCTTGTGCTTGGACTGCACCACATTGAGCCCCTGACTGATCAGGGTACAGCCTGTTTTGGCCACGGCCTCCTGCATTGCTTCCTGATTGCCGCCGCCGGACATGATACGGACGAAATTACTGCTTACGCCAAAATCGGCCTGCAGGGCTTTCCGGATGCGCTGAATTTGCGCACAATAGTCCTGTACGCCGCCCTCCTTCGTGGGAACCAGGCCAATGGCCATATCCTGGCCGAAGCTGCGGATCAACTGCAGATTCGCCCGGTTCCGCTGCAATTCCCGCTCTGTGACGAAGAACGTCCCGCGCAGTTTTTCGGCCTGCATATAATTCAGGATATTCTGCAACGGTGCCTGCCGCGAAAGACCGCCAAAGGTCAGGATCACCGTTTTTTCCGTTGTAGCCAGAAAGCGGTGCGGCTGAGCTGGCTGCGCACTGGCAGGCGCCGTCAGGAAGCACAGGCCGGCCATGGCGATCACAGCACCTCGCTGAAAGAAGCTATATTTGTGCATGTTTTTGCATATCCTCCTTGAAAGCTTGAAATCTATTTTGTGCGAACATTTTTAATGTCCATGTTGCCGCCCAGCCGCCAAAGGCTGATGCTGCTGATGCCCTCATCTGCGGCCGCCTTGATCCAGGCATTGATGGTCTCACTGTCGGCATACCAGAGTTCATAGTGGTGCCCGTTTTCCTCATAGGTCCCATGCAGGGCGGCGCTGGCTTCATCCCGTTCGGGTGCCAGCGCATGTGCCTTAGCAAGACTGGCCGCCTCTGCTTCATCGACAAAACGCACCGGGCCTTTTTTCAGTCCCAGCAGGCCGTAATCTTCCCAAAGGCAGCCGCCCGTAGCCAGGGCCACGGCTTTCCGGCCGGGAAGGGCGGCCATCTTCTGAATGGTCTTATGGATGAATCCTGCATCGGCTTTAGGACCGGGGCCGCTATGCCCGCCATGGAGATTGTAGAGCATCACCACATACTCCGGCCCCTTGCAAAAGCCGGCATCCATAGGCATACCGGGCTCCAGCACGATGCGCAGGTCAAGATTTTCCTTGAGACAGGCTGCTGACAGCTTGTAGGTCAGGCCAAGATAAGCCTGCAGCAGATCCTTATCCTTGTAAAATGCTTCATAATCCAGCTCCACCCCGGTGCAATCAGCCTTCTGGGCGGCAGCCACCATTTCCCGGACCACAGCCTCTTTCTGTTCGTCACCGGCCAGCAGACGCTTTAGCAGCGCCGTGTCCTTGGCGTGCTTTTTACCTTTTGCATCCTGCCAGTCATTGGTGATGGAAAGATAGCGTTTGGCATTTCCCTCTTTGCGCGCGGACTGCACGATTTCTTTGATTTCTGCGGGCAGCACGAGCTTGTCTTCGCTGTTATACGACGCCGTAAAGGCGGATACGCCCGTCAGATGATGCTTGAGTTGTTTGTACTCAGCAACGCCGCGCCCGGCATCCCACTGAGCCGCCCAGGCAGACAGTTCCACCTGCGGATGCGCCCCGCTTTTAAGCGGCGCACTCTGGGCACAGCCCGCTGACAGGGCCAGACTCAGGGCCAGCGCCAGTATGTGAATATGCTTTCTCATAACGATGCCCTCCTCAGGCATTGCGCAGGAACCAGAACAGGACCTTATCCCAAAGTTCCCCGGTCTGGAAGAGCAATTTGTTCCAGCCGGAAAGCTCTGTAGTGAACAGGACTTTTTCCTTGTCCTTCCCCGTATTGGTCGTGATGGTGAACTTATCGAACACCGCATCATAGACATCATCGGCCAGATTGCGCTGACTCCAGGCCTCGCCTTGCCAGGATGCTCCTAAGAAGATACTGCCCTGACCGTTTTCGGTCACTTCAATGGGCTGCGGGACTTCCTTCCCATCCAGCCTGATTTTCAATCTGCCGCCCTTGAGGTCGATATCCAGCTGATGGTCGCCGCGGCGGTGGAAACTCTGTACATGGTCATAGGGCTCTGCCCCGTCTGCAATAGAGGCGGCCGGCATCTCTTCCCGCTTCTTGGCCCGGCCATAGTATTCCTCCGCCTGCTCCTTGGTCTTGGCATAGCGGGCAAAGGTCAGGTTTTCCTGCACTTCCGCTTCCTTCTTTTTCTCCTCCACAGAAGAGATGGTCTCCCCAAGTATTACAGGAATCTTTTCCTGATACAGATCCCGCCTTGCGCCGCCGTGCTTTTCAAACACCACTAGCTGATCGTTGATGAGTTCTACACACAGGCAGTTTTCCCGGTTGCTGTCGCTGCGCAGGAAAATCTGCTGAGCACCGAAGGCATTGCCCATTAGTTTCGTGGACAATTTCACATCCGGCAAGCTGCTGCTTTCCCGTACTTCGGCAACAGCCTCGCCTTCCGGCAAAGTGGTCAGCGTATAGGTTTCATTTTCGATTTCCGCTGCCCCTGCGAGCAGATTCCAGGCATCCTGCCGGGAAGCATCACCGGAAACGAAGTCAATCGGCGTGTTGATATCGTACTTTATGCGCATCAGCAGATGATTGATGGGCCAATAGGGCTGCGGCTCCATGCGGGTGAGGTCATAGATGCTGCTGTTCCGCTGATTGAAGCAGTAGCCCTCGCGGTTGAAGGCCATAGGGAAAAGCTCCCGTATCCATTTCTCATTCACGGCGCTGACCGCATTGTTGTTGGCGAATTTACCCGTGTTACCGTGCATATGCACATAGGTTCCGGGGACTTTCCCTAGCTCGCTGGTATAGACATCTTTCAGTTTCTCGTAATCATAACTAATGCGCCGCTTCATATGGCCATAGCTTTCCTTGGGCACTCCGTTCTTATCCCGGATATAATCCATAAGATAGTGGTTGTAATTGCGCTCCAGATAAGGTGTCAGCATGGCATAACGCAGGGGATCGATCTCCCCGATATAATTATGGTACCGGTCGAAGACATTGATGTATTCCAGACGGTAACCATTGGTTCCCAGTTCCCAGTAAGTCGAGTCTTCCAGTTCTTCCAGCTCGGAAGGCTTGAGGAACTTTAGATCCATTGATTCGACATTTTCGCCGTAGCTCATCATGCTGGCCTTGTAATTCAGCTTCTCCAGGATGGGCTGGGCAAAGATAGCCGTATCGCGGCGACCATCCTCAAACATCAGATAGAGGGCTTTTTGCGGTAACGGCCGGCCCTGCTGATAGTAATCCTTGATATCTTGCTGGGTGATGGTGACAAACCCCTGCTTCTTGAGCTCCTGCAGCTGCTTATACAGCTGCTTCTGCCCAATCAGCGTGGAGGTATCGCCGATATGGTCCACACCGAAATAAGACAATGCCACAAAGCCCGTATCGGTATCGCCGGCCGCCACCTCATCGTGGTTATAAGGTTTATAGGTATCCAGACTGTAGAACAGGTCATAGAGGATGAAAAGCAGCAGGGCCACCACGGCAATCTCCGCCATGACACGCAGACGCTTTCTGAGATTCTTGCGCTTAGAGAATCTGTCATCCCCAAGCGCCAGCACTCTTATGTCCCGAGTTTCCTTATGGTTCATGCCGTTTCTTTTCCTTCCTTTCTTTCTTCAGCCGTTCCTTTTCCATCTCTGCCAGGTCTGCCGGCGTCAGACGGGTTCCCCAGGTCGATTTCCAGAACGTGAACCAGGCCACGGGCATCTGCCAAAGCAGGACCGCCTCGTAATAGAGACAGAACCACATACCGAAAATCCAGGTGGTGCTGCGCCGCAGAAACAGCTGCGCCATGCTCATGAGCATCGCCATCAGGAACATCCCCACCATGAAGGTAATGGGAAATACCCGGTGCATGATGGGGACATAGATGAGGTTATAGAGCACGATGATCGGCGCCGCAATCGGCACGGCCAGCCCCATATAGAAGCTCAGGGACATGAACGGCTCCTTCTTCCAGATATAGCGGGCCGCAATCAGGGACTCCCGCAGCCACGAACGCTTCCAGCGCATCTGCTGCTTCAAAAACATCGTATAGGAATTAGGCACGATGGTCCGGCAGACCGCCGAATCCTGATAAGCCGTACGGTTATGGCGCAGGATGAAGTTCGTCATACTGCGGTCATCACCGAAGGTCGCCTTCTGCCCCAAAAACTTCTGATTCAGCCAGGCATCGGCATATTTCAGCACCAGATCCCGGCGGTAACAGGAAAGCGGCCCCGAAAGACAGGTCACCGCATCAAAATAACTCTCTGCGGCCTTCATGATGCGAAAGGCGATATAGTAACGCACGGACTGCATCCGGGTAAGCGCATTGGTGTAGGTATTGGCCACGTCCGTGCGCCCGGAAACACCGCCCATCTCCTTATCCTTGAATGGTTGGACAATATTCCGCACTGCATAGGGATCAAGGAAGCTGTCCGAATCGACAAAAACCAGCAGTTCATGTTTGGCCTCAGTGGCGCCCCAAGCCATGGCATCCCGCTTTCCCTTGTTGAATGGCTGAACCAGATAGCGGATTCGGTCTGCCATATGATAATTGCCATTCTCCGCATCTGCGCCCTTGATCTCTTCGATGGCCTCCCTGATGCGATCCACCGAGTGGTCATTGGAATGGTCATCCACCACAATGACCTCCAGCTTGTCTGCCGGATAATCCTGATTGATACAGCTCCGGATGGTGTTCTGAATCCAGTTTTCCTCGTTGAAACACGGAATGATCACCGTAACACCCGGCGTATAATCCGGATCGATCTTCACCGGCCGGTAAAAAACGGCAAAAAAATAACGCGAGAGCAGGAAGGTCGCCGCAATAATGCTGTAGAGATAAAGCCAGCGGTTAAAGCGGAAATAGACCACCGATTCTGCCCGCATCAGGATGATGACCAGCGTGATGATGCCCAGACAGAACGCTGACGCTGCCAGCATATAGTTCTGCCGTTTGTCCGCAGCATACTGTGCCAGGGTATCGGCAAACTCCACGCCGCATAAGGCCATGCCGTCCTCCCCGTTTGTCATGCGCACGCAATTGGCCTTGAGCGAACGGATTTTCATCTCATACCCTTCAGGCATGGAGCCGGGCGTAATCGTGAAACTGAGTTTGACACGGCCGGCCGCCTGCAGTTTCGCGCCTTGTTCCGCAGGCAGCTTCAGCAGCATACCTGTGGTGCTGATGTCCACGGCCTGCGCCGTCAGACTGCAGGACTTTCCCTGATGGCTGAATACTGCCTGCACCTCATAGTCCACGACATAACGGCGGCCTCTTTTATCCTCCTGCTGGAACTGTTCGTAGCTGCCGCCAGCCTCTGCCGCGCCCTCAAACCCTCGGCGGTCGTGATTGCTGCGCACACCGGAATCATCCGGCACATAGGAAAGCAGGCGGCGGTCCGGTTTCTCCACGCAGAGTACATCCCTGCGGGGCTTTATTTTCTGAATCATTTAGCTGAGCCTCCTTGGCTTTTCGGCTGCGGCATGGGAAAGCCGGCAGGAACATAATAGATCTTGCGGAACTGATTCACGAAAACGGCCTGCATGTCGCGCCGTTCCATAGCCGATAGCAGCAGATCCACTTCTGCCGCCAGGTCTGCCTGCGGCGGGACCGGAGCGCTGTTATCCTCCCGGATGGTCGGCTTCATATCCACCGCCGGCTTCTCCTCACGCGTGGCCATATCATTGGCCTTCACTTCCACAGGAAGGTCTACCGGTATGGCGATGATACTGCCATATGCAATCGTGCGGACATAAGCATCCGCCTCGGCCGCATTATGGATATGTCCGGGCTGGAACCGCACATTTTCCTTGACGGCATACTCCAAACCTGCCGCCCGCACTGACTTCAGCAGATCATCCGTATAGACCGTGCGCGGTGCGCGGAAGAGATTCGGCGCCAGCGGATCATGCATGGTAATGACCTTCTGGGCACGGCAGATTTCCCGCAGCTGTTCCTCCACGGGGCGTTTTTCCAGCCCAGCCAGGCCGACATACGTGTAGTTGCCCACTTCCTGTCCGGCCTGCCGGATCAATGTGATGACCTCCGGCACATCGGCCACATTCTCCCCTTCCAGGAAGAATACGGCGGCCGCCTTATGCTTTGCCAGTACATCCAGCAGCCTTGCCGCCAGCGGGCGGTCCGGCATGCCGTCAAAGACCAATGCAATGCGATGCGTGCCATCCTGCAACGTGGTGATCACCTCCACCGGTTTGATAGCCGGATCCTGACGTTTCTCTGCCGCCTCGCTGATCTCAGCCTGCGCCATGTAATTCTTGGTCAGGTCTGTGATGTCCGGGATAAATTCCGTTTTCTCGACGACATGATCTCGGATGAACACCAGCGCGCCGATCACCACGGCCAGACAGAGGGCCACCATAAATGCGAGTTTCTTGAAATTCACGGTGAAAATAAACCTCCCGTCTTACAGACACCAATACGTATAACCGGCTCTTTCCGCCGCCACCCGGCCATAGATGCTCTTCACATCAATGAGGATTGGCTGCTTTCCAGCGCGATAATATTTCTTCCAATCCTGCAGGGAACGCTGGCTGTAAGTATCATGCGCCACCAGCAGCACCAGGCAGTCTGCGTCACGGATATCGTTCTCATCCACAAGTTCGATACCATATTCGCGCTGGAAATCCTCTCGGTCAGCCCAAGGATCGGCCGCCGTTACCTGCAGGCCATATTCCTGCAGATTGTGATAAATATCCACAGAACGGGAGTTGCGCGTATCCGGACAATTCTCCTTGAAGGTCATACCCAGCAGATAAATCCTGGCTTTTGGTGCATCAATGCCAGCCCGCAGCAAGACCTTGACAATCTCATGGGCCACGAATTTGCTCATATCGTTATTGATGCGGCGGCCGGCAGAAATCATCTGCGAATGGCGGTCGAGATTCTCTGCCTCGTAGATAAAATAATACGGATCTACGCCGATGCAATGCCCGCCCACCAGGCCGGGACGGAAGCCCAGCGAATTCCATTTGGTATCCATGGCCTTGGCCACTTCCTCCGTATCGATATCCATTTCATGGAACACCATGGCCAGCTCGTTCATAAAGGCGATATTGATATCACGCTGGGTATTCTCCACCAGCTTAGCCGCTTCAGCCACGCGGATGGAGGACGCCTTGTAAACCTTGTCAATGATGGAACTGTAGACGTCGGCCACTTCCTCCAAAGATTCCGTATCTTCTGCCGAAACGATCTTGGTGATATTCTGCAGGCGATGCTGCTTATCCCCGGGATTGATGCGTTCGGGTGAATAGCCGATCTTGAAATCCTGACTGCCGGCAAGACCGGATTTCTCTTCCAGCAGCGGGCGGCAGATATCCTCCGTCACGCCGGGATACACCGTCGATTCATAGACTATCAGGCTGCCCGGCTTAAGATATCTGGCCACCGTTTCGGTAGCACCTTTCACCGGCGCCAGGTCCGGTGTTTTGTCCCCATTGATGGGCGTAGGCACCGCCACAATGATGAACGAAGCCTCCGACAGCCGTGCCGGATCTGAAGTGAACTCAATCGTACTGTCCTGCAGGGCTTCGTCGCCGATTTCCGCCGTAACATCATGTCCTTGCCGGTATTTCTCTATTTTCCGCTCGTTGCGGTCAAAACCGATGACCGAAAATTTCTCAGCAAATGCGGCGGCCAGCGGCAGACCTACATACCCCAGTCCTACGACGGCCATCTTTGCTTTCCCATCTTCGAGTTTTCTAAGCATATCCATGTTAATCAAAGCTTCCTTTTCCTGAAAATAGACTTGGAAATCATTCCCGATAGTTCTTGAAGTATTTCGTAACCGATCCCCAGATGGTGTTGCCGGTCCTGCCATTATCAAGGCTGCGCAGATGGTAAAGCTCCAGACCTAAGGACCAGTCATGGGGCAGGTTATAGCTGCAGCCCCAGCCCCAGCCGCGGAATCCATTGAATCCGCCACCCATGCCGTTCATGGTGTGATTGATATACGTTGCCCGCGGCTGATGATAATACTTCAGCCAGCTGCTATAGGCATAGGGCTGCCAACTGTTCTGCGGCGCATAAGCCAGCGTCAGCACATAACCTGTCCGGCCGCTTTTCCCCTGCTCCCTGCCGTGCAGGAGCATCGCACTGGCATCGAAGATACCGACGTTATGACGGTAATTGCCCATATAAATATCATCGCGCTGACCATTCTCATAAGCAAAATGGTAATAACCGGCGCCCACACCATAAGCTGCCGCCTTATAATCAACGGTCAGGTCATAAGTCCGCTTCATCCCATCATCGCCGGCCTTGCCAGCTTCCACGGAATAGCGCACCGGCTTGCCGGCAGTCAGGCGCACGCCCTTGAACTTGCTGTCATAGACATTGCCCTCAGCCATCAGGCTGCCAAAGGCGCCGATATCGGTCTGCACCAGCCCCATTTTGCCGCTCAGGTAGTAACGGTCAAAATTCACCTTGCCATCCTTGCTGAACTTCCTGCCCGACAAGGTTTTCTGCCATTCGATCATGCCCTTGGCATGCCAATTGGGGGCAAACTCATAATCCGGATAAAGGCGTACGCGTGCTCTGGTGCGTGTCTGCGTCCCGCTGGACCGGCCCGAATCCACTCTTAGCTCCGTATCCAGTTTGAAAGCCTGATCCGGAACCTCCCGGACCGGAAGATTCGAAGCCAGCTGCTGGCGGGCACTCATCTTATCCAGACTGCCATTTTTCTCCAGTTCCGACAAGAACTCCGCCCGGAGCCGGCCCGCATTTTTCAGCACAGATGCCGGCATAGCTGCGGCCTGAGGTTTTCCTCCATTATTTCCATTACTGCCATTCATCGCCTCCAACAGGCTCTGCTGCCGTTTTTGGGCATAGGCCAGCAGTTCTGCCCGCTGCACGCAGCGGGTTTTGGCTTCCGCATAATCCCGGGCGGCATATTCCAGTTCAGCCTGGGCCTTATCGTGCTTCGCCTTCAAAGGTTCCATGACTTCCAAGCGGTTCTGCCCCTGCATCGAGCGGCGGATATACATCTCTGCCGCTCTGGCTGCCTTCGCGCGGGCCCTTTGGCAGCGGGATGTCGCCACTGCCTCCTGCTCCCGGGAAAGTTTCAGTTCCACCTCATCCACCACCAGCAGCCGGGTGATCCGGGCATACTCATCACTCAGACGGCCTGTGCGGTTTTTCTCCACCTCATTGAGGGCTTTAGCCACCATGTCACTGAGTTCCTGCCTGGAATACGCATTCAGGGGGCGCAGCGGCAGTTCCATATAACCTTCGGCTGCCAGCTGCAGCATGGAATCATAAACCCAGGGCTGTACCTGCGCCGGTGCGGCCCAGCCGACGGCCATCGGCCCGCCAAGTCCTAAAAAAAACGCCCCCAGCAGGCTTCTTCTAACAGAAACTCTTAGGGGGCTACCATGATGTTTACCAGTCCTCATCGACAATTATGACAATCCTTTCATCTTTCTCGACTTCATCCAATCTTTTACAACACTTCCAAAAAAAATATAATGCTATTCTAATCACCCTCTAATGCAAAGTCAAGCCAGCTTTTGGGATTCATCGCATCTATTTCGCTATTTTAAACAGGGACGAAAGTCCTTCTAAGCATTTTGTTGCCTTTATGAACTAACACTGGCCAGCACGGCAGGCCACAAACGGGCATCATTGCAGGATTTACGAAAAAGCCAAAAATCATCTTTGCTGGATATTTCTCCTCTTCATCGCCCTGCCGCAGCCATCCCCGCCCCTTCACCATGACTATTTAAGGCAAAATTTTAGGGACCATAGACTTATCACCTGATTTTTCACGCCGTAAAAAAAATTTTAAAAAATCTCCGATTCCCGCCTCTTTACCCGCCCCCTCATACGTGCTAAAATAATTCATGGCAAAAGATGACATCATTACTGTGAGTCATACTTGTATGAACGAGAATAACTTTACGCGCAAAGCCTTACCCTGCCGGGATTCTGCGGAACCGGGACAGCATATAGGACGACTGCGTCTT
Source organism: Pseudoselenomonas ruminantium (assembly GCF_900104055.1). Taxonomy (GTDB): domain Bacteria; phylum Bacillota; class Negativicutes; order Selenomonadales; family Selenomonadaceae; genus Selenomonas_A; species Selenomonas_A ruminantium_C. The sequence goes on from NZ_FNJQ01000005.1 coordinate 33,351, forward strand.
TTCAGGTTATCTCACGCAATCAGTAACCATGCGTATCTTTTGGCTGTCTGCAAAAGATACGCTTTTCTTTTGCCTTAAATCTATTTTAAGGAGCAGATATCATGGAAATTTTAACCACTCTCCAAGCCATCAAAGACTATGCCGCACAGGCCAAGAAACAAGGCAAGAGCATCGGTCTCGTGCCCACTATGGGTGCCCTGCATGAAGGCCATCTGACACTTATGCGTGAGGCCCGCGCCAAATGCGATATCGTGATTGCCTCGGTCTTCGTCAACCCCACCCAGTTTGGCCCCAACGAGGACTACGATGCCTATCCGCGCCAGTTCGCCGCCGACTGCGAAAAACTCGAAAGCGTAAACGTGGACGCCGTATTCCATCCGGAACCTGCCGAAATGTACCCGGAAGGCTACTGCACCTATGTCAATGTCGAAGGCGATATCACCCACAAACTCTGCGGCGCCCAGCGCCCCGGCCATTTCCGCGGCGTGGCAACCGTCGTGACGAAACTCATCAACCTTGCCCGGGCTGACGAGGCTTTCTTCGGCCAGAAAGATGCCCAGCAGGTCACGGTCATCCGCCGTTTCGTGGAGGACCTCAATATCAACGTCCATATCAACATGGTGCCCATTGCGCGCGAAGAAAACGGCCTGGCCCGCAGTTCCCGCAACACCTACCTATCCCCGGCAGAAAAAGAAGCAGCCCTCGTGCTCTCCCGCAGCCTCAAAGCGGCCAAAGCGGCCTTTGCCAATGGCGAACGGGAAATCTCTGCGCTGGAACATATCGTCACCGAAGAACTGCACAAGGAACCCATGGCCAATATCGACTATGTCAAAGCCTATGCCTATCCGTCCCTCAAGCCATTGACTGAGGCTAGTGAAGACACCCTGCTGGCCATCGCCGTGAAGATCGGCAAGACGCGCCTGATCGACAATGTGATTCTCTCTGCCTGAAGGAAGGATAACGAATATGCTCTTGAATATGCTCAAAGGAAAAATCCACTGCGCTACCGTGACCGAAGCCAACCTCGCCTATATGGGCAGCATCACCATCGACGAGGAACTTATGGAAAAAGCAGGTATTCTCCCTAACGAACGCGTGCAGGTCGTGGACAACAATAACGGCGCCCGCTTGGAAACTTACACGATTCCCGGCCCCAGAGGCTCCGGCGTCATCTGTCTTAACGGTGCTGCCGCTCGTCTCGCCCAGCCCGGCGATATCGTTATCATCATGGCCTATGCCCTGTTCACCGAAGAAGAGGGCCGGGCACATAAACCGAAAGTCGTGATGGTTGATGAACAGAATAAAGTCAAAGAAGTCCGCACCGTAGAATATCACGGGCAGACCGAATGATTCCCGCCTTCCCCGTCAGGGGAAGGCTTATTTTTTTGCCCGAGCACGGCAGGAATTTGCCCTTCCTTTGCGAATATTATATAATCAAAACATATGATATGCGCAAAAAATAGTGAAGGAAGGTACCTATGGTTACGATAAAGCAAATCGCCGAGCTCTGCGGCGTGTCCCGGGGCACAGTCGACCGTGTCCTCAACAAACGCGGCAACGTCAAGCCGGAGAAGGAAAAACTCATCGTCGAAATGGCCAAAAAACTCAACTACCACCCCAACCCTGCCGGCAAGGCTCTGGCCGCCCGCAAGAAACACCCCGTCTTAGGTGTGCTGATTGCCTCTGAAGGCGTACACTTCTTTGACGACATGCTCACCACCATGCACCATGCCGCCGACCGTTTTGCTTCCTATGGCCTCGAGGTAATCTGGCGCAGCATGAAAGGCTTCGATGCCGCCGAACAATGCCGCATCATCGATGAGCTGAAGCCCCAGATCAGCGGCCTGATAATAAACCCAGTCAATGATCCGCAGGTCATCGATAAGATCAATGCCTGTGTGGACGATGGGCTCTTTGTGGTAACCATCAACAATGATGTGGAGTCCAGCCGCCGCCACTGTTATGTCGGCAGCGACTACCTGCAGGGCGGGCGAACCGCCGGTGCCCTGATGAAAATGATCTGCCCGCACAGCCTCAATGCCGGTGTTCTCCTTGGCTCCCGCAATATGCTGGGGCATCAGCAGCGCCTGCAGGGTTTCCAGGAAGTCATGGAAGGCTACGATTTCACCCTGCTCGGCGTAGAGGAAACCGCCGACGATGATATGCAGGCCTATGAGGCCGCCCGCAAGCTTATCGACGAACATCCGGAAATCAACGCCCTGTTCGTGGTATCCTCCGGCGGCTACGGCACGGCCCGCGCCATTCAGGCCGCCAATCGCCGGGATATCACCATCGTGGCCTTCGATACCATCCCCAGCACCATCGACATGATGCAGAAAGGCCTGATCAAAGCCGCCCTCTACCAGCATCCCCACCAGCAGGGACGCCGCGCCATGCAGGTGATGTTCGATTACCTCGTCAACGGCAGCAAGCCGGAACAGACGGCCTATATCATGCGTAATGAAATCCGCATCTTAGAAAATGTAGCAGACTAAAAAAATCGCCCATCAGGGCGATTTTTTTGTCCGTTTAAAATTTTCCGCCGCCGCCACCGTGGCTGCTGTCACTGCTGGACGAGGAGCTGTCATTATTCTTGGATTTGGTCTCGCGGACCACCGTGGTATAGAGGAAGTTATCATGACTCTGCGTCAGCGTGAAACTTCCCTGCTTCAGATAGGCCGAAGCCTCCACCGCCGGAGCCACATTGCTCATACAGGAAATCAGATATTCCCGGAAAGCCCAGCCGATAAACAAGGCCAGCAAAACCGCCACCACAGCGGCCAAAATACTGAACTCCTTGGATGGATCATAGGGCTCGCCTTCCTCCTCATAGTAAGTGAGGTACTTATCCACCCCGGCGGCAAAGTTGTTAAAGCTTTCCGCATAATTGCCATCCGACAGATCCTCCAGGAACATCCCCTTGAGGCCATCGATGCCCACACCGTCCACAATGCGCTGGCGCATCGTATTGTCCGTGGAGATGTACCAATCCCGGCTGCCCATAGCAATCAGGAATACGATGCTGCCGTTCCTGCCGTTAGCATAATACTTATCCAGCGTGTTATTGGCCAGCTTGCCGGCTGTCATGCCATTGGGCAGGTTCTGCAGCGTATAGATACCGATTTTTACCTGATGGCGTTCCTCGATTTCCTTGATCTTCGCCGTAAGTTTCTCCGCCTGTTCCTTGCTCAGCAACTTTGCCTGATCCACCACCGGTGCCCCCATATCCGTGGCCATCGCAGCGGTGGCTTTCTGCTGCTGGGCTGCACTGCTCACCGGCAGCTGCGCCATCCCAGCAATGAATACGGCCATACACATAAAGACCATGGCCAGGCGCATAAAAATCTTCTTCATTGTCATACCTCCTGGCTCAGCATAGACTCAATACATATTTCGCCACATAATACACGATCGGCAGGGTGATGGCAAAAGCCGCAGCGGCATAAAGCATGGACTTTGTCTGGTCATAAGGCAGGCTGCCAACCACCTTGCCCGTCTGACCGTTCATCATAAAGGTATAGGGCTTATCCTGATACCGCGTCGTGACGATCCAGACCGGCGCCATGGCATAAACAACATTGCCCGCCTGTTTCTTCACCGTAGCTTCCTCACAGGAGCATGTATCAAAGCCCTCAACCGTATCCGTCAGCACATCGATGGCGCTCTGCCGTACACGCTTATCAGCGCGGGGCGCAGACGTTTCCGCATCCACGTCGTACTTATCTGCCAGGAATCCCGTCATGTAGGCATTGGAAAACGGCACCATCTCACTGTAGTCAAAAGGCTCGATGCTTTCCATATAGTCATCGGCCATCTTCTCACTGCCATCCACAGGAATCTTCGCAAATCCCATGGAACCAGCGCGCAAGCAGCGGTAATGACTGGTCTCCGTCACTCGCTCATCGCTTGTCTCATAGACGCGCACCTTCTCTGCCTTGAACGTGGCATAAGCATCCACGTCGGAATCAAAGAGCCAGAATGGCACATACATGGCCTGAATGGCCTCGATGCGGTTCTGCGTCTTGAACAGGCTCGGCAGCAGCCATTTGCCGCCATAGAATTCTTTGAGTGCCGCCTTGGCCTCTTCCTTCGTCTTCTTGAACGGAATGATATAATCAGGCCGCAGCATGCCATCAAAGCGCTGGGGAATCATCACTGCATGACCGCAGTAGCAGCATTCAGTCGCCATGGTGTTGCCATCGGCTACGATTTCCGCCCCGCAGGACTCACAGACAAATGTCTTGAACGCCGCAGCTTCCTCCGCCGTCCACTCACCGCCGGCCACCGCCGTATCCCATTTCTCATCCTGCTTGTCGGCTGCCTCTGCCGCCATGGCTTCTTTTTTGGCAAACAGATCTTCCAAGGCTGCCGCATCCAGCTCTGTCCCACAATAGTCACAGGTTATCTTTTGCGTACCAGGCTTGAAATCCAATGGCGCACTGCAATTAGGGCATTTATAGGCCACAGAATTACTGGCCATATCCTCACCTCCGATTTAAAGTCGCGGATCACGGACGCGGCTTGCCGCATTCTGCACAGAACTTGCCGCTGTTCTTGGCGCCGCAGTCACATACCCAGTCACCGGCAGGTCTTGGCTTGCCGCACTCGGAACAGAACTTGCCCGTATTCTTGGCACCACATTCGCAGGTCCAGCCATCGTCAGGTTTCGCCGCACCGCATTCGGAGCAGAACTTGCCCGTATTGCCAGTCTTGCCGCAGGCACAGGTCCATCCCCCTGCGGCACCTGCCGCCGGAGCCGCAGGCCGTGCCTGTGCGGCCTGCGCTGCTCTTTGCGCCTGCCCCTGCGCCATCAAATCGCCCACATTGACGCCGCCAGCCTGACCGGCCATATTCATGCCCATAAAGCCCACAGCGGCACCGCCCTCATTCTTAGCGGCATCACGCAGGGCATCAGCCTGGGCTGCCCCATAGAAACCGGCCATCAACGATGGATCGCGTCCGAGGACCGCCGCTTCCTGCATCTTCTGCAGTTTTTCCAGCACGGCCTGGCTTTCATCGGTGAGGCTTACGCTGGCCACCGCCACCGAAACGACCTCAATGCCGCGCAGGTTGCCCCATTTCTGGCTGAGGTTCTCGTTGAGTGCATTGGCGATATCTGCCGAATGGGCTTCAAGCTCATCATATCCCACCCGCATGGCCGAAATCTTCGCCATGGCCGGCTTCAGCGCCATCATGAGTTCGGATTTCAGCTGACTGTCGATCTCCTCACGGCTGAAGGTATCACTGACATTGCTGGCGATATTCGTATAGAACAGGATTGGATTGGTGATCCGGTAACTGTACTCACCAAAGCAACGGATCTGAATCGTCTGTTCATAGTTCAGCGTGTCATCCCGCACCTTGAATGCAATCGGCGAAGGCGTGCCGAACTTGTTGCCATAGATTTCCTTGGTATTCACATAATAGACGCGCTGATCGCGCCCCGTATCACCACCAAAGGAGAAACGCCGCCCGATTTCCGCAAAGACCTTGGGAATCGTATTGGACAGATCGCCAGCAAAGAGCGACGGCTCCGTTGCGCGGTCATAGGTATATTCCCCCGGCTCAGCACAGATATCCACGACCTCACCATTTTCCACAATGATCAGGCACTGGCCATTATTGACTGCCACCCGCGACCCCTGGGAAATGATGTTGTCATCCCCCTTGTTCGATGAACCGGAGCCCGTCTTCTTGTGCCCCTTGGCCATCAAAACATCCGGCGGCAGGCTGTCACAGTAGATATACTCCTTCCACTGATCGCCTAATACGCCACCTACGGCACCAATGCCTGCTTGTAAAAGTCCCATAATCAAAACCTCCTTTAAATCGTAATTCCCTCTCTAACAATCTCTATAAACTATTTAATTTCGTGCCGCCCGCTCCAAATTCCCCCTTGCAATGAAAAAATAAAAATGCTATACTAAAAAAGTCGTTGCGGGCATAGTTCATCGGTAGAATGAAAGCTTCCCAAGCTTTAGAGGTGGGTTCGACTCCCATTGCCCGCTCCATATGATCTTACAGGAGTTGCGAAAGCAGCTCCTTTTTTGCTATAAGGAGGCGTATTTATGAGCAATAAGAAAATCATTTTTCTCGATGTAGATGGGACTTTGGTGGATTACGACAATGTCCTGCCAGAGTCGGCGGTGGAGGCTATCCGGCAGGCGCGGCAGAACGGGCATCGCGTCTATATCTCCACGGGGCGCAGCCGGGCGGAGGTTTATCAGCATATCTGGGATATCGGGCTCGATGGCATGATTGGCGGCAATGGCAGTTATGTGGAGGATAATGGCCAGGCCATCATGCATCAGGTCCTGAGCGCCGCCGACAGCCATCATATCGTGGACTGGCTGCATGAACGCGGGCTGGAGTTCTTCCTCGAGAGCAACAACGGTCTCTTTGCCAGTGAGAACTTCGAAACCGCCGGTGAACCCTTGATGCAGGAATACGCCTACCGCAAAGGACAGGAAAACGCCCGCCATCTCACAGTGCGGGACTGCTTCCCGGAAATGATTTTCGGCGGCGAGCTTTACCGCGACGATCTGAACAAGGTCAGCTTCATCCTCAAGAGCTATCAGGACTTCTTAGCTGCGAAGCAGGAATTTGCCCATCTGAAACTCGGCACCTGGGGCGGTGCGGGGGAAAAGGCCCTGTTTGGTGATATCGGCCCTGCCGGTGTCAGCAAGGACCATGCCATCGATGTACTGCTGAAGCATATCGGCGCGGATAAGGCCGATACAATTGCCTTCGGCGATGCCAAGATCGACATCCCCATGTTCGCCTACTGCGCCCGTAGCGTCTGCATGGGCAACGGCGGTGACGAAGCAAAGGCTGCGGCTGATCTCATCACGGATGCTGTAGCTGAAGACGGTATCTATCACGCCTTCCAGCGCCTGCAGCTGATATGATTTTTTCCATGAAAAAAGGCTATGAAAGCACTTGTTCGCTTTCATAGCCTTCTTTTTACGCCAGCACGTAGACTTCGATGCTTCTTCTGCCGAAGTTCATGCATTCGCCATAGGTTTCCATGCACAGGTCCACCTTCTGGCCGCGGATGGCGCCACCGGTATCGGCAGCGATTGCCACACCATAGCCAGGAATGTACACCCGGGAACCCAGCGGAATGACGCGGGGATCTACGGCTACCACACCACGCTGGGCAGGAATGCCCATGGCCGTCATGCCGGTGCCACTGCCATCAGTGGGCAGGTAAGCCGTTGCTTCCATGGTATAGGCGGCAGTATAGGCCATCATGCCCATCTCCGTCTGTACCCTCGGACGCATTTGTTCTTCACGCATACGCTGCAATGCCGCTTTCTTTTTGGCACTGTCAGTTAATACTATGTCCATGTTCGCCTGAATTCTCTTATTCAGTCCCTGGGATGCCTCCACATCCTCCAGGTTGTAGCCCAACTCGATCAGGGCGTCGCCTACGGTCTGCTTGCTGGTCATGACAGATTTCGTCTGACCGTCGTACGATACCGTTACCGGGACCGCGCGGTAAACGGTGATTTTCGTGTTCCTGCCATCCTTTTCCAGATGGTATTCGTCATTGGCTCTAAGTTTCACGCCATTTTTGCCCAAGATAAAGGCGGGGTTCGTATGATTGGTTGTGGTCGTAATTGTCTTGCCATCGGCCACGATGGTCACTTGATGCCAGTCTTCCGGCAACGTGGTCTTGGTAAAACCCGTTGTCATCATCATCATGGCTGTGAGCATCACACACAGCATGACTTTTTTTTCTTTATGGTTGAAGGATAATATCTTTTTTAAACTCATTGAAAGCCCCCTTGTTGATTTGGTGAAGAACTTTGCGTAGTATAGCATGGAATTTATCACCTTGTCAAATTCCATGCTACTATTCTCCCACATTTTGCTGAAAAACACATGAAAAATGGGAACAAAAAAGCGGTGGACGCCACTTTTCAGTGTTTGTCCACCACTTTTGCCTAAAAACGGCCATTTTCGGGGTTCAGATGCCGTATAATTCCTCAGCATTGATTGAGGTTTGTTTAGCCACCATTTCCATGGAAATCCCCCTTATTTCGGCTACTTTCTCCGCCACATAGGTGACGAAAGCCGGTTCATTCTGCTTGCCGCGCATGGGTACAGGTGCCAGATAAGGGGCATCTGTCTCCACCAAAATGCGCTCTAAGGGAAAATTTTTCACGATATCAGGAAGTTTGGCGGCGTTCTTATAGGTCAGCGGCCCATCCACGCCGATGAACCAGCCCAGCTTGTAGATTTCCTGGGCCATTTCGAAACTGCCCGAGAAGCAGTGCAGTACGCCCTTGAGGCCTTTGCCCTCTTTCTTGAGGATGGCCAGCGTATCGCCATGTGCCTCGCGGTCATGAACGCAGACGGGCAGGTGCAGCTGCCGGGCTAAGTCCAGCTGATGGATGAACATCCGGCGCTGCAGTTCCCGCTTAGCTTCATCCTTTTCCCAGTAGTAGTCCAGACCAATCTCGCCGATGGCTACGACTCGTTCTTCCTGCGTCCAGGCTGCCAGTTGATCATCAGCAGCTTGGGTAAGTTCATAGATTTCCTCGGGATGGATGCCCACACCGGCGTAGACGCCTTCATATTGCGCCGCCAGTTCCACGGCCTTGGCCGAGGATTCCATGGTATCGCCCATATTGATCAGCCGGGTTACTCCCGCCTCGCGGGCGCGGGCAATGAACTCCGCTTCCTTCCCGTCAAATTTGCCGTCATTGAGGTGCGTATGGGTATCGACCAGTTCCACCATGCTCATCTTAGCGCACCGTGGAGCCGACCGGCATATCCACAGACAGAACTTTCAGGTCGTCGCCCTGAGAAGCGGCCAGCACCATGCCATGAGAAACGATGCCGCGAATCTTGGCCGGCTTGAGGTTGATGACCATGACGACATTCTTGCCCACGAGGTCAGCCGGTTCATAATGCTTGGCAATGCCAGAAACGATCTCGCGCTGTTCATCGCCCAGATCGACCGTGAGCTTCAGCAGCTTTTCCGTCTTGGGTACGGGTTCTGCGGCGAGGACTTTTACGACGCGCAGATGGATCTTGGCAAAGTCATCAATGCTGACTTCGGCGTTATCATCCGCAGCTTTTTCTGCCTTCTTTTCCTGCTTGTTCTTCTTTTCCTTGGCCGGTTTCTCCTTTTGGGCCGGAGCTTCTTCCTTCTCCACTTCGATGCGCGGGAAGAGCTGTTCCGGCGTGCCTACCTTATGGCCGCCGGCGATGCCGCCCCAAGCCTTGATATCATCCAACTGCACATCGGCAAACTCGCCCGGCAAATTGAGCTGCTGCCAGATGCGTTCCGCCGTGATCGGCATAAACGGACTGATCAGCACGCTGATATGGCGCAGGGATTCGGCCAGGTTATACATGACATTGGCCAGTTCCTGTTTCTTCGTCTCGTCCTTAGCCAGTGCCCAGGGAGCCGTCTCGTCGATATATTTGTTGGCGCGACTGATGAAAGCCCAGACCTTCTTGATGGACAGGGAAAGTTCCATCTTCGCCATATTCTCGACAAAGTAGGATACCGTTTCAGCTGCATCAGCCTTGAGGCTCTTGTCGATTTCGCTTTCACCCTGCGGCGCAATCAGCACGCCATCCTGGAACTTGCCGACCATGTTGAGCGTACGGTGCAGCAGGTTGCCGAGGTCATTAGCCAGGTCGCTGTTGATGCGCTGAATCAAAGCATCGCGGCTGAAGTTGCCGTCCTGACCGAGGTTGATCTCGCGCAGCAGGAAGTAGCGGATGGCATCGGCACCGAACTCATCAATCAAGCCAATCGGATCGATGACATTGCCCTTGGACTTACTCATCTTGTCGCCGTCCACAATCAGCCAGCCATGGCCATAGACCTTCTCCGGCAGCGGCAGGTCAAGCGCCATCAGAATGCAGGGCCAGATGATGGTATGAAAACGCACGATTTCCTTGCCCACGAGGTGCAGGTTGGCCGGCCAGTATTTATTGAACTTCTCGGGATCATCGAGGAAGCCAATCGGCGTCAGGTAGTTGGTCAACGCATCGAACCAGACATAGATGACGTGCTTCTCATCCATCGGCACGGGAATGCCCCAGTCAAAGGACGTACGGGAAATGCACAGATCTTCCAAGCCCTGCTTGATGAAGTTGATCATCTCGTTGCGGCGGGAAACCGGCTGGATGAAGTCCGGATGTTCCTCGATATAGGAGAGGATACGGTCCTGATAGTTGCTCATCTTGAAGAAGTATGCTTCTTCGGAAACTTCCTGCACGGGACGGCCGCAGTCCGGGCAGCAGCCATTCTCATCGAGCTGGTGTTCCGTCCAATAGCTTTCGCAGGGCGTGCAGTAGAGACCTTTGTAGGAACCTTTATAGATATCGCCCTTGGCGTAGATGCGGCGGAAAATCTCCTGCACTACTTTTTCATGGCGCTTTTCCGTCGTGCGGATGAAGTCATCGTTGCTGATGTTGAGCTTCTGCCAAAGATTCTGGAAGCCAGCTACTATCTTATCCGTATATTCAATCGGCTTGATGCCGGCTTCTTCGGCCTTCTGCTGGATTTTCTGGCCGTGCTCGTCAGAGCCCGTCAGGAAAAACACATCCTCGCCGGCCAGACGATGAAAGCGGGCAATGGAATCCGCAATCGTCGTGCAGTAAGCATGACCGATATGCAGCTTGGCACTCGGGTAATAAATCGGCGTAGTAATGTAAAATGGTTTCTTTTCAGACATGGAAAATGATCCTCCTTATATTGCGCCCGCAAATGATTCGGGCGTATAAAATCTTCGTTACAGCCTTCCCCCTGGGGGGAAGATGGCAGCCGACAGGCTGACGGATGAGGCTTACTTTTGGGGCAGCATCACGATGGCTACAGGCAGATTGGATGCGCCCGGCGGGGAAAATTCAAACACCGTCTCGCCCCGGCCATTGCTCTGGCCCAGGGAGGCCAGTTCCGTCCCCTGCTCGATCTGCCAGTGTCCGGCTTCCCGGCGGATCTGAACTTCATCCGTTTCCGGTGCGGTCAGATTGCCGAAGTAGGTGCGGCCGCCCGGCGTCGGGAAGAGCGTGTACTCCTTCGTGCTGTGGAAACTGCGCATAGCGCCGGCGTACACACCGCCCAGCGGGCTCAGATAATATTTGACGCCGCCATTATCCACGGGCAGTTCCAGCCGATAGTTGATGCCGTAGTTGCCGTAGTTGGTGACCTGGCTGCCATCGGTAGCATCGATGCCCTTGCGGTATTTATCGGCCTTATCATCGGCCAGCATGAAATAAACTCCGCCGTCTTCCTGCGGATTATAGATCTTTTTGGCAGACATCACCCGGTCCATCCCCTTGAACGTCCCCCGCAGGCGCATTTCGTCCTTGGGCAGTACCGGCAGTTCTTCTGCTGCTGTCACGGGATCGCCATAGGCGTCCAGCATCAACACAGTCACCAGCACACTATGTTCGGCATGGAAGTCAAAGACGCCATAGGTCAGTTCGCCGGGCTGCAGGATGGTCATATTCATCGATTCCTGAATCAGACGGGCTGTTCCTTTGGGCAGGGAGAGCTTCTGATTCTTCTCAGCCCGGAAATATTCCAGCTGGGTGGCCTTGCCCACCTTCAGATAGTCACTGCTGGGTGCACCATTGCCGCTGCGGGTGATGGTGATCTCATTGGGGCCGTCGTACTCATTCTTGAGCACAACAGCCAATTTTCTGGGCACAGAACTGTTGTTCAGATGGTAGAAGAGCACCCGGGCGTCGCCCTGTACCGAATCCTGATAGAGAATACCGTTGGTATCTACATACTCGGGGCTGTCGGAAAAGAGCAATGTGCCGCCCTCATCCCGGCTTTCCATTTCCCAACGGGTAAGTTCGTTGGACAAGGGCTTCGCCGTCCGCCCGGCAGCAACCGCTTCCGGCTCCTGTTTCTGTTCTTTGTCAGCAGTATCCAGAATACTCCTGATGCGCTGCATAAGATTCGTCTGCTCCCCCTCCTTTGGGGCTGCCGGCACATGCTGTACTTTTTCCACATGCACAACGGTAGTAGCGCCGCTGTCAGCTGCATGACGCGCCATTGCCATCTGGGGAAAACACAAGGTGCCCGCCGCCAGAACCGCTAATATTTTTGATTTCAAATTCATCAAGTCAAAACATCCTTACTAATTCATTCTTTAAGCAAATGCTGTCTGATTCCGAGTTTTGTGAGCGCTTCGGCCTTGAAAAGCCGCAGCTTGAATTCCGTCATCCCCAGATGCGGACGGGGTATGTTGATGCGCTGCAGGAGATAGGGATTGGTCTGGAAGGTATTCAGGCCTCCATCACCGGTAACCGCCGTCAGATACTCGTTTTCCTTGAGCATGGCGGGCATCTCCTCATCATAGGCACCATTGGGGTAGGAGAATGTGAAGATGGTCTTGAGTCCATTCCACTCCATCAGCAATTTGGACAGCTTCATTTCCTCCGCCTGCTTCTCCCGATCCAGCGTGGTCAGGGGCTGATGGTTGGCCGTATGACTGCCGATCTCGATGCCCCGTTCCTGCATCTCCCGCAGCTGATTCCAACTGAGATAGCCCTTGCGGCCGATGCTGTTGGTGATCATATACACCGTGCCCTTCATGCCGCGCTCTTCGAGCAGGGGCAGCAGGGTTGTGTAATTGTCCTCATAACCATCATCGAAGGTCAGGATCACCGGTTTGGCGGGAAGTTCCTGCTTGCCCTTCTTGGCCCGCATATAATCCTGCATGGTGATGGTCGTATACCCCTCGGCCTGCAGATAGTCGAGCTGCTGGGAAAAATCCGCCACCGGCACAGCATAAGCCGCACCATCTTCACCAATCTCATCGCAGATATGATGATACTCAAGCACCAAAATGCCCTGAGGCGCTGGCGTCAGCGTCAGCCAGGAGATAAATACCAGCAGGGCAAAGGCGAGAATCCCCAGCCCATATCTAACATAACGCAATCTTTAATTCCACTCCTCCTGGGAAGCTAATTCTTTTAGTTTCCGCATTCTATGATTCATGCCCGACTTGCTGATGCCCAGCATTTCTGCAAGCTCCTGCAACGTAGCATCGGGATTTTCCAAACGGGCTTTGGCCGCCGCCCGCACCTTCGGGGGTAGTTTCTCCAGACGGCCATTTTTCTCCAGACCCCGGATGATATCCAGCTGCCGGCCGGCCGCGTCCACGGCCTTTTGAAGATTGGCCGTCTCGCAGTTGACCAGCCGGTTGACCTGCTCCCGGACTTCCTTGACGTTACGGGCCACCTCAAAGCTTTCTACCGCTTCATCGGCCTCCACCATGCCCAGAAAGTCAATGACTGAATCCCCTTCTTTGATATAGACCACATAGGCATCCTTGCGGTCGACAAAACCGGCCGGAAAGCCCATGCGGCGCAACAGATCATGTAAGAGGTTCCCGAGCTCATAACTGCCGGTGACCAGTTCCAGATGATAGGCCGACTCAGGACGATTCACGCTGCCGCCGCCCTGAAAGGCTCCTCTAAGATAGGCAATGCGGCAGCACTGCTTCTTGAGGATGCCGCGGTCATTTTCCATATTGAGGCTGTCCTCATGGAGGAAGCCAATCCGCTGGAATAATTCGTTGACCTTCTGCGACGGCACCACCCGCACCGTATAACTGTTGTTCTTGTTGAGCTGCCGGGAACGGCGCACGGTGATTTCCGTCCGCAGGTTCTCCCCCTCACTTTTCAGCAGCTGCAGCACCTTGCGGGCCACGGCCGCATTCTTCGAGGTGAAATTCAGCCCAAATGTATGCCCTGCGCCGATGGTCAGCGCAGCTCCCATGCGCAGGAGCGCCGCCAGTTCTGCCCCCCGGCAGCAGGGCTCTTCATAGTACAGGCGGGCCAGTTCATTTTTCACCTCGGTGGCAAAAGATGGCATCGCCAGCCTCCTTGTCCAACTAACTTACTGATTATCTGACTTCGAATTTCTTCAAGGCACTGGGCTGCAGATGATAGACCATATTCATCACAGCCTTGCTGAGCTTGTCGGGATCGTGACGGATGACTTCATTCTCATTGATGATGTCCGCCTTGACGAACCCCACGCCCAACGCATTGATGGCATCTTCATCCACTTCCACCGGATACGCGCCCTTGGATGCGTAATATTCCTGCATCTCCGGCGAAATAGCCGCATCATTGACCAGCATATAGTCGATGATGCCCTTGCCGCCATGGTCGATGATGGCCTTGGCATGCATGGATGCGGTATAGCCATCAGTTTCGCCGGGCTGGCTCATGACATTGCAGATGTAGATCTTGATGGCCTTGCTCTTGCGGATGGCCTCAGCTACGCCGTCCACCAACAGGTTGGGCATGATGCTCGTATAGAGACTGCCCGGGCCTAAGATGATGGCATCCGCATTCGTGAGTGCATCCAAAGCCGACTGCACCGGCTGTACCTTTTCGGGGAACAGCCGCACCCGCTTGATGCGCTTATGCACTTCAGGAATCTGCGATTCCCCTTCCACCACAGTACCATCTTCCATAATGGCATCGAGGCGCACATGGTCCTTGGAGGCCGGCAGTACCTGCCCCTTGACCGCGAGGACCTTCGAGGACTCCTGCAAGGCCTGTTCCATATCGCCCGTGACTTCATTCATGGCCGCGATAAAGAGATTGCCGAAGCTATGGCCGGCCAGCTCCGTTTCGCCCTTGAAGCGGTACTGGAAGAGTTTTTCCATCAACGGTTCGGTATCGGCCAGCGCGACCAGACAGTTGCGCAGGTCGCCCGGCGGGATGATGCCGAATTCCTCGCGCAAGCGCCCGGAAGAACCGCCATCATCGGCCACGGTCACGACTGCCGTGACATTGCTCGTAGCCGCCTTGATGCCGCGCAGCAGCACGGAAAGTCCATGGCCGCCGCCAACGACAGCCACATTCGGGCCCTTGCCCAAACGTCTTTTCTCATAGATGATATCCACCAGCCGTTCCGAATTGTCCGGCAGCAGCACCATGATGACCGAGCGGATGACATAGCGGGTAGCCGCCAGCATCAGCACAGCGCCTAAACCCACCACCAATATCCCAATAATCGTCGTGATGGAATAGTCATAAGTACCCTTCCAAAGATAAACGGCCTGAAAGATGGCTTCTTCGATGGCGTCCAGATATTTATAGTTAAAGATCAGGGCCAATCCCAGGCTCACCAGCATAACCCCTGCAGAGAACAGCAGCAGCCAGCGTTTGAATTTCATGCCGGGATAGAGCCATTTCAACAAATGCATCCTCAGCACTCCTCACGCACGTGTTCCCAGACATCGTTCTTCATCAGGTCCCGGTGTTCCAGCTTCACAGGCATGCCTTTATCCTTCAGGCGGTCGAAGATATGCTTGGCGATAAAGACGCTGCGATGCATGCCGCCGGTACAGCCCACGGCAATGACCAGCTGGCTCTTGCCTTCCTTGACATACTGGGGCACGAGGAAATCCATCATGCCATCCAGATGTTCGACAAACTCCTGCGTCACCGGCCACTTGGCAATGTACTCTGCCACCTCCGGCACCGCGCCACTCTTATGACGCATGGATTCGATGTAGAAGGGATTGGGCAGGAAGCGCACGTCAAAGACCATGTCCGCATCGAGCGGCATGCCGAATTTGAAGCCGAAGGACAGCACGTTGATGCTCATCTGTTCCCCGTCGCTGTTGCCAAAAATACGGTGGATCTTGTCCCGCAGTTCCACCTTCTTGAGTTCGGATGTATCAATGATATAGGTAGCTTTTGCTCTCGCCGGGGACAGGCGCTCCCGTTCCTTGGCAATGCCGTCGGAAATCCGCGAGGACGGCGCCATGGGATGGCGGCGGCGGGTTTCCTTGTACCGGCGGATGATGCAGGCATCGGAAGCATCCATGAAGAGCATTTCATAGGGCACATCATCCTTGTCCATATCGTCGAGCACATGGATGAAGGTGTCGAAGAACTCCCGGCTGCGGGTATCCACGACGAGCACGACCTTGCCCACATGGTCACCGGCATGCTTGCAGAGTTCCACGAATTTGGGGATGAACACAGGCGGCAGATTGTCCACCACGAAGTAGCCCAGATCCTCCATATAGCGGCAGGCCTGCGTCTTACCGCCGCCGCTCATACCGGTCACAATGACCAGACGGAATTTCTCCTCTTTGGGCTGTGAAAGTTCCATTTCCGTTTTCTCTTCCATTCCTGTCACCTGCCTTACTGATTGAGAATGTATTTGCTGACAGCCTGTGCCCAGCCGTCATCGTCACAATTACCCGTAACCGCATCGGTCACGGCCTTGATGTCATCCGTCGCATTGCCCATGGCCACACTGAAACCTGCGGCTTTGAGCATGGGCAGGTCATTATTGGCATCGCCGATAGCCATGATTTCGCTGATGTCGATATTCAGCAGCTCGGCTAATTTCGTGAGGCCTGCTGCCTTGGACACGCCCGGCGCGATAATTTCAATGAAGTCCGGGGCCGACTGCGTCATGGCAATGCTGTCGCCGAACTCAGCCTGTAATTCAGCCATCCAGGCCGGCGTCACGTCCGGTCCGGAGGTGATGATCAGCATCTTGTACATCTTGCTGACCTTCTCCTTCATGCCCTCATAGCCGACTTCCTTGCCAATCACCTTCTGGCTGATCTCATAGCGCTTGGAAAAGGCGCCGTAGTCGGAATAGTAGAGTTCATCGCCGCTATAGGACTGCAGATACCAGTTGCGTTCTGCGCAGAAATCTGCAATGCGGCAACAGATTTCTTCATCTAAATAATGCTCATAGTAAACCTTGCCGGACGTGGACTTGATCAGTGCCCCGTTATAGGTGATGATGGGCACATCCAGCCCCAATGCCTCAGCCACCGGTAAAGCCGCGCGGTACATGCGCCCCGTGGCAATGGTGACAATGGTACCGGCCTTAGCTGCAGCCTGAGCCGCCGCAATATTGCCCTCTGACACAGGCTTGCCGCCCCGCAGCAGAGTGCCATCCAGATCCGTTGCCAATAATTTTATCGTCATAAAAATGCCCCCTTGTGGTATTTTTATCTTCTATAGGTAAAATTCAACACCTTCTATTTTCTCACATCCCGCTGAAATTGCAAGGAAAAAGTCGAATATGTTATACTATCTATTGTAAATTCGTAACCAGTCAAAAAGGGGATTATTTTCATGATAAAAAAAATTTTCATAGGCATCGGCCTGCTGTTGATGATCACAGGTGTCTTTGGCCTGTCCTACACTTACCATATCGACCACCGCACGGCTGAAAGCCTGTCGGCCTACTGCCGCATCGACTTCCAGAGTTCCCATACCGTGGAAGGCAAGCTCGAAGGCGCCGTACTGACCATCTGGGACTGGCGCTATGACAGTGCCAAACTCAAGAACGAGGCCATCCTCTACACCGACGGCGACGCCTGGGAAATGAAGGCCGCCACCAAACAGACACCGCCGCCCCACGCCAGCCGCGACCACGCCTGGCAGAACGAGAACAAACTCTTCGTCGAACTCCCCCGCGCCAGCCTGCCAGCCATCCGCAAAGCAGAAACCGTCCGGTTCCGCTTTTACTACGATAACGGGCAGACAATCGATCTGCCCCTCAACGCCCCCGACCTTGAATATTGGAAGCGGCAGGTACAATAAAGACTTCTATTGCGAGTCCGGCGAGGACGGGCGGATTTCACCCCGACTGCGCTAGGACGGCAGGCTAAACCGCTTTTTTGCCTTGATTCAGCGGGAACGGCTTAAACTCACTTCGTTCAAACAAAAGCCTTTTCCCGCTGATTTTTATGTAGGCAAAAAAGCGGTTCTTTACGCCTGCCGCCCTACGCTTCGCTGGGGCAAAATCCGCCCGTCCCCGCCTCCGTGTTTAGCAGGCAGTTGCCTGTTCACCGCTGGCGCTACTTCCGTCCAACTAGCGCCAGCGGCGGTGCTTGCCTAAGCGGAGCGTCAGGCGAGCGAGCGTAAAGAAAAATCTCCTTTGCCCACCTTAATATCATGTCTAAAAGTCTACTGTTTGAGCGCAGCGAGTTTTGACTTTTAGATATGCCTAATTAAGGGCAAAGGAGATTTTTTAGCGAGCCGCCGAGCGCAGCGTGGCAAACACCGCCGCTGGCAGCGTACCACGAGCCCAAAAGCTATGGTAATTACTCAGCCTCTACAATAGCCTGTTCATTTCTTCCGAACAGTCCGCTGCCGCAGGTCTTCGCCACCAGCACCGCCAGTGTCATCAAAGCAATTGCCAGCACGAGCTGCAAACCATCCACCATCAGGGTGAAATCGCCGCTGCCAAGCTTGCCGACGATACCGATCACGCTCATGACGAGCGCACTCATCGTCACGAGGAACATGAACGTCATCGGCACATAGAGCATCCATCCTTTGCGCCCCGTCGACTTCAAGAACAGTGCCAGCGAGATCAGCACGAGTGCCGACAGCAGCTGATTGGCTGCACCGAACAGCGGCCAGATATTCATATAACCAGCCAGGCACAAAGCATAGGCCAGTACGAGCGTCACCGCCGTGGACACATATTTATCCATCAGGAATTTTGCAAAACCGGAAGCCTTGGCGCCTTCGCCCGGTGCCACCAGTTCCTGCAGAGACATGCGGCCGATGCGGGCCACGGAATCAATCGTCGTCATGGCCAAGGCCGATACGCACATCGTGATCACGCAGGCCGAAACCGCTGCCGGCAGGCCAAACATCTGGAAGAATCCACCGATGGCCCCAGCAAAGATCTGGAACGGCGTGCCGGAAGGAAGCGTGCCATTAGAGGCAGCCGCACAGGCTATAACAAGGGCAACCACACCCAGCAGGGATTCCACAAGCATTGCGCCGTAACCAACCGGCAGCATATCCTTCTCATTAGCGATAGCCTTGGAAGAAGTGCCCGAAGATACGAGGCTATGGAAACCGGACACCGCGCCGCAGGCAATCGTGATGAACAAGATAGGGAACAACGACTGGCCTTTGACCGTGAACCCTACAAAAGCCGGCATATTGATGACCGGATTGGCCACGAGGACACCGACCACGCCGCCGAACACCATGCCCAGCAACAGGAAGGAAGACAGATAATCACGCGGTTCCATCAACAGCCACATGGGCAGGACGGACGCAATGAAGCAATAACCAAAGGTCACATAGCGCCAGCTATGTGCATCCAGATACAGCGGGAACTGCATGCCCACAGCGAACATGGCCACCACCAGCACCACTGCCACGAGGAATTTCACCAGCCCGGATGGCTGTACCTTACTGATGAACCAGCCAAAGCCCATGGCCACGACAATATACAGCAGGGAAATCGTCGCTGCCTGCGCGCCCGGCACATTCAGTGCACCGTCCTTGGCAAAACCATTGAAGGTATTGGCCAGGATATCGGCAAAAGCCGCCAGCACCAGCAGCGTGAAGAGCCAGCAGAACAGCAGGAACAAACGGCGTCCCGTGCGCCCCACATAATGCTCAATCAGCATGCCCATGCTCTTGCCCTGATTCTTCACCGAAGCATAGAGCGCCGTGAAATCCTGCACCGCACCGAAGAAGATGCCGCCCACCAGCAGCCAGAGCATCGCCGGTGCCCAGCCGAACATCGCCGCGATGATGGGGCCGGTCACCGGCCCAGCCCCCGTAATCGAGGAAAACTGATGCGCAAACACCGTAAACCGGGAAGCCGGAGCGAAATCCCCTCCATCCTCCAGCGCCACAGCCGGCGTTTTCGCCTGCGGATCGATGCCCCAGGTCTTCACGAGCCAGCGCCCATACAAAAAATAGGCCGCCACGAATGCACACATGGCAAAGCCCACAAGTGTCAAACCATTCATCCTAAAACCCTCTTTCAAAATAATGCCGATAACAAATGTCCGTGAAAAATAATAAAAGTGTTATTATGACGGACTTTTGTTTGACCATCATAATAACACTTTGTAATGTATGTGTCAACTTGTAAACTTAAATTTTACATCTGCTTCACCGGAACAGGTCCGCGGGACAGGGCAATGGAACCAGTGCGGGCGATCTCGATGATTTCGTAATCGGACAGGACTTCGATAATGCCGTCAATCTTGCTCTGCTGCCCTGTGAGTTCGATGACCACATTTTCCTGGCTCACATCGACGATATTAGCCCGGAAGATATTGACGATATCGATGAGTTCCGCACGATTGCTCTTGTCGGCCCGCACCTTGATCATCACAAGCTCCCGTTCGATGGAGTCTACTTCCGACAAATTGACGATCTTGATCACATCGATGAGCTTGCCCAGCTGGGTTACCACCTGGTCGAGCTCATTTTTTGACTCTACGGACACCACGATATTGATACGCGTGACCTCAGGTTCCTCGGTGTAGCCGGCGGAAATGCTTTCGATATTGAAGGCCCGGCGGCTGATCAGACCGGAAACATGCGTGAGTACACCGGGTTTATTGTCAACTAATACAGCGAGTAAATATTTTTTCATCATTTCTTGCTACCTCCCAGCACCATCTGGTCCAGCCGCTTGCCGCCCGGCACCATGGGCAGGACGTCCTCTTCTTCCGGAATCAGCACATCAATAAGCGCCGGCCCTTTCTCAGCCATGATTTTAGGCAGCACGGTATCGAGCTCCTCCTTCTTCGTCAGGCGATAGCCCTTGAGCCCCATGGCCTCAGCCAGCTTGACGAAATCCGTCTTGCCCTTGAGCTCCGACTGGGAGTAATGATGGTTGTAGAACAGGCGCTGCCATTGCCCCACCATGCCCAGGATACAGTTATGGACGATCACGACCTTCACGTCGATATCGTTATCGGCAATCGTGGCAAATTCCTGACAGTTCATCATGATGCTGCCATCACCCGTGAAGAGCACTACCTTGCTGTCCGGGGCACCGACCTTGGCGCCCATGGCCGCCGGCAGGCCGTAGCCCATCGTGCCCTGACCGCCCGAGGTCAGAAAATGGCGAGGCTTGTAGACATCGAAAAACTGCGCCGCCCACATCTGATGCTGGCCGACGTCGGTCACGGCAATGGTATCCTTATCGGAGAGTTCACTGATCTTGCGGATCAAGGCTCCCGGCTTGATGGCGTCGCCGTTCTCCACGTAGCTGAACGGATGCTCCTTGTGCATCTGGATGACATCCTCTTTCCAGCCCTTGAACTTCTCGGCAAACTTCTCCTTCGTCGCAGAGAGCTTCTTGTTGAAGCGCGGCAATGTCCAGCGCAGGTCGCCCAGGACCTTTAGGTCCGCCGTGACATTCTTGTTGATTTCCGCCCGGTCAAGCTCGAAATGGATGATCTTCGCCTTGGGCGCAAAGCCGTCCACGCGTCCCGTCACGCGGTCACTGAAGCGCATGCCGATGCAGAGCAGCAGGTCGCATTTCTGGATGGCCATATTGGCCGCATAGGAGCCATGCATCCCCGCAAAACCTAAAAATCCGTCCGTATCAGCAGGTACAGAACCTAAGCCCAGCAGGGTTGACGTTACCGGCACGCCGAGTTTCTTGGCCAGCTTTTGCACCTCTGCCGCCGTATCGGAACTCACGATGCCGCCGCCCGCGAAGATTAAAGGGCGTTCTGCCTTCTGCACCGCTTCTACAGCTGCCGCGATTTCCTTTTCATTGCCATCATAGACGCCGCTATAACCGCGCAGATTGACCTTTTCCGGATATTCATAGTCAAGCTTTGCATCGAACACATCCTTGGCCACATCGATGACCACAGGGCCCTTGCGGCCTGTATTGGCGATAAAGAAGGCCTCCTTGAGTACCCGCGGCAGTTCTTTGACATCCTTGACCAGATAGTTATGCTTGGTGATAGGTGTCGTGATACCGAAGATATCGGCCTCCTGGAAGGAGTCCTTGCCGATATAGGGATTGGCCACCTGCCCTGTGATGCAGACGAGCGGCACGGAGTCAGTGCAGGCTGTAGCAATGCCCGTAATGAGGTTCGTGGCACCAGGGCCGGAGGTCGCGAACACCACGCCGACCTTGCCCGTAGCCCGCGCATAACCATCAGCCGCATGGATGGCCCCCTGCTCATGTCTTGTCAGAATATGCGGAAATTTCATCTTATAAACTGCGTCATAAAGCGTCAGCACCGCTCCCCCGGGGTAGCCGAACACCACGTCCACGCCTTCTTTTTTCAGGCTTTCCAATACTGCCTGAGCTCCATTCATCATCAAATCAAGCCCTCCCCTTCATCTATGCTTTGGGTAGTTTACACTTAACCGTAAGTCACAAGTAATATTATACACCATTTGTATACAATGTTACAATAAGTGAATACAAAACTAATTTCGATAAGAAAAGAAAAAAATCCTTGCAATTCTACCGCAAAAAGGATAAAATATTACAGTATGTCAATGTACATAAAACTTGTGAAATGAATCCATTCAGCATCAACCGAGGGGATTTCCCCTGCATGTCTGGATTTCACTACAGTAAGTCGGATTGTTCCGGAGGTGAATCAACATGGCAGTACCAAAGAGAAAAATGTCCAAGGCCCGCCGCGATCAGCGCCGTGCTAACTGGAAACTGGAAGCACCGGGCTTCGTAGCTTGCCCGCAGTGCCACGAACCGAAGATGCCTCATCACGTATGCCCTGAATGCGGCTACTATGACGGCAAGGAAGTTGTCGCTGCAGCTGAATAAGCTTATAAAAAAATGGCCTTCCCTTATGGGAAGGTCATTTTTTTATTGAATTAATGTGCCAGGATTTCATTAGCCACATGTTCAGCATTGGTGCCGATAACCACCTGCACCGCGTTGCCCGTGGCAAAAGCGCCCCGGACGCCATTGATCTTCTTGATGCGTTCCAGGTCCATCTTAGCCGTATCCTTCACCGTACAGCGCAGACGCGTTGCACAATTGGAGAGCTCTTCGATGTTCTCCTTGCCCCCCAGAGCGGCGAGCACCTGTTCCGACAGTTCACTCATGGTTGTCGGCTCACTCGTCGCGGGCATGTCTTCATCATAACGGCCGATGGTCGGGATATCAAACTGACGGATAGCCCAGCTGAAAATGCCGTAATAAAGCACGAACACACCTGCACCGATAACGAGGATCATCTCCGGCTTCGTCGCCAGCCCCCAGTCAATCACATAGTCGATAAAACCGGCCGAGAAACCGAACCCATCCAATACGCCGAGAGAATACGTCACCGCCAGGCAAAGACCGGTCAATACCGCATGTACGGCATAGAGCGCCGGCGCCAGGAACATGAACATGAATTCAATCGGTTCCGTGATCCCCGTCAGGAAGGCCGTGAATGCCACCGAAGCCAGCATGCCGCCAATCTTGGCGCGGTTCTCAGGCTTGGCCGCATGATACATAGCCAAAGCTACTGCCGGCATACCGAACATCATCATCGGAAAGAAGCCGGCCATGAACATACCCGCAGACGGATCACCGGCAAAGAAGCGGTTGAGGTCCCCCGTAGCCACCGCTCCCGTCACCGGGTTGGTGTACGCACCGAACACGAACCAGATGAAACTGTTGAGGATATGATGGAGCCCCACCGGAATGAGCAGACGATTCAGAACGCCATATACAAAGGTTCCCAGCGCACCCGCACCGATGATCCATTCACCCACAGCATGGATGAAGGACTGACACGGCCCCCAAATGATGCCAAAAATGGCTGCCAGCACGATGGACACGGCCGCCGTCACGATCAGCACGAAACGCCGGCCGCCGAAGAAACCCAGATATTCCGGTAATTTTACTTTATGATAGCGATTATAGAGCACACCAGCTTCAATACCGCTGACAATACCAGCGAGCACGCTCATATTGAGGGTTTCGTCAATGGTCTTGAGCGCCGAGGTCAGAATCAGATAGCCAATAGCACCGGCCAAACCTGCCGCGCCGTTATTATCCTTGGCCAGACCTACGCCAATACCAATGGAAAAGATGAGTGCCAGATTATCAAAGACCGCTCCACCGGCCTTGGTGATAAAGGGGATGTTCAGGACATCCGGGGCACCCAGGCGCAACAGAAGTGCTGCCGCAGGCAGGACTGCGATGGGCAGCATCAGCGCCTTGCCAATGCTTTGCAGCTGGGTAAACCAGTTTTTCATAGAATTCACTCCCTTTAAAATAAATAAGCGAGACAGTACCATACTGCCTCGCTTATTTTAGCATAATTAACTGAATCTTACAATCCAGGTATCCTGTCGGGGGATAAGGGGATTAGAAGAAGAACTGTACGCGGCCGAACAGTTTCTGAGCATCTTTACCATTGCTGATCTGTTCACCGTTGAAGTATTTCAGCGTTGCTACCGTATTCTTAGCCAGCGTGTAGTTCGTGCCAACTTCCCAGCCCTTGGTGCCGCTCATAGCACCATCATAGGACGGATCGAAAGCTACGTTCTGACCGAGGTGACGGTAAGCCGTGTACATACCCCAGGTGCCTCTGTTCTCCTTCTGTGCGCCTTTGTAAGTCAGCTCTACACTGCCAGCCTTCTTGTAGTTGTCAGCCTTGGCATTTTCTGCATAAGTGCCGCCGAGGCCTACATTCTTGTCAAACTGATAGTGAGCATTGACAGCCCAGATCTGTGCATTGTCAGTGGTCGTTGCACCATCGCGGTACTTAACCACATTTCTGAACGTATCACTGTTCAGATTATGATAAGCTGCGCCCAGGGAAAGTTTGTTCTTGTCATACTGAAGACCAATGCTCTGCATATTAGCAGCACTATCATCATCAGTAGCGTCCTTGATATATTTGTTGGCTCTGTTCAGATTCCAACGGCCAGCCTGCAAGGTCAGCTTCAGATCTTTACCCGTGGTGATGGATGCACCGGAAAGTTCATCATCGAAGAGCAGATCGCTGTTGAGCTGCATCGGGAGCTTACCGAGTTTGATGTTCGTCGTGCCATACTGGCCTTCAGCCCAAATGCGTTTCAGTTTAACCGTCGTATCCTGCTTGTCATCGCCGCTGTCTTTAGCCAGATCCGTGGAAGCATCCAAACGAGCATTTACATGCCAGTGGTCATTGACCTCTGCAGAGGGTTCGAGACGGAACAACAGTTCATCATCATTCTGACGTTTCTCACCTTTATTACGTTCGCTGGTATAGGTGTAACGAGCCTGGCCGTTCCATTTCACCTTGTCTGCATTGCGTTCGAGGTTGCTGACGCGTACGCCCAGCGTGTTGAGTTCTTCGGCAAATTCTGCAGCCAGTTTGTCAACAAGAGCCTTGTCTGCACCGCTGGTGTTCTTGGCCATAGCTTTTGCTACCATCTGTGCCATTTCATAACGAGTGATGTTCTTGTTGCCCTGGAAGGAACCGTCGCCGTAACCTTCGATGACACCATCAGCAGCCAGCTGCTGTACAGCATCATAAGCCCAATGATCAGCAGGAACATCGCTGAACGGGTTCGTTGCGGCAAAAGTAGTGGATGCGGCGCCAATAACCATTGCAGTGGTTACAGCCGTAATGATTGACTTTTTCATGATTATCTCCTCCGTTCTTGAGATAGAACTAATAATTAACCGTTCCCGGAGGCAAGTGTCCATGTTTCCTTGTCCCTTGGGATGATTTAATTATATTACTTGACTAGCTCAAATACAATTAAAGGACGGTTAAATTTCGATTAAACTTTGATTAGAAAATTTCCATCATCAACCATCCGAAGGAAAATTATAGATTCCAAAAGTGTTCCATAAACCACACCCGCGCAAGGAACTTTTGGGGCATCAGCTTAAACAAATTGGTAGAACAGGCATTACAAGCATACAAACCTTTAGCAACGGATTACCCCATAGCCAATACAAATAAATCCCCCAGAACCGCCATGAGTTCCGGGGGACTTTTCATTGACCAGCCATTGACCGGTCAATCTGACGTCACGATATGGAATTAGAAGAAGAACTGTACGCGACCGAAGAGAATCTTCTGCTTATAATTGTCAAGCTCGATATCTTTGGAATGACCATAGCGGAGCGTTCCTACAACATTCTTGAACGGCGTATAGTTTACACCGATTTCCCAACCTTTGTAGTACGGCTGGATGACATCATAAGTGCTCTTGACAAGAGCGCCCGGACCAAGATGACGGTAAGCTACCCATGCACCCCAGGTGCCCTTGTTTTCTTTCTGCGCACCCTTGTAGTTAACTTCGACGTTATAAGCATTCTTATAGTAATCTACTTTATTGTTATGGTTGTAGAATCCTTTAACACCGATATTCTTATCGAACTGATAGCCGAGCTTAGCACCAAAGATATTGAACGTTTTGGTATCATCATTAGTTAGCCAATACTCGAAATCTTCCGTGCTGATACGATGCCAATGAATGCCCGCATCAAGTTTGCCAGCCTTGCCTGCAACTGCCAAATACTGATAATTTGCCTTATCAACAAAGGTCTTATCTTCCTTATCAGACCAATAGCTATTTGCTATCGACGTAGTGCTCAAACGACCAGCGCCCAGAATACCTTTCACCTTATTGCCAACTGCAATTTCCGCACCAGAGAATTCGGTATCGGCAAAAGTATCATTGTTATAAGAAGCAAATTTACCAAGTTTTACCTGAAAATTCTTGTAATTGCCCTGTGCCCAGATGCGTTTCAACTTGACATTACCATCATCGCCCGTATCAGACTGCATATCGGTCTGTGCATCCAAACGAGCTTTTACCTTCCAATGACTATTTACTTCCGCAGTTGGTTCTAAGCGGAGCAGGGCTTTATCGCTGTTATCCTTTTTATGTTTGTAGCCATCCGCCTCGTTACGCACGCTGGTGTAGGTGTAACGAGCTTCGCCGTTCCATTTTACCATATCAGCATTGCGTTCAAGTTTGCTTACGCGTACGCCGAGGTTGTTGAGTTCTTCAGCGAATTCTGCTGCGAGTTTGTCAACCAGAGCTTTGTCAGCACCAGAGGTATTCTTGGCCATAGCCTTGGCTACCATCTGAGCCATTTCATAACGAGTGATGTTGCGGTTGCCCTTGAAGGTGGTGTCGCCATAACCTTCGATAACACCATCAGCGGCCAGCTGGCTTACGGCATCATATGCCCAATGGTCAGCCGGAACATCGGAGAACGGATTAGCAGCAGCAAACGTCGTGCTGGCTGCACCTACGACCAAAGCCGTAGTCAAAGCGGATACCAGAGTCTTTTTCATAATAAACTCCTCCTCAAAAAGATTAAAATAACCTTCTCGAGAGCCACTTGCTTGCGGAGTGTCCAAGTTTCCTCACGCCTGCTTATGCTCTCAATTAATTAGATTTTAACACAGCTTGTGAATTTTTTCAATATTTGTTTATATTTGAGCATAAAAAGATTTTAATAACAGCACATAAAAAAAAGACCTCAACTCCTAAGAGCGAGGTCTTCTTGCCTGACTTATAATTAGAAGAAGTAGCTTACACGAGCGTAGAGCGTTTCAGCTTTTCTGTTGTGGTTGTCGAACTTCTTGCCGTTGAAATATTCCACTGTGGTCAGCGTGTTCTTCAGCGGAACATAGCTTACACCGAAATCCCAGCCTTTGACATTCAGCGTACCAGCATTAACCGTCCCCGTATTGGCATGGGCCGTATCATAGGTCGGCATCAGGGAAACATTGGAGCCCAGATGACGGTATGCAGCGAAAGCTCCCCAAGTGCCCTTGTTGGCTTTGCTGGCGCCTTTGTAGTCCAGCTCTACACTGCCGGATTTACGATAGTTGTCAGCAGATGCGTTCTGCGCATAGGAACCCATGAGAGCAACGTTCTTGCTGAAGCTGTATTTACCGCCTACAGACCAGATATTAGCCTTGTCGCTGTCACCGTGATTCTTGTAGCGATCAGCCGTCTTGAACACATCACTGCTGAAATGACGGTAACCTACGCCACCAGCCAGCTTGCCTTTTTCATAATTGAGCTGAACACCCTGATAGCTGGCAGTATCCTGAACTGCACCAGCAACTACAGATGCATTAGCATCATCATTGATATTCCAACGACCAGCTTCCAGAACAACCTTCAGGTCCTTACCAGCCGTAGCCTGTACACCAGAGAAGAAGTCATCCATCACGAGGCCTTCATCATTCGTGGAGTAGAACGGCATTTTACCAGCCTTCACGTTGAAGTTGCCATAATTGCCCTCTGCATAAACGAAGGTCATTTTCATGTTGCCTTCATTGTCTTTGTCCATATTCATGGAACCAGTCAGACGACCTTTGACCTTCCAATGTTCATTGACTTCAGCCGTTGGGAAAATACGATACTGCAGCTGGTTGATATTTTCCTTTGTCTTCTTGTTAGCCGCGTCATGGCTGCGATAACTCCAGTAACGGTAGCGGGCTTCACCCGTCCACTTCACCATGTCAGCATGCTTTTCCAGGTTGCTTACGCGCACACCCAGGTTGTTGAGTTCTTCCGCGAACTCAGCAGCCAGCTTATCGACCATAGCCTTGTCAGCACCGCTGGTATTCTTGGCCATAGCCTTGGCTACCATCTGTGCCATTTCATAACGGGTGATGTTGCGGTTGCCCTTGAAGGTGCTGTCGCCATAACCTTCGATAACACCATCAGCAGCCAGCTGGCTTACAGCGTCATAAGCCCAGTGGTCAGCGGGAACATCAGAGAACGGATTGCTGGCAGCAAAAGTCGTGCTGGCAGCACCTACTACGAGAGCCGTAGTCAAAGCAGAAACGAGAGTCTTCTTCATCAAGAAACTCCTCCTCAATAAAAAGTATTCTTTGTCCTATGCTCATAGACATACTCTTAGAGTTTCCATGTTTCCTCTCAGAAATCTCTAATCACAGTAGACACAATGACCATTATAACAAAACGGTTTACATTAAGCAATATAAACTTTTTATAAACTTGTAAATCTACAAAATCAACCAAAAGAAAAGCCGCTCTCTTACGAGAGCGGCTTTCGATGTCCCTTATGCGGACCTTCCGTGCGCCACAGGGGACCAGCCCATGGCGCTGACACACACATGCGTAATGCTTTTAACCTTTGCCGCGAATTCCTACTTGCTGTTGCAGCAAGTATCGTGGCTAACCTCATTTGTCACTGGCTGATAAGGTAGTACAGCATCAGTCTTAACCTCAAGCAACGACCAGCTGCGAGGGAGAAGAGCCGTTCCTTTTGGAACGGCTTTTCGCCTATTTAGAACGCCGGTACAACGGCACCCTTATATTTATCCGTGATGAAGTCCTTGACTTCCTTGCTCTGCAGAGCTTTGATCAGCGCCTGGATTTCCGGGCGTTTTTCGTCGCCTTCACGCACGGCAATAATATTCACATACGGAGAAGTGCTGTCTTCCATAAAGAGGGCATCCTTCGTCGGTACGAGGTTGACCTGCATTGCATAGTTGGTGTTGATGACAGCTGCATCCACATCGTCCAGCGTACGCGGAACCTGCGCAGCTTCTACTTCCTGGAACTTGAAGTTATGCGGGTTGCCCGTCACATCCTGCACCGTAGCTTTTTCCTTCACGCCGTCTTTGAGTGTGATCAGGCCAGCCTTCTGCAGGAGAAGCAGGGCGCGGCCGCCATTGGTTGGATCGTTCGGAATAGCGATGGCAGCACCATCCTTGAGTTCCTTGAGGTCTTTGACCTTCTTGGAGTATACCCCCATGGGCTCGATATGCACACCGAAGGCGTTCTTGAGTTTGACTTCCTTATGTTCTTCCATGAAGTTCACAAGATACGGTTCATGCTGGAAGAAGTTGGCGTCCAGTTCCTTGTCGTTGAGGGCCAGGTTCGGCTGTACGTAATCGTTGAATTCGACGATTTCCAGCTTGATGCCCTCTTTTTCGAGTATCGGCTTCACCACTTCGAGGATTTCCGCATGCGGGACTGCCGTTGCGCCGACCTTCAAGGTCTTGGCGTCAGATTTTGCGCCCTGCTGCTCGCCGCCACAGCCGGCAAAGGCCATAGCCGCAATCAGCAGCGTGCCGATAAGTGCTAATACTTTTTTCATAGGGATACCTCCTTATAAATAAGAAATTATTTCTTGTCGAGGCGTTTAGCAAGCGTGTTGCCCACGAATTGCACTGCCTGAACGAGAACGATCAGAATGATAACCGTGGCAATCATCACTTCCGGACGGAAACGCTGATAACCATAACGGATGGCCAAATCGCCCAGACCGCCGCCGCCAATAGCACCGGCCATGGCAGACTCACCGACCAGACTGATGACCACCGTCGTCAGCTGGGCCACAATGCTGGGCATGGATTCCGGCAGCAGTACGCGGCTGATGATCTGCACCGGCGTTGCCCCCATGGAAAGCGCCGCCTCAATCAAGCCATAGGGAACTTCCTTGAGGCTGGTCTCCACCTGCCGCCCGATAAAGGGAACAGAGGCGATGACCAGCGGCACCATGGCCGCCGTTGTGCCGATAGCCGAGCCTACCAGCAGACGGGTGAATGGAATGATTGCTACCATCAGGATAATGAACGGAATCGAACGCACGGCGTTGACCACCGTGCCAATCACCTTATTGAGCATCGGGGATTCGAGAATCTGCCCCTTGTCCGTGGCATAGAGCAATACGCCCAAAGGAATGCCCAAAGCGGATGCGATGGCCATGGAAACGGCCACCATATAGACGGTTTCACCCAAAGCCTTAGTCAGCAGAGGAATCATGTCGTTTGACATAACCAATCACCTCCTCCTTAAGGTCACGGCTCCTGAAATAGTCAAGCGCCGCCTGCACCCGTGCAGTTTCGCCCTTGAGGCCGATGATCATGCGGCCAAAAGGCGTGTATTTGATATGGTCGAGATTGCCGAACAGCAAAGTCGTTTCCACATCCGGGAATTTGCGGATCATATCGGCAATCACCGGATCATCCGCAGACTCGCCGATAAAGGTCAGCCGCAGCAAAAGATAGGCATCCTCTGCCGGTTCCTGACTGATTTGGCCGCCACGAAAGGCCGCCGGCAAATCATTCGAGAGCAGTACGCTGATAAATTCCTTCGTAATGGGCTGCTGCGGATTGGTGAACACTTCGAGCACCGTGCCCTGCTCCGCGATAACGCCCTTGTCGATAACCGCTACCTTATCGCAGATATCCTTGATGACCTGCATCTCATGGGTTATAACCACCACAGTCAATTGCAGCTTCTTGTTGATATCACGGATCAACTCCAAAATCGCCTTGGTCGTCTGCGGATCAAGCGCGCTCGTCGCCTCATCGCAGAGCAGCACTTTCGGTTCACTGGCTAGTGCCCGGGCAATGCCCACACGCTGTTTCTGCCCGCCGGACAGCTGGGAAGGATACTGATCTGCCTTCGCCTCCAGCCCCACCAGTTTCAACAGCGGCGTGACCTTTTCCCGGATTTCACTGTCGGATTTACCCGCCAGCTTCAGAGGAAAGGCAATATTGTCATAGACCGTGGCCGAGGACAGCAAATTGAAATGCTGGAATATCATGCCGATGTCCTTGCGCGCCTCGCGCAGCTCACTGTCCGAAAGCGCCGTCATATCGCGCCCGTCAACCACTACGGAACCGCCCGTAGGCCGTTCCAGCATATTGATGCACCGCACCAACGTAGACTTGCCCGCGCCGGACAAGCCGATGATGCCAAAGATCTCGCCCTTGGCAATCTCTAAATCAATGCCCTTAAGTGCCGGTACCGGCCCCGCCGGACTGGCATAAGTTTTCTCGACTTTGGAAAACTTAATCATAGGCATTCACTCCAATCTAAAAATAACGTTCCACCTCATCCGTCAGCCCTACGGGCTGCCACCTTCCCCTCAAGGGGAAGGCTTGGCTTGAGGCGCATCAGCTTGTTATAATTTACTTGCTAAAGAACAAGGCATAGTACCCATTGACAAAGATAATGAGCACAATTAATGGCAGGATGTACGTTACATAGAACCGAATCCATTTCGGGAACGCCATACCTTTGCCGGTATCGGCTTCCTTGATGAAGTTATCCCAGCCCCAGCCATAGCGGCTCGTACAGAAAGCCATATAGACAAGGCTGCCCAGAGGCAGGATGTTATTAGACACCAGGAAATCCTCCAGATCCAGCACGCCCGAGCCTTCGCCCAGCGGCTGAATCCAGCTCCACTCATTGAAGCCCAGCACACACGGCAGGGAGAGAAGGATCACGATAGGAATCCCTGCGCAGATGATCTTCCGGCGGTCGATACGCAGCAAGTCAAAGAAGCAGACCACGAGATTCTCAAACACGGCAATGACCGTAGACATAGCCGCAAAGGTCATGAACAGGAAGAACAGCGTCCCCCAAAGACGGCCAAAGGGCATGGAGTTGAACACATTCGGCAAAGTCACGAACAAGAGATTCGGCCCGCTCGAAGGACTAACCCCATAACTGAAGCAGGCCGGGAAGATGATAAGACCTGCCATAATGGCCACAAAAGTATCCAAAATAATGATCCAGATTGCCTCGCCGGTCAGGCACTTGCTCTTACCGATATAGGAACCGAACACTGCCAGCGACCCCATACCGATGGACAGCGTGAAGAATGCCTGCCCCATCGCCGCAAAGATGACTTCCTTCAGGCCATGCTCCATCAGGCGGCCAAAATCCGGGTAAAGATAATACTTCAGTCCTTCACCAGCCCCCGGCAGCATTACCGAGTTGATGCCCAGGATGATCATGAGCCCCAACAGGCAGGTCATCATGAACTTTGTGATGCGCTCCACCCCGGCTTCCACACCCAGATAGCAGACGCCACCGCACAAGGCCACGATTGCCACCATATAACTGCCCATGGTCACAGGATCTTTCAACAAATTGACAAAGATTTCCGTAATGCCAACAGCACCTAAACCATCAAAAGCACCTGTTGCCGTTTTATACAGATAATAAAGCATCCAGCCTGCCACGGTAGTATAGAACATCATCAGGATCATATTACCGCCGATGGCCGTATACTTATGCCAATGCCATTTCGTCCCTTTCGGCTCCAATACATCAAAGGACATTGCCGCGCTGCGGATACTCGCACGCCCCACAGCAAACTCTGCCACCATGATGGGCAGACCTAAGATCGCCAAAAAGATCAGATAGATCAGCACAAAGGACGCACCGCCGTACTGACCGGTAATATACGGGAAACGCCACACATTACCTAAGCCGATGGCACATCCCGCCGACACGAGAATAAACCCTAAACGGGTAGAGAATCCACTTCTTTCCAAACCTAAATACACCTTCTCCATAAAAAAATTCGCCCAATGCGAGAATCGATAGATAATCACTAATCTATCTTACCGCAAAGAGCGAATTTTGTCCAGCAGTGAGCGACACTTTGTTACACACTACTTGTATAATTGTAATTTTATTTAATAACTTCTACGCCGCCCATGTAGGGAACGAGTGCCTTCGGCACGATTACAGAACCGTCTTCCTGCTGATAGTTCTCCAGGATAGCAGCTACCGTTCTGCCTACGGCCAGACCGGAACCATTCAGCGTATGCACGAATTCCGGCTTGGACTTCGCATCGCGGCGGAACTTGATATTCGCACGGCGTGCCTGATAGTCCAGACAGTTAGAGCAGGAAGAGATCTCACGGTATTTGCCCTGAGACGGGAACCAGACTTCGATATCATAAGTCTTGGCCGAGGTGAAGCTCATATCGCCCGTGCAGAGCTGCACCACATGATACGGCAGTTCCAGGATGCGCAGCACATCTTCAGCTGCATCCACCATGGACTCCAGCTCATCCCAGCTCGTTTCCGGCTTGACGAACTTGATGAGTTCCACCTTGTTGAACTGATGCTGGCGGATCAGACCTCGCGTATCGCGGCCGGCACTGCCAGCTTCAGCACGGAAGCATGCCGTATAAGCACTGTAGTATTCCGGCAGCTTGTCGCCATCAAGGATTTCATCACGATGATAGTTCGTCGTCGGCACCTCTGCCGTCGGCACCAGATAATAATCCTGACCTTCGAGCTTGAACATATCCTCGGCAAACTTCGGCAGCTGGCCCGTGCCCGTCATGCTGTCCTTGTTGGCAATATAAGGAGCCAGCATTTCCGTATAACCATGCTTATTGGCATGCAAATCCATCATGAAATTGATGCAGGCACGTTCCAGTCTTGCGCCCAGTCCTTTGTAGAACATGAAACGTGCGCCCGTAACCTTGGCCGCACGGTCAGCATCGAGGATATCCAGATCTGCACCGATATCCCAATGAGCCTTCGGCTCGAAGGAGAACTCCTTCGGCGTGCCCCATTTGCGCACTTCCGGATTTTCCGTATCATCCTTGCCGATGGGCACATCAGCCTTCGGCATATTCGGGATGTGCAGCAGGATGTCGCGCAGTTTTGCCTCAACATCCTTGAGGTCAGCATCCAGAGCGGAAATCTTCTCGCCCACAGCACGCATCTCGGCAATCTTGGCATCCGCGTTTTCCTTGTTCTTCTTCATCACGCTGATTTCCTTGGAAACCGCGTTGCGCTCAGCCTTCAGCGTCTCCGTCTGCTGCAGCAGATTCCGGCGTTCCTGCTCCAGCGCAGAGAAATCATCCAGATTCAGCGGATTGCAACGGTTCTTCAGCATCTCTTTCACTTCATCCAGATGCTCCCGGACAAATTTGATATCTAACACAATACTCACTCTCCATATCTGATAGCCCTTACGGTGGGCGAAAATTCACCTAGGACAACATTATACCGCAACTGCTTTGCAAAGTCTATCCTTCCTGCCTCAACTGTTCTTCCAACCTTTGCAAATGCTCCTGCACATTATCCTTTGTAACCAACACGCCGAAATTCTTTTGTCCATTATGGAATATCCGATCCACAATCATATCTCCGACAATTGGCCGATAATGACTTGTTTCATAATAATAGTAATTATTGGTCGTAATCTCATTCAACCCACTGAAATCATAGTAATTGGTCAACTGAGCCAACTGATATTTGAACTCGTTAAGCTCCGATATATCATTGCTGCGATAGGTAACCGCATTAACAGGATTAACGAAAACGAGCAACTCAATCCCATTATCATCACAGAGTTCCTTTAATTTTGTAAGACTTTCCATGGCTTCGGCTATCCGATTCCCTTTATATTCATACGGTTTCGAAAAGCGTTCATCCTGAAAATGTTTTTCTACATTGGCTTCGATATACTCATCCACTTCCGGATGCAGCGGTCTTCCTGATCCATATATATCATAAACACTGCCTCTGCTGGCATCTTTCTTTTTCAACCTTGGTTTTTTCAGTAAATATAACGCATAGGTCTTCCATAACGTGTCGCCCCGATAAGGAACTCTTAACAAATCATTTTCATGCTGTTTCGGATCTACTCGTATCGAAAAATCATCCAAACCAATCATAACCTGATTGATACTGACACCATGTTTGACCATATCCTGCAAATCAAGCAGCCACTCTTCTGGTAAACCTTCCGAATACGTCATATTATAATAACGCAGGCCATTATCAATTTTATTCAAATCGATATTACCAATACGCGATGAACCAAAGCAAAATGCATTATATTTTTCCGGATTAGAAAGTATATATCGCATCTTTACAAAATGCTGATTAGGTTCCACACGCTTGACACTAAAATCCGTATTAAAAACGCCAGAAGAATCAAAAATATAATTGCAAGCCATAGTTCCAAACATAGCCAGCAAAAATATCCCCAACAAACGGAAAACGTATTTTTTCATTCTGCTCATCCCTCTTTAAAATTGGAAATAAAGAAACTCGGAATAATTATTCAAATGCCACATAGCCCAAATCAGCATTGCTGCTGTGACTATCAGCCATTTATTATTCGCTGTGAATTTCTTCATCAACACCAAGGGATTCGGCACAAATGCCAATAATGCTACCATGCCAATCATTTCCAGTAAATGTCTGCTCTCCTTGCCATGAGCGCCTAGGAGACTTTGATAATCGGCCATGCTGCCTAATACCTGCATAGCCTCATGGACACTTCCCGCACGGAAAAACACCCAGCAAATTACCACACAAAGGAATGTCATCCCCCAATTCAACACTTTAGGCAGTGCGATGCCAGCTTTACGCCAAGCATGATTGATCATCAGCAAAGCACCATGCATTCCCCCCCAGATTACAAAAGTCCATCCAGCACCATGCCATAAACCGATTATCAGCATGGATACAAAGAGATTCCGCATCTTCCTAAACTCACCATGACGATTACCGCCCATCGGAATATAGAGGTAATTCTTCACCCACAAGCCTAACGTCATATGCCAACGCCGCCAAAAATCAATAATGCTTCGCGCCTGATAAGGGGAATTAAAGTTGACGGGCATATCCAGATTGAATAACAACGCTAATCCAATGGCCATTTCACTATACCCAGAAAAATCAAAGTACAATTGCAGCGTATACGACAAAGCGCCCAGCCATGCCTGCACACAAGTCAGCGAATCCGCATGGCTGAATGCCTCATTCGCATAAATAGCCAGTTTATCTGCTATAACCACCTTTTTAAACAAACCCATGGTAAAAATCGTCAAACCACGAGCAATATTGTCATAGTTGATACGGAACGTTTTATCCGCAATAAACTGCGGAATCATTTCCTTGTGATTGATGATTGGCCCGGCAATCAAATGCGGAAAAATCGTAACAAATTCCAGATACGTCAGGAAAGATTCGTTCCGTGCTTCTCCCCGATACGCATCCACTAGATACGCAGTCTGTGTAAAGGTAAAAAACGAAATACCAAGTGGCAGGACAATATGTGGCAAATCAAACATATCGGCCCCCGCCAAGGAATTTACCGTACCAAGGAAAAAGTCCGTGTATTTGAAATACCCCAGCAATAGGACATTCACAACAATACCCAAAATCAGCCATGCCCGATTGCCATTGCAGCGCTCTAACTGCCTCCCCACAAGGTAGTTGAAGCTGATCGAAGCGAAAAGCAACGGCACATAGCGAACATCCCAATATCCATAAAAGAAAAACGACGCCAGCACCAGCCAAAGCGTAGCCGCACGTTTCTGTCCACCATGCCCCAATGTAAAAAAGCCCGCAAAGGTAAGGGGCAAAAAGAGCAAAATAAACTCATACGAATTAAATAACACCTAAATTCTCCTTACATATTGTGTAATATAAGCGTCCCTCTAGTATTTTATGCAAATTCATTTAATTTATCGATAATATCGCTTATGATGAATTCATTTTCTAAATCTTGCTCTGAAGCCTTTTCGAGCACTCGAAGATTACTGCAAAAATTATCATACTTTTTCATATATAATCACCCCATCCCGTTCAATTTCCTTCTTCAACTCATCAGACACCTTAGCATCCATATTGACAATATCAAACGTCAAAAGTGTCCATACCTCTTCATCCACATCAAGTGAAAATTGCGAAAATCTGGTGCATCCATATACCGCTATATCCACATCACTTTTATCGTAATTATCGCCTCTAGCACGAGAACCAAATAAAATGATTTTCGATACATCATATTTATGTGCTAATTTCACTAAATCTGACTTGATTCGTTTAGGTAAGTCCACTATCTATCACTCGCAATCATCAAAACATTTGTAATTAATCACTAGCCAATGCCCAAGGAATACAAGATGCCTAAGCAAACACTGCCATTAATGTAGCTATGACAGCTATACCGTACTTACGTGCTGTGCTTAATACGGAGTTTATGGTTCTTCAGCATCTCTTTTACTTCATCCAGATGCTCCCGGACAAATTTGATATCTAACACAATACTCACTCTCCATATCTGATAGCCCATCGGGCGAAAATTCACCTAGAACAACACTATACCGCAACCAGCAGGAAAAAGCCACTCAAACATCAATAGCGTAGGCACAATCTCTATTTCATCCACATCCAGAGTTTTCCATTTAGCTCTTAACAAGGACTAAATCTCTCCCATATTTCTCCTGCAGGTCTCTTTGCAGGCGTTTCAAATATCTCCGTATATGCCCAACGGTCATATGGTCCCAATAATAAACCAACGGAATCTTTACTGGACTGCCTACATTATCAATGATGCGAATCCTTATTTCTCCAGCTTCATTGCGTTGCAACAAGAAATTAATCAAGCATGTATCATTGGTCAGGATGCGCTCATCCATTACCTGCTTCATGAATCCCTGCAAAAGAGCGCAGACTTCCTCTTTATCCGGCCAGCCTGCAGCCTCTTGTGCATCCAGATAATCGCCTAACGTCTCGCACGCTGTACCATCCGCATTGCGGATACGCTCGAATACATACCCCTGCCCCTTATCCGTTTCTACCGGGCCATAGAACTTGGTCAAAAGCTGCGAGTCTAAATTGCGGAACTTCCTGGATTTCCGATAGGATAGTTCCTGTCTCAATTCTGCATCTTTGGGGTCAAATGGTATCTTTATGACCAAATTCTCATTTTCGGGATGAATATAGGCAACCTTATGCAGGCCTCGTCCTAAATACAACGCATCCGATATCATCAACATAAAATTATCTCTCCCACAACGATTCTATACACGTCTCTGACAAAGCATCCGGAAAATCCCGTGCTATATCCGCCACCAATCGATTCCAATACTTCTTCGCTCTACGTTTCGCCAAGAACCCTACATAATATTCCAAAGGGATTTTAGCGGAAGTCCCGATATTATCTATGATACGCACCACAGATTTCTCCGGTGAAACACGCTGAACGAGGAAATTATCCGGGTCCACACCCGCGGGAGCAAATTTCTCGCGCATAAACTCTCGATGGAAATCCTGCATGACCTGTTCCAGCTTGGCTTTATCCGTCGGGTCTTCGAGTTCAGCCAGCAAGGTCCGACTGCATGCACCATCATAATCCATCACACGTTCAAAGACATAACCAATGCCCTTGTCCGTCTCAACGGTTCCATAATATTTCGTCAAAAGCGGCATATCATCCACATGCTTTCCCAAGGCCCGCCGATAACGGAACTCTCTGGACATATCCGGGTCATCATCCGTGAATAAAAGCTTGACACATTTGCTTTTATCCTGAGGATGTATATAAACTTCCTTATGATTTCCATCCCCCAAGAACAGTTCTTCTCTCATTTCAATTTTTGAATTCATTTTAAATCCTTATTGCTCCCTTCGTAAATAATTTTATCATTTTACTTTTAACTAAGCTTACGATTTATCCTTTGTTTATCCATCGCTATCAATCAACCGATATTTTCTGGCCATACTTCTATCTAAAACCACAATATCCAATCCCCAAATCTTACGTAACGGTAACAGTCTACGCTCTAACTCGGCCTTAAGCGCTGGAAGCCATGACGGATTCGCACTTAACCTCACCATCTTCTTTATAAAGCGAGTGATAAACAACACTATCCCCCACACCACGCTCAACCTCTAAATACTTACACAAAAAATAATCATGTGTTGCAATAAAAATCTGTACACCATTGCGCTGTAAACCTAATATAATTTTTGCAACCAAGGGAATCACTGCTGGATTTATATTAGCCTCTGGCTCATCCCCAAAAACGGCACTAACACTTTTTATAGCTCCATTCCGAACTAACAGCCATAAAATCGCTAGTTTTCTAATCCCTTCAGAAACCAGATTGAATTCTTCCTTCACATCATCTTTGTATAAAAAGAATGTATCTAATGATGCATCATATATCACGCTGCCACCAATAACACTTTCTATCGCTATAAGCATATTTTTCTTATTGTCCTGAGCATCATCTTTTGATACGTCTATCTTGGCCGCATTCAATATGTCTAAATATGTGTCATCAAACTGAACATTTCCCCGTTCTACTGCAGCGTTTAAATTATAATTATTGGACAACACTTCTTTTGCAGGAATAAAAATACCATAGACGTCTGACATCGCCTGTTCCCAAGATTCATTTCCGATTTCAACCGCATTCCACTTAGGGGTTTCCTTATTAAATTCAATTTCTAGCCCTGCATCTTTAGATGCAACTTTTATGTTGCATGCCATCCCATCATTATCTTTATTAACCAATCTACTAATTTGCATTTTTATCGGCAGCATTGTTCGAACAAGTTTATTAGCAAATGTAACACGTCCAGTAGCCGATGCAATTGCAGAATATATCAACTTTAATATATGTGTTTCCCCGTACCATTCTCACCGACAAAAACATTCACACCATAATTAATATTTAAATTGCATTCATTAAACACTGTATAATTTCTTAATTGTAACGAGGATAATTTCATTTTTATATCAGCCTTTCTTTTTACCTCCACTTATTTCATCTGTAAGCTAGCCAGCAAATCAATGATTCGATTATGTAAAGAATATCTTTCATTATTTTTTCGACCATATTTTGCAATTACCATATGTTCTTTCTCATCACGTAGAAAAAAATATGCCTTTTCCAATAAATCTTCTGCCGAATCGAACTCACAATAATCTTCTGCGGGGATAAACGAATTCCCATCCAGATTTTTCGTATCATAGAACATCAATGCACCACGGCCTTTATACCAATATCTTCATAATTCATAAATCCTTTTTATCTCACTCAAACTCTGTAATATACATCGTCCCATCAAAGGTTAATATCTGTTCTTTATCATAATTATATTGGGAAGAACTCAAATCCTCTTTCGCTTCATAATGCTTCGAATCTATCCCCAACAACCCCACAATAGTATTGTATACCATATCATTAGAATAAAAGCGGTTCTTATTCCGTTTTAAAATATCAGCTCGCTCTTTATATAATTCTCTATATCTGTCTGATAAATAGATAAACATCGGAATTCTCAAGGTATCTGCCGTACGAATAGATGGATGGTGACCATGTTGTAGGTTCTCACCATGGTCTGAGAAGTAGAACATACATTGCAAATCAAGATTATCTCTTGCATATTCAAAAACTTCTTTTAATAATTCATCGGTATAAAGAATCGTATTCGCATATGTTTCCTCTACAGTCCCACCATTCCATCTCCCCTCCCCCAAAGGATATCGAGCCTCATAATATGCATGACTTCCCATTAGATGAAGCACTATGAAATTATTATCCTGTGGACTAACATTTTTTAATAATTCCAGGAAATCTTTATCATATCCTATTTCTCCATTTTGCGATGGACCTCTATATTCGTCAGTTGTATTTGCTATCATGGTCGTTGCAACATTCTCTTGCCCCAAACGTCCTTTATGAGAAAACCAGTATGTCTTATATCCTGCTTTTTTTACTATATCTATTATTGATATCGACTCAGAAAAATCTATTTTATTATATTGACTGGATTCCGTTAGTGCCATTTTCAACACTTCCATCGTTAAATTGTAGGAAGCGTATCCATTATTAAAAATGGTAAAGTTTTCATCATTAAGTTTTTCTTCCAACCAAGGAGTATTGGCATATGGCAAGGAACTGTCATAAACGTGCATATAATCTCGGGACGCCGATTCACCAATTACCAGGATCACCGTCCCTGGAGCATTTGCTATCAATGCATTCTGTGTATCAACCTGCAACGCTGCATATCGTTTATCATGTTCTTGCGCATATAACCGCTCTGTCTCAAGCCGTTCTTTTACCCGTTTCCAAGCAATCAATATCCTGCCTTTTGTGTATTCCTTATAAAAAATTACAGCCATACCCCCCAAGATTACTAGCGTTATCAGGGGGTGCGGTAACACATAGCCTTGCCCCTTACCGTATATATTGCCAAAGTACCATATATATATATATGTGTGCATCATCAGAGCACAAAGAAAAAATACGATTCCTTTTATTCCGAATATGGCATAAGCATATTCTCTTGCCTCTTGCCAACGAGTCTGCTGAACCGAAATGATAGCTCCTTCTGACAGCACATCCCCATATAGACGATAATGCATAACGTAGATTACCGGCAAAATCTGCAAGAGAAAATTTACCAAAACAAGAATCGAAACATAAATTTCTCCAGGTAAATACCATCCCAACACAAACTGCAACAGCGAACAAAATGCCAACATATACAGCGGAATCATGATATCCCTGCGACTGTCTATAACAACGTACGGAACGTCATTATCCATATTATGTACATAGCGGTTTGCTTTATAATATAGAATTGGTATTATCAGATAGGATAGATATAACCATAAAGCCCAACCATTTGCCAGTGAAAACATACACTCTCCGGTTACTGCTTGTGCTGCTAACAATAAAAGCGTCGCCAAACCGAAACAGCGAATCGCATGGGCCCTATCCTTACGATCCAAATACTGCGAAGTATATTTCCATACAATATATGAGATAGTTAATATGACAATCGCAGAAATCATGCTATATATGTCCATTCTAATACCTTTCATCCATCAAGCCAATTATACAACAATCTATAGCTTATTACCTTGCATCATATATGCTACACTTGACGCAAAGCTTCTTGTGGGGACTACCGCATCACGCCCAGCAACTGCAATGTTATCCCTGACCTCATCATTTTCGAGGTAGTAACTGACCTTTTCGATAAGGCTGGCTTCATCCTGATAGCTTACGATATCACGGCCCACCTCGCACTGATCGTAATATTGCCGTTCATCGACTAACTGAAATGCTCCTGCCGCTAAGATGTCAAAAGCCCTGGGATTCAGCCCTTCTGCGCCTGAGGTATGGATATTCAAGCAAATCTTCGCCCTTCCATAATAATCAGCAATCTCTGCTGCATCCATCGTCTTGTTGACAACATAGGGGTAGATTGCAGGATATCTCAAACGGAAAATAAGCTTCTTAATCGGATTTTTATAGAAAGGGCCTGCAAAAAGCAGCTTCCAGTCTTTTTCTTTCCCCTTTATAGCCAACACGTTCAGTAATGCCAACCTGTCTTTGTAAGGTGTGCCAATGAAGAATACATCGATATCATGTCTTTGCGGGCCGACATGTTCATATTCATCACGATATCCTACAGGACAATAAGCTGCATTTACCCCCTGATTCTGAAGCCATATCTCATCATTTTTTTCATAGGTATATACCGCATCAAAGAATGTACAATATTGCATACAAAACTTATTGTTCAACAGAGGATCTACAATCCATGTAATCGTTCTTATCTTTTTCTGCAATGCAATTTCTTGCAGTCGATGCATATCATCCAACGTCAAAAATTCATCAGGCAGATTTAGTGTAAAGAATATATCCACTTGACCTGATTCTAAAAGACTAAAAACATCCTGACGCCATTTTTGCAGATATTTCTGTTCTCCACTTTTTCGACCTAGCTTGTATAGTTTTTTCTCCCAATAGGAACATCTATTCTCATAAGTATCCGCTGATATTAATATTACATCATACCCCTGTGCTTCCAAGGTTGTTTGAAGTCCCAATATTTGATTATTGCGTTCCGTGATACACAATAAAATCTTTTTGTTTTGCATGTCATCTTCCTATCGCCTATGCTTTAACCCATTTAATATATAATCTATTGGCAAAGTTCCTTATCGTATTTATCAGCCTATCTTTTATCCCCCATCGGTAAAGCACTGCTATATCATATACCGATGAATCATCAACCAGTACTGCTTTTAATGTTACCGGCCCATTATCATCCCAAATCAATCTCTCCTCTACAATTTGCGCATTTCCTGATAGCACTTCATAGCTGACAGCCTGTGACGTTCCATATTTATAACACGACAGTTGTATTTCCCTGTCATCCTTTTGACATCCATAATTATAGACAAAATTATCATCTAACGTTATTTTCACAAACGGCTTGATGATTGTTTTGCCAAACCTTGACGGGAATATTTCACAAGCAGATAATCCGCCATATTCTCCAACCATGCTATTTAATTGTATCGTTAAAGCCAAAACATCTTTTTTATTCACATCAACGACTAACGGAGCACCATCTATCGGAAGAGGTCCCACCGTAAGAATCTCTCCATCCGGGAACATTATACGGATCTCCTTAACAGAAACCGTATCACACATTGCCCCATATAAGCAGATCTGTTCTATTGTTTGCGGTTGTTCCCATTGATAATGCAGTTGTTTGGCTTTGTCTCCTTGTTCTGGCCGCCACAATTCATGCTGCCATCGCGGAATTTCTGCATTGATGTCCATTGGATGCAACCTTAAGAAAGCACGCATCGGCTGGACATTGCCAGAACTCGCAGTGATCTCCGCCTTGCAGGCCAAATCATCGGTGCGGCGTTCCCAAAAAATCTCATCACTATTGAGCAAACCATACGCATTCTTTTCATTATGCTGTGAT
Organism: Pseudoselenomonas ruminantium; assembly: GCF_900104055.1. Classification (GTDB taxonomy): domain Bacteria; phylum Bacillota; class Negativicutes; order Selenomonadales; family Selenomonadaceae; genus Selenomonas_A; species Selenomonas_A ruminantium_C. Next base: position 77,403 of record NZ_FNJQ01000005.1, read on the forward strand.
GAATGCCTAAATATTGCCTGCGCCAAAGGATTTTCTTTAAACAGTCCTTTTCTTAAATTGCTATGCACAGGAAAGCGCACACGCTTATCCCATTGATATACAGATTTATCCACTAAATCATAATGATAAGACTCTACTTTCCCCGCCACAGGTCTTTTGGTCTCCTGCAGATTCATGGCCGAAAAATCTCGTATTGCCGTAAATCCCGTCGCATAGGCAAATCGCTTATACACAGTCGGATAATAAGCATTATCCTTACGGCTCAATATATTTTCCATAGCCTGTTCAAACGCTAAGGATAAAGCCCGATGATCCGCATGCAAATCGAAGTCTACACAAAAAATAATCTCTGCTTGGATATCCAATATATATTCCTGTAAATCACTCAGAAAATTAGCTTTCGTATACGCACTATGCTGACCATGTTTTATAAAATGATAATCCTCATGTCCCGTTATCCCATAAGTTTCCCTATGCCCAGCTGGTGAACACATCGTCGTTTGAGCATGGTAAACATGCTGAGGCTTGCCTGAACCATTATAAGTATCGCCATAACCTAGCAATGCATAATGATCCGCATCCACACCTAATAATTCCAGCGCGTCTTCCACTTCAGCAAAACGTTTTTCCGGTGGACAGTCAAAATCACCATTCGTACTATATAAAACGAATACTTCTGCCCCCATATGACCTAAGCTGTAAATCATATTCCCAGCTACATTGATTTCATCATCCGGATGTGGCGCTAATACCAGCACCCGTACACCATGGTAATCCTGCTGAAAAAAAGAATTCGCTACCTTGTCGCTCATGGCCGTAAATAATCCTTTCCCTCGATATCGGGGTTTGCAATAATCTCATACAATTTGTCAATAACATAGTCATAGTCACAAAGCCGTCTAACCAATGCCATCGCATTCGCACGAAGCTGTTGACGTTCTTCCGGATGGTCAAACAGATAAATGATTTTTTCTGCATAAGCCTGTGCATCTTTGACCGGAACACGATAACCAGTCTGACCATCAAAAGCCAAGTCATCGCAGCCACCTATATCTGAAGTCACAGGAACCAGACCACTTGCCATAGCCTCAATGAGCGAAGTAGGCAAAGCCTCATGCCAGGACGGGAAAATATAGATATCTGCCATTTGGTAATAAACTTGTGGGGCTTCCACTTCTCCAGTTACCACCACACTTCTATCTGTTTCTTCAGCCATTTGTTTCAATTGAGTAATCAATTCCGTTTGCCCGCCACCTACAACAAACAATTTGGCTTTAGGACGCTTGGCATGGACAATAGGCCATACTTGCAATAAGGTCGCAATCCCCTTATTCTCGACAATTCTAGCACAAAAAAGCAGTACATCCGTATCAGCGGCTAAATTGTTTTCCAGGCGCAATTCATTTCGCCTCTCCGGCAGCAACGGTGTATATTTCTTCATATCTACACCATGTGCCAATACCGTAACCTTCTCAGCAGGCACATGTGCCTGCGCAATATACCCATCACGGATTTCATGTGTTGTCGCCACATAATTATTGCAGGATGCCAGAATTTTATTACGCCAGCTATCCTCTGTCCGAAAAATTTCAGCTTTTGCAGTAAGGGCTAATGTAACGGGCTTCTTCATCAATTTTGCATACAGGATAACCCAAACTGCAAATTTAGGCGTTCCAATAATATAAAAGGCATCGAGATGACGGTGCGTAGTCAGCAAGCGAATAATGATTTCCAGCCAACGAAACGGCGCATGCAGACGCACCAAGTCAATTCCCTTGATTGTTTCACGCGCTTGGGTAAACCAATAACGTTTTTTGGCCATAATCGTAACCTTATGACCACGCTTTATAAGCTGCAAAGCATGATTTTCTCCATGAAACTCTGCCCCACTCTTAGTAGGGCGACCATCTTTAGAGAATTTCTTGCCTACAGCAAAATCCTTTATAAACAGGCCGATATTCATACCAAATTCTCCAAATTCATCACCAAATCATCAAAATATCTGCATAAAACTAATTCAACAAAGCCATACATTCCGTCTTAACCATCTCCGGTGTAATATGCCACAAACAGTTTGGCTTAGGATTGCTCGGACAAGCATCTGCTCTCACACTGCAAGGGCAGCAAGCCTCCCGGCTGGTAAGCACCCTGGCATTATCGTTGATGGGATGCCAGCGATCCGGGCTGGTACAGCCATACATAGTAACCATTTTCACGCCTGTGGTAGCAGCGATATGTGTGGCTCCAGTATCCACAGTGATCAACAGGTCAGCTTTCCGAATAATTGCGGCCAAATCCACCAAACTCGTTTCCCCGCAAAAATTCATGACCGGCTGATGCATGGCGGCTATTACCTCATCTGCGTATGCCCGATCATTCGGCGCACCTACGATAAAGAAGGCTGCATCATAGTGCTCAGCCAAAGCATCCACCACTTCAACAAAGTACTCTTTCGGCCATGTCTTTAGTTCAAACGTTCCCTTTACACACAGGGCAATGCGTTTTTCGGCCTGTGGTAACTGGGAAAACATGTTCTCAACTTTTTTCTCTGCCTCATCCGTAATACGGGCAAACACCGGTTCAGCATGATCTTTCAATCCCGTAAATTTGCGAATAATCGTCTGATAGGTTTCTGCCTGCAGCGTAGCATCCAGATTGTGCGAGATATGCATCACATGCGTGTACAACCAGGTCACCCGGCTAGGCTTATCATCAAAAACTTTATCCGGGCCAACGCGTGTCGGAATTCCTGCCAGCCAACAAAGAAGCGCTGGCCGCAGTTTGCGGTCAAAGGAAATGGATAAGTCAAAATGACGGGACTTGATATCCTTGACCATAGCCATCATCTTACCAAGAGAATTATCCTTTGCCTTGTACTGAAATACCATGACTTCATCAATCAGCGGGTTATTTTCCACAGCCTCCCGTACCACAGGCTTTACCAACATAGTAATTCGAGCCTGTGGATATGCTTTCTTCAGCAAGGCTATCGCGCTGGTCGTCAACACCACATCGCCAAGATTCACCAGTGCATTGACCAGGATATTCTTATACTGCTTCATTCTTTTACCAGCACACCTTCCATTTTCTCACCGACTGCCGTTACGTACTTTTGATACTTGCTTGTGGGTTTTTCAGGGAGAGTCATGCGCAAATGTCCAGACTCTAGTAACGGTTTCAAGTACCGACGATTAAAATTCTTCCGGTCTGTCATCTTCATATAATCCATGATTTCTTGTCGGCTTCTTGCCTGCCAGCAAAAAGCCAGCACTTTTTCCGCATCATCATCCACGGTATCTTGGGGGGTATCTTGGGGGGTATCTTGGGGGGTATCTTGGGGGGTACCCCAAAACTTGTTCCTTAGTTCCGCATTGAGCATAAATTCACTCTGCTTATAATTGGGTTCTGGCAGGCCAGCCTCCAGCATATCACGAAAAACTCGATCCACACCTTCTCCAAACTCTTTGACCAGATCATATTCATTCAACAATTCAACGATCTTAGGGTTGCGGCTAAAATGAAACTCCCTTATATTATCGATTCGAACCATCCCAGGCAAAACCCCTGGACTCTCAACACAAAAGTGATCATCAAACATTTTGATCTGAATATCCGTGCCCTTTATGCTGTAATCGCGATGTGCAATCGCATTTACAATCAATTCCGTCCAACAAAATTCCGGATACTCAGGTATTGTCTTAAACACAGCCCCCTCACGCAGACTTGTATACTCTCTGATCTGTGTCTTCATAAACGCTATTGCAGCCTGTGCCTGTTCCAAAATGCGACCAGAAAACTTCACATCTTTCACAACATTCATCCTGTCGCCGACCTCTGCTGTTTTTCCTTCATAACGAATAAAGCGGACACGTGCGCGAGGAAAAAAACGTTGCGGATTAACGCCGAACAACAGGATTGCTGCTCCCGATATTCTATCTTTCCCATCTGCTGTAGTTATGAAGTCATGATTATGTCGCAGGTAAAACTCTGCACTGCCCTTCGTATAGCCAATTTTTTCAATGTATTTTGCTACAAAATTCCAATCTATATCGGACAAATCTGCCCCGGCTACCGGTTGGTCTTCAAAATACCGTACTCCTTTAGCATACACCAACTGAAGCCGCTGTTCAAAATTCAATTTCTTGCTTCTATCCCCCACACGCAGAAAAACATCATCTGCCTGATTAGCAATCACCTGCGCAGACGGTAAAACATGCATCCTCAAAACATGATTCGCTTGCCCATCTTTATCCGTTACAACAAACGTTTTCGTTTCAACTGTCACAGAGGGAATACAATAATCAAAAGGAACACGTAAAAGTTCATTGAGATTCTTCTCATATGCATCAATCCCGCTTATCATCCCATCATCTTCTATACCAATAACCAGATAGCCACCATCAGCATTAGCCATAGCTACAACGGGGATTGCAAAATCACGAGCTGATATTCTGGCCGATTTTCTGTCAATTATCTGCTTTTCTGTAGAATATTGCAATTCTTTGATATCATCCGGATTAAACATAAACTTATCCTCGTAGTATCTTTTTCATATTTGTCCCAATCTGATCATCTACATCATCCTGAAACGCAAAGCGCTTTCGATATACTGCCCGTTTGCGGGTAGGAACTTCTTCCATAGTCTTGCGCGGTTCTATCAGAGGAACCTCGTAAAATCTTGCGTCCTCTGTCTTATGACCGCCAGCTTCTTCCCAAAACTCACCAAAATCCGTCTTCAATTTCCGATCACGCCGAGCATGGTTCATCGCATAGTACCCTTCGTTAGAAACGGCATAAATGTGTTTTACTTTGAGTGCCCTTGCTACCGCCATCGTCATATATAAAATAAGATTCTTTGTACGATATCGGTAAGACCGTTTCGTGATATCCTTGATGATATCTCTAGCATCCTCCATATTCGGGCCCTGCATAGCACCAATCCACATGGAAGCATCGCCATTTTTATCCTTGTCCAGCCAAAAAATGATTTGATACAGCGGGTTGCCATCCAGTAACATCATTACCGACAACAAACCTTCCTTACGTTGACCTGGTTCCATTGTCAGCTGTGCATACCAATTGATATCTTCTTCTTTTGATTTCCAGATTTTATAGCAAGAATCATATGCTGCTAAACGCTTGCCCCATTCAGATTGGAATCTGCTTTGCAATAGCTCAATATGATTACAAATCAAACTCACGCGTTCTTCCAGGCGGGAACCCGCATAAAAAAAAGCTCTGGTTGCCTGCTCAATCAAAAACGGGTTCTTTTCCAAGATGGAAAAACGCTGTTCATCATCTTTAAACCAATTATAAAGTTTTCCTATCGCTGAAAAATTCAACAACACCCGCGCCATAAAAACCACAAAGCGGTGCATTTCTCTCCAGTTGCTCAGGTCATAGATACGTTTACCGAGCTTATATATCTCTAAAAACATCATTCATCCCCTACATGATTATTAGTCTTATTCAAATAATACAGTTTCACATACTTGGCCATCGTATAGAAATAGTGAAAGCAGGCCAGCACAAAGCCTATCCGTCCATCCATAAAGCCCAGGCGCAAGAACAACATGCGAAAACTTGCCCAAAATGGATGTAAGACAAAATCCCAAATGTGTGCTTTCTTGCCCTGTTCCTGCATCTTTTCTGCCGCCAATGTCGTGTAGAAATTCAGCTTGTTGAAGTAATGGTTCCAATCCCGATAAGGATAATGGATGATATATTCCTCTGTGGGCAGCTTCACTTCTTCATAGTCATGGTGGAACTGCGGATGCACGAAGCCCGTCACATAAGTGCCTTTTGCCGGAACAAGACGCACCACATAATCCGGGAACCAGCCACCATGACGCAAGGGCTGCTCCCAGAAGTAATTCAAGCGGGCATTACAATAAGCATATCTTCTGTCATCTTTTTGGACTAATTCGATGATTTTTGCCGCCAGCTTTTTGGACACCCGTTCATCTGCATCCAAAAAATAAATCCAAGGATGCGTTGCCTGCTGGATGGCGAAGGTCTGCTGTGCCCCCCAGTTACCAGCCAGCGCATGCTGTACAACCTTTGCTCCCAGCGATGCACTGATTTCTGCCGTCTTGTCCGTACTGAAGTCATCGATCACGATAACCTCGGCCGCAAATTGCACACTCTTAATGCAATCGGCAATATTTTTTTCCTCATTTTTTGCTAGTATCAACACGGATACATCCGCTGTCATCTTGTCACCTTTCCTCATTCCATATCTGTTCCAAGCGCTGGGCAAAAGCCTCCGGAGAATATTCCCTGCCTGCTCTGGCCAACTCAGTCTGGTAGATATTCTTCCTGTCATCATAGGTATTGATGACATCCTCCAATACGTCATGAAGCGATTGCATATCACCGCTTTTGAAACACTGTCCTATATTATATGCCGCAAATACTTCCGGGTTCATATCGTCACTGGCAATGACCGGTTTCTGATAGCCGATAGCCGTAAAGAGCATGCCACCCCAATGATAAAGGTAGCGCGGCGCAGAATAAGGCATCAGAAGTACATCAATCCCGGCAATGGCCTGCTGCCATTCTTTGCCGATAAGCCCCTTGTGCAGGAAATCTATACCTTCCGTCCCCTTATACTTTTGGATAATGCGTTCAAAGTCCTCAGCATCCTCGGGATGCATGGTTGCGCCCTGCACGAAAAGTTTTACCGGACGGTTATAATGTCCCTGCAGATAAACCTTCAGGAAGTCCTCTAACCTTTTCTCCCGGCGGTACTGGCCGAAGAATCCTATCGTCAGCACATCATTGTGCGGAGGCTTTACCTCGATATCCCGTGGCGTAAAAGTGGGCGGATAAATCGTGCGGATATTGCTGCGTTTTTCCCCAAAGATATCCTCACTAAAAGTCAGCACAGTTGGGCGGATATTCTTGCAAGCTGCCAGCTTGTCTGCCTCCCGTAAAAATTTCGGGGCTTCTCCGGGATTGATGCCATGCAAGATAAAGATGATAGGCACAGGCGATTTTCGCAACCGGCTTTTGGCCAGCGCCCGCAGATAGCGGTAAGTGGACGTAGGGACAATCAGCGCATCCACTTCGCCTCGCAACGCCACCTCATAGAGCTGACGATACCAGCTCATGCGGTTCCATTCCCGTTTTACAGTGCGTGCCAGTTTCCTCAGACCGGTCACGCCACTATAAGAAACGACCTCTCCATGCAGTTCATGCACCGGCACATGATAGTCAAAACTGAATTGAAACCCCTCCGGCACATAGAAGCAGACCTCATGACCACGCTTCTGCATCTCTTCCACGATAATTCGGTCAAAATCCACCTCATGACCGCCGGGTGTCATGATATTCTCAAAAATTCCAATGCGCATTATGGAACTCCCTTTTCCGTCCAAAATTTATCTAACACTTAATTTTACCACATACCCATAAAAAAATCCGCACATTCTGTGCGGATTGATATATTTTATTTCCCTATGATCCTATAACAACCTACCACCAAAGTAAACCAACAGGCCTAGCAAGGTGATGAAAGGCAGATAAACTTTCATCCCCAGAGCCAGAAGCTGGCTTTCACTGCCTTTGCCAGCCATACCGATAGCCGCCACGCCGATGGCAATACTCTGCGGAGCAATGAGTTTCCCCGCGCAAGCCCCAGTGGCATTAGCAGCGGCAATCCAAATCTGCGTATTCAACGGCGCACCTATGGCAATCGCAGCATCCATCTGCAATTTCCCCAACAAAATACAGGTACTCGTCGCTGAACCGGTGATAAAACCGCCAACCGAGCCGATAAAAGCCGCAATCGCGGGATACAGCAAACCTGTAGCTGCTACGGTATTATCCGCAATTGTCGTGGTCATGCCACTATACCCCATAACTTTGGCCGTGGCAATAATGGAAATGATGGTGATAAAGGTCGGGCGCAAGCTTCGCATCGTCTTTCCCAACACCTGCAGCATATCCACCAGAGCTATTTTCTGAATAAAGCCACTGACAAAGGTAGCAAAGAAGATTACCATGCCAGGCGTAGCAATCCAATGGAAAGTATATGGACTGCCACCTTCGCCCTTATAAATCAATATAGATGTGCGAACCTGTGAAATGGAATCATAGATGGTCGGCACAAGCTTACTGGTCAGCAACAACAGGACAAAAATCAACAAAAAGGGAAGCCAGGCCAAAAAGGCCTGATTCTTTGTCACCGTTGGCATCTCTGCCCGCTGCAGTACATAGTATGAATCTTCCAATGGGAACAATCTGACTGTGCCGATAATGGCCCCCATAGTACAAAGGGCCCCCGCCACACCTGCCAGCTCCGGGCCCATGAAATAAGACACGAGCAGTTGGGCCAACACATAGCTGATACCTGCCGCCGCGCACACAGGGATCATTCCTCTTAGAGCCTTCAAGCCGCCGCCCGCGATGACAACCATCAGAAACGGACAAAGCAAACCTAAAATGCCGATCTGCAATGCCACATAAGTAGCCAACTGGGCAGCATCCGTCCCCATGATTCCCGACAAAGTCACGAGTGGGATGCCGATAGAACCATACGCTGAAGGGACGAAGTTAGCTACCAGGCAAACAGCCACAGCACTGACCGGATTAATGCCCATTCCGGCCAACATGCTGGCCGGAATCGCCACCGCAGTCCCAAATCCGGCCATCCCTTCCAAAAATCCACCAAAACCAAAGGCAATCAGGAGAATCAACACCCGATAATCACTGCTGACAGAATTCAACATGGCCTTGATTGTTTCCATGCCACCTGTATGCACCGATAAATGATAGGTATAAATCGTCGCTGTAATAATAAGCAAGATGGGCCAACAGGCCAGGGCTGTCCCCTCCAAAAAAGCACTGGCCATATAATCAGCCGGCATACCAAAATAGGACACACTGGCAAGCAGCGATAGCAACAATGCCACCGGGCAGGCTTTCCACGCCGCCATTTTCAGACCGGAAAGTGCCACGATCAGCCATAGAATTGGCAGCACAGCCAAAAACAGCAGAGTCACAATAATCCCCCCTTTTTCAGAATCTTCTTTTAAAGGGATTATTCGCCACAGGAATGTTTTTTCCTGTTTACACTTCAGGAAATCCTTTCATCAATTGTTCCGGATGTCTGACCAACCAGCCCGTAATCTCACAATAAGCCGCCCTCTCTTCAGCAAAGCTTCTATCCTCACGTTGTAATGGCAACATATCACTGCTAACCGCTAAGGATTGCGAACCAAGGCTATAATCCCCCACGCGCTCTTTTGTCAGCCAGCAGTAAGGGGTCACAACATGATCAATGGGTTCTGTCAAGGAAGGGAACAATGACTCATACTCATACCCCTGAGGAGCAATGAGTTCTACCAACGTAGGCAGGATATTCATATGTCCTCCAATAGTATTCCCAGCCAACCCCCCCGGCATCAATTCCGGATGATGGATGGCAAAGGTTGTCATAACACACTCACGCATTGACGGTTCCCGGCGGTTCACCAAATCGTATTGATAAGGGATCAGGCCTGCCGAATGATCACCGGTCAAAATAAACAAACTGTCCGGAAAGACCTTTTGCATATCACACACAAATTTCAACAACGCTTGATCCGCATACCAGGCTGCAGCCAGCTTCCGCATCACTTTTGCATCCCGCCGCAAAGCTTTGGGAATATCCGGCATAATCCTGTCAGCATCAAAACCATATTTGCAAAATGGCATACGCCAAGGACCGTGATTCGATGTGGTATACAGAAAATGCAGCGTTGGCCCCTCATCAGCTGCAGCGATGAGCTCTGCAGCCCTTGCTAAGAATATATGGTCATAAACGCCCAGCCATGTAGCAGGAGCTTTTTTCCCACAGATATCGGGACCAGCATGGCAGGCGTCAAAACCAGTTGCCGGTACAAAATGCTGCATGCTGCCATGATTCAGTCCACCGCCATACCAAAATTCCGTCCGATAACCAAGCTTCTTCATCTGCAACGGCAATGCAGTAGAAACGGTCTTATGCCAAAAAAGTTCCCGCTCATTAAGCTGTAGATTAGCATCATATACGCCTGACAACAAACTCACTAAGGACGGGCGCGAAGTCATCCCTGCCGACAGAAAGTTATTGATGGCGATCGTATGGGGATTTTCCCGAAACTTCTTGCTGGCATCCATCAGGTGCAGATTGGCATAAAGCGAATCCAAGCCAACCTGCGTATGGCTTTCCCCCAACAGGAAAAAAATATGACTTGGTTTGGATATTCTCGCCCCTTTAGCCTGCCGCCTGAAATATTGCAAGGGCGAATCTGAAACCGTAATGATCCTCCCTAATAATGGCTGCATCAAGTGCGCTGAAGTATCATCATCATGGGTGAGTGAGGCACTGACCTTTTTCTTGCAAGCTAGTTCAAACGCAACCAAATCATCCACCACAGCTTTGCCGAAAAATATATCGTTTTTCACCACATCAGGAACTTCATCAAATTCTGGTTTATGACGATGATTCAACGTTCCCCCATAGCGAAACCAGTAGAACACGATTCCCGCAGAAATGAAAACAAAAGCATTCAAGCCGTACTGTTGCCAGCGTTCTGCTAATGTCCAATATGGCAGAAGCGGCAAGCTAAGCAGCCAGGTAATAGCCTTATGACAAAGCCACAAATAAGGCAAATAGCCCAACAAAATCAAAGCGCCATGATTTTGATGAAAGAAAATATCCAAAAGATTCTTCTTGTCCGCCTTACCTCCGAGTTTGATGGTCACATTGTAGGTATCATGAAAATGATAGTAAAAAATCATCTTTCCCATAAAGGCTGTATAAATCACAGCCAGATATCCCAGCAAACCATAACAACGCACCTCATCTCCTAGGGCATAATACCCGGGGAAGAAAGCACCTAGCAGAGATACCAACACCAGCGAAAAGAGGAATACATAGGCATTGAAGTCCATCCCCCACCAAAAACCATAGCTGAAGCACATCAGCCATTTTTTCCAATGTCCACGGGGATTTTTATTCGGCGCATAAACCAGAATAAACGCCAGCCTGAACAGCGCACAAACAAGTGGCGCCACCAACATCAACTTGAAATCCTGTTGGATACCATAATAAAACTGCAAAAACATAGTTCCTCACAAGTATTCTTTTATCCGTGTCAATAAATTGCCGCCATCATAATAGATTCCCGTCAGTCCCGCCCGTCGGGCACATTCCATATCATTATCGCTGTCGCCTACCAAAAAAGACTTTACGCGATTGATATGAAAATGGCAGCAGGCTTCATCCACCATTCCTGTAGCAGGCTTTCGGCAGTTGCATGCTTTAGTATATTGCAGAATTTTTCCCTGCGGATGGTGCGGGCAGTAAAAGAGCGCATCTAAATGCGCTCCAATCTTTGCCAGTTCTGCATTCATCCAATCATAGACAGCCTGAATATCTTCTTCCGGGTAGAATCCTCTGGCCACACCACTCTGATTGGTAACGAGGATGGCCAGATACCCCTTGTCATTGACGTATTTGATTGCCTCTTTGGCACCTTCTATCCAGACGAAGTCTTCCAGACGGTGCAGGTAGGCGATGTCGACATTGAGTGTGCCATCCCGATCGAAGAATACGGCCTTTTTATTCGTTGTAGTCAAAGTAGCCACCCTTGTTCAGGAAATCCACATACTCTTTGACCGCTTCTTTCATTTCATGGAAGCCTTCGTTATAACCAGCGGACAGCAGGTTTGTCGGATCGGCTTCGGTGAAATTCTGGTATTTGCCCTTGAGTACTTCGGGGAATTCACGGTAAGCGATCTCGCCCTTGCCCAGGGCTTCGATCACAGCTTCAGCCACTTCGTTATAGGTGTGAGCATGGCCCGTGCCACAGTTATAGATGCCGCTGGGGCCTTTGTTTTCCCAGAACCAGAGATTGACATTCACGACATCCTTGACATAGACGAAGTCACGGCGCTGCTCGCCGTCTTTGACCGGCGTGCCATTGATCTCACCCCAACCCTGGAACAAGCGGGCCTTGCCCGTTTCATTGACCTGATTGTAGAGCTGGTAGAAGATGGATGCCATCTTGCCCTTGTGATGTTCCTGCGGACCATAGACGTTGAAGTACTTGAGGCCGACAATCTGACTATGTGCTTCGGGCATCACCTGACGCACATAACGGTCAAAGGCCAGCTTGGAGAATGCATAGGGATTCAGCGCATCCTCGCACTCATCCCCCTCACGGAAACCATTCTTACCGTTGCCATAGGTGGAAGCAGAAGATGCATAGAGGAACGGAATGCGATGCTGCAGGCAGAAGTGCAGCAGGGACTTGGAGTATTCATAGTTGACGCGCATCATGTAGTTCACATCATATTCCATCGTATCGGAGCAAGCGCCCTCATGGAATACGGCATCGATATCCGTGCCATCGAAATCATCGTTTTCGATGCTCTGCAGGAAATCGTCCTTATGCTGATAGTCAATGAACTTGAGCCCGCGCAGATTCTTGTAGTTCTGACCATCCTTGAGGTCATCCACCACCAGAATGTCCGTGCGTCCACGACGATTAAGTTCCTTCACAATATTGCTGCCGATAAAGCCGGCACCACCAGTTACGATAATCATTGAATAGTCCTCCCTTTACACCTCATCCGAGCGCTTCGCGCCCACCTTCCCCTCAAGGGGAAGGCTAATAATGGTATATCGTTGCCCGGCGCCCAAGGACGGGCGCCGGTGGACGTAAATCCCCGGAAGGGATTTCAGTCCACGTTTTCTTTGGGTACCTTTCTTTGCGCCAAAGAAAGGTACAGCTCACTACCTTAATACCTCTAACAATTCTTCCCGGCTCACAGCATATGTGCCGAGCTTCGCCACCACCACGCTGGCAGCGAGATTAGCCATATAGGCACTAACCTCCGGTTCCAGCCCTCCGGCCAGCCCCAAGGCAAACACGCCGATAACCGTATCGCCAGCACCGGACACATCGAATACTTCCTGGGCCTTGGTCGGAATATGCTTGGCACTGTCCTTCGTCACCAGCGACATGCCAAATTCCGAGCGCGTAGCCAGCACCTGTTTGATGCCGAATTTATCCATCACGAACCGAGCCGCCTGTTCAATGGCTTCGTCCTGATTCTTGATCTTTTGGGGCAGGACAGCATTGAGTTCCTTGAAGTTCGGGGTAATGTAATCTGCACCGCTATACTTTCCCCAGTCCGTGCCCTTGGGATCTACCAATACCGGTACCCCTTGCTCGTTGGCCGCCTGAATGATCATCTGACAGGTTTCTGCCGTGCAGGCCCCCTTGCCATAATCTGAGATGATTACCGCATCCACGCCTTCCTGCAGACGGGCTGCGACAAAGTTATGGAGCCGGTCGGCAAAAGCTCCGGTTACATCCTCGGCTTCTTCAAAGTCCAGCCGGATCATCTGCTGATGACCGCCAATAACTCTAAGTTTAGTAGTCGTAGGACGATCTGTGGTAATCAGCCCCTTATAGTCGATACCCCGAGCCGTGAATTTATCGGTCAGGCTCTGGCAGTGATAATCATCCCCCACAAAACCAGCAATGCCAATCTGACATTCCAATCTTGCCAGATTATGCGCCACATTGGCCGCACCGCCTAAGGTTTCCTGCTGGCTGGTCACACGGGTGACCGGCACCGGCGCTTCGGGGGAGATGCGCGTCACTTCGCCATAGTAATACTTATCCAACATCACATCGCCCACTACCAGCAAACGGCACTCCGCAGTCTTGTGGGCAATAAAGTCATACATTATCTGCTTATCCATCCGTTAGAATTCTCCTTTGGATATTTCAATAACCCGACACTGATAATCGCCTTTATGGGCGGGCAATTCATAAGCAGGCTTCGCCTTAAACTTCTCCAGCAAATCTTCCACATAGTGCATCGCTGCCGCCACGGGGATATTCTTCATGCAGGCCAGATTCTCTTCCCCCGCCCGCGGGCATTTATGGATGCCGCAGGGATGGCATTCTTCCGGTGATTTCAACAATACGGAGCGGCCATCATAGGGATAGAACCCTGGCACAGGCGAAGCCCCGAACATCGTGATCACGGGCAGATTCATGGCCACGCCGATATGCATGGGGCCGGAATCCGTCGTCAGGAACAGGCAGCATTTCTGCAGCAAGCCCGCCAACACCGCCAGGCTGACCTTCCCGGTAAAGATATGCAGGTCCTTGCTGTCCTTATGCTTCATCTGGCTGATACATCTTTCGACAATCGCCAGATCCATCGGCCCGCCGAAGAAAGCAATCTTATAGCCCTTTGCCAGCAGCCGGTCTGCACATTGGGCAAAATAACCATCCAGCCAGCGCTTCGTCTCCCAGCTGGCGCCGATATTGAAGGCAATCACCTTATCTTCCGCAGCAAAATGCTCCTGCCAAAGATTATCTGCCTTCTGCTGATTCTCCGCACTGAGCGCCATTTCGAGGCCGCCATCCTCTGGCTCGAACCCCAAGGTCTGCCGCAGGACATTCAAGTGCGCATGCACCTGATGTTCCCAGCCAGGTACATATTTATGCGGGGGAAATATCCCGCCCGGCCCCCAGCCTACATGATGAGCAATCGAAGGGTTCTGCAAGGTCTGATCAAACAGCAGCGAGAAAAGCGGCTTGCTGTAACCGACAATGTATTTTGCCCCGCTGAAAGCAGCCACCGCCGAAGCACGTTCATTGCGGTGCAGATTGATTACGAGATCGAATTTTTGCGCCCGCACTTTGCGGATGAATTTCCACAAATTGGCCAGGCCCTTATCTGCACCTTTCTTATCCATGAACAAGCAGGCATCCAAGTGGGGATTGCATTCCACCAGATCCCGCCAGCGGGTATCTGCCAGCAAGGTAAGCCTCGCCTGCGGATAAGCCTTGCGCAAAGCCCCCAGCACCGGAGTTGTCAACATCAGGTCGCCAATCTGCATCAGATTTATGACCAGTATATTTTGATACACAATTATTTCTCCTCATTTTGGTTCCCCAAGATCAGCCAATAACTCAGGGTGCGCAGCTTGCGCAAAAACGGCTCTAATCTGGATTGTTCCGCAGGAACATCTGCCGCTTCCACGCCCGGCAACAGCTCAGTCTTATCCGTGCCGACCTGCCCCATGATCTTATCGGTCAGATAGTATTCGCGGTTGAATGCCGCCGGATACTCACCGATAGCCGGCGCCACCGACTCATAGGCAAAGCCCGCCGGAGCAATCAGATCAACCAGCGTCGGCATGATACCGGTATGTCCGCCGATGGCATCCTTGGGCAGGATATCGTGCTTCACGCCTGCTCCATAGAGCACGAACGGCACGCTCTGGAACTCGAACATCGTCGGTTGCGCACCTGGATTCGAGCGCACGGCATGGTCACCGGTAATCACGAAGAGGCTGTCCGGATATTCTTTGCTGGTCTGGCGGATAAACTCCGTCACCACTTTATCCATATAGTAATAGTGTCCTACCTCGACAGCCAGATTATGGGGATCGCTCTCACTGGGAATCAGCTCCCGGATGGACTGCTCAGCCTTATCCACGTCAAATCCCTCTGCCGCCAGATCGATATTATAGGGCGGATGGTTCGATGTGGTCATGATGAGATGTACCGTCGGTTCTTCCTGTGCCAAATGCTCAGACAGTGCCTTGAACAGGTTGCGGTCATTCGTGCCCCAGGTATTGGTCTTCGGCGCATGGAAATCCGGATAGCCGTAGAACGCATCAAAGCCCTGCGCCAAGGCCAGACGGCTGATGCTGTCCCAGCCCGGCGTACCGCCATACCAGAAATCCACCTTGTATCCCAGCTTATGGAACGGAATCGATATGGCAGTAGGATACATTTCCTTGAAGCTGCGCGGCTGATAATTCACCCGTACATTCACTTCCGACAAACCGGTTATCATCCCCGTGATGGCAATGGATGTAAAATCCCCATTGGGCATGAAATTGCGCGTGTAATAGGCATTATCTTCTTTGATTAGGCTCTTGATGCCGTCTGCCGCCTGCAACGGGGCATATTTGTCCAGCATCGGCCACTGCGCCCAGGTTTCACCCAGGATAATGAAAATATGTTTAGGCTTCGCAATTTTCGCGCCCGGCGCCTGACGTGTCAACGCTGCCGCGACCTGCTCTGCTGTGAGCTGCTTCACCTCGTCCTTGTCCACACCATAGATATCACCAGCCTGCATGCGCTTTTCCTGCTGCACGGCGCGGTACATGGCCTGTACATCATCATATATGCACTCATTGAGGAAATCATCCCCTGTGACGGCTGCATTCTCCCAATTTATGCCAGTGGCATAGGATACACCGCCGCCGAAACGACACAGGAACATGAACAGGACCGTAAACAGGAATGCCCCCACGGCCGTTGCCCGGCTATGACGGAACTCTTTCTGCCATACAGGCAGGGCCAGTATCTTCTTCAATGCCCAGGCCAGGATTGCGGTCAAGCCTGCTGCTGCCAGCAGTCCCGGCAACAGATGATACTCACTGACCATCATGCCCAGGACTGCCAGCTTGTCATCATGCCATCCCTGGAATACCTGCAGCCCATAGG
The DNA here is from genome assembly GCF_900104055.1 of Pseudoselenomonas ruminantium. Lineage (GTDB taxonomy): Bacteria > Bacillota > Negativicutes > Selenomonadales > Selenomonadaceae > Selenomonas_A > Selenomonas_A ruminantium_C. The sequence continues at coordinate 93,920 of NZ_FNJQ01000005.1, forward strand.
TCATGCGGAATTCCTCATAATAGGGAAACCGCGCCAGGAACAGCACGGTCAGGATGAAGCTGGCCAACGTGCCGATCCCCCAGCGCAGACCATTCCACTGCAAACGCGGCCGAACCAGCGCAGGCAGTGTTACCAGCAGGAAACTGAGCAGGGTGAAACCACCGGCACTTTTCAGCGACAGCCGCAAGCCGGTAAGATTCGCCTGCACGATATCCGCCATGACCGTGGTGTCCGCCATAGCGCCTGCATATTTTCCCATAAAGATCAGACGGTAAAGCGCCATCAGACACAGCAAGAACGCAAACAACCGCAAATCCAGCTGACAATTTTTCAAATAGGCTTTTAATCGCATCCTAGAGAATCTCCTCTATCTTTCGTTGCACCTGCTCCACCGTGATATTGGCCAGGCAATCAAACTTCTTAGGGCAGGCACGTTGCCAGCAATATTTGCAGGAGCGATCCACCTCGATGGCATGTTCCATCTGCCCATAGGGGCCATTGCGGTTGGCGTCAGTCGGCCCCATGACCATGACAGTTGGCGTGCCCAAGCCAGCAGACAGATGCACCGGACCGGTGTCCCCACCTACCGTACTACGCGCATTCTGCAGGATATAGGTGAGCTGCTTGAAATTCGTTTTCCCCACCAGATTCAGTGGCGGGATCTCACACTGGCTGCAGATCTCTGCCGCCCGCTGCTCATCCACCATACCGCCGCCCACCAGGACGGGAATCATTTTCTGTTCGTAAAGCCAATCCGCCAACCGAGCAAAATGCTCTGCCGGCCAGCGCTTGTTGGGCCAGTTCGCCCCCACAGCCAGCACCACATAAGGATTAGCCATATTGGCCCCTGCCTGGGCAAAAATCTGCTGGGCAAGGCTTGCTTCCCGCTCCGGCACATCCAAAGCAAAGCGCACCTCATGGACCGGGCATTCCAATGCTCTGGCCACATCCAGATAGCGCTCCACGATATGACCATGAGCATGCGGACCAATCACCGGCCGCGAGATCTTATCGCTGAGCTCCCGCATATTGCACATGCCCAGTTTCACCGGCGCCTGCCCCAGACGAGCAATGGCCGCCGACTTGAAGAGTCCCTGCAGATCCAGCACGGCATCATAGTGGCGCTGCTGGATCTTGCGCTTCAGCGGGCCATATTCGCGCAAAAAGCCCCCCAAGGACTTGAATTTCTTCTTCTCAAAGAGGATGACCTCGTCAATATAGGGGCTCATGCTGACCAGATCGAACGCTGGCGGTTCCACCACCCAGGTGATATGGCAGTCAGGCTCTTTCTCTTTCAAAGCATAAGCCACCGGCAGAGCGTGGATCACGTCGCCAATGGCGCTAAGTTTTACAATCAAAAAGTTTTTCATTTGCTCAACTCTTTATCTTCTTGATGATATTCGTCGTCGAACGGCCTTCGACCATATCGATGAAGGCCACCCTGCCACCGTAACTCTGTACGATCTTGGCTTCAGGCAGGGTATCCAGCGTATAGTCACCGCCCTTGACATAGACATCGGGCTTGACTTCGGCAATCACGGCCTCGGCGGTCTGCTCGCCGAAGAAGACCACATAATCCACGGCCTTGAGTGCGCCCACGACTTTTGCCCGGTCCTGTTCCCCGTTGATGGGACGTTCGGGACCTTTGAGACGGCGCACGGATTCATCGGTGTTGAGCCCGAGGATCAGCACATCGCCCTGCGCCTTGGCCGCTTCCAGATAGGTCACATGCCCGGCATGAAGGATATCGAAGCAGCCGTTGGTAAAGACAACTTTTTGGCCGCCCTTACGCAGGATTTCGGCGAATTTCTCAATATCTTTACGTTCTATGATCATATTTTCTCCTTTAACGCAAAGCCCGGCGCAGTTCCTCGGCAGAAACCGTTGCCGTTCCCAGCTTACGCACGGCAATGCCGCTGGCGATATTGCTGAGTTCTGCTGCCCGCACCGGCTCCACGCCGGCAGCCAGGGCCAGGATTACCGTGGACACGCAGGTATCACCGGCACCAGACACATCGAATACCTCACTCTTGTCGGAAACGGGGATATCATGGATGGCACCGTCTTTTTCCAGCAGGACCATGCCCTTCTCGCCCCGGGTTACCAATACACCATCGGCGGCCAGTTCCTCCAGGAGTTCCTGACCGGCAGTGAAGATACTCTCATCGTCCGGCAGCTCCCTGCCTACGGCGGCCGCCAGTTCCGCATCATTCTGCTTGACATAGCCGACATTCCGGAAACGATGGATGTCATAGCGGCTGTCCACCATGCTCGGGATATCATGTTCCCGGCAGTAGGAGATAATCTGCTGCTGCAGTTTTTCCGTAATGGTGCCGGAGCCATAGTCACTGAGCACCACGCCGTCAATCTGCGGCAGCAGGGCCTCGATATACTGGCTGATCTGGCTTTCATGGGCCTTCTGCATCGGCTTGTCGCTTTCCTTGTCAATGCGCACGATCTGCTGGCTTACGGTAGCTCTGCCACCGGCAATGACACGCGTCTTGGATATGGTGGGACGCTTCTCATCGCAGAACAGCCCATCGGTATGCGCGCCATTTTTTTCCAGGGCTTCCTTGAGCCCCTTCGCGGCACTGTCGAGACCTAAAAGCCCCACGGCAAAGACATTGCCGCCCAATGTCGCCACATTGTTGACCACATTGGCAGCACCGCCGGCCACCACTTTCTCACCGGCCTGCTTCAAGACCAGCACCGGTGCCTCCCGCGAAATGCGGGAAATGCGGCCATCCAGATAGATATCGGCCACCATATCACCAATCACAAGGATGTTCTTGCCTTGGATCTCTTCAATAATACTTTCGAGTTCTTGTTTCATACTTTATCACCACGGTGTAAACTGCCAACGAATATTCCATTTGTTTTCCCGCGATTTATAACGCAGGATAACCTGTGAGCAATGCAGGTCATGGTACCAATAATAGTCAATATTCTTCCATTTACTATGATCCAGATCATACTTCGTGCCCACGGCAATACGATTGATATCATCAATTCGATAGCTGAAACCGCCCTCCAGTTTCTTGGAATAATCATCGGTATCATAATCAAAGAGGGTGTTATTCCGATTCTTCTTGCTATAATGATAACCAGCATAAGCGGCCCAGCGCTCATTGAAATCCTTGGTCAGCACAGCATCCCCACTAATACCAGACACGCGGGAATCATTATAAGACTCCCGGGTAATACTGTAACCCGTTTTCAGATACAAGGTATAACGGTGGAACCGAATCGGATCGTATCCCAGCGATACGCCATATTCTCCATGATTACTATGCACGCCATTACCATACCAACGGCCATATTCCGTATTCAGGCCATAAGTGAAGTGCGTCTTGCCAATATGATCGCCATAATTCCAGAAGGCAGAAGGCTCCTTCTTGATCCACTCATTATCGCTGTCTTCAAAGTATCCATAGCGCACACCGGTTTTCATGCCAGCATTCTGCCAGGTCAGATCATAATTGGAACGCCATCCATCCTTGGTATTGATGAAAATATTGGTATTCGCATCCAGATTCTTGCGCAAGGGGAATGTCAAATCCCAGCGGATATACGCGCCATCATCATTATTGTAACCCACGCGCGGGAAAACGTGCTTCTTGGAAGCGCCAGCACCCACCCCGGTTTCATAATGCTTCTTGGTCAGGATTACCCGGCCCCGCAGATGGAACTTCACATTCTCCATCACGAGCTTCTGATTGGGATAATAGACGATCTTCTTTGCGCTCAGATGGTAGTCCGGCCTTTTGGCACCGCACTTGCTCTCTGTCCCATCATAGACTACGATCCTATCGGGATAGAACTCAAACCGCTTACCGGTTATATAGTGCGCACCAGCCTTGCCTTTGACATCTTCCAGCGAACCAGTTTTTGCACCATAGTTGTAATGTGCCTTGTAACCATCCAAAGTCACACGCACCTGTCCCGGTGTCATCTGCAGGATATGGGCCTTGTCCGGGATATTCACATCCTGGCTCTTGGTATTACCTGTGACCTCTTCGCCCTGGAAACGATGTGCGTCCATCTGCAGGATATCCACTTTGCCTTTGGCCACAAAGCTGCCGTCGCGTTCATCATAGGTGAGTTCCTCACCCTCAAAGGCCACAGGAGCCGCTTTTTTCGGATCCACAGGATGACGAAGATTCCGCTCCATCGCCTTGGCATCGTCCAGCAGTTTCTGCTGTTCTGCCGTCAACCGGTTTTCCCGTTCGGTACGGTGCTGCTCCTCGATGTAATCTAACGCATCAATGCCTGTATCGGAGTCTGCATGATATTCAGCACTGGCCATCCCGCTCATGAAGGGCAGCATAAGTGCTGCGGTCACCAGCCCCGCAAGCTTCTGTTTATTCATTAAAATTCTCCTATCGTTCAGGAATTCTGCCTCGAATCAATACCTTATATTTTAACACCTCTATCTATAAAATAAAAGTGCCCGCCACAGAGGGCAGGCACTTTTTATGGAAATGTTATTAGTCTGGCGGATTATTTGCCGGCAATACCCGGAGTGGTCATTTCTTTCGGCTGCAGAATCTTTTCCATCTGCTCCTTGGAAATCAGGCCCTTCTCGAGGATGACTTCGCGTACCGGACGGCCCGTGTTATAGGCTTCCTTGGCAATCATCGCGGAGTTTTCATAGCCGATATGCGGCAGCATGGCCGTGACGATGCCCACGCTCTTGTCGAGCCATTCCTGGCACTGTTCCTTGTTGGGCTGCAGGTCAAGCAGGAGCTTATCGACGAATGTATTCACGGCATTGGTCAGGTACTTCATGGAGTTGAACAGGTTGAAGCTGATGACCGGCTCCATGACGTTGAGTTCGAACTGTCCGTTCTCTACGCCAAGGGAAACCGCGATATCGTTCGCTACGACCTGATAGCAGGCCTGATCAAGAACCTCTGCAATAACGGGGTTAACTTTCCCTGGCATAATGGAGGAACCCGGCTGGCGCATCGGCAGCTTGAGTTCGTTGAGGCCGCAGCGCGGACCGGAAGCCATCAGACGGAAGTCATTGGCCATCTTGATCAGCACGAGCGCCGTGGTCTTCATCGCGCTGGACACATCGGAGAAACCATCCGTATTGTTGGTGGCATCGATGATGTTGTCAGCGGTCACATATTTCTCGCCGGTCACTTCCGACAGGGTTTCCGCAACTTTCTTGATATATTCCGGTTCAGCATTGAGGCCGGTGCCTACTGCCGTACCGCCCATGTTGACTACATGGATGGTATCGATGGCATGGTTGATGCGGTCAGCGCCGCGGCGTACTGCCGAAGCATAGGACTGCATTTCCTGCCCCAGCGTGATGGGTACAGCATCCTGCAGATGCGTGCGCCCCATCTTGAGGATATCCTTGAATTCCTCGCCCTTGTTGTCGAGCTCTTTAGCCAGTCTTTCGAGTGCAGCCGTCAGTTTCTTGCCTTTGTAAGACAGGCAGACCTTGATGCTCGTGGGGAAGGTATCGTTCGTGGATTGAGCCATATTGGCATGATTGTTCGGGCTGATGATATCATAGCTGCCTTTCGGCTTGCCAATGATTTCGAGTGCCCGGTTGCAGAGGACTTCGTTGACATTCATGTTCACAGAAGTACCAGCACCGCCCTGAATCGGATCGACCGGGAACTGATCCAGCATCTTGCCCGCGATGATTTCATCTGCAGCCTGGATCAACGGTTCGCCAACTTCTTTCGGCATGCGGCCAGTGGACATGTTCGCCATGATCGTGGCCTTCTTTACCTTGGCATAAGCCTGCACAAAATCCGTATCAATCCGCTGTCCCGTGATCTTGAAATTCTCCATCGCACGGGTGGTCTGAACACCATAATATACATCGTCCGGTACCTGCAGTTCGCCAAGGAAATCATGCTCTGTTCTCATTTTTATCCACGTTCCTTTCCATTTCAGAAACAACACACATCACATTTTTATAGCCAGAGATTGTCGTGTTGGTTATTGTTTATCGCCAATCCCTTAACTTGTTTCTCATTGTATCATGTATACAAAATACATGCAAGTACATTTTGAGGAATTTGTCCACGTTTTTTTTTACAGCATCCCAATCACTTTCATAATCGGCAGGCCTACGCCCATCCAAACGATGATATGCAGCACCGTGATGATGAAACCGATCTTCCACCATTCACCCTGCCCCATGAAGCCGGCACCGAAGAAAATCGGGGTAACGCCGCAGCCATAGTGCGTAAGGAAGGAGGCACTGTTGCAGAGTGCGCCGAACAGGATCAATACGCCGAGAACCGGAGCACCAGCAGCCACGAGAATCGTAGCAAAGGCCGCGAACAGGGCCATGATATGCGCCGAGTTGCTGGCCAGCAGATAATGTGCCAGCGTATAGATGATGCTGAGTACCACCAACATGGTCAGCCATTCCATGCCTGCAAACTGGGCAGCCATCACATCCGCGAACCATTTCATCAGACCGAACTTGGACAGGAAGGCAGCCATATTGACGAGGACGCCCATCCAGACGAGTACATCCCAGGCAGCATGCTGATGCGCCACATCCGACCAGTCGAGGATCTTCGTCAGCAACATAGCGGAAAGACCAAGCAATGCGACAAAAGCAGAGTCAATGCCATGATAGGAGCCCGTTGCCCACATGACCAAAGCAACCACGAAGATGATGCTCAGCATGATTTCCTTGCTGCTCATGGGGCCCATCTCGGCCAGTTCGCGTTTGGCCAGTTCCATGGTTTCCGGGGTATTCTTGAGTTCCGGATTGATGAGTTTGTAGAGGATATACGGCGTAGCCACGGTCAGGATCAGACCGGGAATGATGCAGGCCATGAACCACTCGCCCCAGCCGATGGACGTGCCGAAAATCTGCTGTGCCAGCGTATTACAGAGCACGTTGTTCGATGCGCCCGTCAGGAAGATGCAGGCAGAGGTGATAACCGCTGCATAGGCACTGAACATCAGGAATGCGCCCGTGCGCACATTGGTTTTCTTATCGGCATCGGAACCGACAGCTGCCGTGATACTGCGAACAATCGGGAAGATGATGCCGCCGCCGCGAGCCGTATTGGACGGCGTGAACGGGGCGATAACGAAGTCAGCAGCGCTCATGACATAAGCCACGCGCAAGGTGCTGCTGCCGAATTTCGACAGGAGCATATAGGAAATGCGTTTGCCCAGGCCGGTTTTGATAAAACCTTCGGCGAACATGAAGGCCGATACGATCAGCCAGATCGTCGTGTTGGAAAAACCTGCGAGCGCCTCTCCGGTCTTCATGATGCCGAGAATCGGCAGCAGCGTCAGCGCAATCAAGGCAATCGCACCAATCGGCATCGGCTGGAGAATGAAGCCGGCAATCGTCGCAATGAAGATGGCCAGCAGCCCCCAGGCCTGCGCCGTAACTCCGGCAGGTGCCGGAATGAACCAGATGATAGCACCAATGGCCACACACATGAGGCCACGAATCAGCGGACTCAATCCGCCTTTAGAATCAGACATCTCTAATCCCTCCAAAATAAATCCCTCACCAAGCCAATCTCATTCACAGATTGACTTATGATATAATTGATGATAATAATATAAAGGAATGACTACAGAAAACTACAAAATCCGATTGATTAAACAGATTTATTTTTTTATTTATTTTTTACATATCTCAGGAGCCTGCTATGAATACCGACAAACCAACCCGCCAGGACTGGCTGGTACTCCTCTTCATGATCATCCTCGTGCCGCTAGCCGGGGAACCGAAAATGCATCCCTTCAGCGGGGATTTTGCGAGTTTCCGCGTGAGCTTCGGTTCGCCGGTCTTCCTGCTGTTCCTGCTCTGGCTCAGCACCTTCCCCCGTCTGTTTACCGGCGCGGTGGCGGGAACGGCCGTCATGCTGTTCCGCACAGGGCTGGATATGTTCTATGGTGCGCCCCTGCCCGATGCGCTTATTGAACATATCCCGAACTTCTTCTACTATTTTGTCTACGCCCTGTTCTTCGCGCTGCCCCAGCTCTCCCGCAAATCCATCTATGAGCAGGCCTTGGGCATCGCCTTCTGGGCCATTATCGCCGAGGTTTTCGCCAGCGTCGGGGAGCTTGCCGCGATGAACGCCATCGCCTACCAGCAGTCGGAGACTTTCACCCTCGGCATGCTGGGCAGGCTCGTGCTCATCGCCATCCTGCGCTGCTTCTTCATCCTCTCCTTCTTCTTCCTGTTCCAGCTCTACAATACGGAAATGCGGCTGACCAGAAAGACAAAGGAAAAAGACCGGCTCACCATGCTGATTGCCGGTCTTTATGAAGAAGTCTTCGAGCTGAAATGTTCCCTGCAGAGCGCTGAAGCCGTCACCCATGACTGCTACAACGTCTACGAACGCCTGAAAAACACCGCCCACACCCCCGAGGACGAGGCCATTGCCCATGAGATCCTGCGCATTGCCGGCCAGTGCCATGATATCAAGAAAAATCACCAACGCATCTACGCCGGCCTGCAGGAACTCACACAGAACCGCCGCGTGGATGACTACCTGCCGCCGGACAAGATCGTCAAACTCATGGTGCATACCCAAAAAAAATATGCCCGTTCACTGGGCAAGGAAATCTTCTTCAGCACCAAAGTCCCCTCGGGCCTGCCGCCACTCCATTCCTTCATGCTCTTATCCATCCTCAACAACCTGGTTGCCAACGCCGTGGAAGCCATCGAAACAAGAGGCACCATCACCACCACCATCATCGGCGGCACCGGTGACGGCCGCCTGAAGATCACCATCGAGAACACCGGCAGTTTCATACCCGCCCGGCGGCTGGAGCGGGTATTCTCGCCGGGCTACACGACCAAATTCGACAGTACCGGCAAAGCCTCCAGCGGCGTGGGACTGACCTATGTAAAACACCAGACCGAAACGCTGGGCGGCAGTATTGAACTGACCTCTGATGGCGCGGACAAAGTCTGCTGCCACCTCGACCTCCCCTGCCAAAAACTGCATAAGCCCGCCACCTCATCCGTCACGCTGCGCGTACCACCTTCCCCTCCAGGGGAAGGCATGATAAAAAGCAAAGGAGAATCCCCTTCATGAATATTATGCTGATAGACGATGACGATGCCGTCCGCATGATGCTGCAGGACATCATCGAAGACTACAACCTCGGCGACGTAACCGCCTCCCTGCCCACTGCATTGGAACTTAGCACAGAAATGCTGCTGAGCCAGCATATCGACATCCTGATCATCGACATGCTGATGCCCGGCCTCGACGGCATCCAGGCCGTCAGCCGCATCAAAGAGACGTTCCCCGGTAAGATCATCATGCTCTCCCAGGTTGAAAGCAAAGACCTCGTCGGCAAGGCCTACGAAAAGGGCATTGATTACTACATCATGAAACCCCTGAACCGCAATGAAATCGTCAGCGTCCTCAAAAACGTCAGCGAACACCTGCGGCTCGAATCCTTTGCCCAAAACCTGCAGAACTCCCTGCTGAGCCTCAATCCGCAAAATCCCTCTGCGCCTGCTCAGCCCAAAGAAAATACCCGCACCCGCGCAGAAAACCAGCTCAAGGAGCTCGGCATCCGCAGCGCTCCCGGCGCACATGATTTGCTGAACATCATTACCTACATCGAAAAAAACGGCGGGGAACTCACCGCCCTCAAAGGCCTGTTCACCGCCGTAGCCGAAAATCATGGTGCCGAAGATCCCGCCAAAGAAGCCAAAGCCATGGAACAGCGCCTGCGCCGCACCATCTTCCAGGCCCATATCAACGTGGCCAGCATGGGCGTCCTCGACTATACCAACCCCAAGTTCGAAGACTATGCCCCACTGTATTTCGATTACAACGACATCCGCAGCACCATGCGCCTGCTGGAAAATGACGAGAAGCCCGGTCCATCCCAGGTGCATATCAACATGAAAAAATTCATCCATGCCCTCTACGATACCGCACAAAAAGCAAAATAATGCCCAAAACCGCATAGTTATCCACAATTTTATCCACATTATCCCCATACTTTGGGGATAATCTGTGCATTTCATGGGTATTTATCCACAATAAAAGACGCACTCAACAATGAATGCGTCTTTTTCTATTATATTCAGATCAAGCCCTTCATACGGTCTATGCCCTTTTCCATAGCCATCTGCAGGGCATCGCTGATGCTCTTTTTATAACTCCTGAACCCGATGGCAACTGCCTTATTGTTGTTCACACCAGTCGTCTGAAAAGTTACCATCTGATCCGTGGCTGCGTTATAGAAATGATATTTCAGCCGGACAGTCGTATTTACCTTGGACGAAAAAAACGATATATGACGGGTAGGTTTCAGATTAACCACTTCCATGGCCACCACATAATCCGCTCCCGTCTGCCGGGCAACCTTGGCCATTATCCGCTCGGAAGGCAGCATCATATCATCAGGATCGTAACCGGATTTGGTAAGCACTGTTTCCGTCTCTTCCCTGTCCACAATCAACAGATCTTCCTGATCAAAATAATGCATATACCAATCGTCAATGGTATCCTTGACATAATCCTTCGTTTCCTCTGTCGCATTGACATAGGGAACTACTGCTATCTTGCTTAACCCTGCCGCCGCAGCCACGCCATTACTGCTCAGCGCCAGGAACATTGCCAGTACAAAAATAAATCGCTTCAGCATTTCTCATTAACTCCTCGGGAAATTATCTGCTTCTCACAGAAACACCATAAGATCTATACGAATCCATCGCTTCTGCCAGCTGATTCAACGGCGTATCCAAATCCGTATCCTCTGTGACCTCTACCGTAAATCTCGTTCCCTGAGGAATGCTGGAATTCCTGCCCTTCATGAAAGCACCGCCCAACAGGCTGACAAAAAGCCCTACGGCAACAGCGCCGTTATCGCTTTCGCCCTTTTTCTTGATTTCCCGCTGCAAGGGAATTTCCACACCATTGAGCGTCCGCATAGACACCACATGGAATTCCAGTTTGCCACGGATGCCGAAACCTCCGGAGCGGCGTGCTTTGGTGATGACACTTTCAATACGCGTGCCGCGAGGAGCTACAAGGACATCATTTACATACAGATTCTCTGCCAAACGCAGTGGCAGCTGATCCCCCGTGCGAAAATCATGGGAGGACACATTGCGCGTAACCTCTGCTTCCAAAACTGTGCCACCTGGGATATAGGCATCGCCCTTCTTCACCGTATTAGCCCGCACTATCGGCGTCTTATGAATGTCAATTGCCTCCGCTGCATAAACCGTTCCCAAAAGCAGATTCTCCAACACAAAAACCGTTACCAACAGCATCGACAATATTCGCATTCGTACCAACCTCGCTATACTAACTAAAATAAATTCTCACCTATTTTAGTATACTACCTGTAAAATTTCATTTCAAGGAATTATTAGAAATTCATTAGAATTTTATTAAATGCATACCGTGAAGCTGTCCAACATTCATTTTAATTGACAACAAAACTGCAGACACCTATAATATTCTTCAAACATATTTACAACTTTACACACAAGGAGGCATCCTTATGAGCAAATTAACCCTGTCTCAAGCTAAAGAAATCCTCGCCAAGCATACTACCGAGGAACATCTGTTCCATCATGCGGCAGCTGTCAGCGCCGCCATGGGGGCTATGGCCGAAGCCTACGGCGAAGACAAGGAACACTGGGAAGCCATCGGCTGGCTGCACGATGTAGATTACGAAAAATTTCCCACTGAACACTGCCATCATGTACGGGAACTTTTGGCCGGCGAAGGCGTGGATGACGAGGATATCAGCGCCATCATCAGCCATGGCTACGGCATCACCACAAACGAGCATAAACCCGTCACCAATCTGGAAAAGAGCCTGTTCGCCGTAGACGAACTCACCGGCATCGTCCAGGCCTACGCCCTGATGCGTCCCGAAAAAATGGACGGCATGGCTGTAAAATCCCTCAAGAAAAAATACAAAGACAAGAAATTCGCCGCCAAATGCAACCGCGAAATCATCAACCGCGGCGTGGAAAATCTCGGCATGGAATTGGGTACAGTTATGGAACACTGCATCAAAGGCATGCAGGAACACAGCGAAGAAATCGGGTTATAAGAAAAAGACGCATTCACAAGCGGAATGCGTCTTCTTTTATGTTGCGTTATATCTTAGAGCACCTTGCTCAGGTATGCCTTGATTTCGTCGCCGTCTTCCATCTTCATCACGTCAGCGAGGATTTCCTTAGCCTTCGTGGAGCTGATGTTGCGGATCTTTTCCTTAACGCGCGGAATGGACGGAGCGCTCATGGAGAGTTCGCTGATGCCCATAGCCATCAGGATGACAGCAGCATTCGGATCGCTGGCCATCTCGCCGCACATGCCGGCCCAGATGCCGTTTTCACGGGCGCTGGTGATGGTGCGCTGGATCAGCTGCAGTACAGCCGGGTTGAAGTGGTTGTAGAGTTCAGCGATGTTAGCGTTGCCGCGGTCGCAAGCCAGCGTGTACTGAACGAGGTCGTTCGTACCGATGGAGAAGAAGTCCACGTACTTAGCCAGAACCGGCGTCATAACAGCAGCAGCCGGCGTCTCAACCATGATACCAACCTGAACATCTTCTGCATAAGCCTTGCCTTCATGCGTCAGTTCGAGCTTAGCTTCTTCGATGAATTCTTTAACCTTCTTGAACTCAGCCACGTTGATGACCATCGGCACCATGATGCCGACTTTGCCGTATACACCGGCGCGCAGGATAGCTTTCAACTGGGGCAGGAAGAGGTCACGGCGCTGCAGGCTGATGCGGACTGCACGGTAGCCCAGGAACGGGTTTTCTTCTTCCGGAATGTTGAGGTACGGCAGGGGTTTGTCACCGCCGATATCCATGGTACGGATAACGCAGAGGTTGCCCTGGCACTTTTCAACGGCTTCCTTATAAGCCTTGAACTGGTCTTCTTCGTTCGGGATGTCCTGACGGCCCATGAACACGAACTCGGAACGGAACAGGCCTACGCCTTTGGCGCCATACTTGAGAGCGTTGTCCACGTCCATATGCGTACCGATGTTAGCCATGAGGTCAACTTTCACGCCGTCCGTCGTAACTGCCGGCAGGTCCTTGAGCTGAGCATAGTGAGCAGCCAGTTCCTGCTGCTTCTTGATCTTTTCGTTGTAACCAGCCAGTTCTTCTTCGCTGGGGTTCACGATGATCTTGCCTTCTTCACCGTCCATGATGACATGGTCGCCGTCAGCGATCTTGTCGATGCGATCTTCCTTGTTCAGGCCAACGATGGTGGGGATAGCACGAGCCTTGGCGATGATAACTGCATGCGCCGTCGTGGAGCCGGAACCCAGGATAACACCGGCAATCTTGTCCGTCGGCATGCCAGCGATGACGGAAGGCTCGATTTCACGGCCGCAGAGGATAACTTTCTCGTCACCCAGTTCCGGTTCTTTTACGCCCAGGATGTACTTGGCTACGCGCTTACCTACGTCACGGAGGTCAACGGCGCGGGCTGCGAAGTATTCATCTTCCATGGACTCGAACATCTGAGCCTGTTCTTCAGCAGCCTTGAGCACAGCCTGCGGAGCATTGGCATTCTCATCCAGCTTTTCTTCGATCTTCTGGGCCATCATGGGGTCCTGCACCATCATGCGATGAGCTTCCATGATTGCAGCCTGCTCCACCATTTCCTGCTTCTGCAGGCGTTCGATATTTTCACGCAGAGTTTCAGCAACGGCGGTCAGGGCATCCTGAGCCTTCTTTGCTTCCACTTCCTTGGACTCCGGCTGGTAGTTCACCAGATAGCCGTCCAGGTTCTGACCTGCCAGCATGATTTTACCGATGGCTATACCGGAAATAACGCCTTTACCTCTGATTGCTTCTGCCATTTTATTTTTCCCCCTGAAATTGATACTATGACATACAAGAAACGCCTTCCTCCAAAGTTCCAATCCTTGGAAAGAAGGCGATTCCTAAAATTCCAATTAGTTCTTATTCTTCGCCGAACTTGGAATCAACGAGCTCTTTCAGAGCCTTAACTGCATCTGCTTCATCCGGGCCATCAGCAACGATCGTGATTTCCGTGCCCTGAACGAGGCCCATGCTCATGATCATGAGGATGGACTTAGCGTCAACCGTCTTGCCCTTGGCCTGAATCTGAACCTTGGACTTGAACTTCGTAGCCGTCTGTACGAAGATGGATGCCGGGCGGGCATGGATACCAGTTTTGTTTTCGATAGTTACTACTTCCTGAGTCATTTGAATACCTCTCCTCTTTACATAACATATCCTAAATCGCTAATGCGATATACGAACATGAAAAATATTTAACTGCCTTATATAAATGCAAATACCGTGCCAACTTTTGCAATCCGGGTAAATTTTACCCAAAAACTGTCATCTGACCTGTTTTTAGGGGAAAGGGGAAAATGAAAAATAATATTTAATCCCCGCACTCCGCACTGGAACAATTATTATTCTGGTAAATTTTACCAATTTTATTGGTTTTATTGGTAAAATTTACCAAATATGGTATTTTTTACCAAAATCAAGAAATGCCATATTTCCTCGCCTTGGCTGCAACGGTTTTATGTGTGATCCTGAGTTCCTTGGCAGCCGCATTGAAGCTGCCGCATTGCTTGAGCGCCTTGGCAATGATGCGCTTCTCATATTCCTCCCAGGGCAGCACCGCGCTTTCCTCATCCAGCCGCTGGACTTCGCGATCCGCAGCCTCACCCTTTATATAGGAAGGCAATGAGGCCACCGTGATCGTATCGCTGTCCATCAGCGTGATCACGCGCTCGATGACGTTTTCCAACTCCCGCACATTGCCCAGCCATTTGTAGCGCATCAGGATGTCCATGGCCTCCGGCGTGATGCTGCGCACGGTCTTGCCTGTGGTCACACTGATCTTCTCGATAAAATGCTCCACGAGCAACGGGATGTCATCGATGCGCTCCCGCAACGGCGGCAGGATAATCGGAATGACATTGAGCCGATAGTAGAGGTCATCGCGGAAGGTCCCGTCCTTGACCATATCCTCCAGATGCCGGTTGGTGGCCGCGATGATACGCACATCCACATGGACCGTCTCCTCGCCGCCCACGCGGTCAAATTCCTTCTGCTGCAGGACGCGCAGCAGCTTTACCTGCATCTTCTTGTCCATCTCGCCGATCTCATCGAGGAAAATCGTGCCATGATCAGCCAGCTCGAACTTCCCCAGTTTGCGCTTGACGGCGCCCGTGAAAGCCCCCTTCTCATGACCAAAGAGTTCCGATTCCAAAAGCGTGCCGGGAATCGCACCGCAGTTCACGCGGATAAACGGCCCCCGCCGCCGTTCACTGGCATAGTGGATACCCTCGGCGATGACCTCCTTGCCCGTGCCGCTCTCGCCGCGGATCAGCACTGTGGCGCCCGAGCCCGCCGCCTTGGACGCCAGCGCCAGCACGTCGATGACCTTGCCGCTCTTGCCGATATAATTGGCAAAGGCATTGGCCGTCTTCTTCGTGCGCAGCAGTTCCTGCTCCAGATATTCCGCCTTGGCCGACACCTGCGACAGGCGCGCCATGAGGTTCTGCAATTCCGTGATATCCTTGATGACCGAGACCACGCCCGCAATCTCGCCATTGACGAAAATCGGGTTGACATTGGCCACGACCGTCGTACCGTCCTTCTTGCGGCTGATGCTGCCAATCCGCGCCACACCGGTGCGCAGCACCGCGCAGCGATTGCCATCCGGTGCGGTCTTGAAGACGTTCTGCCCCATGACCATCTCCGGCGTCTTATGGACAATGCGCAGATAGGAGGGATTCACATAGGTGATCTCGCCGGTCCTGTCCACCACGCAAATGCCATCCTGCACGGCCTCCAAGATCATCTGCAGGCGTTCCTGCATCAGGGCATTCTCATGCAGGAGCTTGTCCATCTCATGGATCTTGCCCGGCTCCCGCATCTCGAAATCGCCCTCGAGGAAGCGCACCATCTCATAAACGGCCTGCCGCCCGGCATCGCCTTCTGCCGATACGAACAGCGAATCCCCCTTGCGGATCTTGAGTGCCACGAGCTTCATGAGACTGCGCATTTCGAGCCGTTCACTGCGGCGGCTGCGCAGGAAAAGCGGCGTAGCGTATTTTTCACTGAGTTCCTGAGCCCGCTGGACGATCATGGCCGCAATACGCGCATGTATACCGCTTTCATGATGGACCACGGCCTCCTGTTCATACATCATAAGGCCATCGTTCCTTTCTGTTTCCTTCATTATACATCAAACGACGAGGGAATAGTAGCAAATTTCTCTGCACAAAAGCCTCATAATATGGTATACTGTGGGGGAAGGTTTGTCATTTTTGCGCAAATGTGCAAAAATCGGCAGGAACTTTTCTATTATTGTCGAAAAGTTTATAAGATGGTGAGTATACTCTTAATGCTCACTTTCAGGAAGAGGTGGGAAACATGACATTCATCCTGATAACAGGTTCGATCATGACCATCAGCATCTTCCTCATCTATCGACTATGTCACTTTTTTGATATCGAGATGAAATGGACTTCCTTAGTGCTCTGCGCCGTGATGGCCCTGATCGTCAACGGCATGGCCATCACCATGAGTCCCTTCCTCGACAAAGGACACTATCTGCGTTTGGGGATATTAGTCGTGACAGCGGCAGCAGTGGTTACCTTTTTCAATGAACGAATGCTGCGCCGGGAGGAAGCCATCGCTGGCGGTTGTACCGTCCTGCACACGGAGGCATTGCCGCCAGAAGACCAGCCCGCGCCGCCACCAGCGGAAGACGTGCTGGAAGCCAGACGCAGGACAGAAGCCGCGGTAACTGGGGAAAAACCCGTGGCAACCGAACCGCCTGCGGAGGTCAAAGCAGAAAAACCAGCCGCACCCATTGCAGAAAAAACTGCTATCGCTGCCGAAGCCAATGCCCAGCAGGCAATCGCCGAGGCAGAAGCCGCCGCCAAGCTCATAGCCCAGAAGGCTGAAGCTGAGGCAAAAGCCAAAGCTAAGGCAGCCGCAGAGGCGAAAGCGCGCGCCAAAGCCGAAAAAGCAGCCCAGCAGGAAGCCAAGCGCAAAGCCAAAGAAGAAGCTGCCCGCAAGAAAGCGGAGGAAAAAGCGAAAGCCGCCGCCGAGGCAAAAGCCAAGGCAGAAGCCGCCGCAAAAGCCAAAGCCGAGGCAGAGGCGAAAGCTAAGGCCAAGGCAGAAGAAAAAGCTCGTAAGGAGGCCGAAGCTGCAGCCAAGAAAGCTGCGCAGGAGCGCGAATTGGCCGAAAAACGCCGCGCGCACGAGCAGGCGCTCAAAGCCGAGCTTTCTTCGATGGACACGCTGGATGCCCTTTTGGACTTCGCCTACGAAACCAAGGACGCCCAGCCGAAGGATGCCATCTTTGCTTATCACGAGGCCATCGACCGCTATAGCGACGACGATTACACGCCGTTCCTCGTCATTGAACTGGGAAATCTCTACAAGGAACAGGCCAATTACAGCGGCGCTATCGCCACCTACAAGAAGGCCCTCGATCTACCCATCATTGCCCAAAACGATGCCATGTGTCAGGAATTCACCAAGAACATCCACTACCTTGGCACCGTTCAGGATATACTTGCCAAACATGCTGCGCTATCTACTCCCTTCCCGCAAATACCGGGGAATATCATGCAGGAAATTGAAGATGAATTTCAGGCACACAGCGACAGCGCAAAATAATTGGAGGAATCATTCATGAAGAAAAGTGTAGAAATCCTTGGTCTGCCGATTATCAGCATCACGGAAGGCCGTGAGCTGGGCGTCAGCAAAACGCTCCTGATCGATGCCAAGAACGGCACGGTAGCAGCCATCACCATTGAAGATGCAGACTGGTACCGCGGTGTAAAGCTCATCCCGTATGAGTCCGTGATTGCTATCGGTGACGATGCTGTCACCATCACCAACAGCGAAAACATCCTGACACTGGACGCGGCTGGCGATTACGAAGCGTTGCTTGATGAAAACATCCGCATCATCGACACCAAGGCCATCACCAAGTCCGGTACAATCCAGGGCAAGGTTACCGAGCTCTACATCGGCGACGATGGCAAGATTGAAAAATGCGAAATCACTGCACCCGATGGCACGACTTCCGATGTGGCTACCGATCAGATTTCCATCTTCGGTAAGCAGGTAACGGTAATCGATCCCACCGGGGAAAAAAAAAATAATGTAATGTCCAAAGCTCCTGAAGCCCCAAAGGCACCGGCAGAGCCGGAAGCGCCGAAGGCTGAAGAAGCACCGGCTGAGGAGGCAAAGCCTGCTGAACCTGCCAAAGCAGAAGAAGCACCGAAGGCCGAAGCTCCCAAAGCAGAAGAAGTTAAACCAGAACCCAAGAAGGAAGCTCCGAAGGCTGCTCCCGCCCCCAAGGCTGAGCCCAAGAAAGAGGCTCCGAAAGCAGATGCCGCTAAACAGGCCGCTGCTGACAAAGCGTCTGAAGAACGCCATCGTCGATTTCTCCTGGGCAAAAAGGCCGCTCGCGACATTAAGATGGATAACGGCATCGTTATCGTAGAAGCCGGCCAGGACATCACCGAAGAAGTCCTGCAGAAAGCCAAACTGGCTAACAAATTCATCGAACTGTCCATGAACGTACAGTAAGAACAATAAAAAAGAGATCCGAGATGCACACAGCAAATCGAATCTCTTTTTTCATGCCTTCATTTATCATCATGCGCCATATTCCCCAGCGCATATTCACAGCACTGCTTCACCAGACTGTTGACAGAAACATTCTGTTCCTTCGCCACCCGTTCCAGCCGCTCCACCAGTTCCTGCGGAAACCGGAAAGTCTTATTGACCATATCCTGACTCTGCTTTACGACAAACATTCTTCAGTCTCCCCTCCCTGCCGGTATCGTTTTACCATCCGGTAAAACGTTGACCGGGACATTTTCAACTTGCGGCAGGCATCCATCACACTGATTTCTCGCGCCTGCCACGCTTCCAATATATGATTCCACCCCTGCGGATATGCAATAGCGGGCCGTCCGAACCGGCGGCCGGCTTTTCTTGCGGCCTGAATTCCTTCCTGCTGGCGCACGCTCCATATCGTCTGCCGTTCTTCCTGCCGTTGCTGATAAACCTGCAAAACATCCTTTAACATTTGATAAGCTACGGATGCTGATACCTCATCCAAATCCTGCAATGTGATGGGCAGCTCCAAAACCTGCAATCGAATCTGACGCTGTACCAGATAATCCACTTCGTCACGAACAACCCCATCGCTGTCCCCCAGTGCCGACAAATGCGCCACCATCAGCGTATCGCCTTCCCGCAGGAATCGCCTGAGCATCCGATACTGACCGCGCTCTTCCATATCCTCGACGATGATGTCTACATCAGCAAAGGAATGCAAAGCCTTGACATCCTCCTCATTTTCAGCATATCCATAAATCTTCGCTGCCATAAACATCACCGCCTCAAATTCACCTTCATCAATATGTATTCATCGGATAATTTCCTGACCACCAACATGATTATGTCGCCTATTCATATACCTATCATTCAAAATTCCTTTATGCATGTACAACAACTCAAATAATGCTCTCACTGACTGGCTACTTTTGTCCAGGCAGTTTTTTGAGCAACTCTTTTATGCCCTTGATATGCGTCCAGCTCCGTAGTTTAGCAAGAGCCTGCATATCAATAAAACTTAGCTGCCATCATTAGCGCACGTCCGAGGGCTTGATCCATGTTATAATATTGAAAGTCAGCCAACCTTCCACAAAAATAAAAACCAGCTATTTTATTCGCTCGTTCCTGATATTTTTTTGCTAGCTTAATGCTTTCTTCCGTCAATACAGGATAATATGGTTCCTGTTTCTTATCTTTTTGATAAGGCAACGAGTATTCCACTGCATAGCTTGTACCTGATACGTTCTGTACAGGCATTTTTTTGTATTCGGTGATTCTGGTATAGCCTTCGGCCTGTGGGTATGCTGTAACCGGATACGGCTGCAAGCTTTCCTTATCCTCATAATGCCATTCAAAACGCAAGGAACGATAAGGCAAGGCGCCTTCATCCATTCCAAATAATTCATCCAAAGCACCGGTATAGACAATCTTATATGGAGAAATTTCATCATCCAACAGGATATTTTTGCCATCTGCCGATACAGTCAGATGTTCCAACGCCTCTATTCCTAACTTTACCTCAATATTTTCATGCGACAACAAGTTATGAAAGAACTCGCAGTAGCTATTGGCAGGCATCACCTGATATTCATCATCGAAATAGCCTTCATCATAGGAAAATCTTAAGGGAACACGTTTCAGCACGCTCGGGTCAATCTTATCTGGCGATATTCCCCATTGCTTGGCTGTATACAAGCTGTAATCCTTAGAAAACAAAAATTCACCATAATTTCGCACAATCTCATTTTCACAGGACAGGACATCCACCACCGTAGCTGTAGTTTGATCACCAAATACGTTCCTGATTTGCTTTTTGAGTTCTTCTGCTTCCTTTTCACTGTAAAATGTTTCTATCGTGGAAAAGTTAAATGGCGTTGGCGTAAATTTCCCATCAATCTGCGCTCCACATTTTATCGCATATGGCTCCCACTTTTCATACTGAAGCATGAAATCATATAAGTTCTTATCATTTGTATGAAACGTATGAGGACCGTATTTATGCACATTTATGCCATGTTCATCCTTATAGTCATACATATTGCCGCCGATATGGGAGCGTCTTTCCCATATCGTAACCTTATGTCCGTGGTCTACTAATTTTCTAGCAATTACTGCACCAGTCAGACCGGAACCAATCACTAAATAGTCCATATCAAAAAGCTCCATACTTATCCACAAATTCCCTAAAGAACGGTAGCTGCTTATCCTTGTCTGCCAGAATCAGCTTATCTTCGCCACCAATTTTTTCCACTGGCCATTTTACTGCAATATCCGGATCATTCCATCTTATGCCACCATCATATTCGCCATAAAACTTTTCTGCACATTTGTAGGATACAATGGAATCTTCCAGCACAAGATACCCATGGGCGCAGCCGGCTGGAACCAGAAGCTCATTATGCTTATCGCCCAACAAGTCGAACCCAAGCCACTTTTTATAAGTCGGGCTATTCTTCCGCATATCGACCACTACATCATACACATGTCCAGTAACACAACGTACTAACTTAGGCTGTTGTTTTTCCCGCTGGAAATGCAATGCCCGTATAACTCCCTTATGGGAGGTTGTATAAAAAACTTCTGCCAACTCGTGATTCACACCATTCGCAGCAAATACCTCCTGCGAATAATCCTTTGTAAAGCAGCCACGCACATCCTCTGCATTAAACGGCGTTATTTCCAATAATCCCGGTATATCCGTTTCCTTGAATTCAAACTTTGTATTCATCCTGCATTATCTCCTTTATGCCATCCTCAAACTGATACTTAGGCCGAAAGCCCAGTTCCTCTTGTAGATGGCTGCTATCAAACCATATTTTCTGATATCTGACACCATCATCCGAACGCATGCCAATACCAATCTTGCCCCCCATCAGGCTCACAAGGCTTTGTAAGTATTCTTTTAACAGACGGCATTCACCATTACTAATAAAGTATTCCGCTCGGCTTAGTTTTTCTGCACTGCCCAATAGGTACAAGGCCTCTAAAACATCATTGATATAAGTGAAATTATAAGGTTGCTCACAAGGGCCATAAGTAGGCATATGGCCAAAACGCAGTTCCTTCATAGTATAGGAAATCAAATTTCCTGAACCATTCTGCCCACCATATATATTGCTTAGCCTTGCCCAGACATAATCCAATCCTTGCTTCCTGGCCACGATATCGAGAAGCTTATGCGCGTATGCCTTGGACAAGCCATACATCAGATTTTCTGCCGTATATCCATATTTGATTAAATCGTCTGCCACAAATTCTGTCACCGTCCCTGTAACCACAAAACGGTGGCAGCCAATTTCCTTGGCCACTATCGCTGCATCACAGATACAGCATGCATTTCTGCACTGTTTACGGTAATCAGCTCTGTCACTGCCAGCCGTTCCATCCCAAGCCAAGTGATAAAAGACGTCAGGGCGTAACCCTTTTTCAGACAACAGCTGTGGCAGCTTATCATAATGCTCCATACTGCAAGTCATATAGGTAAGAAGGGGCGATTGAAACAAATCCTGGAAAGATTCCCTCCTTACCACGCCCACAACAGCTATCTTCTTCCTGGTCAAAAATCGCAACAATGCTTGTCCTATAAACCCACTAGCTCCCGTAACGATAGCGCAAGTCAACTTTTTTTTCACCTAAGACCACTCCCTCATAAGCAATCAGCTCGTGAGGCCAGCCATCCAATCCCGTGTTTTTCTCGTACCTTCTGCAAAACTAATCTCTGCACGAAAACCGGTATCCTGCTCAGTCTCACGACCGTCAAAGCAGCTAAGAGGCAAATTGATGCCGGTGAATGGAACGTCACCAAAAATAAACTCCTTGTCCGGGGCTATCGACTGTTTCATCTCCAGCAGGAATTCTTTCAAGGGACGTGCCTGCGAACTGCCAATCAGATATTCACAAAAGGGCTTGCCCTTCTCACCGATCAAGCAAAATGCTCTTGCCACATCATCAATATACACAAAATCATAATTCTGCGTGCCGGCCGTGAAACGTGGTGACTCTCCCTGCAGGATCTTCCGGATTGTACTATTGACCAACCGAGGGCTTATTTCTCCAACACCATAAGCATTGGTAATCATAGGCCAGACAAATTCAATCCCGATATCAGCAGCTACGGATTTTGCCATAACATGGGCAATCAGCTTTCCGCCACCGTAAATATATCCCAGGCCAGGCTGGTTCTCCTTGGCAAAGGCCGCCGCCACCGTCTCATGTTCCATAATGCTACCAGCACCGACAAAACGCCTGCATCCCAGCGCTTTTGCTAAATGCAGCGCATCTACTGTCCACTGCGCATTATCCAGCTGCAAGGCAGTATCTGCTCTCGCCGCACCTGCCGCCCCTTTCCAGGCAAAGTGATAAAACACATCGTAACCAGTGTCTTCTGGGGGGGGGCAGATATTAGCAAAATTACATGCTTTTTCCAATGCATATGGATATACCGTTAATAAATCAGATTGCGGCAAATTACTGCACTTACCGTTATGGCAGAGTGCCAAAACACGGATACCTTTCTGGAGCAACTGGCGTACAACATGACTCCCAATAAAGCCATTTGCCCCTGTAACAATAGCACCGTTCATATCCCTAACCTTCTTTCACACTAACCAAAATTCATATATTAATCACTTTACCTGCTTGCCTTTATGTTGAATAAGACATATAATAATTACAAGGAGGTAACTATGTACACCATTGAGTTCTACACCACCGAAGATGGCAAGAAACCCGCTAAAGAATTTATTTTCACACTGAATGAGAAAATGCAGGCAAAGATGTTACGAAATCTTGACCTTCTAGAAGTCAACGGCCCTGCACTGCGGATGCCTTATTCTGAATCACTGGAAGATGGCATCTTCGAATTACGCGCCAAGGAATCATCCAACATCACACGGGTTTTCTACTTTTTCTACGTCGGCAAGAAAGCAATTCTCACCAACGGCTTTGTGAAGAAATCACAAAAGACACCCAAAAGAGAATTGGCTCTTGCCAAAAAATACAAGGCAGATTATGAAAGGAGACACCCCCATGAGTGAATACAGCGAATTCAAGCAGGAACTGCTGAAAAATCCCATTGTCCAAGCCGAATATGACGCGCTCGCCCCAGAATACGATATTATTCAGGCCATGATTGATGCCCGCAAGGAACAGAACATCACCCAAAAAGAGCTTTCTCTTCGCACAGGCATCACGCAGGCAGATATCAGCCGCATCGAAAACGGTAATCGCAATCCGTCATTGAACATGCTCAAAAAACTGGCCAAAGGCCTGGGCATGACACTTCGAGTTGAGTTCGTAACAGATACCGCACATTAAGCCTCCAAAAATTTATGGATCTGTCTTTCCATGACCACAGAAATATCTGCCCCCTGCTGCCATGCCTTCGCCCAAATTACCGTTTCTCTCAACGCATCTTCTATATGCCATCTCGGCTGCCAGCCAAGGTGGCTTTTTATTTGGGAACAATCCAGCTTGAGGAAGTTGGCCTCATGCGGCCCTTCCACGCTGATATTTTCCCACGCAAGCCCTTCGCCCCATTGGCGGCAGAAAATATCTGTCAATTTCCCAGTAGTCACACAATCGCATTCATCCGGGCCAACATTGTACCAATCTGCATATTTACCATCCTCATACTGAGCCTGCGCAATCAACAAATACGCATAAAGTGGTTCCAGCACATGCTGATAAGGACGTGTAGAATACGGATTGCGAACCTTTATGCGCTCTCCGGCATAAGCAGCCCGCACCGAATCAGGGATAATACGATTATCCGAAAAATCGCCACCGCCAATCACATTGCCTGCTCTAGCTGTGGAAATTGCACAGCGTTCACCGGCAAAGAAACTCTTCTTATAGCTATGAGTTACCAATTCCGAGCAACTCTTGCTGTTGGAATAGGGATCATAGCCATCCAATGGTTCATTTTCCCGGTAGCCCCAAGACCATTCCTTATTCTCATAAACCTTATCCGTGGTGACATTAAGGAAAGACCTGACACTCTCCGTCTGCCGCACGCATTCCAGTACATTGACCGTGCCCATCACATTGGTTTCATAGGTAAGTACCGGTTCCTTGTAACTTTCAATGACGAGAGGCTGCGCCGCCAGATGCAGGACGATCTCCGGCTGTGCTTCAACAAAGGCCCGCATCAGTTTCTCCCGGTCACGGATATCGCCAATGATGGATTTCATCCCTGCTTCAATGCCGGACTGACGTAAAACCTTGCCGCCTTCTTCCGCGGGAGACTCCAGCGCATATCCAGTTACTTCCGCACCAAATACTTCCAGCATCTTGCAAAGCCACATGCCCTTGAAACCTGTATGTCCAGTGACCAGTACCTTTTTCCCCTTATAAAACTCTGGTTTTAACTTCATTTGTCCCACACTTTCCAAGGTGCCTTCCCCGACTGCCAAAGTTTCTCCAACTTCTGCCGGTCACGCATCGTATCCATACACTGCCAGAACCCTTTATGCTTGAAGGCCATCATCTGTCCTTCCTCCGCAACCCGCTCCAACGGTTCCCGTTCAAAAGTGGTACTATCTCCCTCGATATAATCAAAAACCTTTGGTTCTACAACCATATATCCACCATTGATGTAGCCAACGTCCTGCTGACTCTTTTCACGGAAGGAGGCGATACGGTCACCATCCAGATCAAGAATGCCGAAACGCCCCTCCGGTTTAACCGCTGTCATGGTTACCAGCTTGCCATGCGCCTTATGAAATTCAACTAATTTTTGAATATCCACATCACAGACACCATCACCATAGGTCAGCAGGAATGCTTCATCACCAATATACTGCTGAATGCGTTTGATACGCCCACCGGTCATGGTATCATGTCCGGTATCGACCACCGTAACCTTCCAAGGTTCATAATCACTGGCATGAATCTCACGATGATCACGCTCATTCCCTACCCGAAAGTCAAAAGAAATATCACTTGCCTGCAGGAAATAATGGGCAAAATAGTTCTTTATATATTCCTGCTTATAACCAGCACAAATTATAAATTCGTCAAAACCATAGTGCAGATATTCTTTCATGATATGCCAAAGAATAGGTTTACCACCAATTTCTATCATTGGCTTTGGTTTAAACTGCGACTCTTCGCTAATTCTAGTTCCAAAACCACCAGCTAAAAGAACCACCTTCATAAAATTTTACCATCCCTTTTAATAAAAGTTACTATATACTTTTTCAAACGAATGATTCACTACGTAAGTTTTACTATATGATATAGCTTGCGTAGTGGATATAATACTATTCTTAAACATTTATTTTCATTAATAAAATGACAACTTTCTGCGCGTAAAATATTTAACGGAATTTTTCTCTTAGTTTTTTCCAAAAAAGCATTCAATTCATCTTTATCAAAATGTGATATAGTATCTATTTCACGCGATGCGTGGCTATAAAAATTTCTTATTGTTTCAATCCTGCTATATGATTCTCTTTCATTTCCGTAATGCTGGACGTAGCCGATATCCCTTATCATTAAAGGGTAGAATACAGTCTCGAATACAAAGAATTTTCTAATTAACTGTTTGCAAAATTCCATATTATACGGTTTTGGGATTTCATTATATGCAAAATCCATTTCACAACTGAATCTCCTATTATGATATTGGGGAGCATGAGGATCTCCTCTTCCAGATTCAAGAACTCCAGATTTTCCCTTCACCATATTACTTCGCGCATATTTCCAAGCGTATATGCTAGAAGTCACAAAACTTCCCTTTTGTGATAAATCCATTCTTATCATCTGATGTGCAATAAAGCTATAGTTGTCATCAAAATACTTTTTTATATATTTTTCCACTATACCAATATTCAATGCATTACGACGATAAAGCATTCCACTTGGATGAACCAACAATTTATCATGTGCATATACAGCCTCTTTAAATTGTCGATACTCTTTATCAGGTAATTGCTGTCTAACCTCTCCTATTTCATTTAGTGATGAAAAGAGAAAAAACACAGCATTAGGATGATTTTTTATACACTCTAATACATCTGGTATTTTATTGCTTATAATGACATCTCGCGTCCTAAAAAGATATATATAATCACCCTTACAATGTTTCATTCCAAACAGAATGTTTCCATCCTGTCCTTCATTTATTGAATTTCGATAATACTTAATCCTAGAGTCTTCAAAGGATGTAATTACACTTGCTATATCCTCTGTAGAACAATTATCACTAACAACAACTTCTATATCATTACCTTTATATTTAATAATCTCAGCTAAATTAGTTTTAAGTAATTCTGATTGATTATAAGTAGTAATTAATATACTAAGCGTACACATGAAAACACTCCCCAGTCCATATATAGATAGCATCACCTTATCTATGCATCTTTTCTATAATACTTTTTGAAATCAAAATCGCATATTCATTTTTTATAGCACTTAATATCCCCCAATATACAATTCCTGAAATTACAATTTTTAGTATCAACATTATCAAATCATTACACTGTATATTATTAATCAAAAGACAGGATATTATCATTCCTATAGTTCCACCAATGACTGTTATAACATTTCTACGTTTTATACTTGCATGTATAAACTTTTCCGCCTTATAATTACATACAATTAATACAATCAACTCTGCTATAACAGTAGTAAAAGCAGCTGCTTCAATACCATATTGGGGAATTAATAAGAAATTTAACGCTATATTAACACAAGAAGCAATACATGTAACAAACAACAGTATTTTTTCCTGCTTATAAGGTAACAAAACACCAAGCACACACAAATTACTATAAGCAACCAAAAGTACCGCAGGAGAAAGTATGCATAGAGCCATATATCCAGATGTAAATTCTTCTCCAGCTAATACTGACAAAATTTCTTTTCCTGCTAGTATTATCCCAACTGTAACAGGCAATGCGACAATTAGTTCCATATTTTTTATTCGCATATAAAGATCTTCCATCTTCTCTGTGTTATTGGCAGCCATAAAAGAAAATCTTGGCATCGCAACCACAATAAATGAATATACCATTCGTTTTGTCACATTATATAAATTTGACGCTGTAGCATATATACCTACATCTTTATCAGATGCAAACATTTTAAGTATTGTAATATCAGAGTTTACATATATAAATACCGCCACTTCATTTGCAAACAATATAAGGATTGGTTTTAAGTGCTTTTTTAAATTTAAGTGAACAGTTAATTTTAACTTCAAATATCTCCTTATATAATAAAAATTTAAAAATTCTCCTCCCGAACTTGCAAAAAGTTTAATTAATATATAAACTAATAGATCCTCTCTACTTTTCACAAATAATAATAATAAAACTATTGAAAGCACTTGGAATGATATATAACGAATTGTTAGATACAAAAAGTCCTCATATATTACATTTACCCAATTTGCACCTAACGTTGCCATTATAATAGCTAATGACTGGATAAAAATATATATATTATAATCTGCTAAAAAATCCCAACTAATCATCAATATTATCATCAATATATATGAAATCACCATTGATAATACATTGATTGAAAACACTTCTGAAGCAAAGCGACTCAAAGAATCTGCATCATTTCGACAAGAAGCTCCTTCTCTAACAGCATATGTTCCTATCCCTAACATTGCCAACATCGAAAAATAGCCAACAATAGATGCACTAAAATTAAGAATACCTATATTGGATGCCCCAAGAATATGTGCTGAATAAGAAAAAGTTATTACAGGAAATAGAATCTTACATAACTGAGTAACCGCGTTCAATAATGCATTTACTTTCAACGAACGCATCTTATTACTCGCCATAAACGCAACTCCACAATCCAGAAGTACACATGAATTTCATTTTTTTTATTATTACGGCCATGCTTCAAACCAATTCCTTAATCGCCGCCACGATATAGTCCATATCCTCATCCTTCAGCCAGGCACTCATAGGCAGGCTGATTACGTGTTCTGACACGTATTCGGCGTTGGGAATCTCGCCTACATGGCTCATGTTTTCAAAAATGGGCTGCTTGTTCAAGGGAATGGGGTAATGCACCGCCGTGGGAATGCCTTTTTCCTTGAGCTTGGCCTGCAGTTCATCCCGATTTTCCACCACGATAGTGTACTGAGCGTAGACGCAGGTGTTGCCGTCTTTGATTTGCGGCGTTTTTACGCCCGGAATATCCTTCAGCAGGCTGGTGTAGCGTTTGCCGATTGTTTCCCGGCGCTTGATTTCTTCGTCGAATTTGCTCATCTTCGCCAAAAGAACTGCGGCCTGCATGGTATCCAAGCGGCTGTTCAAGCCCATACGGATATGGTGGTAGCGTCTATCCTGGCCATGGCGGTGAATCTGATCCATGGCTTTGGCCAACTCTTCATCGTTGGTAAAGATTGCCCCGCCATCCCCATAACAGCCCAGCGGCTTGGTGGGGAAGAAGCTGGTGCAGCCAATGGTGCTGAGATTGCAGGAGCGCTTGCCCTTGTAGGTAGCACCGAAACTCTGCGCACCATCTTCGATTACGACAATGCCATGCTTTTCTGCAATGGCATTGATTTCATCAAAATCGGCGCACTGACCATAGAGGCTGACCGGGATAATGGCCTTGGTCTTGTCCGTGATGGCCTCTTCAATCTTTGCCGGGGCAATATTGTAGCTTACCGGATCAATATCCACAAATACCGGCGTTGCCCCAACCTGGGCAATAACTTCGCCGGTAGCGATATAGGTAAAAGCCGTAGTAATAACCTCATCCCCCGGCCCAATATTCAAGGCCATCAGGGCAATCTGCAAAGCATCCGTGCCGCTGGCACAGGTGATGCAGTATTTTGCGCCTGTATAATCTGCAAGCTTACTTTCCAGCTCTTTGACCTCCGGGCCGAGGATAAACTTCCCCGAAGCCAATACATCAGAAAGTCTCTTATCCAGTTCATCTTTAATGGAAGCCTGCTGGGCTGCCATGTCTACAAAGGGAATCATCTTTTGCACCTCTTATTGTTCATTCAATTTCACATGCACGCCGCAACGGTCGCAATGGAGTTCTTCGGCATTTTCGTCCACAATGGTATCGCCGCAAGCGCACATATAGCCTTTGATTCTGGCCGGATTGCCATAGACCATGGCATAATCCGGCACATCCTTGGTCACCGTCGAACCTGCCCCGACAAAGGCATTTTTGCCTAAGGTCGTACCGCAAACGATCGTGGCATTTGCGCCAATGCTTGCTCCGCGCTTTACAATTGTGTCTGCGTAATCCTTGGAGGTATTGCGGGGATATTCACAACGCGGCGTCCGCACATTGGTAAATACCATGCTTGGGCCACAGAATACATAATCTTCCAGCTGCACCCCCTCGTACACGCTGACATTGTTTTGAATCTTGACCTTATTGCCGATCTTTACATCATTGGCCACAAAGACATTCTGCCCCAGGTTGCAGCCCTCGCCGATTTCCGCCCCGCCCATTACATGGGAGAAATGCCAGATATGGGTTCCCTTGCCAATTTTTGCGCCATTATCGACTACCGCCGTTTCATGGGCGAAATATTCTTTTTCCTGTGCCATAACAATCTCCTTACTTATCGAATCTGCCAGTAAAGTCCGTAGAAGCCACATCCACCAGTGGCAGTTTTACCGGCTGACCAGTGGCGGCAGATTTATAAATAGCCAGAATCATCTCCACCGCATTGCGGCCAGCTTCCGCATCCACATAGGGAGCGCGGTCATTCTGGATGGCATCCATCATATCGGCAAACAGGCTGGTATGGCCGTTGCCGTAGACATTGCTGGTGGCTTCCTCCAAGCCCTTATTGGCCTGGTCAGCTTCCGTCTCATCGGCAAAATCCCAAACATCGATGTTATTGGTAGACTTGCCGCCCAATTTTACCGTGCCGGTTTCACCGAAAAGGTACAGGGTTTCTTCCAAGTTCTGCGGGTAGACATTCGTAGTACCCTCAATCGTGCCGATAGCCCCGTTTTTGAAGGTCACTACCGCCATGCCCAAGTCCTCACATTCCAGATAATCATGGAATTGCTGACGAGTCTGGGCGTAGATGGTATCCACTTCGCCGCCAAGCATCCAGCGGAACAGGTCAATGCCATGAATGCACTGATTCATCAGAGCACCACCATCCTGTGCCCAGGTGCCGCGCCATTTGGCCTGATCATAATAGCCATGATTGCGATTCCAACGCACATGGATGGAACCATGGGAAAGCTTGCCAAAGCGGCCGCCTTCCACAGCCTGCCGCATTTTCTGCACGGCCACATTGAAGCGGTTCTGATGGCAGGCCGCTACCTTGACATTCTTCTCCTTACTGCGACGGACGATTCCATCCGCATCGGCCATGCTCATGGCCATGGGCTTTTCGATGATCACATGGATGCCATTATCGATGCAGTACAGGGCAGTCTCCGCATGCTTGCCAGATTCCGTGGCAATGCTGACAAAGTCTGGCTTAACCGCCATAAGCATTTCCTTGTAATCCGTAAAGCGGGCAATGCTGCTATCTTTCTCCAGACCATGCTTGGCCAGCAGTGCCTCCATCTTTTCCGGCACGATATCACAGACTGCCACAATCTCTAACTGATTATTCACAGCTGCCTTGATATGATTTATAGCAATACGGCCACAGCCGATTAATGCATATTTCATGTTCTACTCCCCCATTACAACCGCCAGTAGCGCATTCCCGACGCATCCAATTCATCTCTGCGGTAAAGGCTCTTTACGTCAATCAGCACCTTTTCGCTGTCAGCCAGTTCCGGCTTGAAGAGCTTTTTGAGCTGCATCATGGACATGCTGCGGTATTCCTTATGCCCCACCGCGACAATCACACAGTCAGCCAGAGGAAGGTCCTCACTAGCGACCAAATCCACGTCATAGGCAGCCTTGGCTACTGCTGCATCTGCCCAAGGGTCAGCCACCACTGGTTCAATCTCAAATTCCTGTAAGCGGCTGATGATATCCGCTACCTTGCTGTTGCGGGTATCCGGACAGTTTTCCTTGAAGGTAATCCCCAGAATCAGCACCGTGGCTTTTTTCGGAGCCATGCCTGCTTCAATCATCTGCTTGATGGCTGCATCTGCCACAAAAGCGCCCATGCTGTCATTGACCTTGCGCCCGTTCAGGATAATCTGGCTGTGATAGCCCATTTTTTCTGCCGCATTGGTCAGATAATAAGGGTCCACACCGATGCAATGGCCGCCAACCAAACCAGGACGGAACCCCAAAGCATTCCACTTGGTATTCATGCCGTCAATGACTTCCGCTGTATCAATATGCATCCTGTCACACATCATGGCCACTTCATTGACGAAAGCTATATTTATGTCACGCTGACTATTTTCTACCACCTTGACTGCCTCCGCCGTCCTGATGGTGGATACGGGATGCGTTCCGGCCTTGATGACAATGTCGTAAACCTTTTTGATTTCCCGGGCCGTTTCCTCATCCATACCAGATACCACCTTGACCACAGAAGTCAACGTATGCACTCTGTCACCAGGGTTGATGCGCTCCGGCGAATAGCCAATCTTCCAGTCCACACCACATTTCAATCCGGAATACTGTTCAATCAAGGGCACACAGATATCTTCCGTAACACCGGGATAAACTGTTGACTCAAAGACCACAATAGTGCCGGGGGAGAGATTTTCCCCGACGGTGCGGGCAGCCCCTTCGATGGGCCGCAAATCCGGAGTGGTATCCGCGTTGACCGGCGTAGGCACAGCCACAATGATAAAACGCGCGTCCTGCAGGCGGGCTGCATCAGCAGTGAACTCCACAGTCGTCTGGGCAATGGCTTCCCCCACTTCATTCGTGGCATCTATACCATTTTGGTATTCTGCAATGCGCTTCTCATTGATATCAAAACCGATAACCTGCACATGTTTGGCAAACTCCACCGCAATGGGCATTCCAACATAACCTAATCCTACTAAAGCCAATTTTGCCTGGCCGGCAATAAGTTCTGCATAAATTATATTAAAATTCATTAAAAACTCACTACTCCTAAACTTACTAGAAAAATCTTATACATTTTATTCATCACCTAAGAATAGATATAATCCACCACGGGCTTTATAACCACAGAACTATCTACGTGATTTACTGCGTATGCATGTATTGCCTTAGTCATCTCTACTTTATCGACATATTGATTTGACAAGTCATTATACCAACTAATGATTTTCTCCACATCAATTGGAGATGCATCATTTGCAAAATCCACATGATAATCACATTTGTATTTTTCAAATACATCCGTTCTACATCCAGATACTATTGGTAAACCTTTCGCTAAGTATTCTCTCGATTTTAAGGAACTCGACCAATTAATACCCGATTTATAGAGCGAAAGCGCATCTACCCCTAAATCTGCTTGATTATATATATCATCAAGCTCTTTTCCATGTTTAGAGCCGTAAACTATAACATAATCAGATAAGCATAGCTTATCCACTATAGCTTCGTACTTATCAAGTTCTGGTCCATCTCCTACCATGTGAAAAATAACATTTTTCTTTGTTGATTTACAATAATAATTATATAATCCGTATAATAATCTCTCTAATCCATGCTGCTTTTGCATATAGCCGACAAAAACTAAATGTAGTGTATTTACATCATATCTTGAAGGCATAATCGGTTCAACATCTTTAGCATTGATGCCATTCATAATATTTATTGTTGGCACACCAAATATTTCCTTATCTAGTGAATAGGTTGTAAATCTATCAATAAGTTTCTTATAAAACTTTCGATATATTCTATCTTTAAACATCAAAGGCTTCATTATCCAAGAATCAAAGGTATCTTTCTCATATGGATAAGTGAATAATTCTATGATTATTTTACAATTCGGGAAATTTGAACGTAACATAGACAAAAACTCAATAAATTTTTTATCTGCTATTGTTCCTCTAATGTATATAAAATCCGGGGAATCCATATAACTAATGGCTTGAATATAGTCTCTAGGAAATGAAACATTTGGGACCCTCAACATTATTTTATCTATAATTCCTCTATGATAGTTTTTAGGTTCAGTAATGGTTATAAAATTCGTTTCAAAATAATTATTTAAAACATCTACTTGTCTTTGCATTTTTTTTACAACACCAAGAGAACCTTTTTCTAAATCTTTTTGGGAGCCACAAAAAATATAGTATCCTTTTTTCATGAATATCAATTACCTCCATCGCAACATATAGAAAGACATACAAATTAAATTATTTTCCTTGTATCTCTAGCAAATAAACACTCTCCATTTCTAGTATATGGTTTGATTTACAATCTAGTTTTCAGATTTGTATGGTGTCCTATATTTAGAAATAGATTTAAAGCATAAGGAATACAATTATAAAAAAAATATATTCGGATAATCTTATTAAACTTGATGTGGGAAGCCTAAAGAAACTTATATGTCAAAATCCACTACCAAAGGAATTAACTAGACACCGTTTGAAGAATGATAACCACGCGAATGGAAACCCTACTAGATTCAATATTGTTGTCTATCGTCAGTAATCGATGCAAAATTTGTTGTCGTCAAAGAGGATATAATCGATGTATTCGAATGTCCTCCGCCGCTCATCCGATTATACATATGAATGGAGAATCTGTATCAGATTTAAACGTTATATTAAACCTTTTTCAAAAATTTTCGCTTTATAAAATTACCGCCTTTTTTTATCCAATTTTGCGACTCCATAAAAGATACATTCTGTTCTACATATTCAATATTATTATGCTCCAACCAAACATCTAACAACAGTTCTGATATAAAACCAAAGATTCTTGCTTCGTACTTACTATAGTTACTAATATCAATACGAGATTCTAACTCAAATAAAATTGAGAATAACCAGTTACAATATGCATTATACACATCTTTACGCATAACAAACATATTAAACATATGCGCCCATGTACGATTCATAATTTTATCGTAATCGGATAAATATTCTGGATATCTATCTATTATAATTTTCCGTGTTTCAATTAGGCCTTCGCTATGATGCGCATGGATATAATGCGTATAATTACTTTCTATATAATACCTCCGCTTACGAGGAACAACAACCGCATGATTAGTAAGAATCCTCTTCCAATCCGAATAAGATAAAATCTGCTCTCTTTTTCCCTCTTGTGAATACTTTTCTTTACATGTAAATAATCTACGATAATGAACTAATCCAATATAATCTGCTTGCATATTTTTCCAAGCCCAATACATTCCTGTAAGTTCGCAGTAATTTGGATTTTTTTCTGCAATATTATCCCCTGTTCCATCCGTTAAACATGTTTCCGAAACCATACCTTCTTTTTCTAAACCACGTGCTTTTTCCCCAACATACATTGGATAATATACCTCATCTTTGGGAAGCCAGTAATCTTTATGCGTTACAATCATAATTTGAATATTAAAACTCATATAATACTTTTTGTCTCCTCACATAATCTTTTGTAACATATTGAACTAATCATCATAATCCCCAATTAATGTAATTCTCTACATGCACACTCTAGGGCACTTTTTATAACATCATCCATATCATAATATTTATATTCAGCTAGACGTCCACCGAAAATTACTTTTTCTTCCTTGGCGGCCAGTTCTGCATACTGCTGATACAATCTCTGATTTCGTTCATTATTCACCGGATAGTAAGCTTCCTCACCGGGATGCCAATCTGTCGGATATTCCTTCGTTACATATGTAATGGGCTGCATGCCGAATTCGAAATGCTTATGCTCAATCACGCGGGTATAGGGAACTTCCCGTTCTGTGTAATTCATAACCGCTACGCCCTGATGATTAACTTCTTCCAATCGTTCCGTCGCAAAACGCAGACCACGATATTCCAACTGCCCCAATTTATATGCAAAATACGCATCCACAGGGCCGGTATAAACCACTTTCTGGGCAATCCCTTCGAATTCCGCACGGGAATCGTTATAGTCTACACCGGTACGCACGTCAATCTCATCCAGCAGAGCACTAATCAGCTTGTTATACCCCCCCATGGGAATGCCCTGATAACGATCATTGAAATAATTATTGTCAAAGGTATAACGTACCGGCAAACGCTTGATAATGAACGCAGGTAGTTCCGTACAGTTGCAGCCCCACTGTTTCTCTGTATAACCCTTAATCAGTTTCGTATAGATATCTGTACCCACAAGCGATATCGCCTGTTCTTCCAAATTCTGAGGCTCACCCTTGATTGCCGTGCGCTGCTCCAAAATCTTGGCCGCAGCCTCAGCCGGAGTCACAATCCCCCAAAGCTTGGCAAAGGTATTCATATTAAACGGAAGGTTGTAGAGTTCCCCCTTATAATTGGCCACTGGCGAATTCACATAGTTGTTGAACTCCACAAACTGATTCACATATTCCCAAACATCTTTATAGGACGTATGGAAAATATGTGCACCATACTTGTGTACATTGATGCCATCCATTTCCTCGCAGTAAATATTGCCACCAACATGGTCACGACGCTCAATCACTAGCACAGATTTTCCCGCTTTTTTCGCTTCATGAGCAAATACAGCACCAAACAAGCCACTACCTATAATTAAATAATCACGCATAAATTTCCCTCCATATCAACATAATTAAAATGAACCATCTCATTTTAATTATACTGTCCAACCTTCATATAATAATCTTATTCAAGCAATTCACCACACTAAAATCATTTATTATGGAGGAAATTAAGCATTTTCTCATACTTTTCAGTTCCAATTCCAAACATTAATTTAAAAATCATAAATATTCGTGTATATTGATGTCTTACTAATCTATTGAACATTGCATAAACAAGTCCTAAATAAACGGAAGGAATACACGTTTTGTGATAATTAAATGTAAACCTTATTCTATTTCTTATAAGAAAATAATCCGATAACTCTGAAATGGTATCTAATTTATAATTTCCTCCGCTAGTTGCACCTTCCTTATGATACACAATACTATCAATTGCACAATCTAACCTATATTTTCCTTTTGCCCTTTCAGCCCAATCTAATTCTTCATAATATAAAAAATACTCTTCATTTAAATACCCTATATCTACTAAAAAATCTTTACTAATCATAGTAGATGCACCAATAACATAGTCAATTTTATTAATTTCGTCACTTCGTAAACAAGTACTATTTGTGCCTAGCCATTTATTATACTCCCCACCATAACCTTGTAATTTATTACGATCCCATTCATACAATAATTTTGAACCACAAACTCCAATACTTTTGTCACTCATCATTTTCTCAACTAAATAACGCAACGAACTTTCTGTAACCAAAGTATCATTATTTAGGATCCAAAAATATTCCACTTTTTCATATTCAAGTGCATACTTTAATCCAATGTTATTTCCACCAGCATATCCTTTGTTAACATCAGACCTGATAAACACAATCTTTCTATCATGAATATTACTAATATAATTAGTTAATATTATACTTGATTGATCTGTACTAGCATTATCTATTAAAACAATCACAAAGTTGTCATAATTAATTTTTACAATTGACTCTAAACACGCTATTGTGTCTTGTGGATTGTTAAAATTTAAAACAATAATCCCAACTTTTTTCACATAATCTTCCTTTCTGTAGCATTAAAATTGGCATTACATTCATATTCAGACCAAAATACAACCAAAATAATAATCGATACGCAATTCACTGTATGGAATGTAAAAACACTCACCGATAGAAATAAAAACAATATTGATATCCATGTTGGTCTTGTTGTTCTAATATAAGAAAAAGCTTTCTTTATGTAAGAAATAAAAAGGATTAAAAATGGAATACCAAAAAATGCTAAATATTGAAAGAATGTATTAAATATACCGATTCCCTTACCTCCACCTCTTCCTAAAATGTCTTCAATTTCATCATATTTTAATATAAAAACAGGCATTACCCCTTGCAAAAAATCAAATACTTCTGTTATATGATTAATATACTCAGGAACAAACCTTCCAAATCCTGTACCCATAGGAAAATAATACATCAAAAAAACAGCCAACAAAGTAACAGACCCACGTGTAGCAAATGACGTTGCAGTTTCAAAATCAACAATAAACGCTTCAACTAAATACATATAAAAAACCATATAACTACACACAAAAAATATAATCAGCAAAAAAATTTTTTTGTAAATATCGACATGTTTTGTAATCACAACATATAACAATATCGCAATAAAAAAACTTATAAGAGTGCCTTTGGAGCCTCCATATAATAATACATATCCACCGAAAAGTATCATTATTATTTTTTTAATTTTATCTATTTCATAGTGTAGACAAAGCAACGTTAGTGTTGTCGTAGTAAAGCAAAACATTGAAGCTTCTGACGCAAATCCACAAAGCCTTGGATAATCTGCAGGAGCCAAAACATGAATTGGTGAATCAAAACCTAGTCTTAATATATCGCACAAAAACCATCCTAAAAAATTAACCCACCATGCCTTAGGAAGCATATTCCTTAGAATATTAACATTATCACGTATCATATAATATTCAGCAAAAAACAAAAAAACAGCCACTGCTCCTGAGAAACACCGATAAAAATATAACAAAAACTCACTGCTATCATAATATGATAAAATCATCAATAACGAATATATAAAAGTAATCAAAGGAATACCACATAATAGAACTACACGTTTCTTGTTATAGCTTTTTTTATATGATACAACCAATATAATATACATAAGCAAAACAACATTAGAAACACTTTGCCCTAAATACCCGATCCCCATGTTTTGAAAAACAGTGTCTTGAAAAGGTAGCAGTACAATAAACATGGATATTAAGATATGCAATATTATATTTTTATGCATAATAAACTCCATTCTTTATTTAATTTTCAGCAAAGTTTCTTTAACATATTTTTTAAATTCATTTTGTTCGCGCATAACCTTTTCTAGCAGTGAATCAGCATTATGCTCAAATTCCTCCGCATTAAAACTCTGTAAATATTTATCCAGCTTATCTTTAAAATTGTCACGAATAACATCCACCGAAAAACCTATTCTATATTTTTCAACCACATCTGCAAGATATGTATCAGATGAAACCATTATTGGTTTTTTAAAAATTATTGCATCGTATAATTTATTTGGCAATGCAGTTTTTACCTCGTTTTTTTTATTTCCATACACAGCATTAATAATGTCAATACCGCGGTATATTACCGGTTTTTCATTATTACTAAATGCTCCTTTGAACGATACATTTTTTATTTTTTTCTCCTGGCAATATGTAAACAAATCACACTCAGGATAACGTCTCCCCATATATACAAAACTATATTTATCATTGTTTTTTAGACAATCCAATAATGCTGTATTTTCCTCATAATACCTTATAGCTCCAACAAATCCGATTATAATTTTTTCTTTATTCAATATTGTTGAATGTGCGAATCTATCGGCTTCATTACTTATATTATGATTATTAACAAACTTTTCACTATATCCAAGAAATTTTATAAACCCAGGTGAAGATATAGTTGTAAACGCTGAATTAGCAATTAATTTCCTTACCAACCACTTATATATAAAATATTTTTCATAAGTATAATCCCTAATATCATATATAAAATTATTTTTATATTCGTTTAACAATAAATCAGCTAAAAGCACTCCCGGCATAGTATTTAATACAATTATCTTTTTATAACAATTATTCGTTATAATTTTTTTTAACACAGATCTAAAACAGTAAAAAGCAGGTATCTTTTTTAACTTATCGCCTCCCATGGTACATATTTTATGAAATATATATTCATTATCTTTAATTTCTAAACTGTTATCACTAAATCTATCCCAAAGAAATATGTCATAATCTACATCGCTTTCTTTCGCTATTTTTTCATACATCACAGCATAAGGTTCAATTTCACGATCGTGAAAAGCTATAATTAGTATTTTCATATCTATTCTGCCTTTCTACGAAAGGCACCAATCATGTTATAAATCGTACCTTTCACTATTATTACAATATAGTTATACTAAAAGTATATAGCTGGCATACCGCAAAACTCATGAAAGAAAGTACCGGGGCTACCAAACATATCCCCTTGACTATCTTGATGACAGCTTTTACTGGCCGCTATTTGAAACAATCTAAGTGAGCATGTTTCCTACACCAATGCAAGGTATTTTATATCCTTCCCAAACATCAAAATGGATAAGTTGCTGACCACCTCACAAACTTATAAGTGATAATGATAATCTAATACCATCATAAACAGTTTTATTTGTTTATAGGGAGATTATTTATTACGCTCCAAAACAGTTTTTCACTAGAATTTCTTGTTTCAATCTTTCTCCATCATCTATATTTCAAAAATAAGTATCCTACAGACATAATGCCTCCAATGATAAACCCAATAAGCGTGATTAGTTTTATGCGTGGCCCCGATGGGTTATCCTCATCAGGTAGATTCGCCGCATCGATAATCTGAATATCCATGCTTTCCATGGCTTCTTTCAGTTTGTTATCTTCCGCCTGTTTGATCAGATTAGTATAAATCTGTTCCTTGATCCCTGTATCACGCTGAAGATTCAGATATTCCAACACATCCTTCGGAAAACCTTCGAGCTCCTTTTCTTTTTCCGCCTTACGAGCTTGGATTGCATCTTCGCTGGCTTTAGCTACTGCCATGCTTACCTGTGCATTGGCCTGCTCACCAATCAATGCCGCCTGGGTGGGATTGATTGTGGTATACTTGGAGGCCACTACTGTATTGACTTCTTCCGCAAGTTTTTTCTGCAAAGCAGCAATTCTTTCTTTGGCAGAGATAATGCTGGGATGTTCTTCCGTATAACGTTCCCGCAGGCCAACCAATCCAACTTGTGCCTCGACAATCTGCTTGCGCAGGTTCATGACATTTTCATTGTCATTGATGTTATAATTCTGACTGCTAGAACGAATGTCGCCTAACTTTGCATTTATAGCATCCAATTTCGCCTGATTGGATTTTTCCTGTACCTGCATGTTGCTGATGGCTTCATCGAAGGCATTCATCTTGGCCACGATGGCTTTGGCCTGTTCATCAGGGCTGTATACTTTATGTTCCTGCTGATACTGCGCGAACTTGGTTCTGGCCTCTTCAGCATCTTTTTTGGCTTCTTCGATACGAGTTTCGAGGAATTTCACCAACAAGCTTTGGGTTTGCTGATTCATATCGGTCTGCAATGTTAGGAAGTTGTCAACAACGCCCTGAGATATCTTCTGCGCCTCTTCCGGGGTTCTGCCTTTGGCCGTAACCGTTATAAGGTTTGTCTGTTTGGTATTTTTGATATCCAAATACTTTTTTGCAAAAGCTTCGGCTTCCGGTTTCTTTTTCTCATCTTCCCATTCCATATCATTGATGATAGGTTCCAGCACGCGGCGGGATTTCATCAATTCCAT
>NZ_FNJQ01000061.1 GCF_900104055.1 Pseudoselenomonas ruminantium
AAGGTATCCCGCTCATGCGCAGTCAGGGGTTCACGGGGGAGTGCTTTTTCTGGTTGCGCTAAACGACCCGCTCGGCAAGGTCAACATTACTTAGTCTGAATGCGCCGGGCAGGCCAACGGCGCGTCTTTCAGCGTGCTCCCCAGTGACTTTCTGCAACGGGCCGGTCTTCGCTATGCTCAGACTGTCGCTCCACCAGAAAAAGCACTCCCCCGTTCGCCCCAAGACACGGATTTAGCTATTGGCACAAACTCGCTTCTCCCCGTAACAAGCACATCGATGTACTTGCGGCTTACAGCCGAGACTTAGCCATTTGACACAGATATACCTTTGGGTGGAAGTGGCGAAGAAGTATCCCCACCTCCGCCCCACAAATCTGTAACCAATTGCGTTCAAGCACGCAACTACAAACTGCAATATGTATGGGTTTTAATCCCTTTTGCGCGCCCGCGCCTCCAGCTGCTGGGCTTTTTTGTAGTCATAGACTACGCCGTACTGGAGCCAGCTGTCAATGGAATCGATGATGATATCCATGATGACATGGGCGCTGAGCTCCAGATTGCTGATGGCACAAATCAGCACCTGTTCGCCGGTCTTGATATGCTGGAAATTGATGGTAATCTCATACTTGCGGATGGTCAGGATGTAGCTGTTCTGGGTTGCCTTCTCCTGCAGCTGCATGATGCCGGAGGCATCTTCATTGACGGCCTGAAAGCCAAAGTCCTTCAGACGCTCCACCAAAAGGGGCTTAATATTGTGATGGAAGTTTTCATTGGCCGCATCGCGGTGCTGCTCCAGTTCGGAAAATAATGGGAAAGTAATCATGGATAACAGTCCTCCTTATGTATTGATAGCAACAAAAAACCCGGACGAAAATCGTCCGGGCTCCATTGCCGTTGTTTACATATTTACAATAACATATCAGCCCACAAATGTCAATCAAGCAGTTTGAATGAAAATTTCCGTCCCGGCGTGATATATTTCAACATAAAAAGTTCGCATTCTGCTATCTGTCCTGCAACATTTACCCGTTTATCGGCAGGCTGGGATTTCTTGACAATCTGCAGCTCGCCCATATAGCGCAAATAATCCTGATTATCGAGAGTAATTGCCCCCCGCCGCCGTTCCTTATTGTTTTCCGGTGCAATCGTTCCTCGCAGCAGACCGCGGCTTTCCTGGGCACGGATGGCATCCCGGGCCTCATCTTCGCGGGCGGTAAAATGATGCTGCAATAGCTTTCGCTGAACTGCGTCATCGGTCCATAACTTTGCTTCTACCACAACTTCATCTGCCCGCAAGCTGCCCACCGCCTGCATTTCCTCCGGCAGAGGCAGGCTGTCACTCAGGAAGACCGAGTCAATGCCCAAGGCCGCCAGATGACGCGCCGCCCGATCCGTCTGCCAAAGGCGATGGGCTTCGAGCGTCGGCAGCCCTTCAAAGAGCGGCCCACGCTGTCTGCCATGGCTGGGTACGAAGGCACCGACTTTTATCCCTGCCGCTTTGAGTAACGCATTCTTGCGGCATAAAGCCTTTTCGCTGAGTCCCGTACCCTTGCGCGGATAGAAATTATGCAAGGCATCGATATGGGAAAAATCCGTGCCTGCAGCCTGCAGTTCCGCCAAAATCTGCTCCGTAATGGTACTAGCATTGAGCTGCAGGCGGATACCCAGTTCATTGTGGCTGAGCTCCGCAATCTGACTGGTCTCATAGCCATAATCCAAACGCAGGGTACCGATGCCCAATTCCTTGAACGCCGTCAGGCTGAATTCCTGCATGTCCAGCATCTCTAAGGTACGGGGCGAAATATCCGAGATGATTTCCATCTCACGTTCTCTGGCTGCTGCCAGGATAATGGCCAGTTCTTTCTTGAGCACGTCTGCATCCGTCTCCGGAATATGCAGGGACGTAAAGATGCGACGGATGCCGCAGGCTGCAGCATCTTCAATCAGCTGCAGATTTTCTGCTAACGTATTATCCAGCCCCGGATAAAGGGAAATGCCGTTTTCCATCATTCGCCCTCCTGCTTCAATGCCAATGCCAGATGTCCCTGCGACTTAGCTAGTGCCTGCTGACCGGCAGCAAAATCTGCTCCGGTCAAGTGGATATAGATGGCCAGTTTGGCGTTGCCCTGCGCTTCAGTCAAAGCAGCGATACTTTCCTCCCGGCTGCAGCCCGTGGCCTCCATCACGATACGCCGTGCCCGTTCCTCCAACTTCTTATTGGAGGTCTTGACATCTACCATCAGATTGCCATAGACCTTGCCCAGCTTGATCATCGTGCCCGTTGACAGCATATTAAGCACCAATTTCTGCGCCGTACCAGCCTTCATGCGCGTAGAACCCGTGACTACTTCAGCCCCGGTAACTGGTGTCAGTACGATATCGGCAAACTCGCCAATGGCAGGTTCGGGCGAACAGGCCAGAGCGATTGTCGCCGCTCCCAATCTTTGCGCATATTGCAGGCCGCCAATCACATAAGGAGTGCGTCCGGAAGCCGCAATGCCCACCAGTACATCTCTGGCGGTAAATTCCTTATCCGCCAGATCTTTGCGAGCCAGTTCCGGATTATCCTCAGCCCCTTCCTGGGCTTTGAAGATGGCCGGTATTCCCCCGGCAATCAGCCCCTGCACCAGGTCCGGTTCCACGCCATAGGTCGGCGGACATTCCGAAGCATCGAGGATACCCAGACGCCCGGAAGTACCAGCACCCATATAAAAGAGCCGCCCGCCCTTTGCCAACCTGTCCGTTATCACCTCCACAGCCTCGGCGATCTCCGGCAGGATCTTTTCCACCGCCAGCGCAACCTTCTTATCTTCGTCATTGATAACCTGCAGCATGGATAATGTCGATAATTCATCAATATGGGCCGTGGCCGGATTGCGTTTTTCTGTGCTTAATTTCTGCAAATCTATCATGGATTGATTACGACTCCTTTTCTTCAGCGGGATCATCGAATCCCAGCAGATATGTGGCAATAAAGCCGGCGATATAAGCGACTACGATGCCCAACAGATAGATTGGAATATTATTGGTCGTCCCCGCCAGTGGAAGGCCAGAAATTCCCATGGCCGAAGCGCCGACCATGAAATGTGCCTGTACGGCACCGCCAAAGGCACCGCCAATGCAGGCGCCAATAAAGGGACGTCCCAACGGCAGAGTAACACCATAAATCAGTGGTTCTCCGACGCCCATCAAACCAACTGGCAGAGCCGAAGCCACGGTCTTTTTCAAGAATGAATTCTTACTCTTGACATAGACCGCTATGGCCGCCCCTACCTGTCCAGCTCCGGCCATAGCCAGAATCGGCAGCAGAATGGTTACGCCATACTGCGCAA
This sequence comes from Pseudoselenomonas ruminantium, assembly GCF_900104055.1. Classification (GTDB taxonomy): domain Bacteria; phylum Bacillota; class Negativicutes; order Selenomonadales; family Selenomonadaceae; genus Selenomonas_A; species Selenomonas_A ruminantium_C. The sequence goes on from NZ_FNJQ01000061.1 coordinate 3,333, forward strand.
TCAAATCCGCATGAATAGGCGTCAGTGCCTGATGAATGCCCATCATGACCATCGGCAGCCACAAGCCTGCCAGGATAAAGCCTACTACAGAGCCGCCGGAAGCAACTGCGCCTGTAGCTGCTGCACCAATCGCGGCCGAAATCATCCCGCCTAATGGCTGCAGGACAAAAATTGCAGCCATACCGGCCAATAGGAAAGATAGCAACGGTGTCAGGAACAGGTCAAAAATCGTCGGCACCAAACGATGCAGATGTTTTTCGAACCATGCACCAATAAAGGCCACCAATATCACGGCAATCACACCGCCGCGTCCTGGAACCAGTTTGTCCCCATCGATGACGACATTAGCCAAACCAGGATGGCTAATCAGTGCCGCAAGCGCCCCGCCTAAAATCGGCGTGCCGCCAAAGACCTTGGCCGCATTATAACCCACAAAGAGATTCATGCCCCAGAACACCGCGTTGCCAGCCACTGCTGCCAACTGCCAGATGGGCGAAGCCGTTACCTCCGGCGAGATCTTCGCCATAACGCCCAGAATGCCAGTGAGCAGGCCGCAGGCAATAAAGCCCGGAATCAACGGGATAAAAATGCTGGCAATCTTTTTGAGCAGCAATTTTCCCGGCGTAGCATTTTTCTCGCGAATCTGCTGATGCAGCTCTTTGCCATCACCGATTTTCGGCTTGCCAGCGGCCTCCAGCAGATTGTTGACCACGGTCGTCACCTGCGTGGCCGTACCGGGGCCCAGGATGATATGCAGTTCTTCCCCGTTATCGTGAATCCCCATAACTCCCGGCACCTGCTTGACAGCGGAAAGCATGTCTTCATCTTTCTGCCGCAGCTGCACCCGCAAACGCGTCATGCAGTTATAGGCATGCGTGATATTTTCCCGGCCTCCTAATACAGCAAATAATTTTCTCCCCAGCTCCTCATTATTCATCTATTCTCCTCCCTTAAAAACGGTTAGGCCAGCACTGGCGCAGATAATCCCCTATACGCTTTTCCTGGCCATTGTCACTTGGCTGATAGTAATGGGCATTTTCAATTTCCTTGGGCAGATAAACCTGCTCCGTAAAATGCCCCGAATAGTCGTGCGGATAGATGTATTCCGTCCCATGACCGAGTTTGGCCGCGCCCTTATAATGGGCATCCCGCAGATGCAGCGGCACCGCTCCGCAATTCTTGTTGCGCACATCCTGCAGAGCCGCATCAATGGCCATATAGGATGCATTGCTCTTGGGTGCCGAAGCGATATAGCTCACGGCCTGGCCCAGGATGATACGAGCCTCGGGCATCCCCACGAACTGCACGGCATTGGCCGCATTCATCGCCAGCACCAGCGCCATGGGATCGGCATTGCCCACATCTTCGGATGCACAGATAACCACGCGCCGAGCGATGAATTTCACATCCTCCCCGGCCGCCAGCATCCGTGCCAGATAGTGAAGCGCTGCATCCGGATCACTGCCCCGCATGCTCTTGATAAAGGCCGATACCGTATCATAGTGATTGTCCCCGGTCTTATCATAGCGCTGTACCCGCTGGCCGAGAATCTCCTGGACCATATCCAGCGTGATTTCCCCGCCCGCCAGCGGCAGCATGGAGGCCGTACCCTCGAGGATATTCAGGGCCATACGGGCATCGCCACCCGCGAGCTGTGCCATGGAGAGCAGTACCTCATCGCTGACATTTATCGCCTGATGCCCCAGTCCGCGTTCCTTATCCGTCAAAGCCTGCTGCAGAATTTTCACGAGCTGTCCATCGGTCAGCTGATAGAGCCGCACAATCCGCACCCGGGAGAGCAGTGCATGATTGACTTCAAAAAACGGATTTTCCGTTGTCGCGCCAATCAGGATCAACCGCCCGTCCTCCACATAGGGCAGCAGCACATCCTGCTGGCTCTTGTTGAAGCGATGGATTTCGTCGATGAACACAATCGTGCGCTTCTGATAAAACTTACGGGCATCATCGGCTTCCTTGACGATCTGGCGAATATCGGAGATACCTGCCGCCACCGCATTGAGCTTCTTGAACTCACTGCCCGTCATGCCCGCAATCATCTGGGCCAGCGTGGTCTTGCCTGTTCCCGGCGGCCCATAGAAGATCATGGAGGAAATCTGGTCTTTTTCAATCATCTGCCGCAGGAAACGTCCGCCGCCCACGGCCTCCTGCTGGCCGATAAACTCCTGAAAATTCCGTGGCCGCATCCGCTGGGCCAAGGGCGCAAAGCGCTGCCCCGCCCCGCTGGCATTGTTGCTTGCTGCCGCAGCCGAAAATAAATCAAGTTCCTCTGCCATCTCAATCACCTGCCCGTGGAACCGAAACCACCCTGACGCTTTGCTCCCGCACCTGCCGTATCATCATCGCAGGTCAGATAGGACAGGAAGATGCCCTGGGCAATCCGGTCGCCCTTATGAATCGCAAAATCCTCCTGCCCCAGATTGGTCAGCGCCACCATGATATGGCCTTCGTTATCCGGATTGTCATAATAATCCGCATCGATAATGCCCACGCTGTTGCTCAGCAACAAATGATGCTTCACCGCCATGCTGGAACGGATATTGAGCGTCAGTACCTCACCGGCCTGCATATAGGCTTTCAGGCCCGTAGGCACCAGCACTGTTCCGCCGGCCTTGACCGTGATATCTGCCGCTGCCTCGATATCATAACCGGCACTGCCCGCCGTCTTCCGCCGCGGCAGACGGATATCATGCCCCTGCCAGCCGCTGACCACCTCAAACCCACGTAATCTCATACAAACTCCTTTACACTTAAAAGAAAAAGCCTCCCCGCTGGGGAAGGCTTTCAGGTTAACCTTCTTCTTTGGCTGCAAAATTCACAGGCTTAGCCGGCGTAATGGTCGAAATCGCATGCTTATACACCATCTGCTGTTTTCCCATCACATCGAGGACGACCGTAAAATTATCAAACCCTTTTACCTTGCCTTTGATCTGAAAACCGTTGACAAGATGAATGGTCACTTCAATATTTTCCTTGCGTACCTGATTGAGGAATGTGTCTTGTAAGTTAATCGCTTTTACTGGCATAAATAATCCCTCCATGTGAATTACGAATTCTTTACGCTATTATTATATCATACATCGCTCTATATGTCCCGAATAATGGAATTGACCTATGAATTTAACAAAAAACGCTTAAACCTATTGACAAATCAATAAAATGTATGCTAACATAATACCTGTTGTTGCGCTCGTAGTCCAGTGGATAGGACGTTAGCCTCCGGAGCTGAAAGCGTGGGTTCGACTCCCGCCGAGCGCACCATTTTTGTATATAACACCTGTTGTCTTGTAGAACAGGTGTTTTTTGTATTATGCCAGCCATCACGAAAAGCCCTCGGGGAAATGGTGTGCTCCCCGTCAAGTGGACAGGTAAAAAAATAAAAATATTCATTGCTGCTCGCAACTAATGCGAGCAGCTTTTTTCATGCAGCTCCAACCAGTTTTTCGTGGTACTCTCTTGGGGTTCGTATGCCTAAATGACGCTGTGGTCTGTCATAAGTGTAATATCTTATATATTCCTCAATTGACTCAACCAACTCTTGCCGGGAAGTAAATCTGCGCCTGTAGTACATCTCGCGCTTCAAGATACCCCAGAAGCCTTCCATGGGGCCATTGTCTAGGCAATGTGCTACACGGGACATGCTTTGTGTCATACCGGCCTGTTCAATTTTGGCGCGGAACAACTTATTGG
>NZ_FNJQ01000020.1:0-23579 GCF_900104055.1 Pseudoselenomonas ruminantium
TGGCCTGCCCGGCGCATCCCGCTAAATAGCTCTAACTTGACAGGGAGGGACGTTTAGCGGAAACAGCAAAAGTACTCCCCCGTGAACCCCTGACTGCGTATAAACGGGATAATTTTGGCTCGAACTAACCAACAAACTGCAATTTATTACGGCTAATAAAAAAACTCAAGGCATCTGAACACAATGCGTTTAGATGCCTTGAGTTTTGTATTACTGCACCAAAAGATCCCGGAACTTGGTGAACTCTTTCTGGAAGAACAGCTGCACGCTGTCTACCGGGCCGTTACGGTGCTTGGCTACGATGATTTCGGTGATATTCTTGTTCTCCGTATCCTTATCATAATAATCTTCGCGATACAGGAACATAACAATATCTGCGTCCTGCTCCAACGAACCAGATTCGCGCAAGTCAGAAAGCATCGGCTTCTTGATCTGGCGGCTTTCCACAGAACGGGAAAGCTGGGAGAGTGCGATAACCGGCACGTCGAGCTCACGGGCCAGCGCCTTGAGCGAACGGGAAATCTCGGAGATTTCCTGCTGGCGGTTGTCGCTGTTCTTGCTGGCACGCCCCTGCATCAACTGCAGATAATCGATGATGATGAGGTCGAGGCCGTGCTCCGCTTTCAAGCGTCTTGCCTTGGAGCGCAGTTCCATGACCGTGATGCCTGCCGTATCATCGATATAAATTGGCGCCCGGCTCATCTTATCAGCCACGCCTACCAATTTATTCCATTCCACCTCATCGAGCTGCCCTGTACGCAGCTTCGAGGCATCAATACCGCCCTCTGAGCAGAGCATACGCTGCATGAGCTGTTCCTTGCTCATTTCCAGCGAGAAGAAGGCCACACTGCCGCCATGCAAGCCCACATAGCTGGCAATATTCAGCGTAAACGCCGTCTTACCCATGGACGGACGTGCCGCCACTAAGATAAGGTCAGACTTCTGCAGACCGGCCGTGAGCCGATCCAAATCCTTGAAGCCCGAGCTTAAGCCCGTCAGGCCGCCTTTGGATTCATAGAGCACATTGATGCGCTCAAAAGTACGCAGAACGATATTCTTCATGGACTCGAAGGCCCCGCCGCCCTGACGGCTGGCTACAGCCAGGATCTTCTTCTCGGCCTCATCCATGATGTTTTCTACTTCATCGCTGTCCTCATAGGCTTTGCCCGCGATTTCCGTGGCTACATTGATGAGATTGCGAAGTTCGGCCTTTTCCTTGACAATCTTGGCATGATAGCTCACATTGGCCGCCGTGGCTACGATATTGGCCAACTGCGTGATAAAGCCCAGGCCGCCGACCTTATCGAGCATATCGGTCTTGCGCAGTTCCTCAGTCAGCGTGACCAAGTCCACTGCTTCGTCATTATTCTGCAGGCGGATCATGGCCTCATAGATGATGCGATGGGTTTCCCGGTAAAAATCATCGGGGCGCAGGATTTCCTGCACCTCGATGATGGCTTCTTTCTTGATGAGCATAGCCCCCAAAACCGCTTGTTCGGCTTCGATATTCTGGGGAGGTACTCGTTCCGGCAATGCCATTTTCTTACTCCTCTTCCTTACTTAACTCAGGCTCAAAGATATAGTTGAAGGCTTCTTCAGCGGTGGCTACGGGATGAATGTCCAGCCCCAGATGTTCCTGCGGGATATCCTTGCTGTTTTCCTTCGGAATAACCAAGGTCTTTATGCCAGCCTGCTTGGCGCCATAAGCCTTTTCAAAGACGCCGCCTACAGGCCGCACCCGGCCAGCCAAAGAGATTTCACCCGTCACGGCCACATCCTGACGGATTTTCCTGCCGGTCACCGCACTCGTGATAACCGCCAGGATAGCCGTGCCCGCACTGGGGCCATCGATATTGCCGCCGCCAATCACATTGATATGCACATCGTAATCATGCAGGTCCTTGCCGGTCAGCTGACGCATGACGGAAGCTGCATTGAACACCGAGTCCTTGGCCATGGAACCGGCCGTCTCATTGAAACGCACCGTGCCCTTGCCCTTTTCCTTGGCGGGGAAGGCCACCGCTTCAATCTCGATGGCTGAACCTAAGAAACCAGCCACGCCCAGACCAAAGATATGTCCCTGGATGGCATTGTCCGAAGCCTTCTTCGTCACATAGGGTGTCAGACGGCTGACCTGCGTGACCTCATAGATATCTGCCTTGCTGATTTCCACATCCGGGCCGTTTTCCGTGCCCAGTTCCTCGACTTTGAAATCCTCGCCGACACCGCAGCGCTCCAAAGCCAGACTATAGGCATCGGCCAGGATATTGATGGCCTTACGGCCTTCGATGGTGTATTCACTGATCAGTGCCGCAACCTCATCACTCACATTGACATGAAGCTTGGCTGCCGCATTGCGTACGATCTGCTCGATGTGTTTTGGCGTCAGCGGTTCAAAATAGATTTCCGCGCAACGGGAGCGCAGGGCGGGATTGATATGTCCGGCATCACGGGTGGTAGCGCCAATCAGCACGAAATCTGCTGGTGCGCCTTCCTCAAAAAGCTTCTTGATATAGGGCGGCACCTTCTCATCCGTGGGGTCATAATAAGCGGACTCGAAATAAGCCCGTTTGTCTTCGAGCACCTTGAGCAGTTTATTCTGCAGCATCTCATCCATTTCACCGATTTCATCGATGAACAGGATGCCGCCATGAGCATCGGTCACCAGGCCCGGCTTAGGTTCGGGGATGCCGCTGTCCGCCAAGGTCTTCTGCGCGCCCTGATAGATGGGATCATGAACAGAACCCAGCAAGGGATTGGTGATGTCCCGGGGGTCCCATCGCAGAGTCGTACCATCCGTCTCCACAAAGGGCGCTTCCTCCCCAAAGGGGGATACGGCCTTTTTCTTCGCCGCTTCGAGCACCAGCCTGGCGGCCGTGGTCTTACCAACCCCTGGAGGACCATAGAGCAGCAGATGCTGCGGATATGGCGAGCTGAGCTTGGCCATCAGCGACTTGACTGCCCGCTCCTGCCCGACAATCTCAGAGAAATCCTGCGGACGCAGAAGTTCCATGATGGACTGCGTGAGCTTGATGCTTTCGAGCTTTTCGAGTTTCTCCCGCTTTTCCTTGTCCTGCGGGGATTCATTGCCGCCCTTTTCATCCTTCATGACCTGCTTGCGGATATCATTGACGTAGTCTGCATGGTCTTTTTCCAGCTTTTCATTGACCTTTTTCTCGATGCTGTCCTCCACATTGCGGCGGGCCATGATATCGGCCACACGCTCAGACAGAGCATCCATGATGGCCGGCACCTGCTCCGGCTTCGGTGCGGGAGCAATCAAGGGATCTTCCCCTAAGATCCGCTGCAGGGCCAGCACGCGCTCACAAGGATCTGCCGAGCGCATAAGGTCCAGCGCCTTCATCTTCCCCGCCTGAATCACGAGCTTTTCCGTGCCCATCACATCTACCAGGATGGCGTAAAGGGCCTCAATCTGCCGGTCCAGCGGGGTTGCATTGCGCGAAGCAGGAGCAGGCATTGCCTGCTCCTGTTTTTTCGTAAATAAGTTGCGAATATAATCCAGTAATTTCATATCAACCTGCCACAACATTGACCTTGATTGTGCTGGTAATCGAGGGATGTACCTTGATCACGGCTTCGTATTCGCCAGCCCCCGTAACTTCGCCCTTGATGGAAATCTTACGGCGGTCAATATCAATCTTTTCCTTTTTCAAAGCATCCGCTACATCCTTGCCCGTCACAGAGCCGAAGAGTTTGCCGTTCTCGCCGATCTTCACGGGAATGGTCACGGCAACCTTTTCGAGCTGAGCAGCCATGAGTTTTGCTTCGTCAGTCGCCATGGCTTCCTTGCGTGCCTTAGACCCGGCCTGAGCCTTGGCCACGTTCATATTCTCAGCATTGGCAATCACTGCCGCCTTGCGGGGCAGGAGGAAGTTGCGGCCATAGCCTTCGGAAACTTCCACGATATCGCCTTTCTTGCCTAATTTCTTAACGTCCTGCTGCAGAATCACTTTCATCTTTATCAGTCTCCTCTATATATTTTTCGCTTATATCAATCACTTTGTCTTTTATCTCTGACAGGATGCCGCCTTTAACCTGCGCACCGGCCACATTCTGATGACCACCGCCGCCGAAGGCCTCCATGATGACCTGTACATTGAGCTCCCCGGTAGAACGGGCACTCAGACCAATGGTATCTTCCGTAAGCTGGAAAATCAATATGCTCATGCGCACATTTTCAATGCGCAGCAGGCTGTCTGCAGCCTGGGCTGCGATAACCTGGATATTGGGCATGGTCTCGGGAATGGTCGAGATGATAAGGCCGCCCGGGAACAGTTCCGCCCGCGCTTTGGTACGGGCCAAAGCCACCGTCGTATCATAATCCGACCGGAAGAGATGACGCACCATCACGGGATCCGCCCCGCTGCGCCGCAGGAATGCTGCGGCATCAAAGGTACGCACACCGGTCTGTACCGCAAAATTCTTCGTATCCACCACAATGCCGGAATACAAAGCCGTTGCGTCCAGACGCCCCAAACGCACATCATCACCAAAATACATCAAAAGTTCCGTGATGAGCTCACTCGTCGAGCTGGCTCCCGGTTCGATATAGACCAGCAACGGGCTCTTGATGAAATTCTCGCTGCGGCGGTGATGGTCAATAACCACGACCTGTGTCACACGCTCCAAGAGCGTCGGATCAGCCACCAGATGCGGGATATGCGTATCCACGACAATCAGTACCGGATTAAGAGCCGTAGAGTTCTTGATATCCTCGGCGTGTACGAATACATCCGCATACTCTTCTTTATCTTTAAGCAGATCATGGAATTTGTCAATACCATCGTTCATATCGGACAGAACGATATGATAATTCTTTTCCAGCTGGCGGGCCATCTTGGCCACACCCATGGCTGCCCCAAAGCAGTCGAAGTCCTCATTATGATGCCCCATGATATAGATCTCATCGGCACCTTCCATGATTTCCCGGACAGCATGCGCCACCACCCGAGCCTTGACGCGGGTGTGTTTCTCGACAGCTTTTGCCCGGCCGCCGAAGAATTGTGTCTTGCCGTTCATCTGTACGGCCACCTGATCGCCGCCCCGGCCGAGTGCGAGGTCAAGCCCTGCCTGTGCCTGCGCCCCGAGCTCGGCCATGGTCTGATTCTCTGCCACGGCCACGCCCATGGAAAGCGTTACGGGCAGGCGGTTGGTACTCTGCAGCTGACGGGCCTTGTCGAGTACATCGAACTTTTCATTGAGCGCCTGATCCAGGCCCTGACGCGTCAGGATCACCACATAGAGATCATCGCTGACACGCCGCATGAAGCCGCCGAGATTCTTCATCCATTTATCCAACGTCTGATTGACCGCCAACAGCAGCGATGTACGTTCGGCTTCGGTCTGCCCCTGCATGACCTCATCATAGTTATCGATCTGGATGTAGACCAAAACCGTACGGCTCTGCTGATAGGTATTCTTGAGCTGCTCATGTGCGGAAACATCCTGGATATAGAGCGTCATCAGGGGTTCCTGACGCGGCGCCATCTGTACCGGATGGTAGTAGACATGATAATACTTGTCCTCATGGGCAAAGACGTATTCGCCTTCCTGTCCCCAGACCGGCGCAATGATGATGCCCGGCCAGATATCCTTGACATCGGTATCCTGTTCCGGCTTTGCTCCCAAATACGCCGTAATGCGGTCATTACACCATTGCAGCCGCCCGTCCTCATTGACGATCATGATGGCCTGCGGCAGTTCGTCCACAGCGTAATTGAGCATTTCATTTATGTTGCGCACCACATTGCGGCAATAGCGCTCAAAACGCCGCGACCTGTCCGTGCAGCGTTCCCGGGCAAAAGAGGCCAGTGCCAGCCAAACGACTCCGGCTATGGCAGCAATATAGAAATTGTAGTAAGACAACACGCCGATAAGCACCAGCATGATCAAAAGATGTATGGTTAAATCTATCCATGCCGAAAGATTTCGTGGCATCGAGTGCACCTCATTTCTATTTGCGGGCAGCAAATCGCCGCCGATAATCAAAGAGCATATCGATAAGCCCGGTCATGGCCGTAACCTGAGCCAAAAATGGATTCATGATGAGAAATACATACAGAACGATCCGCAATGGCAGACTGACCTTATAATGGCTCAACAGGCAGTGAACCAATACAATTCCCTGCAGCAGGCCTGCCATAATGGCCAGCACATTGGCATTCAGGGATAGCCGGTAAAGCCAGCTGATCTCTCTGGTACCGCCCCAATACAGCCCCACCAAAGCAAAGCCGAACATGTACAGGAACGCCTGCGGCAGACGCCATTCACAGAACGGCGGAAACTGCGGAACATTATGTCCCAACCGTCTCAATATCCTGCCACCAGCCATATAAGAGACAACGGCATAGAAAAGCCCCATGAGGATAAAGACCAACGGGAATAAGTAATTCAGCATCTTCATTCCCTGTTCGATATCCTCCCGCACCTTAGCGAGCTCCGCCCCGCTCATGCCCATGCTCTCATAGAGCTGCAATGACGAATCAAATGAAGATTGCAGGATGTCCACCTGCATGGCCAGAGGATTCACATCCGTTACCCATAACAGCAGTCCCACCGCCGCAGCCTGACCGGCAATCGCCGCCAGCAGCGTAAGCATAAAGGTACGCACACCGGACCAGCCTTTGGCAAAGGCCCATCCGAGCAACAATCCTGCCGGAGCAAACGCCACCACCAGCCGCAGGGAAAGCAATGGTTCGACCAGCAGACCGACCAGGATTCCTGCGGCCAAAGAAGCCAGGATTCCCCAGCGCAAACCATGACGCACTACCAGGACTACCAGCGGCAGAGGCCAGAACAGCACCAGCAGGAAACCGATAACAGGCAGGTACACTGCCATTAATGCCAGCACCACACTCAGTGCTGTAAGTAACCCACTCTCAGTCAAAGGAGTGATTCTATGCTCGCTCATATTGTCATCCTTTCTTATAAACCAAACTACATTATAGCAGAAAAGGTTGGGTATGTCTTGAAAGCAGGTACTAATAAAACTTCCATCCGGGACAAAAGCCTCAGATGGAAGTTCAAATCAAAATCAAATATCCAGATTGCGTACGAGTTTAGCGTTTTCTTCGATGAACTGGCGGCGTGGTTCGACCTTGTCGCCCATCAGGATCGTAAAGAGTTCATCGGCAGCTTCGGCATCGGCCATTTCCACGCGCAACATGGTGCGGCCGGCGGGATCCATGGTGGTTTCCCAAAGCTGTTCCGGGTTCATCTCGCCCAGACCTTTGTAACGCTGTACGGTCGTGCCATCACGGCCCACTTCGTCGAGCTTTTTGGCCAATTCTTCATCGCTGTAGGTGTACCAGTGCTTCTTGCCCTTGCGAATCTGATAAAGTGGCGGCTGAGCAATGAACACATGACCATGCTCGATCAGCGGCTTCATATAGCGATAGAGGAAAGTCAGCAGCAGGGTACGGATATGCGCACCATCGACATCGGCATCTGTCATGATGATGATCTTGCCATAGCGGCGCTTGGACAGATCGAAATCATCGCTGATGCCCGTACCGAAGGCCGTGATCATCGTGCGGATCTCAGCATTGGCAAAGATCTTGTCAAGGCGTGCCTTCTCTACGTTCAAGATCTTACCACGCAGCGGCAGGATAGCCTGGAAGCGGCGGTCACGGCCCTGCTTAGCAGAACCGCCTGCGGAATCACCCTCGACTAGGTAGATCTCGGCCATTTCCGGATCTTTGACAGAGCAGTCCGCCAGTTTGCCGGGCAAGCTCGATACTTCCAAGGCATTCTTGCGGCGCGTGAGTTCACGGGCCTTGCGGGCGGCTTCACGGGCACGGGCAGCCATTATGGCCTTTTCAATGAATTTCTTCGTGATCGTCGGGTTCTCTTCGAAGTATTCGGAGAGGCCTTCCGTTACGATGGAATCTACGATACCGCGCACTTCGCTATTGCCCAGCTTTGTCTTGGTCTGGCCTTCGAACTGCGGATCGCGCACCTTGAGGCTGATGACAGCGGTCAGACCTTCACGCACATCATCACCGGAGAGATTGCCGTCCTTATCCTTGAGGATGTTCTGCTTGCGGGCAAAGTCGTTGGCTGCGCGCGTCAGGGCCAGCTTAAAGCCGGCCAGATGCGTACCGCCTTCCTCGGTGTTGATGTTGTTGACGAAGGAGTAGATATTCTCCTGATAGCTGTCGTTATACTGCAGGGCAATCTCGACAACCGTATCGTCTTTCGTACCGTTGAAGTAGATCGGCTCCGGATTGATCTTTTCCTTCTTGCGGTTGAGGTGTTCCACGAAGGAACTGATGCCGCCCTCGAAGTGGAATTTCTCACTGCGCAGTTCTTCCCTGCGTTCATCATTGAGGACAATGGTAATGCCATGGTTCAGGAATGCCAGCTCACGCAAGCGGTGTTTGAGCGTATCATAGCTGTAAGTAGTCACCGAGAAGATTTCCGGATCCGGTACGAAGTGCACGCGGGTACCCGTGATTTCCGTCTCGCCGGTCACATGGAGCTTTTCCACCGTTTCGCCGCGTTTGAAGGAAATCTCATGGATCTTGCCATCGCGCTTGACCTGTACTTCCATCGAAGTGGACAGGGCGTTAACGACAGATACACCTACGCCGTGCAAACCGCCGGATACCTTATAGCCGTCGCCGCCGAACTTACCGCCGGCATGCAGCACCGTCAGTACGACCTCGACAGCCGGCATGCCGCTTTCATGCATGTCTACAGGGATACCACGGCCATTATCGGTAACGGTGATGCTGTTATCGCGATGAATCGTCACATCAATCTTATCACAATAACCAGCCAAAGCCTCGTCGATAGAGTTATCGACGACTTCATATACCAGGTGATGCAGGCCGCGTTCCGAAGTGCTGCCGATATACATGCCGGGGCGCATACGCACGGCTTCCAGACCCTCGAGGATCTGTATCTGCTCTGCACCGTAATCAGCATCTACGGCTGTGACTTCAGCGCTGCTTTCATCAGTATGGATTTCCACACCGGTAGTATCCACGCTTTCCATCTCTTCGTTCGGCGCGGCGTTTTCTATGTTCAACTGTTCATTGTCATTTGCCATGAAATCTTACGCTCCCATCATTCCATCGTAATCTCAGCCGCATCTACCGCAGCCGTTTCTTTATCATTATCCATTGTATCATAAACCATCTGCGACCGCCGTTTCAGTGTCCAGGGCGATATTGCAGACAGGTAAGTTTTTTCAGGGGTGATGATTAGAGACTTTTTGGCCTCCTCATCCTGACGGATTTCCAGGGGCAGGGTGTTTTCCAATCTGCCAGCCGTCTTTTCATGCGCGAGAAACTCGCTGCCTGAGCCCTTCTGAAACAGGGCATAGTCATGTATGGCAATCACATCTTTTGTGCGTACGGATACGCCATTGCCTAAATGGAGAAACATCTGTTGTTACCTCCTCCCCAGCTTGATGACATCATAACGCTTAGGGGATTTATAATCCTTGGGCCGGTGCAGGTCAAACCGCAGGGCATACAGGGCCCGGGTGATATTATCGTCATTCAGCTGATCTGGCGGCAGACAGCGATAGAGCATGACCAGCGTCCTGGCCTTCATGCTCGTCTTGTCGTTGACATCTACATCCGCAGCCAATTGCTGCACCATGGCCGAACGCTGTTCATTGACGATCTTGGGTGTGCACTCGGGCACATATTCCTTGACCTCCGGATATCTGGCCCAGGGCATATCCCTGAGTACCTGCCGCACCGAAGCTCTTATCTGTGCCTGTTTTTTGCTGGTACAGTCTACACAGAGCCCACGCTCAGGTTCCATCAGCTGGCCGCAGACAGGACATTTCCGATAATTCTTGTTCAGCTTTAGCTTCTGCATCTGCAGATGCTTGCGATATAGATCTGCCAGAGCCTTGGCAATATCCCCATCTTCGGCCTCTGCCACCAGCGTTTCCGCGGCCTGCATTTCCGCAGGCGTCAAAGGGATACTGCGCCGTTCCTTCCCCAGATCTTCTTCTGTTTCCTCCGGCGCTGACCGGATTTCCTCGATACCTTCGCTGTCAGCTTTTGACCATTCTTTGGTAAAAGCTGCTTTGCTGATCATCTTTTGACCTGCAAAGTTATTTACGGATTGCACGATTTGCGGCATCATCATCTGCAATTCATTACGCAAAGCAGAATTATCACTGTATATATAGAGCGTGTCCTTACGAATCCCCTGCACTTTGGTATTCTGAGCGATAAAGCTGCCCACGATTTCCGGCCAATGCCATAGAACCCAGTGCATATAGTATTTTTTCTCACAATTCCCTCCCATATGCTGAAGGGTTTTGCGAAGAATACTGTCCGGCCGTTCCAATCCCGGAGTACGCGCCTTCAAACTGCCTTTCGCGCCCATGGCCTACCTCTTGATCTGTCCAGCCGCCACCTGATAATAAGTGCCAATCCGCTCCTGCGGAAAGTAAGCCCCATCGGTGGCTGTAATCATCGTCTGTATCCGCTCCCGGAAGATGAAATCCATCAACTGGCTGCGCCGGGAGGCGTCTAACTCGCTCATCACATCATCGAGCAACAGGACCGGGTATTCCCCCGTTTCTGAGCGCAGGAATTCCAATTCTGCCAGCTTTAGGGATAGAACTCCTGTACGCTGCTGGCCCTGCGAACCAAACGAACGCAGATTGATGCCATTGACCGTCAGGATGATATCGTCCAGATGCGGTCCTCTGCCTGTCGAACCGCGAATGATATCAATTTCCCGATGACTTGCAAGCTCTTTATTATACCATGAATGGAGGTCATTTGTCACGTCAGTGCCCTGGGCACCATGGATATCGTAGCTTATGGACAGGTTTTCAAGGTTGCCGGAAATGCGTCTTTGCATGAGATTGGCCAGCATATTGAGCTTCCTGACAGCTTCCAGACGCTTCAGGGTGATCTTCACGGCACTTTCCACCAGCTGCACATCCCATAGCTCCAGCATATCCGTGCCGGCTTTACGCTCCCGGATCTTTTTGAGCAGATTATTGCGCTGCGTTATGATTTTCGTATATTTGGCCAGCTCATGATAGTAAGCCGGGCTGGCCTGACTGATCTCCCCGTCTAAAAAACGCCGGCGCTGGGCCGGCGCTCCCTTGATCAGGAAAAGATCCTCGGGAGAAAACAGGACAGTATTCAAACTGCCTACGAGATCCTTGGGACGGATGGGGTGGTCATTGAGGAGGATCCGCCGCCTCTTTGACCGGCTGAACTGAAACTCCAGCTTGTTTTCCACGCCCAGACGGGTAAAGCCCAGCTGAACCAGAGCAGCAGGTTGTTCCCAGCGGATCAGGTCAGTATCTGTATGGGTGCGATGTGAACGCCCCAAAGAAGCATAGTAAACCGCTTCAATGATATTGGTCTTGCCCTGAGCGTTCTGGCCTAAGAAAACATTGATATTGGGATCGAATTTCAGCTCCAAATCGCAATAGTTCCGATAATTTCTAAGGTGCAATGTATAAATATGCATTACACTACCCGCCAGGCTCCCATGCCTTCGATTTCCACCACATCGCCCCGGTGAAGCTTGCGGCGGCGGGCCGATTCCTTCTCGCCATTGCGTTTGATCAGGCCTTCAGCCAGCAGTGCTTTGACTTCACCGCCGGAAGGCAGGACACCTGCCCATTTCAGGAACTGGTCCAGCTGGATTTCCTCGGTTTCAATGGCAATATCTTCAATCTGCATGGGGACAACCTCCTTAGTTCTTCGTACGTACCGGCGTTACCACATAAATAAAGGCATCGTCTTTTTCCTCTTTCACCGTGATGGGGGAGAGGGGCTGGTTCAGACGCAGTTCGCAGTTCTTGCTGTCAATGATCTTCATGACATCCACCAGGTACTGGGCATTGAATGCGATTGTAATATCCGGACCTTCGATAGATGCAGGAATCGTTTCTTCGGCATTGCCGATTTCCGGATTATTCGAAGTGATGTGCAGCTGGCCATTGGCAAATTCCATCTTGATTACATTGTAATCGCCAGCCCGGGAAATCAGAGAAACACGGTCCACAGCTGCATTGAATTCAGCCGAATCCATTGTGACCAGCGTAGCATGGCTGCTGGGGATAACGTTGGTATAGTCCGGATATGCACCTTCGATCAGGCGGGAAGTCATATAGATATTATCAAAGGCAAAGCTGATCTGATTGAAGTTACAGCAAACCTTGACGTCCATCGGGATATCCGAATTCAGGTTATGAAGCAGTTCCTGCAGGATATTGGAGGGAATGATGACCTTGATATTACCAAGCGATTCGGGGAACTGCTCATATTTCACAGCCAGTCTGTGCATATTCGTAGCTGCCATGGTGATTTTATTGTCCGCAATGTCCAGATAGCAGCCCGTGAATACAGGACGGGATTCATCTTTGGAGCAGGCAAAAACCGTTTTCTTGATCAAAGAACGCAGTACATTATCTTTGATGGAAAATTCTACATTGCTTTCGATGGGCTTAACCTTTGGGAATTCATTGGCATTCATGCTGAGCAGGGTGAAGCTCGCCTGGTTGGAAGTCACGTTGACAATCTTCTCATCCCGTTTGAAGCTGATGGTGACACTATCCCCAGGCAGCTTGCGGATAACATCGAGGAAATATCTGCCGCTCATGGCAATCTCGCCAGGTTCTTCAATCTCGACAGGGATCTTGCACAACAGGCCAATCTCATTGTTGGTGGCATGGATTTCCAGCTGATCATTATCGGCTTTCATATAGATGGCGGCAAGGATTGGCGTCTGGGGTTTGGAGGCTATGGCCTTGGCGGCTGTCTGCAATGCATTGACCAGTTCGTTCTTGGCACAGGTTATTTTCATGGGGCGATGTCCTTTCTTTTTTTTAATATTACTCTTTAAATATATAAATAAATAGCCGTAGTAGTAGTAGGGCCTGTGGAAATGTGGAAAAGCACAGTAGCAGGCGAGTTTATCGACAATCTGCGTGTTAATAACATGTTGAAAAGCAGGGAGGCAGTTATCCACATAATCCACGGGGAAAAGTGGACAGCTTCCTTATCCACATTTTGCCCACAGGATAACAGCTTTCGTTTCCACAAAGTTATCCACGCCCTCATTGTGCATAAGGGCGTGGAGGAATTCAGACCTTCTGGATGCGGTCCATCAGTTCATTCAATATGCCACTGAGGCGGTTGTCCGTCTCCTTGTCCTGATTGATCTTGTCATAGGCATGGATAACGGTCGTGTGATCTCGGCCGCCGAAGAAATTGCCGATCTGGGGCAGGGAATTTTCCGTCATCTCCCGGCAAAGATACATGGCAATCTGGCGCGGATAGGCGATGTTGCGCGTGCGCTTCTTGGAATGAAGGTCTTCTATCTTTATTTTGAAATAAGAAGCCACGATTTCCTGGATGATATCCATGGTGACTTCCTTGGCCTTGCCATTCGGGAAAATATCCTTCAGGGCTTCGGCCACGAGATCGGTATTCACAGCCCGTTTGGTCAGGGATGCATAAGCCTCTAATCTGGTCAGGGCACCTTCCAGTTCACGGATATTGCTGTCGATGCGGCTGGCGATATAGACCATCACATCGTCAGGGATGTTGAAATGATCGCTCTGGGCCTTGTTCTTGAGGATGGCAATACGGGTTTCCAGATCCGGTGCCTGGATATCCGTCGTGAGTCCCCAGTCGAAACGGGAGCGCAGGCGTTCTTCGAGCCGTTCTACTTCACGGGGCGGACGGTCGGACGAGATGATGACCTGCTTTTGGGCATCATATAAGGTATTGAAGGTATGGAAGAATTCTTCCTGTGTACTTGTCTTGCCAGATATGAACTGGATATCGTCAATCAGCAGGACGTCGATATTCCGGTATTTCTGACGGAACTTATCCGAAGTGCCCTGCTGGATGGCCTGGATGATCTCATTGGTGAACTGCTCACTGGAGACATAGAGCACCCGCATTTCCGGATGATTCTTGAGTACGCGGTTGCCAATGGCGTGCATCAGATGGGTTTTTCCAAGCCCCACACCGCCATACATAAAGAAAGGATTATAAGTCTTGCCCGGTTTATCGGCTACGGCCATGGCAGCAGCATGGGCAAAATTATTGGACTTGCCCGTGACGAAGGTATCAAAGGTATATTTGGGGTTCAAAGAAGAATTGTCGCCGGGAGCTACGATGGGGACCTCTACGGGCGCTGCTGCATGTCCGGCAGGGGCATTGCCCTCCGGAAAGAGGCTGCCCTGGTCGGGTTTTTCTTTTTTGCCGGAACGGGTGACCGGTTCCGGTTCAACTTCCTGGACCGTGCTCTCCTGTACGGTCAGTATGACTTTTTTGGGGACACCAAAAACGGCCTTCGCCGCATCTTCAATGAAAATGAGATACCGCTCGGCAATCCATTCCTTGGCCATTTCCGTCTGCGTGCCAAGTTCTAAGGTTTCATCGGTCAGGGAGATAGGCTCTACGGGATTTAGCCAATTGTAGGCTGAGGGACCAACCAGTTCCTGCTCTTTCATCTTATTCAGGATCTGGGCCCAGACAGCCTGTAGCTGTGTTTGCTCCATGTAGCAAGTTCCTTTCTGCATATAAAGTATGATAGGATTTTTTTCCACAAGTGCATAACTTTATCCACATTTTTATCCACAGGTGTGGATAAGTGAAGGTTCCGCAAGGGGTGAGGCGGGAAAATGGGATAAAAATGAGGGAGTCACATCCTCCCAAAAATCAATGCTTGTGAAGTTTTCCGCAAAATTATCAACAATATCTTACCAAAATAATAGGGAGTTATCAACAGTTTTTCTGTGGATAGCGGCTTTTCCTGCGAAATTATCCACATTTCAACAGGAAAAAACAGTGGATATTATATTGACACTGCCCATGCCTTAGGCTATAATTTACAGTGATTCCTAGTGCGAGGGTGAGCCCTTGCCGGGACATGATTGTGAATTTCTGATGCCTTGCTTCTATACGAATTAGAAAATCAGAAGAATAACAGGTTAAGGAGGTGTATACCGAATGAAAATGACTTTTCAGCCGAACAACCACTGGAGAAAGAAGACCCATGGCTTCCGTGAGCGCATGAAGACGAAAGGCGGCCGTCTCGTTTTGAAGAGAAGACGCCAGCGTGGCAGAAAGAAGCTTTCGGCATAAATTACAGCAAGGTCACTTTATCTAGTGGCCTTTTTCTTTGATTAGTTCCATTTATATGTTCAGATAGATTTTGGTGAATTTAGGTATGTTTGAATTGCCGAGACGGCGGATGCTCAAGCGCCGCAATGATTTCCAGCGGGTTTACCGCAAAGGCAGATCCCTGGCTAACCGGTATTTTGTACTCTATGTCTTTGAGTCGGAGGAGCTTTCGGGCCGAGTGGGCTTCGCTGCTGGTAAGAAGCTGGGCTGCGCCGTGAAGCGCAACCGGGTGAAAAGACTCCTGCGGGAAAGCTACAGGCTTCACAGCCCTGAACTGCGTCCAGGGATTGCTTTGCTGCTTGTGGGCCGGCAGGCCATGCTGGATGTGAAATGTCCGGTGGTGGAGAAGGCTTTCCTTTCTTTGGGAAAAAAAGCCGGTATCTTCAAGAAAGATTGATTGAATGAGGGCGGTCATGGTGAAACGATTGTTGCTCCTGCTCATCTGGGGCTATCAGAATCTTATTTCCCCGTTGAAGCCGCCGACCTGCCGCTATATTCCCACTTGTTCGGAGTATGCGAGACAGGCTGTTGAAAAATACGGGGCACGCCGTGGCGGCTGGCTGGCTGTGAAGCGCATCCTGCGCTGCCATCCCTTCCATGAGGGCGGTTATGATCCTGTACCATAGATGCTATATGTTTTATCAGATTAGGACGTGATGGATTGGAATTCTTTAGTACGCTTTTTTCTCCGATTGAAAGTCTTCTGCGTTTTGTGCTGGAGACACTTTATGCGATAACCAGTGCGGCTGGTTTTGCCAGCTATGGCTGGGCAATCATCCTGCTTACGATCATCGTAAAGATGGCGCTTTATCCGCTGACGGTCAAGCAGGTCAAGTCCATGAAGGCCATGCAGGAACTGTCTCCGAAGATGAAGAAGATCCAGGAAAAATACAAGGACAACCCGCAGGTGATGCAGCAGAAGATTGGCGCTCTCTACAAGGATGCCGGCGTGAATCCGCTGGCTGGCTGCCTGCCGCTGCTGATTCAGATGCCGATTCTCATGGGCATGTATTATTCGCTGTATAACTTTACCTATCCGACGCCGGAGTCGGCTTACTTCCTCTGGATGAAGAGTATGTCGGAGCCGGATCCCATGTATATCCTGCCAGTACTGTCTGCACTGACCACTTTCCTGCAGCAGAAGATGACGACAACGGATTCCAATAATCCGCAGATGAAGATGATGATGTTCATCATGCCGCTCTTTATCGGCTGGATCAGCATCAACTTCCCCTCCGGTCTGGTTCTCTACTGGGTGACGATGAACGTGGTGCAGATTGCCCAGCAGTGGTGGATGTATCGCGGTGATAATGCCGCTCCGAAAAAGGAGGCTGCCTGATGGCAAGCGTTGTAGAAGCTACGGGTAAAACCGTAGCAGATGCCTTGAAATCTGCTTTGCAGCAGCTCGGCTGCACGGAAGCAGATGTGGATTATGAAGTGCTAGAAGAGCCATCAAAGGGTTTTCTGGGCTTCTTTGGCAAGGATGCCAGAATCAAAGTGACGAAAAAAGAAGCAGCAGCGGAGCCGGCAGTTGCTACGGAAGTGAAGGAAATTCCCGCTGAGGAAGAATCTGTGGCAGACGAGGAAGATAAGGCTGCTGCCGTGGCTGAATCTTATCCGTCAGCTGCTGAACAGCTGGCTCGCGCCGAGAAGTTCCTGCGCGAGGTCTTCGAGGCTATGGGGATCGAAGTTACCTGGCAGCAGCGTGAGGCCGAAGATGGCGTGATCTTTGATCTGGAAGGGGATAATCTCGGAATTCTGATTGGCAAGCATGGCCAGACCTTGGATTCCCTGCAGTATCTCGTGAATCTCACCGCCAACCGTGGCGTGGCCGATGGCCGCGTCCGTATTATCATTGACATCGAGGGCTACCGCGCCCGCCGCGAGGAAACCCTGATGCGTCTGGCAGGTCATCTGGCTGAGAAGGCCTGCCGTATCGGCGAAGAGGTTCATCTCGAACCCATGAACCGCCATGAACGCAAGATCATCCATATGGCACTGCAGGATAACCGCCGTGTCAGCACCTATAGCGCCGGCGATGAACCGCGCCGCTATGTGGTGATTGTTCCCCGCCGCCGTCGCCGTCGTCGCGATTACGATGCACAGGAACGTTACAACGAAGATTGATATTAAGCAAGAGAGCTGTGAAAGGGCTGTCTCATTTTGAGGCCGCCCTTTTGTGTATATGAAACAGGAGAGTAATATGCAGGGAGATACCATTAGTGCCATTGCTACCGCCCAGGGCGAAGGGGGCATTGGCATCATCCGCGTGAGCGGGGATAAGGCTGTTGAAGTGGCTGCAAAGATGTTTCGTCCGGCCAGCGGCAAGGCTTTGACGGAATACGAAAGTCATCGGGCTATATATGGCAGGATCGTGGATGCAGAGGGGCGGACCGTAGATGAGGCTATGGTGCTGCTGATGAAGGCTCCGCATTCCTATACGAAGGAAGATGTGGTCGAGCTGCAGTGCCATGGCGGTGTAATGCCTTTGCGCAAGGCGCTGGCCCTGACCTATGACTATGGCGCCAGACCAGCTGAGGGAGGCGAATTTACAAAGCGTGCCTTCCTCAATGGCCGACTGGATCTGTCTCAGGCGCAGGCTGTAATGGATATCATCACGGCGAAGACCGACCGTTCCCTCAAGATGGCAGCAGGCCATCTGACCGGTCAGTTCTCGGAGCAGATCAAGAAATGGCGGCAGGACATCCTGGGGCAGATTGCGCATCTGGAAGCAGCGATTGATTTTCCCGAAGATGAAGTGGATGATGTCGTCACGGAAAATGTAAGCGAAAAAGTGGTAGAGATACGCAACTATATCCAAAAGCTCATCAAGACAGCCGGGACAGGCCGCATTCTGCGGGAAGGACTCATGACCGCTATCGTGGGCAAGCCTAATGTCGGCAAATCCAGCCTGCTCAATGCCCTGCTGCAGGAAGAAAGGGCCATCGTTACCGATATTCCAGGAACCACACGGGATTCCATCGAGGAATATGCCAACGTGGGCGGCGTGCCCCTGCGCATCATCGATACTGCAGGTATCCGTGCCACGGAAGATGTGGTGGAAAAGATCGGCGTGGAGAAATCCCGCCAGATGATCAGTCAGGCTGCCTTGGTGCTGGCCTTGTTCGATGGCTCAAGAGCCCTTGACCATGAGGATGAGGAAATACTTTCCCTGCTGAATGGGCAGGAGGCGATTGTCCTGCTGAATAAGAGTGATTTGAAGGCTGTGGTCACGGCTGCGGATCTGTCGGCAAAAGCGCAGCTGCCGGTAATCGAGATCTCGACCAAAGACTACAGCGGCATGGAGCAGCTGACCGAGGCCATCAAGGCTAAGGTTTACGGTGGCGAAGTCATGGCCGATGAAGGTTCCTTTGTCAGCGATGAACGGCAGGCCAATCTCCTGCGCACGGCCGACAGGCATTTAGCCGCGGCCCTGACCACGATTGAGGCTGGCTTAGGTCTGGATTTTATCTCCATCGACCTGCGCTCAGCCTGGGAAACTTTGGGCGAGATTACGGGCGATACCGTAGGTGAAGATATTATTGACGAGATTTTTTCCAAGTTCTGTATTGGTAAATAAGGGGTAAGGATAATGGATGCAAAAAACATATTTATTGCCGGGGAATATGATGTAATCGTGGTAGGTGCTGGCCATGCCGGTGTGGAAGCGGCACTGGCTTCCGCCCGCATTGGCTGTAATACGCTGCTCACGACGCTCTCGATGGACAATATCGCTCTGATGCCCTGCAATCCTTCGGTGGGTGGCCCGGCCAAAGGTCATCTGGTGCGGGAACTCGATGCGCTGGGCGGTGAAATGGGCGTCAATGCCGATAAGACCTGCATTCAGTTCCGCATGCTCAACACGGGCAAAGGCCCGGCTGTCCATGCCCTGCGTGCCCAAGCCGACAAGAAGCTCTATCAGTTCACGATGAAGGAAACCTGCGAGAACACGGAAAACCTCGATGTGAAGCAGCTCTTGATCGATAAGCTGCTGGTGGAGGATGGCCAGGTAACCGGCGTGCAGTCGGAAACCGGCGAAATCTATAAGGCAAATGCTGTCGTCATGGCGACGGGGACCTATCTCAAAGGCCGCATCATCATCGGTGAACATACCTATACCGGCGGCCCCGCAGGTCAGCGGGCGGCGATGAAATTCTCCGATTCCCTGGCTGAAGCAGGCGTAAAACTCATGCGTTTCAAGACTGGTACGCCGGCCCGCGTGGATGCTCGGACTTTGGACTACGACAAGATGGAAATCCAGCCCGGCGATGAGGAATGCCGCAACTTCTCCTTTATGAGCGATGAAGTGACTCGCGAGCAGATTCCCTGCTACCTGACCTATACGAATGAAGAAACCCATCAAATCCTGCGGGATAATATGGAGCGTGCGCCGATGGCCAATGGCATCATCGAAGGCATCGGCCCCCGCTACTGCCCGTCCTTCGAGACGAAGATCCTGCGCTTCCCGGACAAGGAACGCCATCAGCTGTTCTTAGAACCGGAAGGCCGCCATACCAATGAAGTCTATGTGCAGGGGATGTCTACGTCCATGCCCATGGATGTGCAGCTGGAATTCCTGCGCACGATTCCGGGCCTCGAACATGCCAAGGTCATGCGGGCTGGCTATGCCATTGAATACGACTGCATCGATCCGACACAGTTGAAGCCGACGCTGGAATTCAAGAATATCCATGGTTTCTTCTCGGCTGGCCAGGCCAATGGCACTTCCGGCTATGAAGAGGCCGCAGCGCAGGGCATTATCGCAGGCATCAATGCCGCCATGCTGATCAAGGGTGAGGAACCGCTGGTTCTCAAGCGCAGTGAAGCCTATATCGGCGTGCTGATCGATGACCTCGTGACCAAGGGAACAAATGAGCCTTATCGCATCATGACCAGCCGTGCCGAATACCGCCTGCTCCTGCGGCAGGATAATGCCGACCAGCGTCTGACGCCGCTGGGGCGTCGTGTTGGCCTGGTCAAGGATGACCGCTGGAACAGATTTACGGAAAAGCAGACAGCCATAACGGAAGCTTTGGCCTATCTGCGCAAGAACAGCATCAATCCGACAAAAGAGATTACGGATAAATTGACAGCTGCAGGCATCGAGCCCGTGCGCAATGCGACAAGCTTCTATGACCTGCTGCGCCGTCCGGATGTAGACTACGATAAGCTCGCAGAACTGTTCGAGCTGCCGGAACTCAATAAAGAAGTAAAACAGCAGGTGGAAATCACTATCACCTACGAAGGCTATATCAAGAAGCAGCTGGAACAGGTCGAGCGCATGGAAAAACTCGAGGAAAAGATCCTGCCGGAAAATCTCGATTATGATGATGTTCCGAGCTTGCGCGATGAGGGGCGCGAAAAGCTCAAGGCCATCCGCCCGCGTTCCGTAGGGCAGGCAAGCCGTATCAGCGGCGTGTCCCCGGCAGATATTTCGGTGCTCCTGGTCTGGCTCGAACAGCAGGCACGCATGAAAGCAAATGAGGAGAAAGCAGATGTTTAAGGACGAATTACAAAAGGCGGCGGCCGAATACGGCATTGCGCTTTCAGATAAACAAATGGAGCAGTTCAACCGTTACTTTGAACTGCTCGTCGAGTGGAATGAGAAGATCAACCTTACGGCCATCACCGAGCCAAAAGAGGTTGCCATCAAGCATATGATTGACAGCATCACGGCCTATGATGAAAAAATCTTCCAAGATGGTGTAACAGTCATTGATGTGGGCACGGGTGCAGGCTTTCCCGGCCTGCCCTTGAAGATTTTCTGCCCGGAAATCAAACTGACGCTGATGGATTCGCTGAACAAGCGCATCAAATTCCTGCAGACGGTAGTGGAAGAACTCGACCTGCAGGATGTGGAATGTGTCCATGCCCGGGCAGAAGAAGGTGCCCGCAATAAAAAATACCGCGAATCCTTTGATATCGCGGTATCCAGAGCTGTGGCCAGACTCCCCATCCTTTGCGAATACTGCCTGCCCTTTGTCAAGAAAGGCGGTTACTTCATCGCCCTGAAGGGCATGCAGTTTAATGAAGAAGCCGAAGAGGCGGCCAAGGCCATCAAGGTCATGGGGGGGAGCAAGACGGAAATCCGTCCGGTGAAATTGCCGGAAATCGATGACAAGCGGGCGGTTATCACCATCACCAAGACCATGCCTACGCCAAAGGCGTACCCGCGCAAGGCAGGTACGCCGACTAAGAATCCTATTTGCTGAGCATGGCTTGACAGAGAAGATTCATGACATTTTCTTCCCAGATCAGATTGCCGCTAAATTGTCCATGACCAGCGCTTTCTGACATGGCTTCGCCGTTGATGATATAGGCAAAGCCATTGCGTGTGCCGGGCTGGAAGAACAGGCCGGTCAACGCACCATAGGCTTCGCCGGTATGTCCTACCAGGTCTACGTGGATGTCCCGGCAAACCCTGGCGGTACTGCCGCCGTCAATCTGATACATTCCGAGCCCATAGGAAAGCAATGTGCCGCCAAACGTTCCACCGTTATGGCCGTTGTAAATCCATTGGGCTTTTGTCATTTCCTGGATGGAATTGGCAGAAACTACCTGTTTGCCATGGAACCAGCCGTCATTCATAAGCATTTCCAGCGTATTTCCTAAGCCTTTTACGGAAATCCGCAATGCCCCTTGGGGACCAAAGAGCGTGCCGTTGGAACCAATCTGATAACCGGCCAACGAATAGCCATAGATGTTGTCAGTGGTTGGCTGATAGGTGCGGGGCTTATCGGCCGTGGCATAATAACCGCCTGTTCCCCGGTAGATAGAACCCAGCCGCTGCCAGGTCTCATAGGGCATCTTGGCCGGGAAGAAGTCTGCATCGGTGTCGAGGTCCTTCAATATATGAGTGCGTTCATATTCATCAAAGCGCTGGCCGCTGACTCGTTCGATGATGGTCCCGAGCAGGCCGAAATTCAGGTTCGCATAGGTAAAATATGAGCCAGGAGCCTGCGTGTAGACGCAGTAGGCGGGACTTGTCCGGTAAAAGAGGCTGCTGATAGGCTGATAGGGAGGCAGGAAGTAGCCTGCTGAATCCCGGACGCCGGAGGTATGTGAGGCAATCATGCGTACGGTGATGGGGGTATCAGGATAGGCAGGATGCCGCAGATTGAAGCCCAGATACTGGCTGGCATCCGCATCGAGATCGATTGCTCCTTCGTCCACTAACTGCATCACACCTAAAGTGGTATAGAGCTTGGACAGCGAGGCCACCCGGAACAAGGAATCCGTGGTCATCGGATAGTTGTTGGCCGGATTGGCATAATCGATTCGCCGCCGCCCAAAGGCGCCTTCATAGACTTCCTGGCCATCCTTATAGACAATGACGCTGACGCCCGGAACCTTCGCCCCGCTCGTGCCAATCATACCGGCAAGCTCCTGATCGAGCTTTTCCTTCATCGCGGGCGACAGGGCAGGCTTTGCCTGCGGCGGTGCAGTCGTTTCCTGTATGTCAGTCTTTTGTTCCTGTGCCGCGGGAGCAGGTGATGAGGGAACCTGCTCCACGGCGAAAACAGGCTGGGTGAAGAACAGCATCCCTGATAGCAGCATTAAAGTTCGTAGATAAGTTTTGACGTACAATATGACTTCCCCCTGTAAGCAAATTACCTTGACTTGTATCATAGTATTTGCAATAATAGATATAGAAAAAGAGCGAACTACATTGATAGTCGCCGCATTATGAGTCACTATGACGAAACGTTAGTTTTACCACAATGACCGTCCGCTGCTGCAACAGAAGGATGGTCTTTTGCGTTGTGGGGATTTACCTCGCCGGATATGCCGAAACTTAGACTACCCCACTTAGAGAGTTCGACATGTAAACCACAGCGAAGGTTCTTCGGAGCTTTTGCTCGATGAACGTAGTCGGCACATGCTAATAACAGGATACCGAGGCAGATACATAGAAGGCAAAGCCCGATGTGTACGCACGCAGTCAGGTTACATTCACCTGCCTTCCTCGACCTTACTGGCTCGAAGCCGTAAAAGTGTGGCAGGAAGCGAGGTATAATGTCCGTGACTAGCCAAGCTTATATCAACGCTGGCCAGTGCCAGCTGAAAGTTCGCCCGTTGGGAATAAAACCCTAACGGGCTTATTATATTATAAGAATTGTACTTTGTCACGTTCAGATAATGCGTAGATAGACTTTTGTGAAAATTTGTGCTATATTAAAAAGGTAAGCTAAAGGTGTACTTATGTTATTTGCGGGGGAGGAGTATATGTGAAGAAGAAAAAATTGTTGTGTGCTTTACTCATCCTTGTGAATGTTAGTTTACCTAAGATTGTGATGGCTGAGACAGAAGTTCATTATGAACGTATGTATAATTCACCGGCTTATGAAGCAAGACGACAAGAAGCAGCAAGGGAAAGAAAAGCTCAAGAATTAGAGCGTAAAAAAGAGCAGGAGACTGCACGTG
>NZ_FNJQ01000020.1:23714-65690 GCF_900104055.1 Pseudoselenomonas ruminantium
AGAGCGTAAAAAAGAGCAGGAGACTGCACGTGTGGAAGAGGAAAAGAAAAAAGCTCAAGAATTAAAGCGTAAAAAAGAGCAGGAGACTGCACGTGCGGAAGAGGAAAAGAAAAAAGCTCAAGAATTAGAGCGTCGGAAGGAACAAGAGGGGCGTAAAAAAAGCTTAAAGGATGGGGAAACTAAGTCTACTAGTCAAGATTCTTTTCCTATGAATTTTGATTCTGTATTGCAGTACAATTATATAGAAGTACCAATTTCGCATTTTGCGAATATGCCGTCTACACAAACAAAAATTAAAAAGTTATGTAAAAATGTGCAAATAAAGCATGATGAAATGGCGAATAAAACATATTACTCTCCTAAAAGGGTTTATGTTGATCCTATAGCACTATATCCCTATATTGTCGTTAATCATGATACTAAAATAATGCAGCTTATTTATCATTCTGTATATATGGGAAGTTACTCTGCTTCATCGTTTAGAGGGATAACGGTGCAAATGGGAAAGGCCCGTTGGATAAATTATCATATGATAAGGATAAGAGCTGATAATAAGCTTTACGAAATGAGATATGACCAAAGCAGAGCAAATCGCAATATACAAACGGCCTCACCGATGATACAGGGAGGAATTTTTGGTTATAGTGCTTCTGTTTCTGCTGTTGAGAGTTATGATGAAGTTATGGATAAAAATGCTTTTGAAGTTTTTCAAGCTATCGTTGCTGCAAAGGATGTCAAAATGCGATTTATAGGTGATAACACATATGTAGATAAGAAGATGAAAAGTAAGCTAAAGGCTATTCATGAAGAAGTGTATGCGATTTTTAATTTATTAATGGGAAAAAATAATTAATTAAAGGAAAAATTATGGGAGAGGTGGGAGTATGAAAAAATATGGATTATGTGTTGGTCTGATAATGCTGGTAGTTCTTATCATAGCACCTATGAGAGTAATGGCGGAGACTTTGAAGGATACTTCTTCAATTAATAGTGACATCAAAACGGAAAGTAGTCATGTAGAAGAGGAACGGTCAGTAACCGGTGCTTTGGGTAATGATATGGAAAGCAAACAACAAAAAAATAGGAAACATACGAATAAAAAAGAGCGCTATGTCTTATTGCTTGAGGACAATGGTTTTGCTTATTATCTGGACAGACAGAATGCCAAGTGGAAAAAAATCCCGTACTCCGAATCGGAAGATATCCTCGATGTCTGGATTCGGCTGGTGAAGACGGATGACAGTGGGGAGTACAGCTACCCGCCCAAGTATTACTTGGAGCATTATTATCTGCGGCCGAAAAAACAGCAGGTGCAGTTCCTCAGTGAGCTGGAAGTGACGGGACGACCCAATAATGCCATCAAAGAGCGGGCGTATAGTGTGCGGAACTGGGAAAATCTGGTTCCGGGTTCTTTGGAGGATGAGATTTATCACAAGGTATTAAAGCAGATGAAGCAGTCTTCGGCTAAGAATTGGTTCAAGGGCAAGAGCCTGCGGGATGAAATTGAAGATAAATTGCGCATTTCTCTCTGAATTGGCAATAGAAAAAGGCTGGCGTGCTGCCAGCCTTTTTGCAGTGTGTGTATGTAAGAACGGGGTAAACGAATTAATGATGGAACAAGCGGATATGCGTCATAGCCATGGTCATATTGTACTTGTCGCAGGTGGCGATGACATTATCATCACGGATGGAGCCGCCTGCCTGGGCAATGTAGCTTACACCGCTCTTGCGGGCGCGCTCGATGTTGTCGCCGAAGGGGAAGAAGGCATCAGATCCTAAAGCCACGCCAGTCTGGGTGGCCAGCCATTCCTTCTTTTCCTCGCGCGTCAGCGGCGCTGGTTTTTCGGTGAAGAGGTGTTCCCAGTTGCCATCGGTCAGCAGATCTTCGCTTTCTTCGCCAACATATACGTCAATGGCGTTGTCGCGGTCCGGGCGGCGCACATCTTCCTTGAAGGGCAGGTTCATGACCTTCGGGCACTGGCGCAGATACCAGATATCGGCCTTATTGCCAGCTAAGCGGGTGCAATGCACACGGGACTGCTGGCCGGCACCGATGCCGATAGCCTGACCGTCTTTGGCATAGCAGACGGAGTTGGATTGGGTGTATTTCAGGGTAATCAGGGAAATCAGCAGGTCGCGTTTGGCGCTTTCCGGCAGTTCCTTGTTAGCCGTGGGAATTTCCGTCAGGCAATCTTCTGTGAGTTTGATATCATTGCGCTGCTGTTCAAAGGTGATGCCGAAGACCTGTTTCTGTTCCAGCGGTTCCGGCTGGTAGTTGGTATCCATCTGAATGACGAGATAGGTGCCCTTGCGTTTGGATTTGAGGATTTCCAAAGCTTCAGCGGAGTAGGAGGGAGCGATGATACCATCGGAAACTTCGCGCTTGAGGAAGCTGGCCGTCTGGGCGTCGCATTCGTCAGACAGGGCGACGAAGTCACCATAGGAAGACATGCGGTCAGCACCACGGGCACGGATATAGGCCGTGGCGATAGGGCTGAGTTCTACGCCTTCGACAAAATATGCTTTCTGCAAGGTTTCGGAAAGTGGTACGGCTACGGCGGCACCAGCCGGGCTGACATGTTTGAAGGAAGCGGCGGCGGGCAGGCCCGTGGCTTCTTTGAGTTCGCGTACCAGCTGCCAGCTGTTCAGGGCATCCAGCAGGTTGATATAACCCGGTTTGCCATTGAGCACCGTGAAGGGCAGGCCTTTTTCGCAGAAAACCTTGGCCGGTTTCTGATTGGGGTTGCAGCCGTATTTCAGTTCCATTTCCGTCATTGCAATTTCTCCTTTTCCTATACGAAAAAAGCCGACACGAATCCGGGTATCACCCAGACGGTCGGCTTTCCTTCCCTGTGCTCCCTGTGGTTATCCACTTCCGTCAGTCGCACAGCATCAACTACAACGAATTTAACATGAAACGCGTCTGCTTGTCAAGGACATTTTAAAGATAGTGTCGTTAGGGCGCGGGGATATATTTTGCGGGTTGCGCTAAATGACCGGCTCGGAAAGCCGCGCTTTCCAGCGAAATGCTCCGGTCACCACGTCGCGGCTTTCAGCGTTGTGTCCAGCTTTTTTCTATTACCGGCCAGCCTGACGGCAGTCGCTCCACCCGCAAAATATATCCCCGCGCCCCTCGCTGTGCTTGTGGCTTTGGGTGAGGGGCTTGATTGCGATGTACTTGCAACTCTGTGGCTTGGCAGAAGGGGACTGTTTTTTGTATGGAGCGCACTGCCGGAGGCTGGCTCGCAAGAGAACGATGCGGGAAGATGCGCTGAAAGAAGCGACGTGGTGACCGGAGCGGGCGGCTAAGAAAACGGAATTATCATGCGAGACATTTGCGCGAATACAAAAAACAGTCCCCTTCTGCCGAGTAGCAGTATCTTTGAAGGATGCCCCTTCTCCCTGACGGATATAGGCTGAGAAGCAACGCTCCAACTTTGGACGGTGATGAAAAAATTTCTGTTAGATTTCCTCTTTTTATGGTATGATAGGGATTAGTGAGTTTTGTTTTTTCCTGCGGTCAGCAAATTGACCGCAGATTGCTTATAATTTCAAGGGGGAACTTCGATTATGCTTAAAAGTATTGCAGTCATGACCAGCGGCGGCGACAGCCCCGGAATGAACGCAGCAGCTCGTGCCGTTGTGCGCACGGCGCTCTATGAAGGGGTAAAGGTTTGGGGTATCCGTGACGGTTATCATGGTCTGCTTGAAGAGAATATGTTTGAGATGAAGTCCAAAGACGTGGGCGACATCATCCAGCGCGGTGGTACGTTCCTGGGCACGGCCCGCTGCAAACGCTGGAAGACGCCGGAAGGCCGTATGCTCGGCTATCAGCATCTGGTGGACCGTGGCATTCAGGGCCTTTGCGTTATCGGCGGTGACGGCTCCCTGCGCGGAGCGTCCCTGCTGTCTCAGGAAACCGGTATTCCTATCGTAGGCCTGCCGGGCACTATCGACAACGACGTTTGGGGTTCTGACTACACCATCGGCTGCGATACGGCTGCCAACACGATCATCGATGCCATCAACAAGCTTCGCGATACGGCATCTGCTCATCGCCGCGTTATCGTCATGGAAGTCATGGGCCGCAGCTCGGGCTGGCTGGCACTGGTTTCCGGTATCTCCGGTGGTGCTGAGTACATCCTCGTACCGGAAGAACCGTTTGACCTCGATAAACTTTGCGATGATATGAAGAACGCTTATGCCGAAGGCAAGCGCTATATCCTCGTTGTTGTGGCTGAAGGTGCCGGCAATGCGCAGGAAATCGGTGACTTCATCGCCAAGAAGACGGAACTCGATACCCGCGTGACGGTTCTCGGTCATATCCAGCGTGGCGGTTCCCCGACGGTTATCGACCGCGTACGCGCCAGCCAGCTGGGCGAGCAGGCAGCGCTGGCTCTGATTTCCGGCCTGTCTGATGTGGTCTTTGGCTTCAGCAAAGGTCGTGTCGTATCCATCGACCTGCACGATTCCGTAAACAACAAGAAGCAGCTTGATCCGGAATATCTGCACCTGGCTAAGGTCCTGTTCTAAAAAAATGAAAAAAAAATGAAAAAAATAGCGTTTCCTGCTTAAGGAAATGCTATTTTTTTCGATATAATAAGTACAGGTAGGATTGTATCAAGCTGAAAGTAAAAGAGTATTGTCAGAAAATAAACAATGCTTGCAATTTTTAGGGCGGTACGCTATAATGTACCTACCATGAGTTTAGGATGATTGATAACTCAAGAGTCGCACAATGTCAACATTACCTAGGAAGGGGATGAACATGATGCAAAAGCTTTGGAAGAAACTGGCTATGGCAGCCGTTGTATGCGGAGCGATGGGGCTTTGGTCCGGAACGACGGAAGCAGCCGTAGCGCAGGCAGGCAATCCGTTTGCTGTAGCGATTACTGGTCAGGTGCAGCAGTATGATCTGAGTGTGGGCATTGATGGGCTTCCAACGGAAGATCTGCTGACACCAGCACAGCGCAGACGTATTGAAATGGAACGCCGTCGTCGTGAGATGGAGAGACGCCGTCGTTACCATCGTCCGCCTCCGCCGCCACCACGTCGCCATGGGCCTCCGCCACCGCACATGCGTCGGCATTATCCACCCCCACCGCCACCGCGCCGGCACTATCCGCCACCACCGCGTCGGCATTGGTCAGTGGATACGAACATCACCAATAGTGTGTTCCAGCTGCCAAGTGGAGCAACGGCATCCGTGATGGATTAATTTTATGGTAGAAGAGGAGAGGCGTTTTACCTCTCCTTATTATGCACTTTTGCAATCGTGAACACTTTAATTTTGGAAAATAAAAATGATTACATTTTTGCAGAAAATAGTATAAGAAATGAACAAGGAATTATCAACAGGAGTGCAATGTCAACATTACCTAGGAAGGAGATGAACATGATGCAAAAGCTTTGGAAGAAACTGGCTATGGCAGCCGTTGTATGCGGAGCGATGGGGCTTACAAAGAAAAAGAAGCAGCCGTAGCGCAGGCAGGCAATCCGTTTGCTGTAGCGATTCCTGGTCAGGTGCAGACGTTTGATCTGAGTGTGGGCATTGATGGGCTTCCAACGGAAGATCTGCTGACACCAGCACAGCGCAGACGTATTGAAATGGAACGCCGTCGTCGTGAGATGGAGAGACGCCGCCGTTACCATCGTCCGCCCCCACCACCGCCACGCCGCCACTATCCACCTCCACCGCGCAGAAGACATTGGTCGGCAGATACGACTGCCATCAACAATGCATTCCAGCTGCCGGATGGCTCCGTGGCTAAAGTAACGGAATAAGTTTTTGCAAGACAAGCAGGAGAGGCCTTCGGGCCTCTCCTTTTGTGTGGCTGTTTAATTCTTTTTCACTAATGTCTTGGCCAGTTCGACGGCTTTCACGCCATCCGCTGCATAGGCATCGGCGCCGGCGCTGTCGGCGTAGTCCTGGGTGACGGCAGCACCGCCGACCATTACCTTGGCGTTGCAGCCGGCTTCTTTGAGGTCTGCGATGACCTTGTCTATCTGTACCATGGTGGTGGTCATCAGGGCGCAGAGGCCGACGATATCGGCATTGTTCTCGATGGCGGCCTTGACGATCTCCGTGCTGTCCACGTCTTTGCCGAGGTCGATCAGCTTGAAGCCGCTGTTGGCCAGCAGGGCGCCTGTGATATTCTTACCCAGATCATGCACGTCGCCCTTGACGGTGGCAATCACCACTGTACCCTGTTCCGGAGCGGTGCTGGCTGGTGTCAGTTCCTTGAGTTTGTTGAATGCGGCCCGCATGGTTTCCGCCGAAAGCAGGACTTGCGGCAGGAACATGCGGCCGGCGCCAAAATCGACGCCGATATCCGTCATGGCAGCAGTCAGAGCCTGCTCCGTGATCGTGTTGGCTTCAATTCCTGCCTTGAGTGCATTTTCCACCAAAGCGGGGATTTCGTCTTTTTCCCCGTCAATCACGGCCTGTTTGATGGCTTCGAGCGGGGAAAGTTCTGTGACCTTTGCGGTGGCAGCCGCTTTGGGTACAGCCAGATTGGCTTCGTTCTTGCTGTAGGCAAGGCCATTGGGATCGTCGCCCAAGAGGGCTGCACTGGCCATCAGGGCTTTCTGCATGGACTCATCATAGGGATTCATGATGGGCGCATCAAGGCCTGCCGCCAGGCACATGGCAAAGAAGGTGCTGTTGATCAGCGGGCGGTTGGGCAGGCCAAAGGAGATATTGGACAGGCCCATGGTGGTGGGATAACCGAAGCGTTCGCGGTACATCTGCAGGGTGATCAGTACCTCATAGCAGGCGTTCTTATCGGCAGATACGGTCATGACCAGCGCATCGAGCAGGAAGTCGCCGTCATCGAGGCCCTGTTCCTTGGCGGCAGCAATGATCTTCCGCATGACATCGATGCGTTCTTCGGCGGTCTTGGGTACGCCGTCCGGCGTGATGGGCAGGCAGAGGATGGCTGCGCCGTATTTTTTGGCCAGCGGCAGGAACTCGGCAATGCGCTCCGGTTCATAGCTGACGGAGTTTATCAGGGCACGGCCCGGATAAGCTTTGAGGCCGGCTTCCAGCGCCTTGGCATCACTGGTATCGATAGCCAGCGGCGCATCGGTGAGCTGGGCGATTTCGGTCACGGCTTTCTGCATGGCGGCGGCCTGGTCGATGCCGCCAACACCCATATTGACATCCAGCAGATGTGCCCCGGCTTTCACCTGATTGACGGCTTCTTTCTTGACACCGAGCAGGGAGCCGTCGCGGATTTCGGCGGCCAGCTTCTTGCGGCCGGTAGGATTGATGCGTTCGCCGATCAGGCGGGTGGGCAGGCTGTGGTCGATGCAGACGGCTTTGCTGCGGCTGGTGAGCCAGAGTTTCTTGGCCGGCAGTCTGCGTTCCGGCAGGGGCATATCCTTCAAGGCTTTCGCCAGTTCCCGGATGTGTTCGGGGGTGGTGCCGCAGCAGCCGCCCAGGTAGGAAGCACCGGCTTCCAAAAGCTTCAGGCCCCATTTGCCGAAGTCTTCCGGACCCATGGGGAAGACCGTCTGGCCATCCTTGAGATAGGGCATGCCGGCGTTAGGCAGGACGCTGATGGGGCAGGTGCAGTTTTCGGCCAGTGTCTTGACGATGGGCACAAGTTCTTCCGGGCCAAGGGAGCAGTTGACACCGATGATATCCGCGCCCATGGCATCGAGGAGAATCGCAGCCGACTGCGGATCTGTACCCGTTACCGTACGGCCATCTTCGCTATAGGAAAGCTGGCAAATCACGGGGATATCCGATGCTTCCTTGGCTGCCAAAAGGGCCGCACGCATCTCCTGCAGATCAATGCAGGTTTCGATGATCAGAAAGTCGGCGCCGGCTTCAGACAGGGCTTTGGCCTGGTCGTAAAAGTTCTGGAAGGCTTCGTCAAAAGACAGATCGCCCAGCGGTTCGATGAAACGCCCTGTCGGTCCCATAGAACCAGCTACTTTTGCCCGGCCTTGTGCCGCTGCTTTGGCAATGGTGACGGCGGCTTTATTGAGCTCGGCCATGCGGTCCGTAAGACCGTAGTGTGCTAATTTCAGCGCGCTGGCGCCGAAGGTATTGGTTTCGATGATTGTGGCGCCGGCTTCAATATAGGCCTTATGAATATTTTTCACGACTTCCGGATTTTCCACATTCATCAGTTCCGGACAGGCGCCGGGCTGAAGACCGCCGGCCTGTAACATGGTACCCATGGCACCATCAAATATTTCGATTCTGCTCAATACATTCATCTCCTGTTATTTCTTTCTGGACGGGCAGTTCAATTGGCTACAGGCAGCGCAGCCATTGGGGGAGTGCTTTATCTCACTGTTTTCCTGTTTGCGGTAGAGGCCGATAATGGCCGTAACGCTTTTGCGGGGCACGAGCATCATGGAGGAGGAAAGCCCCACACCGATACTTTGGGCATGGGACAGTCGGATTAGTTCCGGCTGCTGCTCCAGGGGCCAATCGCCATAGCCGGGACTGAAGCGCCATTTCATGCCGAAACCCTGAGCCGCCATCTTCGGGGCCAGAGCCTTTTCCAGCCCATCGGCTACCTGTTCCACGGCGGCGGTAGCGGCGGCGTCCAAAAGAACGGCCATGCTGTATTCGCCAGCGTTGAAACGCTGGGTGACATCCTCTTCGATATCATCACCGACCGTGGCGGCCAGCAGGATCACCTTTTCACAGCCGGCGAGGTGCTGGCCTATCTTTTCGCCCTGAATCCGGCAGGGCGGATCGGACTGGATCTCCTGCTTTTCGCAGTCATAATCGTAGATTTCCCAAACGCTGCGGGGCTGGGCCAGAAGCCTGGCATCCTGGCAGGCGGCGAGGATCTTATCCTCGGAGAAGTCCTGCGCTTTCTGCAGGCCTGCATAGCGGCGGGTTTCCTTGGCATCAATGGCCAGCAGAGGAGTATTATAGATTGGCATCCTATCACCACCTAAAATTTTTTTGCTTGTTTCACGTGAAACAATGGCATTTTTTGTCATTTCATATTATTATATAGGTATGGTTTTTTGCAGGCCGGTTTTCTAATGACAACTGTCCAAAATAAAACCTGTAATGTAACAATTATACTTATTATAAAGGACTTTTACAAGCATTACTGTAACCTAATGCACGGATTTTAAGGAAAGTGGTGAAAAATTTGGCAAAGATTATCGCAGTTGCCAATCAGAAGGGCGGCGTGGGCAAGACCACGACGTCGGTAAATCTGGCAGCTTGCCTGGCGGCCAAGAAAAAGAAGGTCCTGTTGGTGGATTGCGATCCGCAGGGCAATGCCAGCAGCGGCTTTGGTGTAGATAAATCCACGTTGCAGGGCAAGACCATCTATCAGGTGCTGATCGACAACCTGCCTGTCAGTGAAGTGATCCAGAAGACGGAGTTCAAAGTGGATATCCTGCCGGCCAATATCGATCTGGCTGGTGCTGAGGTTGAATTGGTGGCGGCTATTTCCCGCGAAACGCGGCTCAAGAAGGCTTTGGATGCCGTGCGGGAGAACTACGATTACATCATCATTGACTGCCCGCCTTCATTAGGCCTGCTCACCCTGAATTCGCTGACGGCGGCGGATTCGGTACTGGTGCCCATTCAGTGTGAATTCTATGCTTTAGAAGGTGTGGCTCAGCTCATGCGTACGATTGAACTGGTGCGCAGCAACCTGAATGCAGAATTGAAGCTGGAAGGTGTGGTCATGACCATGTATGATTCCCGCACAAAGCTGGCTGAACAGGTGGTAGCAGAGGTGCGGAACAGTTTTGATACGGTCGTTTACAAGACCATGATTCCCCGTAATGTGCGCCTGAGTGAAGCTCCCTCCTTCGGCCAGCCTATCATCTATTACGATAGGAAGTCCAAGGGTTCTGAGGAGTATATGAAACTGGCGAAAGAGGTGATTGCTTGTGGCTAAGCAAGGTGGCCTGGGCAAGGGCTTAGGGGCATTGTTAGGCGGCCCAAAACCTGTCAGTGATACGGCGAGCGTGGAAAAGGCTCATAAGATTGCCATCAGCATGATCCAGCCCAATCGCTATCAGCCACGCACGGAGTTTGATGAAAGCTCATTGGATGAGCTCAAGGATTCCGTGCGGGAATTCGGTGTCCTGCAGCCTTTACTGGTACGCAAGGTCGCTGATAACAGCTATGAACTGATTGCTGGGGAACGGCGCCTGCGGGCGGCAAAGCTGGCTGGCCTTACGGAAGTGCCGGTGGATATCCGCGAATTCAATAATGAGGAAATCGCACAGATTGCCCTGATCGAGAACATCCAGAGGGAAAACCTGAATGCCATGGAAGAAGCTCGGGCATATGACCGCCTGATGAAAGAGTTCAGTCTTACGCAGGAAACCGTGGCGAAGAAGGTCGGCCGCAGCCGTTCCCATATTGCCAACTTCCTGCGCCTGCTGAATCTGGCTGAACAGGTCCAGGCTTATGTGGCCAATGGCTCGCTTTCCATGGGACAGGCCAAGCCGCTGCTGGCTTTGGAGGATAAGAACCTGCAGTTAGAGGCAGCGGACTATATCCAGAGCAGGGAAATGTCTGCCCGGCAGTCGGAACAGCTGGTGAAGAAACTGCTGGAAAACCCGGATCTGCTGCATGAGCAGAGTGGGGAAAAAGCGCCGCAGGCCAAACCGGAACAGGATATATTTGTCAGGGATGCCGTGGATAAGCTTACGGAGATGTTTGGTACGCAGGTGCGGATCCAGACCGGCAGGAAGAAGAGCAAGCTGGAGATCGAGTTCTACTCTCCCGAGGATCTGGAGCGCATCATGAACACCATGCTGCAAAGACAGCAGGATGTGAAAGAACAGAAGATGGCGGCGCTGCGCCAGTTCTCGCAGACAGGGAAATTCACGGTTTAAAGCAATAGGGGAGTTTTGGATTTTAGAATGGATATGAAATTTTTTATGCATTTTATGGCAGATAATATGCCATTTATCGTGGTAACAATGGCAATCGTGATGATCATCATGCTTTGCATCATGATCCGTCAGGCCTGGAATCTGAGCTACATGAAGAAACGCTATCGCAAGATGATGAGCGGCGTGGACGGGGATAATCTGGAACGCCTGCTCATGGGACACATTGATGAAGTCCGTCATGTGGTGGAGGAAAATCAGCGTATTGATGCGGAAAACCGCCGGATGGATGAGCTTTTGAACCTGGCCGTTACGCGGGTAGGGATGGTGAGATTCCGCGCCTTTGAGGATATGGGCAGCGACCTGAGCTATGCGGTGGCCCTGTTGGATGCGCATAACAATGGTGTGGTGCTCTCCAGCATCTTTGGCCGGGAAGATTCCCGCAGCTATGCGAAACCCATTGAAGATGGCAAATCCACCTATCCCATGACGAAGGAAGAAGAACAGGCCCTGCATGAAGCCATGGGCAAGGCCATGTAATATTTTCGGAAAGGAAGTTCTAGATGTCAGCAGAAAAAGAAGTGAAAAAAACTGCTGCTGAGGAGTATACGATAAAATTTATCCCTCCCCAGGGTGGCGATGTGAAAACGATCCGCTTGCCCAAAAATCTCTTGAAATACGGCGTGGCCTCGCTGCTAGCTGGCGCGCTGCTCTTCGTGGGAGCGTTCAGTTACGCGGTTTATTCCACTTTCCTGAATCGTAATGGCGCTGCCGAAATCGAGGATCTGCGCCAGGTCAACAGCATCCAGCAGGAACAGCTGCTGCAGCTGGCCAAGAAGGCTAACAGCCTGCAGGAGGAAATGAATCAGCTCAAGAAGCTGGAAGAGGATATCCGCCGTTTGTCGGGGGCGCAGCCCTTGCAGGAAGACAAGGCCAAGGAGGAAAACAACAGCGGCGATAATGCGGCTGTTGATCCGGCCACCCATAATGGTCAGGGCGGGCCGTTGACTTCGCCGACGGTGGCAAATGTCAGCGATACGCTGGCCCTCGTGGAGCAAGGACTGGCTCAGCGCCGTGAGTCGCTGACGGCCCTGAAGGAAGAACTCAGCAAGCGGCAGGAAAGCCTGGGGCTGACGGCAAATATTTCCCTGCCGGGCGGCACAACGCCGGCTATCTGGCCGGCCCGTGGCGTGGTCAGCTCGCCCTATGGACTGCGCTGGAATGGTTCGGACTTCCATCCGGGCATCGATATTGCCAACGATATGGGGACGCCAATCCTGGCTACGGCAGATGGCGTTGTCCGTGTGGCCGGCTGGAATGATGGCGGCTATGGCAACATGGTGGATATCGACCATGGCAATGGCATCATGACTCGTTATGGGCATGCCATGCAGGTCGCTGTAACCGCCGGCCAGCATGTGCGCCGCGGTCAGGTCATTGCCTATATGGGCAGTACCGGTTTCTCGACAGGCCCTCATGTACATTATGAAGTACGGATTAACGGTCAGGCGGTCAACCCCTCAGCCTATCTGCATTGATGTGGCTGCCAGCGGAAGTATTATGTATACTTGAGCAAAAATGCGGGCAACAGAGACAACTTATGTATTCCTGTATACCGTAAAAAAATACATAACATAACAAAAGCAGTATATTACAGAAAGTCTTATGCATCTTGGTGCATAGGGCTTTTTTATTGCCCTGCTTGCTATAACGAATCAGTAATATTGTAAATGCTTCTTTTTATAAAAATACAAATTAACGAATAAAAATGCATACATTGTTTAGCAAAATGGTTATTTATAAGGGGTTATACCTATCATAAATGTATATTTTCTGCCTTTTTTTATATTGACAGAGGTTTACAAAGTTCTTATAATATAAATCACGATGTAACGAAAATACATTGAGTAAGGACAAAGATATATTATTTTGTATACATTCGCAAAGGAGCGACAGTTATGTGCAGAATTGGTTCGATTAAGAGCAAGGTGCCTATCCAGCCCTCCAAGGCATTGCATCTGATGCTGCCTCAGCAGGAAGGCCATGATAATTCGGGCTTTGCCATGGTTATGCAGGATCTCTATGGTATATTCTCCGATTATAAGGATAAGCCATTGCTTTCTCTGGCTTGCACCCAGCGCGGCGCACAGCTGGTAGAAGAATACATGGATGCGCATAACTTCGTGCCGCTGGCCGAATGGATTCCCGTCCCGGACAAGCGTCCAGGCCTCGACATCAAGGCCATGCCTTACTATATTTTCCGCAACTATGACTATCCAGAAGAAGCGGGCCATATGTCTAAGGAAGAAAAGGAAAATCTCCTGCTCGATACCCGTCTGGACCTGCGCAAGATTCTCACGGAGAACAATGCTGGTTTCGTTTATTCCTTCTGGCCGGATGTGCTGACCTTGAAGGAAATCGGCGATCCGCGTGACATTGCTACTTATTTCCACCTCTGGGATGACAATGGCTGCCTCGTGGCTAAGTCCATCGTGGCTCAGTGCCGCCAGAACACCAACTATGATATCGTGCGTTATGCAGCGCATCCGTTCTTCCTGCAGGGGTATACGCTCTGTGCTAATGGCGAGAATACCTTCTATACGAAGAACAAGGAATTCCAGTCCTCCCTGCACCGTGGCTATATCGGCTTCGAATCTGATTCTCAGTGCTTCCTGAACACCCTGCACTATGTACATCATGAACTCAAATGGCCTCTGACTTATTACAAGCATGTAATCACGCCGCTGCCTTTTGAAGAATGTGAACAGCGTGAGGATAAGGATGTCCTGATTGCCATCCGCCAGTCCCTGGCGAACCTGGAAATCAACGGACCAAACACGGTCATCGGGGTATTGCCGGACTGCCGCATGATCACCTGCTGTGATTCCAAGAAACTCCGCCCGGTAGTGGTGGGCCGCGATGAAAACATGGTGGCTATTTCTTCGGAAGTCTGCGGCATCAATGAAATCATGCCCAACCGTGATCAGTCCCAGGATATCTATCCAAACGAACGCGAAATCGTGGTCATTGACAATGACTTGGAGGTACAGAGATGGAAGCAGTAAAAACACAGGAAATCGGCGTCAATGACCTGCCGTGGAAAATCGAATATCATGCAGAACGCTGTACCATGTGCGGCAGCTGCGTGGCCGGATGTTCCTTCAAGGCCATCAAGGTAGAGGTGCAGAAACAGTCCCTGACGGTTTCTGAGGGCAGTCAGCCGGAACCGAAACATACCCATGTGGCTCGCCCGATCATCAAGCAGGTGGCCAGCCTCACGGATTTCTGCCGTGGCTGTGGCATGTGCGAGAAGATCTGCCCGAATAACGCCATCCGTCCAGTACGCAACCCAGATTCCCGCCGCACGCTGCTGGCTAAGGATAATGGCCCCATCAAGCGCGGTGGCCGCACCAACCTCAATGCTCAGCGCACGCTGGACAGCATCGTGGTGGGGCGTATCTCCCAGATGACTGACCCGTCGCTTGATGCTGCCCGTCATACCTTCGATATCCGTTCGCCGTTTGGCCGCGTACTGCCGGCGAAAGACCTGCCCTTTGAAATCAAGGATGGCAAGCTGGTACAGAAGACCAAGACGCCGCCGGTGGATTGGATCTACCCGTTGATTTTCTCCGATATGTCCATCGGCGCTCTGTCCACCCGTGCCTGGGAAGCTGTGGCGCTGGCTGTAGGCTATCTCAATGAGAAATGCGGCCTGCCCGTGCGCATGAGCTCCGGTGAAGGTGGTATGCCGGTTAAGCTGTTGGAATCGGACTATCTCAAATACTTCATCATCCAGATCGCTTCCGGTCATTTCGGCTGGAACCGTATCATCAAGGCTATGCCGCATATGGTCACGGACCCGGCTGGTATCCTGATCAAAATCGGTCAGGGTGCAAAACCCGGTGACGGCGGCCTGCTGCCGAGCGCCAAGGTGGCGGAACACGTGCAGGCTATCCGCGGTGTACCGAAGGCTACGCTGGCTTCACCGCCAAACCATCAGGGCCTTTACTCCATCGAAGAATCCGTACAGAAGATGCACCTTTCCATGAATGCGGCCTTTGGCTTCCGTGTACCGGTGGCCATCAAGTGTGCGGCTTCCGCCACTTCCGTATCCGTATACAACAACCTGCTGCGCGATCCCTATAAGATCTGCGGCGGCTTCTTCCTCGATGGTATCCAGGGTGGTACTGGTGCCGCTAATGAGGTATCCCTCGACCATACGGGCCATCCGGTTGTCTCCAAGATCCGCGACTGCTATCTGGCAGCCGTCAAGCAGGGCCTGCAGGGCCAGATCCCGCTTTATGGCGGCGGCGGTATTGGCATGACCGGCAATGCGGCTGCCGATGCCTTCAAGCTTATGTGCCTTGGTGCCAACGGCGTATTCGTCGGTAAGGTACTGATTCAGCTTCTGGGCTGCGTCGGCAACGAGCAGGGCCGCTGCAACTCCTGTAATACGGGCAAATGCCCCATGGGCATCTGCACCCAGGATCCGCGTCTCGTCAAGCGCCTCGATATCGACAAGGGCGCCCAGAAGATCGTGGACTATGTGCTG
This sequence comes from Pseudoselenomonas ruminantium, assembly GCF_900104055.1. Taxonomy (GTDB): domain Bacteria; phylum Bacillota; class Negativicutes; order Selenomonadales; family Selenomonadaceae; genus Selenomonas_A; species Selenomonas_A ruminantium_C. Next base: position 39,103 of record NZ_FNJQ01000020.1, read on the forward strand.
GCCTTCGACTCCGAGCTCAAGAAGCTCATGGCGCCTATCGGCAACAGCTCTTTGCCAATCGGCCGCAGCGATGCGCTGGTTTCCACGGACAAGGCCGTGGCCGACCAGCTCGGCATTCAGTATGTATGTTAAGTAGGGGGATAGCGTAATGTTCAAGATCGATACAATGAAGGGACATGACCGTATGTCCACCCAGGACCTGCTGCTGGCCATTGAAGAGGCTGTGCGTCAGGGCGAAACGGAATTTGAGGTAGCTGCTTCCGGTCAGCATGATATCGGCGGTCCGCTCTGGCATCCAGAAGGCAAGACTCTGCATTTCCATGTGACCAATGCCGGTCAGCGTGTCGGTTCCATGTGCTTGCCGGGCACGGAAATTGTGGTGGAGGGAGCAACCTCTGCTGACGTGGGCTGGCTTAATGCTGGCGGTATCATCACCGTCAAGGGTGATGCCGGCGATACGGCTGGCCATTGCTCCTCCGGCGGTAAGATCTTCATCGGCGGCCGCAGCGGTACTCGTACGGGTTCCCTGATGAAGCACGATCCGCTCTATGAGGAGCCGGAACTCTGGATTCTCAAGAATACGGGTTCTTTCTCCTTCGAATTCATGGGCGGCGGCAAGGCTGTCGTCTGCGGCTATGACAGTGCAGAATTCACTTCTGTGCTCGGCGAGCGTGCCTGTGTCGGCATGGTCGGCGGTGTCGTTTATGTCCGCGGTAATGTGGATGACTTCCCGGCAGATATCAAATGCCTGCCGCTCGATGATGACGATATTGCCTTCCTCAATGGCGGCATGGATGATTTCCTGGCCCATATCGGCCAGCAGGCGCTCAAAGCGGAACTCACGAACTGGAATGAATGGCAGAAGCTCACGCCGCTGACCTTTGCAGAAAAGGCAGCCAAGGGCAACAACAAGCCGTCCATGCAGGCTTTCCGCATGAATGACTGGGTGAAAGGCGGTATCTTCTCCGATGTAGCGCATGATGATTTCGCCGTGCATAACACTCTGTCCACGGGTCTTTACCGCCTGCGCGTGCCGAGTTGGGATAATGCGAAATTCGCAGCACCCTGCGAATTCAACTGCCCCACGGGCATCCCGACGCAGCGCCGCTATGACCTGATCCGTCAGGGCAAGCTCGACGAAGCTTTCCAGCTCGAACTGGAATACACGCCGTTCCCGGGTTCGGTCTGCGGTTCGGTCTGCCCGAATCCTTGTATGGATGGCTGTACCCGCGGCAGCATCGACCAGCCCATCCAGATTGGTGACCTCGGCTATCGCTCCGCCTTCCTTTCCGTGCCGAAGCCGGAAGTACAGACGGGCAAGAAGATCGCCGTTGTCGGCGGTGGTGTAGCTGGCCTGTCCGCAGCTTGGCAGCTGGCCCGTAAAGGCCACAGCGTGACGGTCTACGATGAGGCTGAGCATATCGGTGGTAAGTTGGAACAGGTTATCCCGCGCGGCCGCCTGTCCCATGAACTCCTCGAAGCAGAACTCAAACGCATTGAAAGCGTTGGTGTGAAATTCGTATCCTCCTGCAAGGTGGATAAAGATAAATTCGCCCAGCTGCGCGGCGAGAATGATGCCGTTATCGTAGCTACGGGCGGCACGAAATCCCGCTTCTTCCCCTGGGAAGGGGCAGAGCGCCTGACGATGGGGCTCGAATACCTCAAGGCCATCAACCGTGGCGAAAAGCCGAAAACTGGCAAGCATGTAGTCGTTATCGGTGCCGGCAACTCCGGTATGGATACCTGCCGTGGTGCCTACGAGATGGGCGCAGAAACGGTAGTGGCTGTCGACGTGCAGAAACCGGCGGCCTTCAAAGAGGAAATTGACTATGTAGAAGGTCTGGGCGGTAAGCTCGTATGGCCGTTCTTTACGAACAAGATTACTGCTGAAGGCGTTTACGCCAATGATGGTACCTTTATCCCTGCGGATCAGGTTATCGTCTCCATCGGTGAAGAGCCGGTGCTCGACTTCCTGCCCGAAGATGAAGGCATCGAATACTTCCGCAAGAGCTGGCTCGTGCCGAAGGCTGACCAGTCCATTGCCAAGGGCGTATTCACGGCCGGCGATACCATCAAGCCGGGCCGCCTGACCGATGCCATTGGCAGCGGCCGCAAGGCAGCCTACTATGTCGATCAGTATGTGATGGGCAAGGAAGTAAAAGCCTTCCCGCAGAAAGCACAGATTCCTGCGGAACGCCTGTCCAAGGCTTACTTCGACAAATGCCATCACTGCCTGCTCGGTGATCCCGTGGATGACCATGCGCGCTGCGTAAGCTGCGGTACCTGCCGCGACTGTAAGATGTGCCTGGAATCCTGCCCGGAAAAAGCCATCACCCGCGTTGAGAAGGAAGATGGCAGCTGGGAATACGTATCCGATCCCGATAAGTGCATCGGTTGCGGCATCTGCGCCGGTGTTTGCCCCTGCGGTGTCTGGAGCATCGAAGACAACCCGGAACCCATCAAGATGTATTCAACTGGTGCAAAAGCATAAAAATATATTGTTGCACGTGAAACAACGCCCGGCAGGCGATAAGCTTGCCGGGCGTTGTTGTTTCACGTGCAACATGTTTTAACAATGTTGACCGGAATTTTTGCGGTCGTAGAAATACCAGGTGACGATAATGGTACTGATGGTAAAGGCGATCAGGATGTAGAAAGCTGGGGTTACATCCTGATAATTGCTGTAGGCCCAGCCGAAGATCTTGGGAATCAGGAAAGCGCCATAGGCGGCAATGGCAGCGGTAAAGCCTGTAACCAAAGAGGAGTGGAAGGGATTATTGAAGATATAGGGAATCATGCGGAAGGAAGCACCGTTGACAAAACCGGTGGTCAGGAACAGCAGCAGGAAGGAACCAAAGAACATTGCGAAGTTATGCGCTTGGATGCCCAGCATGGTTACAAGGCTGGCTGCCAGCATCACGAATAGGGAGAGAAGCGTGACGCGAGAACCGCTGTCGAGTTTATCGGCCAGCCAGCCTCCCAGCGGCCGTACGCTGGCGCCGATAAAGGGGCCAAGGAAGGCCGCCATGGAGAAGGAAACCTCGGGGAATTCCTTGGATACCAGCAAGCCTAAAGCGGCAGAAAAGCCGATAAAGGAACCGAAGCCGCAGGTGTAGATCCAGCACATCAGCCAGGTGTGTTTGTTGCCGAAGATGGATAATACGCTCTTGGGGCTTTGTTTGGGCAGGGGCAGATTATCCATAAACATCCAGATAAGTACAAGTGTGATCAATGTGGGGATAGCCCAGAAATAGCAGACATTCTGCAGGTAGAGAGTCGAACCTGCGGCGGTGGGCAGGCCGGCACCGAAAAGGCCGGACAAGTTCCAGCCCAGCAGCAGGGGGGCTGTCAGGTAGATCAGGGATACGCCCAGATTGCCCACGCCTGCGTTGATGCCCAGGGCCAACCCTTTATTTGCCTTGGGGAAGAAAAAGCCGATATTGGCCATGGAGGCGGAGAAATTGGCGCCGGCTATGCCGATAAAGGATACGAGGAGCACAAAGGTCTCATAGGAGGTGCTTGTATCCTGCAGGGCATTGCCCAGGCCCATGATTGGCAGCAATAACAGGGCCGTGGTCAGCAATGTTGAGGTCTTGCCTCCGAGCAGGCCAGGCAGATAGGTGTAGAACAGGCGTCCCGTGGCACCAACAAGCCCCGGCAGGGCGGCCAGCGTGAAAATCTGCTCATCTGTGAAGTGGAATCCCACGGTGTTGAGCTTAGCGGCAATGGTGGCCCATAAGGTCCAGACCACAAAGGATAAAACTAAAGCCCAGGTGGAGACAGCCAGATTCTGGTTGGCAATCTTTTTGCCGTATGTCTCCCAAAATATCTTGTTTTCCGGCTCCCAATGCTGCAAGATTTCCCGACGGGAGGGATTTTCGCCGAGGACAGCGAAGTCTTTGCTTGTTGACATTTGTTCATCATCCATCCTTATTATCACATTGTTATTGATTTGTATTAAGTATAATTGAAATATATCAATATGTAAGTAACAAACCTCACGGAAAACGTAACAAATCTCACAGTTAGAATGGGAAATTTTTAGTATGCTTAAGGGAAGCAAGTTGAGTTTTGAGAGGGGTAAGGTCATGGAGTCTTTGGTTCGTCAATTGTATGAAGTTCCCGGCAAGGTTATTATGCTGCATGATGGGGAATATCTGTTTCACGAAGGTGATCCGGCGAAATATTTCTATATCGTGCGTACAGGGCAGATATTCATCACGAAATATGCCACCAGCGGGCGGGTGCTGTCCTTGCGGTTAGCTACCCGCAGCAGCATTATTGGAGAATTGCCGTTGTTTGAGGATAATCCTACTTACATCTTCAATGCCATCGCCCAAAGTGCCGCTGAGGTCTACGCCATTGAATTCCCCGTATTGCAGAGCTATCTGGAAAAGCGTCCCCATATGGCAGTGAATATCCTGCGCATCATCAGCGCCCATATGCGCAAGCAGCATACAAAATTCCGGGATCTGCTGCTTTATGGCAAGAAGGGGGCGCTGTATTCCACCCTGATACGGCTGGCCAACAGTTATGGCAAAGAGGTGGATGGGGGAATCCTTATCTCCGTGCCCCTGACCAATCAGGAATTGGCCAATTATTCTGCGACCGCCCGGGAGAGCCTGAACCGCATGCTGGGAGAACTAAAGAAGGCGGATATCATCGAATACCGGGGACATCTGATCTTCATCAAGGACATGGATTACCTCAAGGACGCGATCCAATGTGAGAACTGCGGCCGGGAAGTCTGCAATATCGAATAAGGCTATGAAAAAATCGCTGGCAGAGACCAGCGATTTTTGTGTAAGAACTTATTTTTTTCGGTAGATGATATGGCTGCGGAACAGGTATTCAAAGGGGAAACTCAGACAATGCACCAGCCGCGTGAAGGGGAATAGCATGGCGGTCATCATCCAGCTCAGCATATGGATCTGGAAAACAAGGGGGACGTTTTCCATCAATCCAACCTCAGGCTGCAGCATGAGTACCGAGCGGAACCAGGGGGAGATGGTTTCACGGTAGTCGAAGCCGCCGGGGATATTGCTGACCGTGCCGATGGTGCCGGATACGATGGTCAGCAGCAGCACGAGATAGAGCAGTTTGTCCATGCCGCTAGTATTTACCTGCATGCGGTCATTGCCGGCAAACCGCCGCTGGCAGAGCCACAGAAAACCGCCGAGGAAGAGCACCGCCGCCGGCAGGCCGCCTGCGAGGCTCATAAGATGATACATATGCTCATCGGTGCCCGCAGCCTCGGTCATGAATTTTGGCACAAGGATGCCGACGCAGTGACCGCCGAAGGCCATCAGCAGGCCGATATGGAAAAGGGGATTGGCCCATTTCAGGTCGCGCTTAGACAGGAACTCGCTGGACTTCGTGGTCCAGTTGCGTTCATAGATGGTATAGCGCATAATGGTGCCCCCTGCGAAGATTGTCAGGGCGATATAGGGCAGCACCCCATAGAGGAATTCATTCATGCGGTTGCTCCCTCCAGTTCATCCGTTTCGGTCAAAATCACATCCAGCAGGAATGTATGGGCAAGTTTTGCCGCCACAAAGCGCTGGCGCAGCAGTTCAATCTTAGGCTGTATTCTGGACAGCACCTTGCCTGCCTGTTCGGCAGAGAGGTGGGCCGCCAATTCCAGCAGGGCAGGCAGGAAATCCGGCAGTTCCTTGTTCAGGTCATAGCCGTTGTCCAAGAAGAGATTCTTGAATTCCAGCATTTCCCGGGCCTGCTTGCCGAAGTCCGTGCGGTCGTGCATGGTCAGGTAGAGATTGGTATTCGCAGAAAACTCGAAGGTGCGGACATAGAGTTCTTCATATTCTTTATGTCCCATGATCTCGATATAATCCAAGGTGTCCAGGATGATCTGCTTGTTCTGCGGGTTCTCAAGGCTGGCTGCTTCCTGGCGGCAGGCGGGGAGTTTTGCCCACCATTCCGCATGGGGATAGGCGAAGAGATAGGCAGCCAAAGACAGCGTTTTCTGATATTCTGTTGTTTCGGTCATCATCAGCACCCTCCCGGACAGTTATAGCCACAGGAACCCTGCAGTTCTCGTAATTTATCTTCCGCTTGTTCCTGCAAACCAGCAGGAATGTTGAAACGGTCCTTATACTTGGCAATGCCCATCAGCCGGTACATGGCTTCATAGGTTTCCAGATCGTATTCCAGCCGGCGGGGAAGTTCCTCACCGGTCTCCTTGGCACGCATGACCATGCGCATATCCAGCAGACGCTGCAATACGTTTTCCACCACTGCCACATTGCCGGCGGCAAAGAGCTCGGCAATATAGGAAAGGGGGATGCGCATATCCTTTACGTCTGGCAGGTAAACATCCGCTTCCGCCCGCCGGGTGATGGGGGACAGGGGCGGTACATACCAGACCATGGGCAGGGTGCGGTATTCTGCATGCAGGGGCAGGGCTACCTGCCATTCCTTGACCATTTTATAGACCGGGGAAGCCTGTGCTGCCTTGAGCCAGTTGTCAGGAATGCCTGCATCTTTGGCTGCCTTGATGACCTCTGGATCATGAGGATCCTGAAGGATATCCAGCATGCTGTGATAGATCTCACCTTTGTCCGGTGTCGAAGCCGCATCCTTGACCTTATCCATATCGTAGAGCAGCACGCCAATATAGCGCAGACGCCCTACGCAGGTATCGGCACAGATTGTAGGCAGGCCGTTTTCCAGGCGGGGGAAGCAGAAAATACACTTTTCTGCTTTATTTGTCTTCCAGTTGAAATAGACCTTCTTGTAGGGACAGGCAGGGATGCAGTGACGCCAGCCCCGGCAGCCGTCCTGGGACACCAGCACCACGCCGTCCTCCTCCCGCTTGTAGATGGCACCAGAAGGGCAGGCCGCCACACAGGCGGGGTTCAGACAGTGGTTGCAGGTGCGGGGCAGGTATTTCATGAAGAGGTCATGGAATTCCAGGGTGATATCTTCAGCGATATTCTTGAAGTTGTGATCCTGCCGGGCGGATTCCCCGGCGGCCAGATCGTCTTCCCAGTTCGGCCCCCATTTGATTTCCATGGGTTTCTGGGTGATCAGGGAACGGGGGCGGGCGATGGGCTGATGGTTTTTGCGCTTGGACGTGATCAGGGTTTCATAATCGTAGGTCCAGGGCTCATAGTAATCATCCATTTCCGGCTGATCGGGATGGTAGAAGAGCTTGGCCAGCCGTTCCAGCTTATTGCCGGAACGCAATTGCAGCTTGCCGCCTTTGAGCTCCCAGCCACCCTTCCATTTCTCCTGGTTTTCCCACTGTTTGGGATAGCCGATACCGGGTTTTGTCTCCACGTTGTTGAAGTACATGTATTCCGCACCCGGGCGGTTGGTCCAGACATTCTTGCAAGTGATGGAGCATGTATGACAGCCAATGCACTTGTCCAGATTCATGACCATGGAAATCTGTGCTTTAATCTTCAAGCCAATCTACCTCCTCCAGCTTGCGGGCCACCACATACATATCCCGCTGGTTGCCTGTGGGGCCATAATAATTGAATCCATAGCTTAATTGTCCATAGCCCCCGATCATATGGGTGGGCTTCATATGGATGCGTGTCGGCGTATTGTGGGTGCCGCCGCGGGTGCCGGAAATCTTGCTGCCCGGCACGTTGATATGGCGATCCTGGGCATGATGCATATAGACCACACCCCGGGGCAGGCGCGGGGATACCACGGCCCTTGAAACCACTACGCCATTATGGTTGTAGAGTTCCACCCAGTCATTGTCCCTGACGCCGATTTCAGCGGCATCCTTTTCATTGAACCAGACGGTCTGGCCGCCACGGAACAGGGTCAGCAGCTGCTGGCTGTCAAAGTACATGGAATGGGTGCTCCATTTGTTATGGGGCGTCAGATATTTCAGGGTGATTTCCCTTGTGCCGCCTAACTTGTTTTTGATGGGCAGATAGTCCAGAATGGGCTTGTAAGTAGCCATGGACTCACCCATCTCGTGCATCATCTCATGGTCTAGGAAGAAGGACTGCCGTCCCGTAATGGTACGGAAAGGGACGAGTTCCTCGATACTGGTGGTAAAGGGAGTATAGCGCCGGTTCTGATTGCTGCCCGTGAAGGTGGGAGAGGTGATGGTTTCCCTTGGCTGCACGGCTACCTGCTCAAAGGTGAAGCGTTCATCTTCCCGGTCTTTGGCCAGCTTTGTGAGGTCATTGAGGCCGGTTTTCTTTTCCAGGGATTTCCAGGCCTTGACAGCCACTTTACCGTTGGTGGTGGTGGAAAGGCCTAATACCGCATCCGCAGCCTGTTTGGCATCGGCAATAGAAGGCATCCCATAGGAGATATAATCCTTATTCTGGATGGTGCCGTTGCGCTTGCCGATTTCTGCATATTCGGGGGCAGAATCCCAGCTCATGGAGAGGCTGCCCATCTTTTCGGATACACCGGGGCCAAGGGCAATCCATTTTTCATAGACCTTGGTGAAATCCAGTTCCGTTTCCATAAGGTTTGGCATGGTCTTGCCGGGAATGGGTTCGCACTCGCCCTTGCTCCAATCGCGGATGCGGCCTGCGGGCTGGGCTGTTTCCCCTTCGCTGTCATGCTGGATGGGCATGGCAACCACATCCTTATAGGGCTGGACGTTGGCTTCTTTGGCCACTTCGGAAACCTTTTTGGCCAAAGTCTTGAAGATTTCCCAGTCGGTTTTGGCCTCCCAAAGGGGATCGACTGCGGCTTGGAAGGGGTGGACGAAGGGATGCATGTCCGTGGAGGACAAATCATCCTTTTCGTACCAGGTGGCTGTGGGCAGTACCACATCGGCATAGAGGGCAGAGCTGGCCATGCGGAAGTCGAGGTCAATCAGCAAATCCAGTTTGCCATTGGCCGCGCCATCGAGCTGATTGAGTTCTGCTGCTTCCCGCCATTTGATTTCCTTGGGGCGGTTAGGGGCTTCTTCCTCGGAGAACAGGCCGTTTTTTGTGCCTAAGAGATACTTCAGGAAGAATTCGTGGCCCTTGGCTGAGGAGCCAATGAGGTTGTTGCGCCAGATAAAGAGATTGCGGGGGAAGTTGGCGGGATTATCCGGATCTTCCACGGCAAATTGCAGGCTCTTGTCCTTGAGGCTGTTGACGATATACTTCTTCACATCTATGCCGGCGGCTTTGGCCTCGTCATGGAGCTGCTGGCCGCCCTTGTTGAAGGTGGGGTAGGAGGGCAGCCAGCCCAGACGTGCCGCCATGACATTATAGTCACCGGCATGGAGGTAGCGGGGGGTTACGCCTTCTGCAGTCAGATCGGACAGGTCAATTTCATCGCTGCGCCACTGGTCGGTGGCAAAATAATAGAAGGAGGTGCTGTTCTGCAGGCGGGGCGGCTTCTTCCAGTCAAGGCCTGTCATGATACGCTGCCAGCCCTCTGCCGGACGCAGTTTCTCCTGTCCCACATAATGAGCCCAGCCGCCGCCGTTGCGGCCTTCGGCGCCGACAAAGAGGAGCAGGTTCAGGATCGTGCGGTAGACCACATCGGCGTGGAACCAGTGATTGATGCCGCCACCCATGATGACCATGGTGCGTCCCTTGGTCTTGAGGCTGTTGTCGGCAAATTCCCTGGCCGTATGAATAACCGTTTCCATGGGCACGCCCGTGTATTTTTCCTGCCATTTCGGCGTATAGGGCACATCATCTTCATAGGAGGATGCCACTTCACCGCCAAGGCCGCGGTCAATGGCATAGTTGGCCAAGGTCAGGTCGTATACCGTGGTCACCAGAATCTCACCATCTGCCGTCTTGATGCGCTTGGCGGGGACTGATCTGGTCAGCAGTCGGTTTTCCCGCTCATTGCCGAAGTAGGGCAGCTGGATTTCCACAATTTTATCCATGGAGCCCAGGACGGAGAGCTGCGGTGTGATGGCATCGCCATTATCGCTGTTTTCCTCTTTGAGGTTCCATTTTTCCTTGCGGTCCCAGCGGTCACCCATGGTGCCATTGGGCACGACCAGGCTGCCGGTCTTCTCATCCATCACATAGTGCTTGAAATCGGCATGCTTGTCCTTGCGCCCCATATCCTGACCATTCAGGAAGCGGGTGGCCTGATATTTGCCATTTCGCTCTTCCAGACGAACGAGGAAGGGGAAGTCCGTATACTTGCGGGTGTATTCCACAAAGAATTCTGCCGGTTCGCCCCAATAGTATTCATTGAGGATGACATGCCCCATGGCCATAGCCATTGCCGCATCACTGCCGACTTTCAAGGGGATCCATGTATCGGCAACTGTCGTGGATTCGGCATAGTCCGGGGCGATGGAAACGACCTTCGTACCCTTGTAGCGGGCTTCCACTAAGAAATGGGCATCCGGCGTGCGCGTCAGGGGCACGTTGGAACCCCAGGTGATGATGTAGCCCGCATTGTACCAGTCGGAAGACTCGGGCACATCGGTCTGATCGCCCCAGACCTGCGGGCTGGCGGGTGGCAGATCCGCATACCAGTCGTAGAAGGAAAGGCCGGCACCGCCCATCAGCTGCATAAAGCGCAGGCCGCCGGCATAGGAAAGCATGGATTTTGCCGGGATTACGGAAAAGCCGAAATTCCGGTCCGGGCCATATTTTATGGCAGCATGGATCATGGAAGCCGCCACGATTTCGGAGGCTTCCTCCCAGGTGGAGCGAACAAAGCCGCCCAAGCCGCGGGCTTCCTTATATTGCTTCATTTTGGCCGGCTCGTTGGCGATACTCTGCCATGCTTCCAGCACGGTATGGTGATTTTTTTTCGCCTCCCGCCAAAGCTGCGCCAGTTCACTGCGCAGATAGGGATATTTGATGCGATGGGGGCTATAGAGATACCAGGAAAAGGATGCTCCGCGAGGACAGCCCCGGGGTTCGAAATCTGGCATATCCGGTGCTGTTTCCGGATAATCGTGGATCTGGTTCTCCCAGGCCACCAGACCATTCTTGACATAGATATTCCAGCTGCAGGAACCCGTGCAGTTCACCCCATGGGTGGAGTGCACGCACTTGTCAAAAGACCAGCGGTCGCGGTAGGTATTCTCCCACTCACGGCCGCCTTCGTTTAACTGCTGATGCCCGTTGGCTGATTTTTTCTTGGGAATAAGGTAGTTGAACTTTTGAAACACATTGCTCACCCTAAGCTCCTCCTAAAACACATACATCTGAATTATGCTTATTTTATCCGAATCACATGTTTTTTCATGTGATAAACATCACTTCCAGTGCAATAAAATACCCCTTGAGCAATAATGATATGCTCAAGGGGGACCTGTTATATGTTTTGTTTCACGTGCAACAATAGTGCTTTATTTGGTTCTGGTTACATTGTCACCATAGATGGTCTTGAAATCATCACGCATGGAAACCGGAATCCAGCCGTATTTTTCGCAGGAAGCCCGCATCTTGTCGGCTTTTTTCTGGTTGCCCAGTTCGCGTTCCGTGTCATCGCAGAGCAGGGAGAAGGCGAGGGCCTTGTATTTGTTGTTCGTGATGGTGTAGTTGAACATGCTGCCGTCACCGGAGCTGTTGCCGAAGGCCAGGACCGGCTGTTTGCCGATTTCGCGGGCGATATTGGATACCTTGTTCATCTTGACGTCTTTGAGGGTGAATTCGCCGCGGATGACTTCATCGTCTTTGCGATAGAGGTAGTCAAGTCCATCGGTATCGCCCTGATGGGATGCCAGATTCCAAACATCGGTACCGATGATATTGTCTTTCTCGATCGGCATGATGCCATCGGTCAGGATGCGCAGGGCCTGACGGTCAGAGCCGGATACTACGAAAATCTTGAATTTATTGGCGTTCAGATAGGAAACGACCTCGACCATCGGCAGATAGAAGGAGTCGCCGCGTTTGAGATTGTTCATGCCTTCAGCCGGCGTCTGCATGAATTTCTTCACATAGGCTTCATATTCCGGCAAGGTCATACCAGCAAATACGGAGGCCTGGGATTTTGCCTCTTTGCGTTCCATATCTTCGGGCAGGGAGCCCTTGTCAATTGCAGCTTTTACGACTTTTGCATATTCACGGTCTTCTTTTTTCGGCGTGAAAGTAGGATCGTTGAGTGCTCTTTCCAGATACATCATCCACTCGAAATAGGATGGCGTGGTTTCGCAGATCAATGTGCCGTCCAAATCAAATACGGCGATACGGTCTTCCACGGGAATGAAGTTCTTGCTCTTGGGGTTGGTTACGTCTTTTACATAATTGGTGAGAGCCTGATAGGACTTCGCATCTTTGTTCCAATACTTGAAGTTTGTGCCCTTTTGGTTTACAGAAATCTGAGCCAGCTCGGCGCGGGTAGCGGCTTCCGTGCTCGGTGCACCAGCCATGAATCCAAAACCGAGAGTTGCTGCCAATACGGCTGCACAGAGTTTCTTGCTACGCATAAAAAAATACCTCCCCATAAAAATCTGTGAACATTACACGCTTGTCTTATTCGCGATGCAGGTGCCAAAATCCTTGTGGGTGAAAAAAATTTTACTTTGTTGCACGTGAAACATTTATTTCGGGCGGGCGATGCGTTTGCCTGCTGGCCGGATTGCTTTGGCTGGGCAGATCAGGATGCAGAGGTGACAGCCCACACATTTTGCACCGTTCAGGATGGGCTGGCGTTTATCATTGAGTTGGATAGCCTGATGACCGCCATCGGCGCAGGAGATTTCACAGCGTCCGCAGCCAAGGCATTTTGCGTGGTCAAATTTGGGGAAAAGGATGGTATCTCGTTCGAGGACGTCCGTTGATTCGCTGACTGATGCCAGACCATGGCCAATGATGTCTCCGACATGCTGGACGCCTTTTTCATGGAGAAAATAGGTGAGGCCGGTTTTTAGGTCATCGATGATCCGATAGCCATATTGCATCACGGCAGTGGTTATCTGGATGGAACCGGCGCCCAGTGCCAGATATTCCAGTGCATCATGCCAGGTTTCGACGCCGCCCATGCCGGAGATATGCATCCCCTGGAGCGCCGGATTCTTGCCTAACTCTGCGATAAAGCGCAAGCCGATGGGCTTTACGGCATTGCCACTGTAGCCGCCTACGGCCGAAACACCATGGACTGCCGGGCTGGAAACAAAGGTGTGCGGATTGACGCCCATGATGCTTTTGATGGTGTTGATGGCGGCGAGCCCGTCTGCGCCGCCGCGTTTGGCTGCTTCAGCTGCAGGATTCATGGAGGCGACATTGGGGGTGAGTTTGGCCAGCACGGGAATCTTGACTTTGCGTTTGGCTGCCGCGGTAAAGCGTTCCACCAGGTCCGGGACTTGTCCGATATCGGAACCTAAGCCGCCTTCCATCATATTGGGACAGGAGAAGTTCAGCTCAATGGCATCGGCACCGTTTTCCTGACAGGTATAAGCCAGCTCCGTCCATTCATTTTCATCCTGCCCCATGATGGAAGCCAGGATCACCTTATGCGGATAGTTCTTCTTTAACTGCCGGAAGATGGCCATATTCTCCGGCACACTGTGGTCGGAGAGCTGTTCAATATTCTTGAAACCGATGATGCTGCCATCGCCGCCATCAATCGCGGAAAAGCGGGGCGAGGCTTCGTGGATGTCCATGGTACAGATGGTCTTGAAGGCCGCACCTGCCCAGCCTGCTTCGAAGGCTCGGGCGCACATGTCATAGGTGCTGGCGACAACCGAGGAGGAAAGCAGGAAGGGATTTTCCAATGGGATGCCGCAGATTTCCGTGCGCAGTACATTTTCATTTTCAGGATACTTCCCATCCAGTTGCGGGCGAACCTCTGCGACCAGCCGGGAGAGCAACTGGCGGATAGGGACTTCACGGGAACGTACGCAGGCATATTCGCAGGGGGCCGGGCAGTTAAGGCAGGGCGGTACTGCAGAAATCTTCAAGGCTGCGCAATCCTCATTGTCAAAATAAATGGAGCGCAGCAGATGGGACGGGGAGATATTTTCGGGGCAGGCACGGTCACAGGGAGCATTGTGGCAAAGGGCACATTTGAGCATGTCTTTGCGCATTAAGATGTTTTCCAGCTTCATAATGCAACTCCTTTCTGTCGAAATACCGGACGTTACGATACTTGGGGTATATCTTTTATATATTCGACATAAGTAAGGAGATTCCTATTTTGTTGCACGTGAAACATTAGACGGCGGCAAATTGTGCAACGCTCTCCCAAAAAGCTTGAATGGCTTTGGGATGATAACTGCTGCGCGGAATCGCAATGAAGATTTCCCGCTGCAATAATGGATGCTCCAGCAGATAATAGTTCAAGCTGTCATTCGGTGCGGCCATGCGGATCAGAGTGTCGGTCAGGAAGGTGGCGCCTAAGCCTGCTGCCGCCATATGATAGGCAGTCATCAGCTGGTTGAGATAGAGCCGGACATGGGGCGTAATCTCGGCCTCGCGAAAGAGTTCCATGGTCCGGCGGTACATATCATTGCCCTTGCCGAGCAACAGGAAGGGAACTTCGGCGAAATGCTGCAGGCTGGAGGCGGCTGATCCTGCCTGCAAATGTTTGCCGGCAATGATTTCCTGCTGGGAAAAAGCCCTTTCCTGTTCTATGGCAAAGGTCTTGGGCACTGCCAGCATGATCCTGTCCGTAAAGAAGGTCAGGGATTCGAATTCTTTGGTGTTGCATTCGCCGCTGTCGATGACAAGGTCAATGTTGCCCTGCTTGAGGCCGGCAAATAATTCGGCACTGCTGGATTCGATTACGGAAATATGGATGTTGGGATGCTGTTCATTGAACTGTTTGATCAGGCGGGGCAGGAAGCAGGCCGTTACGAAATTTGTGCCGCCAATCACCAGACTGCCGCTTTCGAGTTCGGCCAGGTCGTTGACAAAGCGCTGGAGGTTCTTCTGGATCTGAAAGATCTTTTCAGCAGCTTCGATGTAGGCCTGTCCGGCATCAGTAAGTCTTAGCGGGGAATGGGAGCGGTCGAAGATGGGCAGACCGAGTTCTCCTTCCACTTTCTTGACTGCTGCCGATAGGGCAGGCTGCGTCATAAAGAGTTTCTTGGCGGCGGCAGAAAAGCTTTTCTCTTCGTATACGGTATAGACGTATTCCATACCTGTCATCGCAATCACCTCATATATAAAATATTTTTATATTGTATATATAGTTATATGTATTTGCTTATATTCTACGGCAGTGTTATGCTTTAAGCAAGATGAACGTACGCAAATCTTCTTGAGAAAATACGAGGAGTGAGCAATATGAAGACAATCGGCATTATGGGTGGCATGGGGCCAATGGCAACGGTGGATCTGATGCGAAAAATCATCATGGCGACACCAGCCAGATGTGATCAGGAACATATCCCCATGCTCGTGGATAATAACTGTACGATTCCCGACCGCACCCGAGCCATTAAGGGCTTGGGCGCATCCCCGGCACCGGAGATGGTGAAGACGGCCAAGCGTTTGATGATGGCCGGTGCGGATTTCATCATCATCGCCTGCAATACAGCCCATTATTTCCTGCCGGAAATCCTGCCGCAGATCACGATTCCGGTGTTATCCATCATCGATGTGACGATTGCCAGCGCCTGGGAAAAAGGCTATCGCAGTGTCGGCCTGCTGGCAACCAGCGGAACTATCAGCACGGGGCTTTATCAGGATGGCTTGGAGGCCAAAGGCATCCAATGCATTGCGCCGTCTGCAGAAAAGCAGCATCTGATCGATGATTTGATCTATGATGGTGTCAAGTCCACAAATAAGGCTTACGATACGACAGCGGTTAGGGAGCTGCTGAAGGAAATGCAGGCGCAGGGCGCTGAGGCCTTTATTCTTGGCTGTACGGAAGTGCCTGTGGCTGTAGATATGTATGGGCTGGAGGGCACATTTATTGACTCCACTGATGAGCTGGCCAAGGCGGCTGTTAAATTTGCCAAGATGGAAGCTACGGATGGAACCATGATTGCATAATGTCGTCTATATGTTGCACGTGAAACAATCCCCTGCAAGCAGAGTCCTTGCAGGGGATTGTTCGTGTGTAAAATGTTGTAAGGGGGATTAGCGGGCAAGTTTTTCAATAAGGGGGATTGCACCTTTTGCCATACCCGTACCGTCATGGCCGACGCCAGGTACTGTAATCAGCTGCCAGTTAAACTTTAAGTCCAAACTGGTGGCTTTTTCTTGTGCATTTTTATAGAAGTTATGTCCGCGTTCCAAACGATTTTGACCTTGTGCATCTGCTTCGGGGGTTTTGCGCAGAGCTCCTGAACGAAGTGTATCATTTTCACCTAAGAGAATGACAACTGGTTTAGTAAAGGCATTACGGAAATTTTCCTTCGTCAGATTCAGTCCTTTTATGCCATAGGAGTAAGGAATGCTTTCATCGGGCATGGTGTACCAGCCTGAATTGGCCGCAATGATGAGGTCAGCAGAGGTACCTTTGTTTAAAAGCACATAACGGTGAACGAGTTGAGCACCAGCAGAGTGACCATAGATGATGACACGGCTTTTCTTAGCGTTAGCCTGTTTTTTGGTTTCTTTGATGATGTTATCGATTACTGGGAAAATCCACTGTTTTGTTGGCTGTATGTTTCCACCTGTATTGTCGTTGTCGATAACGTTACCGAAGTTGTAATAACGCACGCCGGGAAATTTACTTTCGGTGAATTCTGGACAGGCGATGAGGAAATTATGCTTTTCCGCATATTCCTTCCAGCCTTGACAGTATTCTTCCGCATTGCGCTTCAGTCCGTGAAAGACGACGACAATGGGGCGGCCGTCTTGCCAGGCGGCTGGCTTGTAGGTATATACCTTTAGTGAATCGGTAGTGGCGCCAGCCGTTTCAGCCATGGAAAAATCACTTAGACCGGTGGGGAGTGGCTGTTTTTGTGCATGAACATCGTGAGATGGCAAAAGGATGCACGTTAATAACAGCAGCAACCCCATAAGTAGAGAACGACCCTTCATTAAAAAGCACTCCTTTCAAGGGTGATATAAATAATATTCTAACGGTAAGAATCTGCTATTTATGCTTCATCCTGACCGTAGTTTGTACGGATATATTCCCAGAATTTATCGACCAACGGTGGATGTTTTTCTTCCCGCCGTCTTACCATAGCAATGTGCTTGTAAAAGGGCTCTGTTAAAGCGCGGGATACAACATCAGCATGGTGGTTGAAATAGGTCAAACCACTTTCCGAAATCAGACTGACACCTAATCCAGAGTGGACGAGGTCAATTCGCTGGCCGGGTGTATTGCAGTAAGTAACGATATTCGGGGTGAAGCCTGCTTTCTGACAGACTGCCATAAAGACGTCATAGGAAACATTTTCGGCCGTAGGGAAGATGAAATTTTCGCTCTGCAAGTCTTTTAGGTTTATTTGTGCATGATTTGCCAGCGGATGGGCTGGTGGGAGAATAACCATAAACGGTTCATGCTGCAAGGAGAGGAGTTCAAATTCCGCTGTGGATAATTCGTCGGGGACAGCCATAATGGCAATGTCTACTTCGTGATTGCCCAGCATATGGCAGAGTTTCTTACTAAGACAATTGGTTAGGGAAAATTGCATCTGTGGGGAGATTTCGGTATTGAATTTGGAAAATATGTCTGTGAGGGGGAGTTTTCCCAGACCTGTAATCACGCCAACGTGTAAAGTTCCTTGATTGTCGCGGGAATAATGCTGCATTTGCAGCTCAAGATGATTGATATCGGATATTATTTTTTGGGCGCAGCGGTAAAATTCTTCACCAGCTGGAGTTAATGTAATGGGATGTGAAATGCGGTCAAGAAGTTTAACCCCTAAATCCTCTTCGAGTTTGTTTATTTGCTGCGATAGAGCAGACTGGGAGACAAAGAGTTGTTTCGCTGCTTTGGTAAAGTGGTGTGATTCTGCTACCGCCATAAAATACTGTATTTGCCGCAAGAGCATGACGCATCACCTTTCTGCGTTTTTTCGATTTCGCCATCATTATATACTGTTTTTTCATGTTTTGTCCAATTAGATTGGCTAATAAATTTAGAAGTATTGCGAATTTTACATTTAGTCTAGCAAATATTATGATAATGATGTGGCCATGACATTTTGTTTTACCAAAGAATATTTTACAGGAGGTAGTTGGGTATGGAGCTGGAAAAACAGCGCTATCTGGACGAACTAGCCAAGCTCGTTAATATCGACAGCGTTTCCTCTGAGCCAGAAGGTGCCGGTAAGATTGCTGCTTTTATGAAGGAAAAGTATGAATCGCTCGGCTGGCTGGCCGAAGAAGTCAGGTTGTCACCGACCATTGCACCTTGTCTGCGCATTGTCAATCGAGAGGCTGACCATTATGATGTATTGGTACTTGCGCATATGGATACCGTATTTCCTTTGGGAACAGCAGCTAAACGTCCTTTTACAATCGATGGAAATCGCGCCTATGGTCCTGGGGTAATCGATTGTAAGGCGGGGATGCTGAGCGGTTTTTACGCATTGGCCAATTTACAGGCACGGGGCGTTTTGCAAGAAGCCTCTATATGTGTGTTTCTCAACAGTGACCACGAGGGCATAAGTTCAAGGTATTCGGCAGTGTATTCTACGGAACTGGCCAGAAAAAGCCGCTACGTTCTTGTCCTGGAAGCTGGCCGTGCCAATGGAAATTTGGTTCATAAACGCAAAGGGATTGCCAGATACCATATCAATATCAAAGGGGTAGCGGCACATGCAGGGGTGGATTATCAGGCCGGTAGAAATGCCGTTGAGGAATTGGCCCATTGGATTATCGCCCTGCAGTCCGCCACGGATTTTACTAAGGAGACTACGGTAAATGTAGGCAAGGTCTGGGGCGGTACTGGCATAAGCGCCGTACCAGGAGAAGCCGGTGCCGAGGTTGATGTACGCTATTATGACAAGGCCGAAATAGAGCGTGTGTCTGGGGTTATGAAAGCATTACATAATCAGCCGCATGTAGAGGGAACGGCAGCTGCCGTGGAAGGTGGCATAACAAGACCGCCGATGCTTCCTACGGAAAAAACCATGGAGCTTTGCCGGCGCATTGATGAAATTGGGCAGGAAATCGGTGTCGATTTTGGCTGGACTGCCAGCGGTGGCGGTTCTGATGGCAGCTTTGCTGCAGCTGGTGGAACGCCGACCATTGATGGCTTAGGGCCAGTGGGCGGCGGTGCCCATAGTGAGGGTGAATATCTGGAAATCGATAGCATTATTCCCCGCTATGAGCTATTATGCCGGATTATACAGCATATTATCGGTTCGCGGTAAAAGAGGAGGAGAGCTTATGTTAGCGTTGGCCTTGGCTTTCGTAACGACTGTGGTTGTGGCCTACATGATCCTAAAAAAGAAAAATGCACAAACGGTGCTCTTTGCCGGGGGCATTTTCTTGATGGCGATGACCATTCTGCTGGGATATCCATTATTGGATGCAAAGAAAACAACGGGGATGGTCTGGTTTGATATCTTTAAGTTTATCGAGGATACGTTTAGTTCCCGTGCAGCCGGTATAGGTTTGCTCATTATGGCTGTCGGTGGCTTTGCCAAATATATGGAGCATATCGGCGCCAGCCGGGTTTTGGTTCATCTGTCCGCCAAGCCGCTTAGCATGCTGAAATCTCCCTATTTGTTGCTGGCCGTAAGCTATGTGGTGGGACAGCTGTTAAATATCGTTATTCCGAGTGCCGCAGGGTTATGTGTGTTGCTGATGGCTACTTTGTATCCGGTCCTCATTAGCTTGGGCGTCAGCCGCTTATCGGCAGCGGCCGTTATTGCCACCGCACCTTGTTTGGATTTGGGGCCGGCTTCTGGTACCGCTGTGTTTGCTGCGAAAACTGCAGGTTTGGATGTCGCAGATTATTTCGTTGGTGAGCAGATTCCTATCGCCGTGGTGACGATTTTGGCTATTGCGGTAACGCATTTTGTGGTTCAGCGTTGGTTTGACCGACGGGATGGTATCGAGGCTAAGTCCATGGAATTTGTCGCTGTGGAAAAGGATGATTCCCTGCCGCCAGCGATTTATGTGATTTTGCCGTTGGTACCCATTGGGTTGGTGCTCGTATTCAGCAAGCTGTGTATCACGACAATAAAAATGCCCGTGGTAACTGCGATGATTATCAGCATTGCTTTGGCGATGCTGTTTGAGTTGCTTCGGACGCGTGATGTAAAGACGGTGTTTGACAGCATAAAGGTCTTCTTTGATGGCATGGGCAAGATTTTTGCTACGGTCATTACGTTGATTGTAGCCGGTGAGACCTTTGCTTTTGGCTTGATGAAAATCGGGGCAGTGGACATGATTATCAGCGGTGCACAAAGCTCTGGCTTCGGAGCGGCTGGGATTACTCTGGTTATGGTGATGATTGTAACGGTATCGGCGGTCATTATGGGTTCAGGTAATGCACCCTTTTATTCCTTTGGTGCTTTGGTGCCGGATATTGCCGCGAAGCTGGCAATTTTACCGGCCGCGATGATAACGCCGATGCAGATGGCTTCCAGCATTGCCCGCAGCGCTTCGCCGATTACGGCAGCAGTAGTTGCTGTGGCTGGTGTAGCAGATGTGTCGCCTGTGGATGTCGTAAAACGGACGGCCATTCCTATGCTCGTGGCTTTGGTTACGTCCTTTGTTATGTCAGTTCTGGTGTGATTCATATTTTCGATTAAAGAGGAGTGCAGGTTATGAAAAAAACAGTTTTATCCATGCTGTCCGCTGGTCTGGTAATGGGCGCAGCTACCGGTGTCAGCGCCGCTGCCAATCCTTTTTCGGATGTACCAGCAGACCACTGGGCATACGATGCCATAGCGACACTGGCTGCGGATGGGGTTATCGAAGGTTATGGTGATGGCAGCTATCAGGGAGCGCGCAACATCACTCGCTACGAAATGGCGCAGATGGTGGCTAAGGCCATGGCCAAAGATAAGGGCAGTGCAGCTGACAAAGGTCTTGTGGATAAGCTGGCAGCTGAGTTTGCTGAGGAATTAAATAATTTTGGTGTACGTGTGACCAATTTAGAGCGAAATGCGGATCTGGTAAAGTGGTCAGGGGAAGCGCGTTATACCTACACCAGCCAGCGAACAGAGGACAACAAGGGCAAGATGAGTGATTCCACTTCAGAAGCGTTTTTATTGCGTCTTGAGCCTAAGGCGCAGGTCAATAAGAATTGGAACGTACATGCACGCTTGGATTCAACCGTTGATGTGCGGGAAGACAGCACAGATAATGTGGCCTTAAAACGGCTCTGGGCGCAGGGAAATTATAAGAACTTCAATGTGAAGATAGGGCGCATTCCAGATACGACAAATTATGACAAGAATTTGATGTTTTTCACACAATTATCCGGTGTTGAGGTAAACTATGGCCAGAAGGTCAAGGTACAGGCTCGTGCAGGCCGTATAAATAAGGATAATCTGCGCTATGATGAAGCATTGAAACGGGCAACGAAACGCAAGATTAGCGAGGATGTGGCCAGCATCCAAAGCTTAGCGGTAACGGTTAGTCCGGGAAAGCTGTCTTTGACGGGAGCATATTATCATTTTAAGAGTGGGATGTTTAAGGATACGTTTTACAGCAAAGGTGCTAATGAAGAAAATGCGCATATCTGGGAAGGTGCAGCAACTTACCGCTTCGACAAGAATGTATCCTTAACGGGTGCTTATATGCAGAATACCGCCGCAGATTACTATAAGCGTTCAGGACTCGTGCATCTTGCCTATAAGGGCGCCAATAAATTGCATCAGGGTTCATGGGGGGCTTATCTCTCGTATCGTCATCAAGGCGGCAATACCTCCATGTATCCGTCCTGCGATGGTGCTTTCTATAATACCAAGGGTATAGAAGTGGGCGCCCAGTATACCATTTTGCCTAATGTTCAGGCAAAGGCAATCTATTTTAACGGCAAGCAGTTGGAAAATGACCGCAAAGCAGAAAAACTGTTCGGCCGAGTGGAATATTGGTTCTGATTATATCGTTTTATCTTTATGTTGCACGTGAAACAAGGCCCTGCAAGCGATTGGCTAGCAGGGCCTTGTTTCAGCTGATTTGCCATGTTACATGGCTGCCTTTTTCGTTTTTGCGGACGATAAGCTGGTTGTCGATTTCCTGTTTGAGCTCCGTTACATGGGAGATAATGCCGATGAGCTTGTCACCGCCGGAAAGGCGTTTGAGCACTTTGATGGCTTGGTTGCGGGAGTGGTCGTCAAGGGAACCGAAGCCTTCATCGATAAACATGATATCGAGGTTAATGGCGGCGGTGTTGGCCTGAATCTGGTCGGCAAGACCCAGGGCTAACGACAGAGCTGCCATAAAGGATTCACCGCCTGAGAGGGTTTTGATATCCCGCTCCTGACCGGTGACGGTGGAGTAAACCCGGAGGTCGAGACCGCGATTCTTGCCTTGCCCCGCATCTTCCACAGGCATCAGGCGCAATTCAAATTGTCCGGCGGACATCTCAGCAAAGCGGTAATTGGCGGCCAGAAGGATTTGCTGAAGATAATGGCGCTGGACGAAGGTTTCAATATCCATACGGCTGCCTTTCATTTTACCGGAGAGGCGGTTGTAGAGACCTTCGATGCGGGCCGCTGTGGCAATTTTGCTGTTGCGGGAACTCAGTAATTCCTGTAGTATTTGCGCAGTTTCTTCATTGCGCTGCCGCATTTGCTGAACGCGTTTGCGTTTTGCATCTAACTCCTGCCATTGCTTATTCAGTGTATCCTGCGCCGTGGCAAGTGCGGTCAGGTCTGGCCGCTTTTGGTCATTGATGTTTTTGAGTTGGGCTTCTTTTTGCCCCAGGATTCCCTGATAAACTGCCTTATACTTTTGATAGCCTTGTTGTTTTGCTTCGCCATCTTGAGCGGTGTATTCTGCAACCAGGGACTGCCATTGTGCTTCAGTCAGTTTTTTGGCGCTGCGTGTTTTTTGATATTCGGCAAAGGCCGTTTCCTTTTCGTGCGTTTGCTGGGGAAGCTTGCTCTGGCAATCCTTGATGATGGTTTCAGCTGCTTGCTGAGCTTTTTGCGCCAGGGAAACGGCGATTTCCGTTTCTTTGGCGGCTGCCTGTGCCTGTTGGAGTCGTTTTTGACCGGCCTGTAATTCTGCTTCTGCTGTGGCAAGTGATTCATAAGTTTGCTGGCCTTTGAGCGTTTCCAACTGACTGTTCAATGCCTGCCACTCGGTTTCCAGTTTTCTATGTGCCTGATCTGCTTCCAGTGCGGCGGTTTCCAGCTCTTTCAGTCTTGTCTCGCTGGTGGCGAGCTTTCCTTTGAGCGCATTGGCTTCATTGGCTTCCAGCGTATACTTTTGCAGCTTCTGTTGGATGATAGCCTGCCATTTATTCAGTTCTGCAGCAATGTCAGGCAGGCTGGTATCGGCAGATATCTTTGCTTCCTGCAGGCTGTTTATGAACTTTCCTTTGTTCGTTTGATATTGTTCTTCGAGGTTTCGGCAGGTGGCCAGTGCTTCACTAGCGCTTTGGGAGGCATTATTCCGTTGCGTGTTGAGGAGTCCAACTTTTTTTTGCCAGGTTTCTAGTTCCCCCCGTTCCAGCGGCTGTTCATCGGCGCTCAAAACATAAGGGTGAGGGTGAGTGGTAGAGCCGCATACCGGGCAGGGCGTGTCTGGTTTTAAATCAGCTGCTAGAAGACCGGCTTGGGCATTGAGGAAAATATGATGGGCATGTTCATATGATTTTTGTTCCTGCTGATATTTTGCCTCAGCCTGTTGGAAGCTTTTCTGGGCATTTGCTGCCGTTTCTTTGGCCCGGGACAGTTTTTGCTCCAAGGCTGCCAAGTCTGTTTTCTGTTGCTGCCATGCCTGTAGTTTTTCCTGCTTGGCGGACCATTCCTGCGCCTTGGCTTCGGCTGTTGATAGTTCCTGAAAGCGTTTATGCCAGAGATTTACCTCTGCTTTGAAGTCATTTAGGTCCTTTTGTGCAGTCGTGTTTTTGGCTTGTGCAGCAGCAGTTTTTGCCTTGGCTGCCGTACTGGCCTTTTCAGCAGCTGCGATGGCCGCGAATTTTTCTTTGGCTGCAGAAATTTTTGTCTGTAAGGCCGAATAGGCGGTTAATTCCTGCTTTTGTGTTTCCTGTGCGCCCTGATTTTTCTTACGTGCATCTTCTTCGGCCGTCTTTAGCTGGGGGAGGCGGGACGTTTCTTGTTCCATTTGAACGATCGTAGTTTGCAGGAGCTTTTCCTTGCCTGTGTAGATGTCATGGCTGGCTTTTATCTGGTAGGCATTCATAATGGCCTGCGCCAGCTGGGCATCTTTTTCCTGTTGGGGTTGTTGGTCCAGGAGTTCTTTTTCCTGCAGGCTGATCTTATCCAATTCCGCATAGGCGTCAGCCAGGATTTTCCCTGCCGTGTATGCGGCAATGCTTTTTTCCCGCTGGGCAGAGAGGGCGTCATTTTCTGTGTTGAGTTCTTTTTCCTGTTGGCGAAGCTCTTCACATAGTGGCGTGAGTTCTTCCAGCAGTTTTTCGATGGCGGCGATATTCGGTTTTTCGGCCTTGCGGATGGCTTTGGTAAGCTCTGCCAAGGGATGGTCAGCAGACAGGTCTTCCGGCAGCTGGATATCCTCAGCTTTTACTTTGCAGCGCAGCAGGAGTTTGTCCATTTCTGCCTGCGCGGCCTTATTGCGCTCCTTTAAATTATCTGTTATCCGCTGGAAAATATCGGTGTTGAACAATTTGCGGAAAATTTCTTTCTTGGTGGCGGAATCCGTGCGCAACAACTCCATGAATTCGCCTTGGGCGATCATGCCTACCTGCATGAACTGTTCTTTGGTCAGGCCGATGATTTCCTGCAGCTTGTTGTTGATTTCGTTATTCTTGCCATTAAAATCAGTGCCATCAGGCATGGTCAGCGAGATGCTTTCGTTGACCGGGATATCGCCACCCTTGCCGCGCTGGCGTTTGCGGAAATGGGCGGGAATGCGGTGGACGGTATAGATTTCCTCATTGCCGCCGTTCATTTCGCTGAAGGTCAGTTCGACAAAGGGTTCCACTTCTCGGCCGACAAATTGGCTTTGCAGGTCATTGCCGGTTTTTTTGTTGGTGTTGGAGCTGTTTTCACCATAAAGTGTATAGACCAGGGCATCGAAAATCGTAGTCTTGCCGGCGCCAGTATCACCTGTGACGAGAAAAAGACTTTGGCTGGGGCGGGTAAAATCAATGCTGGTTTTTTCGCCATAGGAGCCAAATGCTTGCAAAGTGAGTTTTATTGGTTTCATGCCAGGTCCTCCAATCAGCGTGCCACGTGTACTTCATTGATGATTTCGGTAAGCAGTTTTTCTTCTTCGCTGTCCATATCTTCTAAAAAATTTTTGCATAGCTCAAAGGGGGAGAGCATGTCCTGGGCGGTGACGCTGTTTTTGTAGTTAACCCGCTTCAGTCCCTCCCGCTGGATTTCCAAAAGATTAGGGAAAGCTTCCCGGAGTCTGTCCTGCATGTCGAATACATCGAGATCTTCTTTGTCGGTCAGGGTGATGCTGACATAATCATCGGAGGGCAGGGCGAGGATATTTTTCAGGGAGTCTTTTAATTTGCGTACGGCGCGTAGTGGCTTGAGTGGCAGGCGGTTAGTGATAATAGTACCCTTTTCCAAAAGTTCTACTTCAAGGATTCCCTTTTCTTGTTCCGCTTCACTAACCGAGCAGGCCAAAGGCGTACCGCAATAGCGATAACATTCCTGGCCGTTCAACCGTTGGGGCTTATGGATATGGCCCAGCGCTGCATAGTCGAACTGTTCCAGTATATCACCGTTGATGGAGTCGATATTGCCCACGGTGATGATTTCGGAATCGCTGCGGGCAATATCTTCAGCCGTGCCCCCAGTGGAGAGATAGAATTGATGACTGACGAGCACATTGCGCTGCGATGTATCGATTGTTTCACGTGCAACAAGGGCATGGAGGGTGTCATTATAGGACAGGTTATTGCCATTTTCATCCGTGCCGGTGATGGCTTTGACCATGGACGGTTTGACGAAGGGGAGCAGGTAGAAGTTGACCGGACCATATTCGTCAGTCAAAGTGACTTGCTCGATATACTCTTCAGGGGTCTGTGGCGGGAGCCCAATCATATGCAGATGATGGCGGGCGAGCAGGGAGCGGAAGACATTGACGCGCTGGGCACTGTCATGGTTGCCGGAAATCAGCATGATTTCGGCCTTTGGGACGGCATGGGCCAGACCTGTGATAAATTCATCAAACAGGGTGACAGCTTCGGCGGAAGGAATGGCCTTGTCATAGATATCTCCGGCAATCACGATGGCATCGGGCTGACGGTCCCCGGCGTATTGGATGATTTCGTTCAATATGTATTCCTGATCCTCTTTGAGGTCATGGTTGATCAGTTTCAAACCGATATGCAGATCGGAAAGATGAAAGACTTTCATTGCGGCACCTCCTGATAGTTATCCCTTACATTATACCGCAGTTTTTGCACATGAAAAAGCCAGCCCAAGGGGTGATATGCTCCCTATTAGGTAGACAGAAGAAATAATAAAACTGTCTGCTTGATAGGGAGCATTTTATGTACAAGAAGAGATTATCACCCGAAGAGAAAATCCACTTCATTGAAAAGTATAAACGTGGAGAGGGCAGTTATGCCTCCATAGCCGCGGATGCAGGCGTTGACAGCAGATCCTTCAGGCAATGGGTTCGTAACTATGATGCTTGCGGCCCGGATGTATTCTTCAAACGACATCATCAGCGCTATTCTGTTGA
>NZ_FNJQ01000004.1 GCF_900104055.1 Pseudoselenomonas ruminantium
AATGTTGACCTTGCCGAGCGGGTCGTTTAGCGCAACCAGAAAAAGCACTCCCCCGTGAACCCCTGACTGCGCATGAGCGGGATACCTTTGCCACGAACTCCCCG
Organism: Pseudoselenomonas ruminantium; assembly: GCF_900104055.1. GTDB lineage: Bacteria > Bacillota > Negativicutes > Selenomonadales > Selenomonadaceae > Selenomonas_A > Selenomonas_A ruminantium_C. The sequence goes on from NZ_FNJQ01000004.1 coordinate 105, forward strand.
ATAAACTGCAATTTAAAGAAAGTCCGCTGACAACTTCGTCAGTGGACTTTTAGCGTTATAGGGGCTATTTTTTTACCGGTTCTTGCTGATTTAGCCGGTGTTTATTGGGGGATAAGGCGGAACAAGATGGTATGGGCTGAGATAATCTGGGCGTGGCGGGCGAAGAAAATCAGGCCGTCATGCGGGGCGCGGATTTCTTCGTATACTTCTGCCGTATATGGATCTACAATATTGGCGATGATTTCGCCGCTTTTGACCTGCTGGCCTACCTTGCGGCAGTGGAGCAGGATGCCTCCGTAGCAGTTCCGTACGGTGAGAAGATTATTCTCTTTTATTTCCTGCGTCAGTGCCCCTGCTGGCAGCGCGGCGTCTTTAAGGAAGCCGTGACAGGCCAGAAAGCGCAGAATGCTGTCTGTGGCTTCCTGTGCGCTTTCCTCGTCAATGAAATCGGTGGCCTTGGTATAGAGGGAAAAGGTACGGGTTTCCCAGACCTGCCAGTTATAGTTCAAGGTGGTGGTGTCGTAGGGATGGGGCTTGCGGGTGATCAGATAGGGCAGGCCGAAGTCCAGCCCTTCCTCGTTATCCTGCCAGCCCGTGTCCATAATGCGGATATGGGGCACGAAATCACCGGGCAGGTAGAGGCTGGTCAGATGGATGCCAAAGGTATAGCCCTTGAGCGCCGCAAAGATGCGGGCGGCCAGCCGCTGGGTGGTTTCGCCTTTTTCATAGCCTGGGAACATGCGGTTGATATCCGTATTGTCCAAGGGCCAGAAGCGGCGGCTGACATTCATGGAGAACTGGCCCGCGCAGGGAATGACCAGGATGCCGCAATCATCTGCCAGTTTACCTGCGGCTTCCAGCTCGGAAAGCTGCTGTACCAATTTGGCCGCCGTATACATCTGCTGGAACTCATCACCGCGGATGGCGCCCATCACCGCCAACGTCTTTTTCTCGCTGCCAAAAAAATAGCCATAGACCGGAATAGATTGACGGTAGGGCTGGGCATCTATCGTGAATAAAGTTTTTCTCTTCATAGGGTAGTGCCTCCTAGTATCCGGGCAATCAGCGAGCCTTCATTGACCACCGGGTATTCCCGCAGGGTGAAGATAAGACCGCTGGCAGGGCTCTGCAGTTCTTCCCGGATTGTACCGGTCAGCGGGTCGGCAATTATGCCGATAAGCTCACCCTGCTCCAAACGGTCGGCATGCTGTACCTTGGGGATAAAGATGCCCGAGGTATTGGCATTGACAAAGGAAACACTGCCGTCACTGCTGATGATGGGCGGCGCCACGGGCGGGGCCGGTTCGGTCAGCATTCCGAGTTTTGCCATCACAGAAAGGATTCCCGTAATCAGCTGGTCGCCGTAACTGCGGGTAATCCGCATGCCAACGCCCATTTCTACCACGAGAGTGGGCGTACCGATGGCGTTGAGGCTGTAGGCCAAAGTGCTTTCCAGCACTGTGGCGGCGCTGTGAATCCAAAGAAAGTCCATGTTCAGATGCCTGGCCAGCGGCACCAAGGTTTCGGCACTGATTTCGTTGATGCGCACTTGGGGGATTTCCCGCAGGAAGATATTGCTGGCATGGATGTCAATGCAGAGGTCGGCACCGGCAATATCTTCCACGATGCCATGGGCGATGTATTCGTACATGGTCTCGTCCGGACTCCCTGGGAAAATCCGGTTCATGTCCAGGTCGAATCCCGGTAGTCCTCGGTATATCGTGCTGATGCCCAAGGGGTTCAGCGCCGGGTATATATCTACCGTACCGCAGAGGGCGGGCAGTTTTTTTTTCAGTACCCGGGCCAGCTGGAAGGCCACATACTGACCTTCCAGTTCATCTCCATGGGTGCCGGTGACGATGGCCAGCCGGTGCTTGTGCGGCTCCTGGCCTTCGATGCGGTTCTTTTGTATCACGAGTGTCTCGCCCACGGGCAGGCGGGCGGACACCACTTCTTCAATCATATTCATGCCTCCGTCACTTTCATAAATACGGTTTGGAGCTGATCGGCTTTGCCGGAAAACATCCCTCGTTCCAGTGGGCAGTCGTTGTAATCCCGGCCCACGCAGAACTTGAGATAGCCTTCGTCGGCAGGGCAGTCCCTTGTTGGATCAAGTCCGTGCCAGAAGCCATCGGCCCAGATTTCTGCCCAGGCATGGCTGGCCCCTTCGCCGAGGGGCAGGCCACTGACATAGCGGGCGGGGATATGGGCCATGCGGCACAGCGTCAGGAAAACATGGACGTAATCCTGACAGACGCCAGTGCCCTGTTGGAAAGCCTCGGCGGCAGAGGTAGACACGTCCGTTTTGCCCGGGGCATAGGTAAAGTGGCGGTGTACCCGGGCCGCCAACCGTTTGGCTGTTTCCAGGGTTCCCTGCTTTATGGGCAGGGCGGCAAAGAAATCCTCCAGCTCCTTGGTGGGCTGCGTCAGCGGGGAAGGATAGAGATAATAGGGCGCCGCAGGGGCTTTTTCCCGCTGCGTATCATCGCGATAGCCTTTTCCCTGCAGGGTATAATGGAATATTTTGTGGGGCTTTTCCACCCGGCCGGCGCAGTAGCGGTTGCCGAAGGCATCCTTGCCCAGACTGGATACCGTACATTCCGGCAGCAGGGACAGGGAATGTTTTTCTATTTTCTGCTCCGGCAAATCGGCGGGCAGGCAGCGCAGGAGAAATTCGTGTTCCGTAATGGGTTGGGAAAATTCCAGTTTCGTATCAAAGTAAAATTCCAGAGAACGTCCCATGGCCGTTCGCCTCCTTTTCAGCAGCTAAATTTCAAAGGGAAAAATACGCTTCTACCGCCCGCAACAGAGTCAGGCGATTATCTCCTTTCAGGGGCAGCGGCGTGTCCTTGATAATCTTGAAGCACTCCGGTGCTGGCGTCAGCCTGGCCCGCTTGGTGCGATAGAGGAGCCGTCCCACCTCGGTGGGCAGGAATTCCAGACGCCAGCCCAGGCGCAAGTAGAGGCTCAGCCGTTCCACGCTGGCGCCGCATTTGATGATGTTGCGCACTTCCATATCGGGAATGCAGTCATCATAACAGCCCCGGAAGGCCAGAATGTAATCGATGGTGCGCTGCAGCGGCAGAGTGGGTGAGAGGCTGCCAATGCCGCTGTCCATGGCGGTGACGGCCAGTTCCAGATAGGACAGGGTGCGGCTGCCGATGGTTTCTCGCAGCATCATGCCATTACCCAGCATATTGTCCGCCGCCATGCGCAGGGAGTCGGGATTGGTACTGTCAAAGACATAATCCTGCAGGAATTCCTCGGCGGAAAGATAGAAGCAGTCAATCTCCAAGGCCTTGCAGAACGTCTTGTAATCGGGGGGCTCCCCATCAATCACTTTGTCATACCAGCTCCAGAGATAGGTGAGCGTGGTAACCGTGCGTTCGTAGTAGCGTCCCAGCCAGAAGAGCCGGGAGGCTTTGCTTAATGGCATAGAATCCATGTGTCCTTGAAACCTCCTCCTTGTGACGAGTTGACAACGAAGCTGTCGGGATTGCGGGAAAAGCGGGTAAGGCCGCTGGGCCAGACCACGGGCTTTTCCGCCGTGAGGACAAAGGCCCTGAGGTCAGCCTTGCGCTGGACGATTTCCTCTCCTTCGGTCACGGGCATATCCTGGAAATCCACTACCTCCTGCGCGATAAAGCGGCGGGGAGAGGTGCGGATGGCAGCTTTTAGTTCATCGAGCTGGCCCTTGGTGAGGTCTTCGCCGAAGATGACACCATAGCCACCTGCTTCCGACACATCCTTGACGACCAGCTGGCCAATATGCTCCATGACAAAGGCAAAATCCTCGGGAAAATAGGGCAGGTAAGTCGGGGCGTTCTTGAGGATGGGCTCCTCGCCCAGATAATAGGAAACCATGCGGGGCACGAAGTAATAGATGCCCTTGTCATCGGCCACGCCATTGCCCGGCGTGTTGAGGATGGCCACATTGCCGGCCATATAGGCATCCATCAGATTGGGAATGCCAATCAGGGACGAGGCCTCGAAGAACAAGGGATCAAGATACTCATCGCTGATTCGGCGGTAAAGGGCGCCCACCTGAGTGGCCCCGCAGCTGGTATGGCAGTAAAGCTTGCGGTTCTCTACAAAGAGGTCGCCGCTTTCTGCCAGCACAGCGCCTGCCTGCTCGGCCAGATAGGCATGTTCAAAATAGGCGGCATTATAACGGCCGGGCGTGAAGATGACGTTGATGCCGCCGGTGTTCACATAGTCCATGGTATGCTTGAGCAGTTTGCCATAGTCCCGGTTGTCTACCACCCGGTGCTGCCGGAAGGTGGCAGGGCTGCAGCGGCGGCAGAGTGTCCGGGCAATCAACGGATAGGAGGCCCCGGAGGGAATGCGCAAATTGTCCTCCAGCACATACCATTCCCCGTCCTTGCCCAAAACCAGATCGATGCCGGAAATATGGCTGTAACGATCCTTGGGCGGTGTGATGTCCTCACATTGGGCCAGATATCCCGGCGAGCGGTAGACGAACTCCTCCGGCACGATCTTGTCCTTGATGATCTTCTTCTCGTGGTAAATGTCATAGAGAAAATGATTTAAGGCGGCCACCCGCTGGGCAAGGCCCTTTTCCAACTGCCGGAAATCGTCAGCGGCAATTTGCCGGGGATGGGGATCAAAGGGGAACAGCCTTTCCTTGAAATTGCCATCCTTGTAAATCCCAAATTTTACGCCATAACGGGCGAGCTGCTCATTGATTTCATCTTTATGGGCTAGTAATGCGTCCATATCGTCTCCCTCCTAGTCTTTTTCGGGCAAAGCAAAAAGTGCCTGACGGGCGGGGATAAACCGCCACAGTCAGACACCTTTGTCCTGCCTTTGGTAGATGTGTATAGGCCGATAGCGTGTTATCCAAGGAGCGGGAAAGACAGAATAAAAGCCCGGACGAATCATTATCATTCGTCCGGGCTTCGTTGCCACGCTATCGATGCTTTTATTTTACGCGGAAAGACACATGTTTGTCAATAAAAATATTTGCGATTACAAATTGCATATGTTTGCGGCCGCAAAACTGTAATCATGTTCATGGGGTTATGCTTGGGGATCCTGGGCCAGGATAGGGGCCAGTTCCTGTTCATCCGGGGTGATGTAGAGGGTTTTCTGATTGGTGAAAATCACAAAGCCCGGTTTGCTGCCGGAAGGTTTCTTGACGTAGCGGATTTCCGTATAGTCCACGGGAACCTTGGAGGAGCCCTGTGCCTTGCTGAAATGGGCGGCAAGGCTGGCGGCTAAAAGAATATTATCCTCGCTAAGTTCTTCGCCGCCATTGCGTACGATCACATGGGAACCGGGGATGTTCTGGGTATGAAACCAAGTATCATTGAAGCTGGCGGTCTTGCAGGTCAGTTTGTCGTTCTGGTAGTTGTTCTTGCCCACAAGGATCTGCAGGCCGTCTGGTGTAGTGAAGCGGAAGGGATGGGAGGGCTTGTCGTTGTTCTTGCGCTTGAGTTTTTCGCGCAGGTAGCCGCCCTCTACGAGTTCATTATGGATTTCGGCGATTTCGCCGAGGCTCGATGAAGCGGAGAGGGATGCTTCAATGCTTTCGAGATAGCTGATGGAAGCTTCGCATTCCTGCCGCTGTACCTGCAAAAGTTCCTGGGCGCGTTTGAGCTTGTCGTATTTTTTGTAGCAAAGCTGCATATTCTGGATGATGGTGAAACGCTGGTCGAGGGGAATCGTGATTTCCTCGCCGGTTTCACTGTAGATATTGACCACGGTGATTTCAGCATCTTCATGGTCATTATATTGATACTGATAGGTCATAAGGTTGTCGCCGCGGACTTTGTATTCCTCGGCATTTTCGGCGGCGGCTATTTCCTCATCGAGCTTCACCAGCTTGTTTTCGGCGCGGTGCAGTTCGTTCTTCACGAGTTTCTTGAAGCGGTCCTTATCGGGCAGCACATAGCTGCCGGCCAGTGCGCTGGCCTTTTCGAGCATGGCGCTGATGGTATCGAAGTCCAATGTGACAGCCTGAGGCAGATAGTGGAGGGGGAAGGAGGCCATGGCCAGCACTTTCTGGTTTTCGTCCATCAGGATTACGGGCTGGGCTTCTTCACTGCTGGCGGCCTGGCGGATTTCGGCCAAAGCCTGCTCGATGGAAGTAAAGTCAGCTTCGTCCAATGTATTCAACCTGGTGCTCGGAGCAAAGCCCGCGCAGAAGCAGACTTCCTTAGCTGACACGGGGCCAAAGCCCATGCAGGCGCCAAGGATGGCTTTGTCGAGACGTTCTTGGCTGTCTGTTTCTTTGATGCGCTCCATGACTTGAGCCAGGTCTGTGGCAAAGAGGTCGAGCTTATCCTGCCCCGGGGGCAGTTCATAGGCATCGCCGGGCAGTACTGTGCGCACGCGGCTGCTGTTGCTGCCAATCTTGCGCAGAGCATCGATGATAGTGCCATCCTGTACGAGGATGATATTGCTGTATTTGCCCATGAGTTCCATGACGAGCGTCTTGGTCACGATCTTGCCGCCCGCGGCAATGGAGTCCACATCCATCAGGATCAGACGGTCAAGGCCGTGTTGACGGATAGCGGCAATGCGGCCGGTTTCCAGCTGCTTGCGGAGAACCATGCAGAATACGGGCGGTTCGGGCGGATTTTCCAGATTCTTGGCCATGATATGGGCGGCAGGATTCTGGGAATTGATGCTGATATGCAGTTGATGGTTCTGCCCCGGCTGGCGGATGGACAGGACGATGGATTGTTTATTGGGTTGGGTGATCTTATCGATGCGGCCCCCGGCAAGCTTGTCATTCAGCTCGCGCACGAGAGGACGCATGGAAAAGCCGTCAAGACTCATAGTGGTAAATCTCCTTGTATTACGAAATATAGATTAAATCATTATACTTTAGGTGCGGGGAACGGTCAAACCTCAGCGAAATACAACTGGCGGATGTTTTGGGCTGCTTCCCGGATATTGGTGGGACGCACATGGACGCCATAACCGATGAACAACGGCGGTGTGGCAAAGCGCGGCACGATCTTTCCATAGATTTGCCCGGCCAGCTGATAGAAAAAGATATTGTAGCTTTGCACGCGTCCCTTGTGGAATTGACTGGTCAGATAACGTGTTCCGGTTTGCAGGAAATGAGCCATAGCCTGGATGGCGCAATCGCTTTCAATTTCCTGCGGTACGATATTCAGTTCCCAGAAGCCAATCCGCGGACTCGTGGAAATATTGAATTCTACATTATGTTCCGTGGTAATGATTTCACCGGAAAATTCCTCCGGGTAAACCTGCAGGGGCTGATTTAGATGGGGGAAGGCCACGATTTGCATATGGGGATGTCGGATCGTGCCCCCGGACAGGGGGCCATAGTTTTTGAAGAAGACCACATCCGCGTATTTTCCGGAATGCAGCATTGCCTGCCAGTGATGAAGGCCAAAGCGCAACAGTCTTTGCATATGTTCGGGGCTGTAATCCGGGATATCGCTCTGGCAGATGTCGCTTTCAATCAGCACGAATTGTTCTGTGCCGGCAAGGACATTATATTTATTGCGCAGGAGGATGATGGGGCCATCGGTCGCTATGATGTCGGTCAGTTCCTCGGGATGGCAAAAAGGACAGTAGTTATCCGGATGACGGATGGTCTCCGGTTTCTGCCGTCCGATTTTCATATCAAAGTCGATGAGATTATATGGTAAAGCCATGATTTTTCCTCCCTGGTGCGCCCGTCGTTAAGTCCTAGTTTAGCACAGTGATTCTGGAAAAACAATGAAGGATGAGATTCGCCGATTTTTTACAAAAATTTATGAATCGAGCGATAATTCTAGCAGGAAAAATTTACCCTCCTGTCGTATAAGAAAAGCAAGTGTAGTGAGGTGTATAGGAAGTGCATAAAGGAGATGAGGGAATGGGCGGATTATTAGACCGGCTCAATGTCAAACAGAAGATAATGGTATCCGTGTCGGTGCTCTTTATCTTTGTGATGGCAGTGCTGGGATTTGTGCTGGATGGTATCATCACCGACAGCCAGATGAACAATTTTGAGGAAGAGGCAGATCTGCAGTCTACACAGGTGGATAATGCGATGGATCTGTTCCTCATTGGCTTGCGGGATGGCCTGGTGAATATGGCCAATGATCCTGTACTCAGGGCGGGCGGCGAAATCACCCGCTATATGGATGAGGCCGTAGCTGCTACGGCAGCTTCCGATGGCAATATCACCATGGATCCGCAGGCAAAGGGCGGCTTTGAACTGGCAGCTTATCAGGTCTTCCAGCGATTTGGCGAATCCCATAAGACCGCTGTATCGGTAATCAGCTATGGTACGACGGATGGCGGTTATCTGCAGTATCCGGCCGTGAAACGCAAGAAGGGCTATGATTCCCGCAAGCGCGACTGGTTCAAGGAAAGCATGGCCGATGTGAGCAAGGTTCGCATCACGAAGCCGTTCAAGACTTCCAAAGGGACGCCGACCGTTGGTATCTTCGCGACGGTCAAGGGGATGGATGGCCAGCCTTTGGGTGTTCTGGGGCTCAATATCGATTTGCCGGTGGTTACGGATATGATTTCCGAGATCAAGGTGGGGGAGACCGGCTATATCATGATGTTGGATGCGGATGGCGTGATTATCGCAGATCCCAAACATCAGGATGCAGCCTTCAAGAAACTGGCGGAAGCAGAACTGGGTGAGTTGTCCAACCTGGATACGGCCAAGAGTCTCAAAGGCCTGCGGGAAGTGAATCTGGATGGCAGCAGCAAGATGGTCAATACCTATGTTTCGGAAAAGACCGGTTATCGTTACCTGACCATTGTGGATCGTTCCCAGCTCATGCAAAACGTCAATCACATGCGCATGATTCTGGGCGGTGTTTTGGTCGTTGCTCTGCTTTTGATTTTTGCGGCTACCTATTTTATCTCCAATCTCATCGTATCCCCGCTCAGAGGCCTGCAGGCTTCGGCAGAGCGGCTGGCCGATGGCGATTTGCGTAATAACCAGCTCGCTGTTGATTCGGATGATGAAATCGGCACGCTGGCGCAGTCGTTCCATAAGATGACGACGGAACTTACTACACTTTTGAAACAGATCAAGGGCAGTGCCGATGAAGTATCCAACTCTTCCGGTCAGATGTCCAGCGGCGTAGAGCAGGTGGCTGAGACCATCACCCACGTAGCTGAACAGGTCGGTGATATCGCGGAAGCTGCCAGCCATCAGAGTGAGACCATCAATAATGTCGTGGGCAATATACGGCAGATGACGGACCATGTCAACGGTATTGCCGATAAATCGGCCAATATCAGCAAGACCTCCGGCATGGCAGGCGTAGCGGCCAAAGAGGGTGTTGCCGCCATTGAAGCAGCGGTAGAACAGATGAAGGTTGCGCATAAGACGGTCGTGGAATCCGCAGCAAATGTGGATGAACTGGGCAAGAGCTCCGAACAGATTGGCGAAATCATCAACACCATCCAAAGCATTGCCGAACAGACCAATCTTCTGGCACTGAATGCCGCTATCGAAGCAGCACGGGCCGGTGAACAGGGCCGCGGCTTCTCCGTTGTGGCTGATGAAGTTCGCAAACTGGCTGAGCAGTCCTCCGAAGCTGCTACGGAAATCGCGCAGATGATCAGTGGCGTGCAGCAGGTGACCAAACGTGCCGTGGAATCCATGAATGTGGGTACGGAACAGGTCAGCACCAGCGGCCGCACGGTTGTCGAAGCCGGTGAGAAATTCCGCCAGATTGCTTCGCATATCGAAGAAGTGGATAATCTGGTCAAGGATGCGGCACATAGTGCTTCTCGGGTAGCCGATGACAGTGTGAGCGTACTGCGGGATGCTGAAGATGTGGATGAAACCACCAAGCAGATCACTCAGAACATCGCGTCCATCTCGGCGGCAACCGAGGAACAGTCTGCTTCCATGGAAGAATTGGCTGCTTCCAGCCACAGACTGGCTAATATGGCAGAAGAACTCCAGAAGGAAAGCGCAAGGTTTAAATTCTGATTGTTATAGCAAACTTTGTGTAAAATAAGAAACGTGCAGTGAAATCGGATCACTGCACGTTTTTCTTATTATGATATTCAGTCTTTATCTACACCCCAGGCATGGATGCCATGTTCGTCGGGCAGGATAGCCGGATCGAAGACCGGTTCAACGCCGCGTTTTTTCTGCTCTAAGTAGCTGACGAAGGTTACATGAGCGTATTTATACAGGCGGGAGATCGCATAGAGGTTGGTCAGGCACAGGAGCCCCATAAAGAGGTCGGCCAGGTTCCAAACCAGAGAAAGTTCGGCCATGCTGCCGAAAACGACCATGAAGATGACCAAAGCTCGGAACAGGAAAAGAGCGGTCTTGCCCTTGGCTTCGAAGAAGGCGATGTTGATTTCACCATAGTAGTAGTTGCCGACGATGGAACTGAAGGCAAACATCAGAATCATGAAGGAAACCGCTGCCGGTGCCGAAGCACCGAAGATGCTGGCCAGCGATGCCTGTGCCAGTGCAATACCCGTAAGCTCGCCGCCCACGGTATACTGACCGGCTAGCAATACGATGAATGCGGTAGCCGAGCAGACCAGCCAGGTATCCACATAAACGCCGAACGCCTGGATCAGGCCCTGTTTGACCGGATGGCTGACATCGGCCGTGGCGGCAGCATTTGGCACGGAACCTTCACCGGCCTCATTGGAGAACAGGCCGCGTTTTACGCCCGTGAGGATGGCAGAGCCAAGGCCGCCGCCTACTGCTGCCTGCGGGGAGAATGCGTCATGGATGATCATGGCAAACATCGCCGGCACCTTGTCGATATTGATCACGGTAATGATAATGGCCACGAGGATGTAAAGGCCTGCCATGATGGGAACCAGGAATTCCGTGACCTGGGCAATGCGCTGAACGCCGCCACAGATTACGAGCCCCGTGAAGAATGCCAGCACGCCAGCTGTTACATATTGTGGCACATTGAAGGCCGTAGCGGCCGAAAGGGCAATAGTGTTGGCCTGTACGGAGTTGTAGATCAGGCCGAAGGTGACAGCCAGCAGCACGGCAAAGAGCTTAGCCACACCCGTCTGATGCAGGGCATTCTTGATGTAGTAAGCCGGACCGCCATGGAAGGAACCATCGGGACGCTGAATCTTGTAAATCTGCGCCAGGGTACTTTCCACAAAACCCGTAGCGCTGCCGATAAAGGCGATAACCCACATCCAGAATACGGCACCGGGTCCACCTGTGACGATGGCAATGGCCACACCGGCGATATTGCCGACACCTACACGGGAGGCTGTACTGACGCAAAAGGCCTGGAAGGAGCTGACAGCCCCGCCTTCTGTCTTTTTGCCGATGCCCTCTGTCAGGAGCTTTACCATCTCCGGCAGCAGGCGCAGCTGCACGAATTTGGTGGACAGGGTGAAGTAGATGCCGCACCCAATCAGGATGACGATGAGCACATAAGACCAAAGAATGGTATTGATGCTATCGACAACAGAGTTTAACAAGATCATAAACAACCTTCTTTCTATAAAAAATATAAAACGCCCTTTGTTTCTGCCGATAAATAGAGACAGAAATCCTGTCTGCTTTGCCGGGGAGAAGCAAAAGGCGCCATTGCCTAAGAATATAATCTTTTATGCATAGATATTATAACTAAAAAGTTTACATGTTGTCAATGATAAGACAGTTTTCTGTAATCTTATCGGTTAAAATTGACAAAGCAGAGCGGAAAGGGTAAAGTATTAGAAAGAGATTAGATTTTTATGAGAGCTTTCTTAAAAGTGACGGTGATACAGATGAAGCAACAGTCGAATAACGCTCATGGCAAGGGGGAGAAATCCCTGATGATACTGGCCGTGTTGGTATTGCTGCTCGTGTCCTTCTGCCTCTTTGGTATCATCTGTGATCCAGGCGGGGGCGGATATGTGGAGGAACCTCCTAATATGGTGACGGCTGCCAATACCGGCAGTGATGCGGAAGGGCCGAAAATAGTCGGTGGGTTTGTGCCGGAACGTCATATGGGACCGCCACAGGCCAAGGAAGCGCCATTGTTCCTGAGTTGGAATTTCATCAATGGGCTCTTTGTCATCATCATCCTTTTTGAAATCATCGTGTTCCCGTTGTTATTCTGGTTGTGGTTTGGCAAACAGCAGCATATAGAAGAACAGTCTGACCGGTCAAATTGACCGGTTTTTTCTTTGTTTACCGGAAGAGAAGAAATTTGTTTCGCATCAGGTACTAGGAAAAACAAGCAAAAGACGCTATAATAAGAAGGAATGTTTACAGATAGGACGATAGTTTATGATAATCACCATCGAAAATTTTACCAAGAGTTATGGCGAGAAGGTCTTGTTTTCGGGCATTAACTTCAGCATGGATGCTGGGGACAAGGTGGGCATTGTCGGCGTCAACGGTACCGGCAAGTCCACTTTCATGAAGGCGGTAGCTGGACTGATTCCTGTGGATGAGGGCACGATGACCACCATGCGTGGCTTGCAGCTGGAGTATCTGGCGCAGGATAAGGTCTTTGCCCCGGGAAATACGGTGCTCATGGAGGTGTTCCGCGGACTTTCGCCGTTGATGCAGGCTTTGCGCGGCTATGAGCTGGCCATGGCCAAGGCGGCGGAGCATCCGGATGATAAGGCCCTGCAGCAGGAAATCATGCGTTATACGGCCGTGATTGACGAACATGACGGCTGGCAGCTGGAAAGCTCGGCCAAGACGGTGCTGACGAAATTGGGCATCAACGACTTCACGGCGCCTGTGGGCACGCTGTCTGGCGGCCAGCAGAAGCGGCTGGCGCTAGCCACAGCCTTGATTCAGCCCTGCGACCTGCTGATCCTCGATGAACCGACCAACCATCTGGACAGTGAGACCATTGTCTGGCTCGAGGAATATCTGCGGGGGCTCAAGGGTGCGCTGTTGATGGTGACACATGACCGGTACTTCCTCGACAATACGGCCAACAAGATCTTGGAACTGGATCAGGGTTTGGCCTATACCTATACGGGCAATTATTCGGAGTTTCTCGAGCAGAAGGCCGCACGCCTCGAGCGTTTGCAGGCCACGGAGGCTAAGCGGCAGAACTTCCTGCGCAATGAACTCAAATGGCTGCGCCGCGGTGCGCAGGCCCGTTCCACGAAACAGAAGGCGCGCATCCAGCGCTATGAGGAAGTCAAGAGCCAGAGCGTAAGTATCAGCAATGACACGGTGGAAATCGGGTTGGCAGGCAGCCGTTTGGGGCGTACGGTCATTGAGCTCGACCATGTGCACTATGAGGTGGATGGCCGTACCATCGTGCAGGACTTCACCTATACGGTGCTGCGCAATGACCGCGTGGCCATTTTGGGGGCCAATGGCACGGGCAAGACCACGCTGCTCAATATCATCGCCGGCCTGCAGCAGCCGACCTCCGGCACGGTGACCATCGGCCAGACGGTCAAGATCGGCTACTTTGCCCAGCAGGCCCGGGAGATGGATGAGCGTCTGCGGGCCATCGAATACGTGCAGGAAGCTGCTCATTATATTACCTTGGCGGATGGCACGCGGATTTCGGCTTCCCAGCTCATGGAGCGTTTCCTGTTCCCGGGAGACCTGCAATGGACGCCCATTGCCCGGCTGTCCGGCGGCGAGAAGCGGCGCCTGTATCTCCTGCGGGTGCTGATGGAAGAGCCCAATGTACTGCTGCTCGATGAGCCGACCAACGATTTGGACTTGGAAACCATGGCCGTGCTCGAAAGCTTTATCGACGATTTCCAGGGCGCAATCATCTTCGTGTCTCATGACCGCTTCTTCGTAGACCGGTTGGCCGATAAAGTCTTTGCCTATGAGGAAGGTGGCAGGCTGCGGATGTACGCCGGTGGCTATTCCTATTACAAGGAGAAGCTGGCCGCGGAGCAGGCAGAAACAGAAGTCCTGGCTAAAACCGAGAAGCCTGCCGAGGCTAAGCCAAAGGCAGCGGCCAATCATAACAGTGAACCTGCCGCCAAACGGCGCTTTACCTTCAAGGAACAGAAGGAATATGCGGAAATCGAGGGCATCATAGCCAGCAAGGAAGGGGAACTCAAGGTGGTGCAGCTGCAGATGGCCGAAAACGCCACCGACTTCGGCAAGCTCAACGAGCTGGCCAAGGAGGAAACACGGCTGAACGCCGAGCTCGAACATCTGATGGAGCGCTGGGAGTATCTTGAGGCCATTGCCGAAGAGCAGGCATAAAAAGCCTTCCCCTTGAGGGGAAGGGGGACCGCGTAAGCGGTGGATGAGGTGTCAAGCATTTACTTGCTTAATATACAAAAAAGGGGAAAAAGAAAATGGCATTTAACAAGGAACAATTTGCAAATCTGATTGAGGAGTTCACGGTCAAGACCGAACAGCTACGCGAAATCGCCGCTGACTTCCGCTATGACCTGCGTCTGGGGCTCAAAGATCCGGATCAGTCCTCCCTGCGCATGCTGAAATCCTACGTGGGTCTGCCCACGGGCAAGGAAACAGGGGAATACCTCGCTCTGGATTTCGGCGGCACGAACCTGCGTGTCCTGCGCATCAAACTCTTAGGGGAAGGCAAGTTTGAAGTGCTCAAGAAAGTCGCTAAGCCGCTGAAGGTGGAAGGCGTCTATGACTTTATCGGTGCAGATTCCACTGCTGAAGAGATGTTTGACTTTATCGCCGAACTTGTGGATGAAGCCGTGGAAGGCGACCACACGACGAAATATCTCTTGGGACATACGTTCTCTTTCCCGTCTGAGCAGACGGATCTCTACAATGCTAAGCTGATCATCTGGACGAAGGAATTTGCGACGCCGGGCGTGGAAGGCAAGGTTGTCAATGACCTGCTCAAGGAAGCGCTGCACCGTCAGGGCATCGACAATGTTGAACCGACGGCCGTTATCAACGATACGGTAGCCGTACTGCTGGCTGCTGCTTACAAACAGCCGGATATCTACATCGGTTCCATCTATGCGACGGGCCACAACACCTGCTATCTCGAACCCTATGCCGACAGTGCCGATGCGCCGATGATCCTGAATCTCGAATCCGGCGGTTTCATGAAGCTCGTGCCAAGCCGTCTCGATATTGAATTCGACAAGGCATCCGAGAAACCGGGCGAACAGCGTCTGGAAAAGATGGTGTCCGGCCGCTATATGGGCGAGCTCTTTGGCATGGCTCTCGCAGAACTGCTGGATGAAAAAGGCAAGAACTATGGCTTTACCAGCATCGATATGAGCAACATCATCCTCGACGAAAGTGCTGACAAGGCTGAAGTCGTGAAAATCGTAGCGGCTAAGACCGGCAAGACCATCGACGCAGCCGATGCCGAAATGGTACGCGAATTGGCCAGCACGCTGGTCATCCGTTCTGCCCGTCTTGTGACGGCTTCCTTTGTCGGCATTATCTGGCAGCTGGCTGGTGAAGGCAAGGCACCGAAGCAGCATATCGCTGTGGACGGTTCTGTCTACGAGAAAATGCCACTGGCCAAGGAAAACATCATGCGTGCCCTGTCCGAACTGCTCGGCGAAGAAGCCAGCGTGGTGGACACGGTACTCGAAAACGGTGGCAGCGGCTTAGGCGCAGCGATTGCGGCAGCCATGTCCCAGAAATAAGCAACAATCACAATGAAGGAGTATCTCCATGCAGCAGGAACAATCCCTAAATATGAACCTCTCGCAGCATCTGGCCATGACCATGAAGCTGCAGCAGGCCATACAGATCTTGCAGTTATCCGCACAGGATCTGAAAAGTGAAATCGAAAAAGAATATTTGGAGAATCCTGCGCTGGAGATGGAATACGGCGATGGTGCCGGCGAAAATCAGGGCGAGCTCTTCCGGGCGGATAACCTTTCGGCTTTGGCTGATTATCTGGGGGAGGACGCGAGTGATTTCAGCGGCGGCTTCGCCGAGCGGGAGCATGTCTTCGAATCGGCGGCGCCCGTGAGCACGACGCTTGAGACTGAATTGCTGGAACAGGCGGAATTTGCCTTTGCCGACGAGCAGGAACGGGCTATTGCCACCTTTATCATCGGTTCCATTGACGATTGGGGGTATCTGACCTTATCGTTAGAGGATATCGCCAAGACCATGGAGGCAGATGTAGCCTTGGTGGAGAAGGTTTTGACCGTAGTGCAGGGCTTTGAGCCGGTGGGGGTTGGCGCCCGCAGCCTCAGCGAATGTCTGCGTCTGCAGGCACAGAAACTGGGCATTTACGATGGCCTGGTGGCAGCACTGATTGACAAACATCTGACCGCTGTGGCCGATGCCCGCATCAAGGAAATCGCCGCAGCCGAGGGCTGCAAGCCTGCCGAAGTGCAGATGGCCGTGGATATCCTGCGCAAGCTCGATCCTAAACCAGGCAGTGCCTATGGCGGCGAAGCTGCCAATTACATCACGCCGGATGTACTGGTGCAGAAAACGCCGACGGGGTATCAGGTAAGTCTTAATGATACTTACATCCCGAAACTGAAGATCGCCCCCATGTATAAGGAGGCGGCAGATTTCGACAAGGATACCCAGAAGTATATCAGCAAGCGTCTGAGTGCGGCCTCCTGGCTCATCAACAGTATTGAACAGCGCCGCAGTACCATCAAGAAAGTGGTGGAAGAAATCATCCGTGTGCAGCATGATTTCCTTGAGGAAGGCCATGCGAGCCTGCATCCCCTGACCATGGGGGATGTGGCCGAAGCCATCGGCGTCCATGAGTCAACGGTCAGCCGTGCAGTAGCCAATAAATACGTGGAACTGCCCAACGGCATCATGGCCCTGCGGAAATTCTTCACCGCCAGCCTCAACAAGAGCAGCAATGGCGAAGACTTCATCGCGAGCCAGGCCAAGGCCGCTATAGAGGAGCTCATCAAGGGCGAAAATCCCCAGAAGCCCCTGAGCGACCAGAAGCTCTGCGAACTCCTGCAGGCCAGGAATATGGAACTGTCCCGCCGTACGGTCATGAAGTACCGGGAACAGCTGGGTTATCCATCATCCGTGAAACGTAAACGATATTAAAAAATTGACCGGTCAGATTCTGACCGGTCAATTTTTGTCCTGCTATATATATGGTATGATAAGATTAGTTCTTGTCGCAGCTATCAGCTTTAGCCAGTTTGGCGCAAGCGGCAGCAATACGGTCGATGAAATCATATTCCATGGAAGTAGCTTCAAAAGCCTCCTGGAATTCACGGCTGCCCAGTTTCTGATCGAGAATCTTTTCGCAATCACGCATGGTCAATTGTCACCTCCAAATTTTTGTTGGTACCTCTTAGTACCTGCTAACAGAAATCTATTATAGCAGGTTAAATCATTTTTGCAAGTAATTTTTTGAAGTATTTACCATAAAAATTTTTTATAGCGAATAGGGGGAAACTATGTGTTTGCTGACAGGAATACCCTTTACAGTTCAGCCGTTCTTGTGTATAATCTAATATATTAACACTTTACGACACTAAAGGAGAAAGACGCATGGAAAAACTTTGGGACACATTCCTGCTGATGCTGGATGGTTCGGAAATAACATTGGAAATATTCTTCGTCACGCTGATACTGGCTTTGCCTTTGGGGATGCTGGCGGCTTTGGGGCGCTTGTCCACCTTTAAACTGGTGAGCCGGCTGGTGGAATTCTATATCTGGATCATGCGCGGGACACCGCTGATGTTGCAGTTGCTGTTCGTTTACTTTGCCCTGCCGATGGTGGGCATCCGCCTGCCGGATATTGCGGCGGCGCTGCTGGCGTTCACGCTGAACTATGCGGCCTACTTTGCCGAAATTTTCCGCGCGGGCATCCAGGCCGTACCCAAGGGGCAGTATGAGGCAGCCAAGACTTTGGGCATGAGCTATCCTCAGACCATGCGCCGCATCATCCTGCCGCAGGTCATCCGCATTGTCCTGCCACCGGTCAGCAATGAGACCATCAACCTGGTCAAGGATACCTCTTTGGTCTACATCCTGGCCATGAATGACCTGCTGCGCGTGGCCCGTACCATTGTCCAGCGTGAATTCGATATGACGCCGTTCCTGTTTGCGGCCATCTTCTATCTGGCAATGACTTTTGTCCTGACCTGGGGCTTTAAGAAACTGGAGGCATATTATGGCAAATATTGATAAGGGCGAAGTCATGCTGAAAATGACGGATATCCATAAATCTTATAATGACCTGGATGTATTGAAGGGCATCAATCTGGAAGTGCGCCGGGGAGAGGTGCTGGCTATTATCGGTCCGTCCGGTTCCGGCAAGAGCACGCTTTTGCGCTGCATCAACAAACTCGAAACCATCGACAAAGGCAGTATCGCCATCAAGGACCGCTTCCTCGTGCAGACAAAAGCGGATGGAGCACAGTATGCCAGCGGCAAGGAGGAACGGGAGATTCTCGCAAGCACAGGCATGGTATTCCAGCAGTTCAACCTGTTCCCGCATATGACGGTGCTGGAAAACCTGCTGGAAGCTCCCATGCAGGTGAAGGGGCAGAAGCGCAATGAAGTGGAGCCCTATGCCCGCGAACTGCTCGCTAAGGTGGGACTCTCAGACCGGGCGGATTATTATCCCTCCCAACTTTCCGGCGGCCAGCAGCAGCGCGTGGCCATCGCCAGGGCCTTGTGCATGAAGCCGGATATCATGCTCTTTGACGAGCCAACCTCGGCGCTCGATCCCGAACTGACAGGTGAAGTCCTGAAGACGATGCGCGAACTGGCTGCTGAGCATATGACCATGGTGGTTGTGACACATGAGATGGCTTTTGCCCGCGAAGCAGCCAGCCATGTCATCTTCATGGCTGATGGCAATATCGTGGAAGAGGGAGAGCCGGAGTCGTTCTTTGCGGCTCCCAAGGAAGAACGTACCAAGGCATTTTTGCAGAATATGTTGTAGGATGGACATTGACCTATGGAAAATTCCTGCGAAGGGCGTTATAATTAGAATTATCAAAGGATATATTTAAATCCGGTGTAAACTTGTAAACCTTCGCCACATATTGTAAAATAGGTAATGTTGAGTGTAAATACTGTATGAGGATTTTGCTATATGAGTACATCTACCTATACGAAACGCATTATTCCCTGTCTGGATGTCAAAGCCGGCAGGGTGGTGAAGGGCACGAATTTTGTCGGCCTGCGGGATGCCGGTGATCCGGTGGAGCTGGCAGCCCGTTATGACAAGGAACGTGCAGATGAATTGGTATTCCTGGACATTACCGCTTCGAGCGATCAGCGGGATACCATTGTACAGGTTGCCCAGGATTGTGCCAGTCAGGTGTTCATTCCTTTTACCGTAGGCGGCGGCATCCGCACGGTGGAGGATATGCGCCGCATGCTGAAAGCCGGTGCGGACAAAGTATCCGTGAATACGGCGGCAATCAAGAATCCCGAACTCATTCGGGAAGGCGCGGCGAAGTTTGGCCGCCAGTGCGTGGTTCTGGCCGTGGATGCCCGGCGCAGCGGTGAGGACAAATGGGAAGTCTATGTCAATGGCGGCCGCACGCCGACAGGGCTTGATTGTCTGGAATGGATAAAGAAGGCCGTGGATCTGGGAGCAGGCGAGATCTTGCTCACGAGCATGGACGCCGATGGCACAAAGGACGGCTATGATATTGCCCTGACCAGAGCCGTTTCCGAAGCGGTGGATGTCCCGGTCATCGCTTCCGGCGGCGCAGGCAAGTTGGAACATTTCTATGATGTGCTGACTGAAGGCAAGGCAGATGCGGTACTGGCAGCTTCCGTATTCCATTACGGGGAGTTCACGGTACGGCAGGTCAAAGAATATCTGAAATCGCGGGGCGTGGAGGTAAGATTCTGATGAATGAAGTTGACATTTCCATGATTAATTTTGACGAAAAAGGGTTAGTGCCCGCAGTGGTGCAGGAAGAAAACGGCCAGGTCCTGATGCTGGCCTATATGAACGCCGAATCCTTGCAGAAGACCATCGAGACGGGTTACACCTGGTTCTACAGCCGCAGCCGCCAGCGCCTTTGGAACAAGGGCGAAGAATCCGGCAATAAGCAGAAAGTAAGGGAAATCTCCTACGACTGCGATGGCGATACCCTGCTGATCAAGGTTCATCAGACCGGTGTGGCCTGCCATACGGGTACTTATACATGCTTCAGTGGCCGCAAGCTCGTGGAAGAGAAGGAAAAAGGCCTGGTCGTGGTTGAGCCGGAAGAGGAAACTTCACTGGCTACCGTGCTGAACGATCTGTACAATGTCATCCAGAACCGTCAGCTTAACCCCGTGGAAGGTTCCTATACGAACTACCTCTTTGAAAAGGGGCAGGACAAGATCCTCAAGAAGGTCGGCGAAGAAGCCGTAGAAACGGTTATCGCTTCCAAGAACAACAAGAGCGAGGAAGTCCTTTATGAGATGGGGGACCTCTGGTATCACTGCCTGGTGCTGCTGGCGTTCCACAAGCTCACGCCGGACCAGTTGCTGGACGAACTCATGAGCCGCCGCAAAGGTGCCTCCTATCACAAGTTTACCGGCAAGACGGGCGTAAGACCTGATCTATAAGATTTATTTCGGATTAAGAAAGGACATTTTTCTGCTTTATGGCGGGGAAATGTCCTTTTTCCGTTGCAATATGCCTTCCGGAATGATAAAATAGGGGAGAATGAATTGTTCGGACTTTGATTGCGCAGACGCAATGAAATATATGAGTTAAAAATTTGAGTAAGAAGACAATTGAATTATGGAGGTGTAATTTTTGTCAAAAGCACAAAAACTACAGATTATTCCCTTAGGCGGACTGGGGGAAATCGGCAAGAACATGACCGTTGTTCGGGTTGAGGATGAGATTCTCGTAATTGATTCCGGTCTCATGTTCCCCGAAGAAGATATGCTGGGGGTTGACCTGGTTATTCCGGATATCAGCTATCTTTTGGAGAATCGCGATATGATCAAGGCGATTGTCCTGACGCACGGCCACGAGGACCATATCGGGGCGCTCCCGTATGTTCTCAAGCAGCTGAATGTACCGGTATATGGTACCCGCCTGACGCTGGGAATCCTGGAAGGCCGTCTCAAGGAAAACGGGGTGGATTCCAGCAATCTGCATTCGGTGATGCAGGGGGATATCATTAACGTGGGCTGCTTCAGTGTCGGCTTTATCCGCGTGAACCATTCCATTCCCGATGCAGTGGGGCTTTCCATCAAAACTCCGGTGGGCATGATCGTTCATACCGGCGACTTCAAGCTGGATTATACGCCCATCGATGGCAAGATGACGGATTTCCGCCGCTTTTCGGAGCTCGGGAACAAAGGTGTCCTGCTGATGATGGCCGATTCCACCAATGCAGAACGGGCCGGTCATACGCCTAGCGAAAGCACCGTGGGTGCGTCCTTTGACAAGGCATTCCATGGAGCACGCAGCCGCATCATCGTAGCGACGTTCTCGTCCAACGTGCACCGCATCCAGCAGGTGATTGACACGGCTGTGCGCTATAAACGCCGCGTCGCTATCTTGGGCCGCAGCATGGTGAATGTTGTGACCATATCCCTGGAGCTTGGTTATATCACCGCTCCGGAAGGAACTATAATCGATATTGATGAGATCAATAACTATCGTCCAGAACAAATCGTTATTGTCACCACGGGCAGCCAGGGTGAACCCATGTCGGCTCTTACCCGCATGGCTCTGTCCGACCATCGCAAGGTGACCATTGTTCCCGATGATACGGTCATCATCTCGGCAACACCAATCCCGGGCAATGAAAAACTGGTTTCCAAGACCATCGACAATCTGATGCGTCTCGGTGCCAACGTCATCTATGGCCGGGATAAGGAAGTCCATGTATCCGGTCACGCCAGCCGCGAAGAATTAAAACTCATGCACAATCTCGTGCGCCCGAAATTCTTCATCCCCGTGCATGGCGAATACCATCATCTGGTACAGCATGCCAAACTGGCCCAGGAACTCGGTATGGCCAAAGACCATATCTTCCTCGGCGAGAACGGCTATGTATTCGAATTCACCCGGGATAAAGGCCAGGTGGCAGGCAAGGTTCCCGCTGGTATGGTCATGGTTGATGGCTTGGGCGTCGGCGATGTGGGCAACATCGTCCTGCGTGACCGCCGCCAGCTGTCTCAGGATGGTATCCTGATCATCGTCGTAGCCATGGACCGGGCATCCAACACCGTTGTCGGCGGCCCGGATATCGTATCCCGCGGTTTCGTCTACGTGCGTGAGTCTGAAGCCCTGATGGACGAAGCCAAGGCCCGCGTAGAGCAGGCACTGGATCGCTGCCAGGAAGAAGGCGTAAAGGAATGGGCCGCCATCAAGGCCAACGTTCGCGATGCGCTGGGCCGTTATCTCTTCGAGAAAACCCGCCGCAGACCGATGATCCTGCCTATCATTCAGGAAATCTAATTAAATAGCATACAGTTAAAGACTGCGAAAGATCGTAAGATTTTTCGCAGTCTTTTTTTGTGCTTATTTTGCAATAGACATTACATTATTATTGTGCTAAAATAAAAACCGTTGAATTAGTGCAAATAATATTATTAAATACACTAAAATGAAAGGGTTAAAATGACATTGACTGTAGCAAGAAGTAACAATTCCATAAGGCAAAAGGTACGGCGTTACCTGACACCTGTCCTGTTCCTCATGATGGACTACCTGGCAGTCATTTTGACCGGTCAAATGTCAACGTCAATATATGACCTGTCAATTCACAAGGCCTACCTCTACTTTTGGCTGCCATTGACCTTTCTGCTATTCCTCGCCCAATCGCGCGTCTATAATACGATGCAGCCATTTATCTATACAGTGCGGAGCATTTTCTACGGCGTAACCTACGCCATGGTAGCCTGCGTGGTGGCGTTGTACTTCTTTACCAGTTGGCAGGCACCAAGGTCATTTTTTCTGACATTCTGGCTTTTGATGCTGATCATCATCTATATAGAACGACTTCTGGTCAGTGCTTATCTGAAAAAAAGTGGTCACCTTTATTATGAAGTGATTTTTATAGGCGCAGGTAAAACGGCTGAGCGGGCACTGCATTTCTTCCGGGATGATTTAGGCTATCGCTACAATATTGCTGGTTTTATCGATGATCACCCGGTTTCCCAGCGAATCCCGCAGCATTACAAAATATTAGGGAAGATAGACGAAGCAGAGGAAATCATCAAGTCCAGTACGGCAAAAACAGTTATCATTACGGTTCCGGGGATGGAGCGGGAGAAATTGCAACATCTGATAGCGGTGGTACAGCCACATGTCAGGCATCTGTCCTATGTACCGGACCTTATCGGTACGCCAATGGCCGATGTGGAAGCACAGTCGCTGTTCAGTGAAGAAATCCTGATGCTGCATATGAAGAACAATCTGGCTTTGCGGCGCAATCGGATTTATAAACGCCTGTTTGATCTGACACTGACCGTTATTGGCGGGATTCTTATCAGCCCTATTTTGCTGCTTCTGGCGCTGTGTATAAAGATAGATTCTAAAGGCAGCGTATTCTACAATGCAGAACGTATTGGTAAAAGTGGCAGAAACTTTAAGTGTTATAAGTTTCGTACCATGTATACCAACGGTGATGAAATTCTCAAAAAATATCTGGCCAGCAATCCTGCTGCGGCGGCAGAATGGAAAGAATACGCCAAACTGCGGGATTACGATCCCCGGGTTACCAAGGCAGGTACTTGGATGCGCAAGTACAGTCTGGACGAGTTACCGCAAATTCTGAATGTTATAAAAGGCGATATGAGTCTGGTAGGTCCAAGGCCGTACCTGCCGAGAGAAAAAGCAGATATCGGCAAGGACATCAACACCATCACCCTGAGTCTTCCCGGCATCACCGGCTACTGGCAGGTCAGCGGCAGAAACGACGTCAGCTTTCAGGAAAGAGTCACCATGGATACCTGGTATGTCAGAAACTGGTCCGTATGGCTCGACATTATGTACCTGGCCAAAACCTTCACCGCCGTTCTCTTCGGCAAGGGAGCTTATTAAGGCCTTCTCCTTGAGGAGAAGGTGGGCGCGAAGCGCTCGAATGAGGTGTTTAATCCTCAAAAATAACTTTTAAGGAGCAAATCTCAATGGAACATAAACCACAACATTTAGAAGAAGACACCATCGACCTCGGCAAATTAGCCAACATCGCCATCGACCATAAAAAACAGGTAGGCGGCATCATCATTGGTTGCACTCTGTTGGCCGCTGGCATCAGTTTCATCCTGCCGAAGCAGTACGAATCCACCACATTGGTACAGACCAGGGATGCTGGTCAGGATATCAGTGGTGCCGCAGCTATGGCGGCGATGATGGGAGTGAATACAGGTACTGGCAGTTCCACCACCAATTATATGGAACTGATGAAATCCCGCCGCGTATTGGAACCCATCATTGACGATATGGAATGGGAAGATGAGAAGAAAAAGCCTGAGGCCGAGGATTTTGCTAAGAAATATCTGGACATCAAGAATACAAAGCAGACGGATCTTATAACCGTTACTGCCAAGGGCAGAACGCCGGAAGAGGCCCAGAAAATATCGCAGGGCGTGGTAGACAACTTCCTGCTCCTGCAGACGGATATGAACCAGCAAACCCAGAGCCTGCTGGTGAAATTCCTCGAAAAACGTATTGATGAAGCAAAAAAAGATGCGGAAGAAGCCAGAACTAAATTTGCTGAATACCAGCAGGAACATAAAATCTACAGTCCGGATGAACAGGCCAAAGCTGCTGTGTCGAAAATGAGCGCCTTTGATGAAGCCATCAGCAACATGCAGGTACAGGAAAAGGCCAATCAGGCAAAACTGGATGCTGTGGGTGCAAAACTAGGCGATATCAGCTCTAGCAGTCAGAATTATAACATCAATGATAATGAAATTGTTATGGATTTGCGAAAGCAGATTGTAGCAGCTCAGGTTGATCTTGTGGGGTTGAGGGAACGCTACACAGAAGAAAATCCTAGTATTATTTCTGCAAAAGAAAGAATCGATGCCCTGCAAAAGAAACTGGCTAGTGAAGTAAATACCATCGTAGCTTCCAAATACACCACAATGAATTCCACCCAAGCAGGCCTTATCGGTGAGCAGGCGAATGCCGAAGTCAGCGTAGCCGTGGCCAAGGCCAGTGAAGCGGCCATAAGACAGCGCCGGGAAGAGGAAGAAAAGAAACTGGACGGCTTCCCGAAAGCCGTGTTGGAATATTTGAACCTTCAGCGTGATACCGGCATTAAGGAACAGATCTATACCAACCTTATCAAGCAGGCAGAGGATAAAAAGCTGAAAGAAGCTTTGGACAGTATGGATGTCCAGATTGTCGATGAAGCCGATTTACCGAAAAGCCCGGCTTTCCCCAATAAAATGCTATTCTCAGTTATAGGCTTTTTATTAGGAGTAATGATGAGTTTTGGTTATTGTTTGAAGCAATATAGACGGGAAGCTTGATGCTATGAATGGAATAAGGTCTATTGGCTTAAAGACATGGATAAATACATTGTTTAATAATCAATTTAAGGTAGTCGCATGGTGGATTTGGCTGATTATCATAAGCAAGTTGGTCCGGTATACGGTATTGTATGAAACTTTGGTTAAGGCAAGTATTGGATGGTCCTATTTATCTGTTCTTAATTCGCATCAGGCATGTTTAGGCGGAATTAGTTTGTCAAGTGACGATGTAATAAATCCCAGTGATAATGCCCTGTTTTTATTGCAAATATTTTCTTATTTTGGAGTCACATCTTACTATGGATATGAAATATTGCTGACGATTATTGGAAATGCTGTTCTGTTTTATATCATAAGAAAATGTAGAAGTAGATATTCGTGGATAGAATCATTGTTCATAGTTATAGGTATTATGACCATCAACGTATTTGCTTTTAATTTATCAAAGGATGTCATTCAGCTTCTTTTATTTGTGGTCTTGTTCATAATGATGAAGGATATCCACAACTCAAGAATAAGAAATGCTTTGAGCTTGGCATTTGTGATAGCAATTGCAGCTTTATTATTTAGACTTTATTACATGTTGCTGGTGTATTTTTTTCTGGCAGCTTACGTGGCTGATAGGATTATGCGTAATGTGTCTAATCGATGGGTACGTATGATTGCTATGTGGATAATGATTACATGTTCGTATTTGGCAATATTATACATTGTTCAGCAGATATTACCCGGCTATCATGATGAGATGTTGCGTGTTCGTAGTCGAGAAAGTGATGCAACTACCGATATAAGATTGTTGTTTAACTCACAGGAATTATGGTTGTGGGGGCTGGATTATATGATTATGATTCTTCGGCTATTGTTTCCTGTTGAATTAATTTTATTTGGGCCTAAGTTTTTGGCATTTCTAGGAGTACAGCTAACATATACAATTGCTTTTTTATATGCTTTTTGGCATAAAATTTCGGTAGAAGGAATTGAAAGAATAGCTGTATTGATATATTTAGCTTTTGTAGGTATGTCGGCAACCTTTGAACCGGATTTTGGTTCATGGATCAGGCATGAATGCATAATATTTCCAGTGCTGTTGATCGCATTGGGACTAAATCGGCAAAAGATGGAGAGATAACTTTGCAAAGAGATTCAATAAGAGTGCTACAAATAATCGGTATAGTCTGCGGTGGCGGTGTTGAAGCTGTTATCATGAATTATTATCGTAACCTAGACAGGAGTAAAATACAGTTTGATTTTGTTGTGGATGGTTATGATAAGACAATTCTTGATGATGAAATATTGTCTCTTGGCGGCAAGGTTTATCATGTGGAGCCCTATCGTAGAAATATTTTCCGTTACATGAAGCAAGTTTATTGGATCGTTAAGAAGGAAAATTATGACATCGTGCATGTTAATATGAATACATTGTCCATTTTTTCTCTCTTTCCAGCATGGCTGGCGGGAGCCAAAATCCGTATTTTACACAATCATTCGACAGCCGTGAAAAACGAAGGTGTTCGTTCTATATTGAAAAAGGTGTTGCGTCCCTTAGCACCGTTATTTGCTAATCGTTATGCGGCTTGTTCTGTATTAGCGGGCAGGTGGATGTATGGCGAAAAACGTGTGAATAGCGGTGGGATAAAGATTATCCGTAATGCCATAGATGTGAACGAATATGCATATTCATCGGATTTGCGCAAGAAATATCGCACGGAACTGGGGATTGCCGATGATATATTGGTTATCGGTCATGTTGGACGTTTTATGTTTCAAAAGAACCATGCATTTTTGCTCAAAATATTTAATGAAGTTTGCAAACGT
The DNA here is from genome assembly GCF_900104055.1 of Pseudoselenomonas ruminantium. Classification (GTDB taxonomy): domain Bacteria; phylum Bacillota; class Negativicutes; order Selenomonadales; family Selenomonadaceae; genus Selenomonas_A; species Selenomonas_A ruminantium_C. The sequence continues at coordinate 27,211 of NZ_FNJQ01000004.1, forward strand.
AGTTCCAAAGCCATGTTGCTGCTGGTTGGTGAAGGGGAACTGCGTATGGAGATGGAGAGGTGTGCGGCGCGTTATGGTATAGCCGATCGTGTTCGTTTCTTAGGATTACGCCGTGATGTACATCAGTTATACAATGCCATGGATGTATTTGTCCTTCCCTCTTGGTATGAAGGTTTGCCGGTGGTATCAGTAGAAGCGCAAGCTAATGGCTTGCGATCCTTGTTTTCAACGAATGTAACGGCAGAAAGTGGTATTACTCGATCAGCCGAATTTTATCCCTTAACAGAGGGAGCCGATAAATGGGCAGAACATATTTTACAAGGCAATAATAGAAGAAACGAAAACGCAAGTGCAGATTTGCGCATGTCTGGATTTGAGATACATAGTCAAGCCGAGGCATTAATAGCTTGGTATGAAAAAGAAATTGCAATTAAAAAGAGGAGTTAGTGGTGAAGAAAAGGGTAAATCTGGCAGCCTGCTATTTTCAAAAAAATTATGGAAGTATGCTGCAGGCGTATGCATTGCAGGAAGCAGTTAGTTCATTGGGATACGAAGCGGAGAACCTGCGGATTGATGGAATTGCCAGGGAGATTCGCAATAAAAAGCTGGGTTACTATGCTCGCCAACTGGCAGACTGGTCCGTGGTGAAAGAAAAGGCAGGCATGGTGCGCAAAGTATGGCAGAAGAAGAGAAATAAGACCTTTGCCTGCAATAGCCAGATTCGCAATAGAAAATTTCAGGAATTTCAACAGTCGTTTTTTAAAGTATCCCCCTATTTTGCTTCTAAAAAAGCCATGGGGGAATATGTAAAAGACTGTCAGGCAGTAATTGTCGGCAGTGACCAGCTTTGGCTTCCTTCGAACATAACAGCGGATTATTACACCTTGAATTTTGTACCCTTGGAAGTCCGAAAAGCTGCCTATGCTACAAGTTTTGGCGTAAGCAACCTGCCTAAACGTATGCATGAGTTTGTCGCGAACTTTCTGAACCGCATAGATTATGTTTCTGTGCGGGAAGAAAAAGGCCGTGAACTGGTAGCCAGCATTGCGCATCGGGAGGTGCCAGTCGTTTGTGATCCAACCATGTTGTTTGCCAAGGAAGAATGGGCAAAACTGATTGCCCCGCAAAAGATTATTCAGGACAAATATATTTTCTGCTACTTCCTGGGAAATAATTTTTGGCAAAGGGAGATTGCATGCAAGCTTAGGGAAAAAACTGGCTATAAAATTGTTTCCTTATTACATATGGATGAATATGTGGCGGCAGATGAATTCTTTCCGGACATTGCCCCCTACGATGTAGGCCCGGCAGAATTTGTGAATCTGATAAGGAATGCGGAATATGTACTGACAGATTCCTTCCATGGTACGGTCTTTTCCGCCCTTCATGGCAAGGATTTCTTCACTTTCCGCAGATTTTCGCAGAAGGCTACTCTTTCTACCAATTCCCGGATGGATTCGCTCTTTTCCTTATTGGGAGTTCCGGAGCGCCTGTTGGATGAACATGTAAACGTGGAAGATATGCTGAAAATGTGCTTGGATGTTGATCGGGTTTTGGCAAGAATAGAAAAACTGCGCAGACCTTCATGGGCATATATTAAGCAGGCGATAGGAGATTGACATGATAAAAATAGAGCGAGAAGAAGACTGCTGCGGATGTTCAGCCTGTATGGCGGCCTGTCCAGTAGATGCGATAAAAATGCTGGCAGATGAAGAAGGCTTCCTGTATCCCAAGGTTGATAAAGATAAATGCGTTAACTGTGGCAAATGTGATCGGATCTGCCGCATAAAGAACCCGGTTGTGGAGGTGTCCAAGGAACAGAAGGCCTATCTTTTCCAGTTGCAGGATAAAAAAATGCGGCTGGATAGTACATCTGGAGGGGCGTTCACCGCTATCGCCAGCGCTGTACTGCGCAATGGCGGTGTGGTTTTCGGCGCTGCATACACGGATGATTTGCGGGTGATACATACCTATGTGGAGAAGGAAGAAGATTTATGGCGTTTTCGGAACAGCAAATACGTGCAGAGTGATGTGCGTAATTCCTTCCGGGAAGTCAAAGCGTTCCTGCAGCAGGGGCGCAAAGTATGCTTCAGTGGCACTCCTTGCCAGGTAGAAGGTTTACATAGTTATTTGGGAAATGTGGATAAAGAAAAAAGTTTAATCTTAGTCGATTTAGTTTGCCACGCCGTACCATCACCGTTATTTTGGGAAAAGTATGTGGCATGGCAACAGGAACGCCTGAGCAGTGAAATAGGAAATATCCGTTTTCGTGACAAACGTCATTATGGATATAAATATCCACAAATGGTTATAGAAGATAAAGCAGGAAATGTTATTTATCATAACGGCGTGGAAAGCGATCCGTATCTAAGAGCGTTCTTCAGTAATCTAAGCGATAGGCCCTCCTGTTACGAATGTAAATTCAAGAAAAGATACCGTGTCAGTGATATGACAATTTGGGATTGTTTTGATGTGGGGTTGAAAGCACCAAACATGGATGATGATCAAGGGACTACCAATATTCTTACACATACATCCAAAGGAGAAAAATTTTTACATGAGATTTTGATGAGCACTGATAGGATTGAGTGTATAGATCCTGATTATTGCGTAAAAGGTATGTGGGAGTTAGTGTATTCCGTTTCGAAGAATAATTGGCGTGATGAATTTTTTAAAGATGTATCTAGTAATGGTATGGAGTATCTTATAGATAAATATTTCCCGGATACATCGGTAATAAAAGCAAAGCGACTATTGCGTAAGACGCTGATATGTATGGGGATATATGGAATGATAAAAAAATGCATAATGATAATACGAAGATGATTATTTACATGGATATAATAAATTAATTTACAAAGATATTTTCAAGATATATTTTGTTTTTTAAAAGCGTATATGAATCAATAAAAAACGCTACTAATTTGATAAAAATGATGAGGAGTTATAGAAATGAAAAAAATCTTAGTAAATTATTTAGGAAGAAAAAGTGGTACAGCAATGTACTCATATGAGATGACAAAAGGCCTGATAGAAAATGGAGCAATTGTATATGCTATAATATCTGAGCAAAATACTATATTAGATGAATGGAAAAAACTTGGGTTGCAAGGTCTTTGTGTATATCCTACATATAATTCTTTATGGTCGTTTATTAAATCAACTATTAGATTTTTAATATTAGGTAGAAAGGAACTAAAAAAAATATGTGAAACATGGGATATTGATGTTGTCTATGTTCCTGCATTTCATCTTTGGAGTGAACTGGTAAACAGGTTGTTTCCTACAGCACATAAGATAATAACAAATCATGATGTATTGCCACATAGCGGAAATATATTTAAAAATAAAATAATATGGTATTATAATTTTATTTCATTAAAAAAAGCAGATGATATAGTTATATTGTCTAAACAATTTAGTGACGTGATAAAAAAAAGAACTGGATTAGATAACAACCATATCCATGTAATACCTCACGGATGTTTTAGTTTATATGAAAGAATTTACAATTTGAAACGATATGATTATGGAAATCATAAGGTAAATTTTCTTTTTTTTGGTAGAATTGAGCCATATAAAGGACTTAATGTATTAGGCGAAGCTTATAAAAGAATACTTTGTGATGGATATGACGTATCATTAACTATTGTAGGTAATGGAGATTTTTCACTCTATAGTCATACTTTCAAAGATTTAAAAAATGTTAATATCATTAATCGTTGGATAAAAGATGAAGAGGTATTGAGCTTCTTTCAAGAAGATAATATAGTCACAGTTTTGCCTTATTTGGATGGAACTCAATCTGGTGTGATTAATATAGCAATGAAACATAGTTCATTAGTCGTTGCATCGAATGTAGGTGGAATAAAAGAACAAATTAAAAACATGGAAACAGGGATACTGGTAGAAAGTAATGATGTTGATTCATTGTATAATGCGATGAAATTTACGTTGAATGATAATTGTGAAATTGGTAGGATGAAGCAAAACGCTCTTCGTGAGATGAGAGAATTATCGTGGGATAAATTATCAAAGAAAATATTAGACATTATTCCATAAAATGGTTACGGTAGCTTCTTTTAACTAGGAATATTCATAAGGATGTGGAATGGAAGTGTCAAACGAATATAAATACAAAATAACCATTATAACTGCTACGTATAACAGTGCGATTACGTTAGAACAAACAGTAGCAAGTGTGGCACAACAAGATTATCCTAATATAGAATACATCATAGTGGATGGAAAATCAATCGATGGGACACTTGATATAATTAGAAAATATGAGGATAAAATTAATTTAAAGTGGATAAGTGAGCCAGATAAAGGTATATATGACGCCTTTAATAAGGGGGTAGATATGGCCACTGGAGATTATATTTATTTTCTTGGCTCGGATGATGCTTTGTGTAATGCGCATATTATTTCGGATATTGTAGCGCATATAGAAGCTGATACGGATGTCCTATCAGCAGCGATTATTGTTGTAGACGAAAAAAGTAAAAAGTGTTATCCAACATACAATCATCATGCATTAAACAAAGAAAAATATATTGGTGGTCCGATTCCACACCAAGGGATGTTCGTAAGAACCTCAGTGGTGAAAAAATATAAATTTGATTCAAGTTATACAATAGCAGCAGATTATAAGTTCTTTTTGCAATGCTATTACAATGATGTTGTTAAATTCAAATTCATTGATGAGCCTGTGGCTTTCTTCGCGAATAATGGCACAAGTTCTAATTTAGAAGAATGTTTTAAAGAAAATAATCGCATATACAATGAATTGCAAGTACCATTTCAAAATTCTATAGTTTTCAATTTAAAGAAATATATGAAAATAGTATTATTGAATATACATTTATTGCCTTGGTTTACAAGATTAAAAAGACAGAGAAAAATCAAATCGTTAAAGACTAAGCATACATGTGATAATAAAATATGTCGTTGGTGTGGACGTTTGTAATTATTAAAATGGAGTATATTTAATGGATACTGCTAATAAATTGCTAACCCAACTTATGGTTAATAAAGTTAATCTTGATAAAGATATTGTTTCTCAAGCTCGTAAAAGCAGAGATAATTTGTTAGAAAATATAAAATCATTTTCAAGTGAAGAAGATTTTTTTGAGCTTTGCGATGATTTTAATATTCAATTTGGTTCATTTGCTCGTAAAACAAAGTGCCAGCCATTAGATGATATTGATTTGATGATCGGTTTATCTGCAAGAGGCGCAACATATTCGGGAAACTCATGGGATGAAATAAAAATTAGTATTCGTAATCCTGATTTTGGGCAAAAGATGTGTATGAATGATGATGGTACATTAAATAGTAGAAAGGTACTTAATCAGTTCAAGAGAAAATTACAACATGTCCGAGAATATGCAAGGTCTGAATTGAATAAAAGACAAGAGGCCGTCGTATTAAATTTGATATCTAAAGATTGGTCTTATGATTTGGTTCCATGCTTTCATACTACGAAGGAATATGATGGACGGGAATACTTCTTAATTCCCAATGGGAACGGTAACTGGAAGAAAACAGCACCTGATAGAGATAGAGCGTATGTCACGCGTGTTAATCAGGAAAAAGATGGGATGCTGCTGGAATTAGTACGGCTATGTAAATATTGGAAAAGCAGAAAATTAAAAAATATTTTACCATCATACCTGCTTGAAACAATTCTAGTGGTTCATTCAAAAGAAGTTCAATATTTGAAAGGTAATTTATTAGAGAGATTTGCCGATGCCCTATGTGCTATAACAGATAAAATATGCTATAGCGTTCCAGATATGAAGAATATACAGGATGATATCAATGATTTAGATGTAAGTGATAGGCATGCAATTTATAATAAAGCATGTGATGATTATAATAAAGTCTTAGACGTCATTAATTATGAAAGAATAGGATCATATACAAGGGCAATAAATATACTAACAGATGTTTTGGGAGATGAACTGTTAGATGAATGAAAAGTCCATATTTCATATACAGAATGATGAGTTTATATTAAGATGCTTGCGGACACAAAGCCAGATGTATTCTAAGGCTAAGAAATATAATATATATGAAGCAGTTTTAACCTTTATACTGCCCGTTTGTGCTGTATTCATAAATTTAATAAATATTCTAAGAGAATATAGTGACTATATTAATTGTATGGCGTTTTTATTTATTGTAATTACTTACTTTATAGCGAATAAATCAATACAAATGAAGACACAAGCTGCAATGATTCAACAATATATAGATTCATCGTTATACAACAGGGTATTAATGGATGATAAAAATGTTTTTAAGATTAGTGACCTAAATAAAAACAATATTGCGTTATTGATTGCTAAATATGGTAACGATGATACGGATGATTTTAGAAATTGGTATGCAGATTACTCGATGTTTCCAGCGGAAATGCAGATTTTTTACTGTCAAAAAGATAATATATATTGGGACGGTTGGTTAAGGAAAAAATTATACGTGGCAATCGCTATAGGCATGTTTCTAGCGTTGGCGTTGTTGTTACTAATTAGTTGCTATTATTCGATGTACCTAATTAATCTTTTGAATATATGTAGTGCAATTGCTGTTTTTAGATTCATATGGCCAGTATTTATGAAATTGCATAAAGATGTGAGTCGAATGGATGAGATAGGCGATTATATAAAACATATAGAAATGCAATTACAAAATAACAATGTTAATGATTTGTTAGTGGAATTGACAATGTTACAGGTAAAAATTATGGAGCATCGTAAAAATGCTGTATTAGTTCCAGATTTTATTCATAAAATATTTAAGAGTAAAATTCAAGAAGATATAGAAAGAAGAATTAAATTTAATAAACTGATGAGTGATTTTGAAAATAATCAAATATCGAAATAAGTTTTCTTGATATGTTATTGAGAAGAATAAGAGGCGTGTTTGTTTTAATAAAGCGTGGTTCAGGCATTTTTTCGGAGATCAGTTGCTTAGTCAGTTTTTCTACATTATTTGAGTTCATAATATCCCCCTTGTTCAGCGTATACATATATCTATATTTTAACATATTTCGCGTAAAAATGGAAAAGGAGCGTTTAGTTTGAAAAAAGCTTTAATCACAGGCATTACCGGGCAGGATGGTTCCTATTTGACGGAACTGCTCCTCTCTAAAGGTTATGAGGTGCATGGTATTGTGCGGCGGCATAGTACGTCATGCACAGAGAGGATTGATCATTTGCTGGGGGATGAGGCCAATAAGGATTGCTTGTTCCTGCATTATGGGGACTTGACGGATTCATCGAATTTCCATCGTTTGATTATGGAGATTAAGCCGGATGAGGTTTACAATCTGGCGGCGCAGTCGCATGTGGCGGTGTCTTTTGAGGTGCCGGAGTATACGGCAGATGCTACAGGTGTGGGGACGGTGAAGCTTTTGGAAGCTATCCGCCAGTCCGGTTTGCCAATCAAGTTTTATCAGGCGTCTACGTCGGAATTGTTTGGCGGCATTCCGGAGACCGCACCGCAGAGTGAGAAGACACCGTTCTATCCGAAATCTCCCTATGGTGCGGCGAAACTCTATAGCTTCTGGATTACAAAGAACTATCGTGAATCCTATGATATGTTCGCCTGTAATGGTATTCTCTTCAACCACGAATCCCCGCGCCGCGGTGAGACTTTCGTCACGCGCAAGATTACGCTGGCCGTGGGCCGGATCATGGCCGGCAAGCAGGAAAAACTCAGTCTGGGCAACCTTGATGCCAAACGTGACTGGGGATTTGCCGGTGATTATGTGGAAGGCATGTGGCGTATGCTTCAGCAGGATAAGGCCGATGATTATGTACTGGCCACCAACGAGACGCATACCGTCCGTGAATTTGTGCAGCTGGCGTTCAAGGAAGTTGGCGTGGATATCGAGTGGCAGGGTATTGGCGTTGAAGAAAAAGGTTACTGCAAGAAAACCGGCAAGCTTTTGGTGGATGTAGATCCGCAGTTCTTCCGTCCAGCAGAAGTGGAACTCCTCTGGGGCGATAGCACGAAAGCAGAACAAGAACTGGGCTGGAAGCGCAAGGTTTCCTTCCCGGAGCTGGTGAGCATGATGGTCAAGACAGATTGTGAGAAGGCAAAAAAATGACAAGTCAGATTGCGGTCATTTGACTAGCTGACTTGTCAGACGGATAGTGTATTCAACGGAAATCTTTTACAAAATGCTTGCAGTATGCCGTGTACTTATCCTGTGCGGACAAGCATGTATCTGTCAGGTAGCCGGATTCGCGGTAAATTTCTCGTAAGCCGCGAGAGTAGAACTGCTTGTGATCGTTGTCAATAATGAAGGGGATTATGCCATGGTTCAGGCATTCCTTGAAGAGCAGCAGTCTTCCTACCCGGCCATTGCCATCCTGAAAGGGATGGATAGCTTCAAAGTCAACGTGGAATTTAAGCAGGGTGTGGAAATCATACTTTGAGAGCATCAGGTAATCATCAATGAGTTTTTCCATATCACTGGTTACTTTATCTGGTGGGGAGTTTTCCTTGTCACCAATTGTATTGGCCAGGGCCTTATACTCTCCGACGTTGAACCAATCTAAATCGGCATCGGTGGTATTTGTTTTGAGAATCTTGTGCAGATGTTTGATGATTTTTTCATTCAGAGATTGGGCGTAGTTTTGCAGGATAAAGTCAAACGCCCGGAAGTGATTCATGGTTTCAGTAATATCATTGCTATCAATGACTTCATTGCCGTTACTAAGAATTGTGTGGGTGTTAAAGAGATTGACAGTATGCTTGTGACTTAGCTTGCTGCCCTCAATGCGGTTGCTGTTGTAAGCCAGATTTGTCTGGGTGAAATGATAAATGCCATTTTTGTATTTGGCGTTTTTTTTCAGAGATTAGTTGCTTAATAAGCTTTTCTACATTATCTGAGTTCATAGTATCCTCCTTGTTCAGCGTACATATCTATGTTTTAACATATTTTGGGTGAAAATGGGAAAAGAATTGATGGTGGTGATCAGTGATTGATAGTCGAAGCAGGAATGTAAAAAAAAATATAGCATGGTCTTTTGTATTGAAGGCTGTAAGTGTAGGTTTGTCCTTCTTAGTGTTGCCGTTGACGGTCAATTACTTGACAGCGGTAGAGTATGGCGTTTGGGTGACGTTGTTTTCCGTGATGAACTGGGTGAATATGCTGGATATGGGTATTGGCTTAGGATTTCGGAATAGACTGGCAGAGGCGGTTGCTAAACAGGATATTTCACTTGTAAGATGCTATATGTCAGCGGGTATTTTCTCTTTAAGCGGTATTGGCTTATTATTGTTGATATTGTTTTTGATAGGAATAAATTTTGTTGATTTTCAAGCTGTATTTAATAGTCGGGAAATCAGTGAAGCTGATTTATATACAGCTACGCTTTATACAGGAATCTTTGTTATTGCTACCTTTGTGTTATCAGTAATCAATCAGATTTACTATGCATATCAGCAGGCCGCTAAAACAGGTTTTATTAATATTGTACATAATATGTTGATGTTAATATGCATATATTATTTAACGTTACAAGCAGAACATAAGCTCGTATACTTTGTTTTTTGTTTTGGTATAGCTTCATTGTCATCAAGAGTATTGTTCCTGGGAGATTTTTTTGCTCGAAATCGTAATGTTTGGCCATGCTTATCTTTGGTGAAAATAAGTTATATAAAAAATATAACTGGTATTGGTGTGCAATTTTTTGTTATTCAACTGGCAGTAATATGCTTATTTTCTTCATCTAATATACTCATAACGCAGCGACTGGGGCCGGAACATGTACTGGCATATGATATTGTGTTCAAGATATTTAGTATAGTAACTATGATTCATGGTATTATCTGTGCGCCATTATGGAATGCCTATACAGAAGCATATGTGAAAAAAGATTTTATTTGGTTGCGGCAGACGATAAAACGAATGATAAAGCTCATGGTACCAATTGGTGCGATGTGTGTGGCGCTTATATTGCTAAATGAATGGCTTATTGCCGTATGGATACGGAAAAATGTAGAAATTCCTTCATGTTTGGCACTTTCAGCAGGATTGTTTGCTTTTATCAGCTGCCTCAATAATGTATTCGCGATATTTCTAAATGGTGTGAATAGAATCAGATTGCAGATGTATCTAAGTATTATATCCGCCATGGTAGTTATTCCTTTGGCATGGTGGCTGATGGGGGTTATGGATGTTACAGGGATGATGTTGGCAATAGTTATTTGTATGTCTGTAGGTACTTTGCCTCTAGGGATGCAAGTTAGAAATATTTTGCGAGGTTGATTAATCGTGAAAAAGTTGACTATATTTGTACCAACGTATAATACCGTCTGATTTGCAAGCAGACTTGTTGTTAGATATGCAGCAAAGAACAAGTGTTTGGACGAAAAATTAATTTTAGGGGGAAGAAGATTGAAAGTTGTATTACTTGCTGGTGGATTTGGCACAAGAATCAGCGAAGAATCACAGTTCAAGCCAAAACCAATGATTGAAATTGGTGGCAAACCAATGCTTTGGCATATCATGAAGGAATATCTGCATTATGGTTTTGATGAATTCATCATTTGTGCAGGCTACAAGCAGGAGTATATCAAGAATTACTTTGCGCATTATTTCCTGCAGGCTAGTGATATTTCCTTTGATTTTCGCGTGGAAGGGGAGCGGGAACATCGGGGGATTATTGCTACGGCATTTGAACCTTGGAAGGTGACGGTGGTGGACACTGGACTGGATTCCTTGACGGGCTGGCGTATCAAGCAGGTGCAGGATTATATCGGAGATGAACCCTTTCTGATGACCTATGGGGATGGTGTCTGCGATGTCGATTTGAAAGCACTGGTGGAGTTCCATAAATCTCATGGTAAGGCTTGCACGTTGACCGCAGTAAAACCGGAAGGGCGTTTTGGCATCTTGGATTTGAATGGCAATAATGTACAGTCTTTTCGGGAAAAGAGCCGGGATGATGTGGGGTACATCAATGGCGGTTATATGGTGTTGGAACCGAAGGTCTTTGATTACATCACCTCCAATGTGATGTTCGAGCGTGATCCCATGGAGCATCTGGCTGATGATGGTGAGATTATGGCCTTTAAGCACAAAGGATTCTGGCAGTGCATGGACACGCTGCGGGATAAGCAGAAATTGGAAGAGATGTGGCTGGCGGGCAAAGCTCCCTGGAAAGTGTGGCAGGAATGAAGTTAAATCCAGAATTCTATCAAGGAAAAAAGGTATTAGTTACCGGCCATACAGGCTTCAAGGGCATGTGGCTGTGCAAGATGCTCTCCATGTTTGGGGCCAAAGTGACAGGGTATGCTTTGTCTTCGCCAACAGAAGAAGGCGGGAAGGTTTTCCGTGAGGCCGGAGTTGAAGCGGCTATTCATTCTGTTATTGGCGATATCCGTGACTGGGCGCATCTGGCCAAGGTTTTTGCCGAAGCGCAGCCGGAAATCGTATTGCATCTGGCAGCCCAGCCTTTGGTCATCAAAAGTTATGAAGAACCAGCACTGACCTATGAAACCAACGTGATGGGCACGGTCAATGTGCTGGAATGCGTGCGTCAGACAGAAAGTGTCAGGTCATTCCTCAATGTCACCACGGATAAGGTTTATGAAAATAAGGAATGGTCTTGGGGATACCGGGAAAATGAACCTTTGGACGGTTACGATCCTTATTCCAATAGCAAGAGTTGTTCGGAGTTGGTGACGCACAGTTATAAAAAGAGCTTCTTTGCGGATGGGCGTTGCGCGATATCTACCGCAAGGGCAGGCAATGTGATTGGTGGTGGAGATTTCTCTGAAAACCGCATTGTACCGGACTGTATCAGGGCGGCCTATGTGAGGCAGAAAATTGAAGTGCGCAATCCCTATTCTACCCGGCCTTATCAGCATGTGCTGGAGCCGTTGCATGCATATCTTTTGATTGCGCAGGCGCAATATGAAGATGGTAAATATGCGGATTGGTACAATGTCGGCCCGGATGAGTGCGATTGCGTGACCACTGGAGAACTGACGGATATCTTCTGCCGTCAGTGGGGCGAGGGGCTGACTTGGGAAAATGTCAGCGTGGAAGGCCCCCATGAGGCCAATTTTCTCAAGCTGGATTGTTCCAAGATAAAAAGCCGCCTTCATTGGCAGCCGCGCTGGCATATTGAAGATGCCCTACGGGAGACCGTGACCTGGGCAAAAGCATGGCAGCAGGGCGAAGATATCGCCAAGGTAATGGAAATGCAGATCAATGAATTTTTAGGAGAGAATCAGCAATGAATAAACAGGAAATGCATGACAAGATCCTCGCTATGGTGCGGGAATACTGCGATACTTACCATAATCAGGAGGGAGCGTATAAGGAAGGCAATCGCATTCCCTATGCTTCCCGTGTCTATGACCATGAGGATATGGAAAACCTCGTGGACAGCGCATTGGAGTTCTGGCTTACGTCCGGCCGCTATGTGAATGAGTTTGAAAAGGGGCTGGCAGAGTATCTGGGCACGAAGTTCGTGTCTGTGGTGAACTCTGGTTCCTCGGCCAATCTGCTGGCTTTTATGACGCTGACTTCACCGCTGTTGAAAGAGCGCCGTATCCGTCGTGGTGATGAGGTCATTACGGTAGCCGCAGGTTTCCCCACTACGGTTTCACCGATTATTAACTACGGTGCAGTGCCGGTGTTCGTGGATGTGACCATTCCCCAGTACAACATTGATGTGACCAAGCTGGAGGCAGCCCTGTCCGAAAAGACGAAGGCGGTCATGATTGCCCATACCTTAGGCAATCCTTTTGATCTGAAAGCTGTCAAGGATTTCTGCGATAAGCACAATCTCTGGCTGGTGGAGGATAACTGTGATGCGTTGGGCTCCCTCTATACCATTGATGGCGAAGAAAAATTCACGGGCAGCATCGGTGATATCGGTACTTCCAGCTTCTATCCGCCCCATCATATGACCATGGGACAGGGCGGTGCCGTCTATACGAAGAATCCGCTGCTCCACAAGATTATCCGTTCCATGCGCGACTGGGGCCGGGATTGTGTCTGCGCATCCGGTCAGGACAACTTCTGCGGTCACCGCTTTGACGGTCAGTATGGGGAACTGCCGAAAGGTTATGACCATAAATATGTCTATTCTCATTTCGGCCTGAACCTCAATATCACGGATATGCAGGCAGCCGTAGGGGTGTCCCAGCTGAAGAAGTTCCCGAAATTCGTGGAACGCCGCCGTTATAACTTTGACCGCCTGTATAAGGGTCTGCAGGAAGTCAGTGACAAACTGATTCTGCCGGAGCCGGCAGCAAACAGCAAGCCCAGCTGGTTCGGCTTTATGATGACCTGCAACGGCGTAGACCGCAAAAAGGTCGTGCCCTATATCGAAAGCAAGGGCGTACAGACCAGAATGTTGTTCGCCGGGAATCTCATCAAGCATCCGTGCTTTGACGAAATGCGCGCCAGTGGCGAGGGATATCGTGTGGTTGGCAGCCTCGAAAATACGGATCGCATTATGAACGATACCTTCTGGGTGGGTGTGTATCCCGGCATGACGGATGAAAAGCTGGATTACATGATTAAGGTCATTAAAGAAGCGGTGCAGCAGTAATGAAGAAATGTTTTTTGGTAACAGGAGCGACAGGCTTTTTGGGCAGTCATGTTGTGAAAAAATTAGTGGCAGAAGGGCAGAATGTTGTCCTTTTAAAACGCAGTTTTTCCAATATCAGTCGCTTGGCATCTGTGATGAAAAATGTCAAAAGCTACGATATTGACAAATTGGATGATTTTGCCCAGGTGTTTGATGACCAGCATATCGATGTAATAATCCATACGGCAACCTGCTATGGGCGGCAGGGGGAGGCTGTGGAGCAGATATACGATGTGAATCTGCATTTTCCATTGAAATTGCTGGAACTGGCTTTGCGCTTTAATACTGATACTTTCTTTAATACTGATACTATTTTATCGAAATACCTTAATTGGTATGCACTATCCAAGAAACAATTTTCCGAAATCGGCCAGCAGTTTGCTGGCCAGGGCAAGATAAATTTCATCGATGCCAAACTGGAGCATATGTATGGCGAAGATGATGCCAATACCAAATTTGTAACTTATGTAATAGAAAAGTTGCAGGAAAATATTGACGAGTTGAAGCTGACAAAGGGCGAACAATGTCGTGACTTCATTTATGTCGATGATGTGGTGGAGGCCTATTGGAAAATCTTGTGTAATCAAAATGAGGATAAAAAGTATCAGCAATACGAAGTGGGAACGGGCAAAGCCGTCAGTATCAAAGAATTAGTAACGCTAGCTAAATCCATAACCAAAAGCCAGACAAGATTGGCTTTTGGTGCTGTGCCTTATCGGGAAAATGAAATCATGGACTCAAAGGCAAATATCGAGTCTTTGCAGAAATTGGGCTGGCAGCCACGAATGGATTTGGAAGCAGGTATCAGAAAAATAGTGGGGGCAGGAAAATGAAATTGCAGAAACTCTTGATTAATGGCGGTTGTGGATTTTTGGGAAGCAACCTGGCGCAGCATGCCTTGAAATCCGGTATTGAATTGGTGGTCTTTGATAATCTCAGCCGCTTGGGTGCTGCAGATAATCTGAAATGGCTGCAGGCACAGGGGGATTTCAATTTTATCAATGGTGATGTGCGCAATGCCAATGATGTGGAAAATGTTATCCGCAATGAAAAGCCGGATGCTGTGTTCCATGTGGCTGGGCAGGTGGCCATGACCACATCTATTGCCAATCCCCGCAAGGATTTTGAGATCAATGCTTTGGGCACATTCAATGTGTTGGATAGCATTCGCAAATATTCTCCGGATACCTGTATGCTCTTTTCCTCTACGAACAAGGTCTATGGCGATTTGGAACAATATCACTACACGGAAACAGATACCCGCTATGTTTGTGATGAATTTCCTGACGGCTATGACGAAAGCGTACCATTGGAATTTCATTCGCCCTATGGCTGCTCCAAGGGAACCGCCGACCAGTACATGCAGGATTTTGCCCGGATTTTCGGCCTGAAGACCTTGGTGTTCCGTCATTCCTCCATGTATGGTGGCCGTCAGTTTGCCACCTATGATCAGGGATGGATTGGCTGGTTCTGCCAGAAAGCTATTGAAACCAAGCGGGGCGAATTAAAAGAGCCGTTCACTATTTCCGGTGATGGCAAGCAGGTCCGGGATGTACTGCATGCAGAAGACATGGTACGTCTGTACTTTGCCGGCGTGGAGCATATGGAAGAAGCCGCAGGGAAAGTTTGCAATATCGGCGGCGGTATGGATAACAGCCTGTCCCTGCTGGAACTTTTCGCCCTGCTGGAAAAAGAGCTGGATGTGAAGCTGAATTATAAGAAACTGCCTTGGCGGGAAAGCGACCAGAAGGTATTCGTGGCAGATACGGCAAAAGCTCAGTCATTGCTAAACTGGAAACCTCAAGTATCCAAGGAAGACGGCATTCGTAAGATGCTGGATTGGGTGAAGTCTTTATGAGTTATATGACAGAAAAGCCTTTGGTCAGTATTCTGATTCCTGTGTATAATCGTGAGGATTTAATCAGGCCGTGTATTGAATCGGCTTTGGAGCAAACTTATGAGAACACAGAAATAATCGTAGTAGATAATAAAAGTACGGATAATACGTGGAACGTAGTCAAGGAATATGCGAGAAATTATCCTAAAGTCAAGGCTTTTCAGAATGAAGAAAATATTGGTCCAGTGCGTAATTGGCTCAGTTGCATGAATCATGCTACAGGCAAGTTGGGAAAAATACTGTTTTCTGATGATTTGATGTATGAAACCTATTTGGAAAAGACAGTGCCTTTGCTAACTGATAATGTAAGTCTAGTTTTTTCTATGGTCGAAATTGGGGAGGGGCGTGGACAGGGTAATGTTAGTTATCGATATAAAGAACGGACTTGCCGAATAGAAAGTAGAGAATTTTTAAGGGATTCTCTGTTGAGCAAATTGGGACTGGTTTCTCCAGGAGCGGCACTATTCAGATTATCAGATCTACGCAAAAATTTGCGCTACGGAGATAATGTTATTCCCTCGCCAACGATTTATGATTTTGATCGTCATGGTGCTGGGCCGGATTTATGGTTGTATTTGGCTGCCGCTGGTCAATATGATCAAGTGGCATATGTCGATGAAGTGCTTTGCCTGTTTCGAGCACATCCTGGATCGATATCGATTATGGATTCCAAACTGCAATATTTAGACAAGTGTTATTTTCAGGCTAGGATCGCATATTGTGAAGAACGGATGCCAGAAATGACTGAAGCAGTGTTATGCCGAAGATGGATGAAGGATTTGAAGAAAACTAAAAAAATAATATCATTTCGTAAATGGGCAAATAGTTATGTACAAAATGGTATGCAATATGAAGTTTCTGTCTCATTAGTGATTAAGTCATTAATTGAATGGATGTAAAGAAAATGTTTTTGCAAATAAAAATTATTGTAAAGACTTATTGATCTGTTCTGTTGCCCAATCTTCTACGTTTAAACCTTTTACACGTTTGAATTCACGTGTATTGTTGGTTACCAGTGTCATGTTCAAAGCTTTTGCATGGGCGGCTATTTGTGTATCAAGCGGACCGATGGGCGTTCCTTTTGTCTCCAGGTCAGCACGGACGATGCCATACTCATAGGCGGCAAGTTCGTCAAAGGGCATGATGTTTATGGCAGATAGGAACAGGGTGAGAGCAAGTCTGTTACGAGCCTTTGCCTGACTCTTCTCTACGCCGTGGCACAGTTCAGCGTAGGTGATGGATGAAATGCAGATTTCAGAAGGTTTATGGGACTGTAATTTGGCTAATACCTTCTCTGGACGTTTTTTTATGGCGAATATGCAAATATTGGTATCGAGCATATACATTAAAGTACATCCCTTTCCTGCTCTGAAACAGTATTGCGACCATCAGCCATAAAGTCCTCACTGAATAGGTCAAGGCTGGTAAGTAACATGTTCCAGCTATCTTCCTGTGATTTTGGGAAGAGCATCACGACATCTCCGACTTTGTGGGTGAGGACCTCGGTGTCGTTGAAACGATACTCTTTGGGCAGACGCACAGCCTGACTTCTCCCGTTCTGAAAAATTTTTGCAGTAAGCATAAAAATCACCTCTTTGATATAAGTATATATCAAAGTATATACCTGGTCAAATTCTTTATATTTATGTATAGGAGTGATTCTTTGCATATCGTGTTATTATCCGGTGGTTCTGGCAAACGTCTGTGGCCGCTATCGAATGACATTCGCTCGAAGCAGTTTATTCCGTTGTTTCCCCAGGTGGATGGGGCGTATATCTCTATGGCCCAGCGGGTTTTCCGGCAGATTCGTAAGGTTGATAGACAAGCGGATATCACGGTGGCGACTTCAAAGTCTCAGGTGTCCACGCTGAAAAATCAGCTGGGCGATCAGGTGGATATTTCCGTGGAACCCTGCCGTCGGGATACGTTTCCGGCTATTGTGCTTGTCAGTGCCTATCTGCATGATGTAAAAGGTGTGGGGCTGGATGAAGCAGTGGCGGTCTGCCCGGTTGACCCCTATGTGTCCACGGATTATTACAAGGCAGTCGCGCATCTGACGGAACTTGCTGCTAAGGGCACGGCTGATTTGATGCTGATGGGCATTGAACCAACTTATGCGAGCGAAAAATATGGTTATATTATGCCGACCTCCAAGGATGAAATTAGCAAGGTGGCTTCGTTTAAGGAGAAACCTACGGAAGCTAAAGCGGCAGAGTATATCGAAAAGGGTGCTCTTTGGAACAGCGGTGTCTTTGCATACCGCCTGGGTTATGTGCTGGAAAAAGCCCATGAACTCCTGGATTTCAAGGGCTATGAGGATTTATACGCGAATTACGGCAATCTGACTAAAATCAGCTTTGACTATGCCGTGGTGGAGAAGGAACAGAGCATTGGCGTTCTGCGTTATGCCGGCGAATGGAAAGATTTGGGCACCTGGAATACACTGACGGAAATCATGCATGCGCCATCTATTGGTGACGTGACCATGGATGATAATTGTGTTGATACCCATGTGGTCAATGAAATGGATGTGCCTATCCTCGTGATGGGGGCGAAAAACCTAGTCGTTGCGGCAAGCCCTGAGGGAATTTTGGTAGCTGATAAAGATGCGTCCAGTCATATCAAGCCCTATGTTGAGAATCTCACCCAGCCGGTGCGTTTTGCCGAAAAATCTTGGGGCAGCTTCCAGATTATTGATGTGGAAGCTGACAGCCTGACCATCAAGGTTACATTAAATGCAGGGCACGGTATGAATTATCATAGCCATACACTTCGCAATGAAATTTGGAATGTTGTTAGTGGTGAAGGGAAAGTCCTACTTGATGATAGGGAACAGGTGGTTAAGGCTGGCGACATTGTTGAATTGCCTGCGGGGTGTAAACATAAGATAACGGCAGATACCTGCATGACTATTATTGAGGTTCAGATGGGCGAAGCTATTAAGAAGTCAGATAAGATCAAATGGGAGTAAAAGGCATAAATTATGGATAAAGTAAAATACCTTATTTTGGGGGCAGGGCCAGCAGGATTGACTTTTGCGAATAAGATAAAGAATCATACCGATGATTTTATTGTTTTAGAAAAAGAATCCACGGGGGGGGGTTATGTCGTTCTGTGGATGTAGATGGTGCACCTTTCGATATTGGTGGAGGACATTTTTTAGATGTTAGAAGACCAAATGTGAATGAATTTCTTTTCCAATTTATGCCTGAGGATGAATGGAACCTTTTTAGTAGAAAGACTACATTACATGTCAATGGCAATGTAATTGGCCAACCAATAGAGGCTAATATATGGCAGATGAGGCTTGAAGACCAAGTGGATTACCTAAAATCAATAGCTATTGCTGGCTGCAATCTTGACGAACCTATGCCAACGCGTTTTGTAGATTGGATTTATTGGAAATTAGGAAAAAGGATAGCCGACGATTATATGATTCCCTACAACAAAAAAATGTTTGGTAAGAATCTTAATAAATTAGGTACTTATTGGTTGGAAAAACTTCCTAATGTTAGTTTTGAGGAAACCTTACTATCGTGTTTAACAAAAAAAGCTTATGGTAAAGATCCTGGTCATACGCAATTCTATTATCCTAAAAAGAGTGGGTATGGTGAATTATGGTTAAGAATGGCAGAAGCGATAAAAGATAGGGTTCAGTATAATAGCACAGTAAAAAGTATTAATTTTGAAAATCATACAGTTACTACGAGCGGGGGGAATGTATATAAATCGGATTTTATTATTACAACTATCCCTTGGATGGAGTTTAGCGAACTTTCCGGTATGCCAGACGATATAAAGGATGGTATTAACGAATTAGAATATAGTTCAATACAAACAAAGTATTATCCTGAAAGATTAAATACTGATTCTCAATGGGTGTATTTTCCAGATTTAAAATTACCATATCATCGTATCTTAGTAAGACATAATTTTGCTCCGAATAGTAAAGGATACTGGACAGAAACTAATTGTGAACGTATAAATGAAAAAGATGAAAGCCAGTATTTTTCGTATACAAATAAATATGCATACCCTTTAAACACTATAACAAAGCCTGTGATAATGAAAAAATTATTAACCTGGTGTAGAGAACATGATGTATATGGTCTGGGACGATGGGGGGAGCATTCACATTATAATTCAGATGTTACGGTAGATTTAGCTATGAGACTTTCTGAGGAGTTGATAGATAGATGAAACTAAAAATTTTGTCAGAAAGGGCATATCAAAAATGGCCTTCATGGCATGTAGTATATGAATGGGAAGACATCATTGCGGAAAAAGCCAATATACCGATTGTCAATTATTCTAATGATATAGGAACTAGGATTCATAGTTTTTTTAGACGATTATGTAAAAAGTTTTACAAAAAATGGATGCCTGAATACAAATTCAATTTGAGCTGTGAATGTTATATTATGTTTATAATGAATGCTGCTTCATATCATATATTACCTACAAATAATATTATTCCTATATTTTTGGACTTTCCAATTAATATGATAGATGACATTACACGAGTAACTAAAGGATTGCCAGTTTTTTTTGTAACATGTAAGGATATATATAATATTTTATCAAGTAATGGCGTGAAGAATGTTCGTTACATGCCTTTGTCAATATCTGATAAACATGTTCAAAGTGATGTACCTAAAAAAACTATCGATGTGATTCAATTTGGACGAAAAAATAATGTTCTACATGATTATATGCTGAAATATTGCAAAGAAAGACCTAATGTTGAATATATTTACCAAACGGATAATGGTACATTGACCTATATATCGACCACGAGAGGCATAATAGGTAAGTTTGATAGTCGTGATGAATATTTTGATTTGATAAAATCTAGCAAGATTAGTTTAGTTTCAACGCCTGGTTTTGATAACTCTCGAACTGCAGATTTTGGTAATATTGATTTTGTCACGCCACGTTTTTATGAAAGCGCTGCGTCTTTTTGTCACATGATTGGTAGATATACAAGTAATGATGAAACAACAGATTTGCGATTAAGTGATGTGTGTCCAAATGTAAGTAGCTATAGCGAATTTGCAAATCTAGTAGATGCATATTTAAGCGAAGATTATGATTGGCATATACAACGGGAGTTTGTAAACAGTAATCTTACGAGTCTACGTGCGGAATATATAATTAATGAGATTGAAAAGGCAGTTTATAATAATGAAGAGGCGCAAAAATCATGATGGAAAAAAATGCAAAAATCTATGTGGCAGGCCACAGAGGTATGGTTGGTTCAGCCATTGTACGGGAACTGAAGCGTCAGGGTTATACCAATATCATCACCCGCACGCATAAGGAATTGGATTTAATTGACCAGGTGGCTGTAAATACGTTCTTTGTCGAGGAAAAGCCAGAGTATGTATTCCTGGCAGCGGCAAAGGTCGGCGGCATCGTGGCCAACAGTGAAGCCTTAGCAGATTTTATGTATGACAATATGATGCTGGAGATGAATGTGATCCATGCGGCTTGGCAAAATGGCTGCAAGAAGCTGGAGTTCCTGGGGTCTAGCTGTATCTATCCCCGTTTGGCTCCTCAGCCCATGAAGGAAACCTGCCTGCTGACTTCGGAACTGGAGAAAACCAATGAGGCTTATGCCTTAGCCAAGATATCTGGCTTGAAATACTGCGAGTTCCTGAATAAGCAGTATGGCACGGATTACATCTCTGTGATGCCCACCAATCTTTATGGGCCGAATGATAACTACCATCCTACTCACAGCCATGTACTGCCGGCTCTTATCCGACGCTTCCATGAAGCGAAGGAACAGGGCTTGACTAAAGTAACTTGCTGGGGGGATGGATCGCCTTTGCGTGAATTCCTGTATGTAGATGATTTGGCCAATCTCTGCGTGTTCTTGATGAACAACTACAGTGGCGATGAAACTGTCAATGCAGGTACGGGGAAAGAACTCACCATTAAGGATCTTACTGAACTGGTGGCAGAGGTTATCGGCTACGAAGGCGAAATAGCCTGGGATACCAGCAAGCCCAACGGCACCCCCCGCAAGCTTCTTGATGTGTCCAAGGTGGAAAAATTAGGCTGGACCTACAAGACGGAGTTAAAGGATGGCATTAAGCTGGCTTATGAGGATTTCTTGAATAATCCCATGCGGGCAGAGCGTTGACAAGGTAAGGAATGAACTAATGAGTTATTGCACAGAGGCCTTTGGTGCCTATGATATCCGGGGAATTTATCCGGAAACGATAAATGAAGATATTGCCTATCGCATTGGCAGATTTTTTACTGGCCTGTTCGGGGCGAAGAAAGTGGTTGTCGGCAATGATATCCGTTTGTCTGGCACCACGCTGAAGGAGGCTTTAATTAAGGGCCTTACGGAGTCTGGCTGTGATGTGCTGGATATCGGCCAGTGCGGCACAGAGATGATTTACTTTACCACGGCTTATCTGAAGTTAGACGGTGGTGTTATGATTACCGCCAGCCATAATCCGAAAGAATACAATGGCATGAAGTTTGTGCGGCAGGCAGCCAGACCGATTTCCGGAGATAACGGCTTGCGGGATTTGGAGGCAAAGGTAGCTGAGAGTGAGTTGCCGGCTATGGCTGATAATGTTGGCAAAGTGGAAAAGCTGGATATCACTGAAGATTATGTCAAGCATATCCTGTCCTATGTGGATGTATCCCGGTTGAAGCCCTTGAAGGTAGTGGTCAATGCCGGCAATGGTGCGGCAGGGCCAATCCTTGATGTGATGGAAAAGTACTTGCCCTTTGAACTGGTAAAGGTACATCACGAGCCGGATGGGAATTTCCCTAATGGCGTACCGAATCCGCTGCTACCGGAGAATCGTGAGGCTACGGCCAAGGCTGTGCGCGAATCCGGTGCCGATGTAGGCGTAGCCTGGGATGGAGACTTTGACCGCTGCTTTATGTTTGACGAGCAGGGAAATTTCATCGAGGGCTATTATATGGTAGGTTTCCTCGCGCAGGCTTTCCTGCAGAAGCGGCCGGGCGAGAAGATTATCTACGATCCGCGCCTGACCTGGAACACCGAGGAACTGGTGGAAGAAAATGGTGGCATCCCCGTGATTTCCAAGAGCGGTCATGCTTTTATCAAGGAAAAGATGCGCAAGGTTAATGCTATCTATGGCGGCGAGATGAGTGCGCATCACTATTTCCGTGATTTTTCCTACTGTGACAGCGGCATGATTCCCTGGCTGCTGGTACTGGAACTGCTGTCCAAGGCGAATGGTAAAAGGCTGTCGGAATTGATGGAAGAACGTATGGATAAGTATCCCTGCTCTGGTGAAATCAACAGCAAGGTCAGGGATGCCGATGAAGTATTGGCAAGGATGGAAGCAGAGTATGGTCCGCAGGGGCATGTTACGAAAATCGATGGCTTGACCGTAGAATTGGCTGATTGGCGCTTTAATCTGCGCCAGTCCAATACGGAGCCGGTCATCCGGCTGAATGTGGAGACCAGGCAGGACAGCTGTTTGCTGCAGGATAAAACGGCGGAGTTATTGGCGAAAATCCGCAGCTGACGGGTTAAAGTTTATATGGTTGAATCGGTGTTGTGATCAGGAGGAGGTTTTGTAATAGCCTCCTCCTGATCCATTGTACGGAAATGTGAAAATTGCTCAATTGATTCGAGAAAGTGTGAATTTGCGAGAAAAACCTTGAAAATTTACGAAAATGCAGGTATTATAATAAAGATATCGAAATAGGTAGGAGGCATAGTGTTCATGAAGAATTTTACGAAATGGCAAGGCTGCGGCAATGATTTCGTGCTGCTTGATTGCTTGCAGGAAGATATTCAGGATTATGCAGCTTTAGCCCGCAAGGTCTGTGACCGTCACTATGGTGTGGGGGCAGATGGGATTTTAGTAGTGCTTCCTTCTGATAAAGCGGATTTCCGCATGCGGATTTTCAATACCGATGGCAGTGAGGCCGAGATGTGCGGCAATGGCATCCGTTGCTTTGCCCGCTATCTCTATGACTTTGGTCTGACGAAGAAGACCAGCTTTACGGTGGAAACCGGGGCAGGGATTCTTGTTCCGGAGATTGTGCTGGCAGATGGTCAGGTCAGGGGCGTCAAGGTGGATATGGGTGAGCCGCATCTCTTGGGTGAGGAGATTCCTGTCGTCGGGTTTGACGGTCAGAAAGTCATCAATCAGGTCATGACTGTCGAGGATCAGGAATATCACTTCACGGCTGTATCCATGGGCAATCCCCACTGCGTGATTTTCGTAGATGATGCGGAGCATTTTCCCATTTACGAGCTGGGACACAAGTTTGAGACGCATGAGCTGTTCCCGCGTAAGACCAATACGGAATTCGTAGAGGTCAAAGACCGGAAGCATGTACGCATGCGTGTCTGGGAACGCGGTGCTGCTGTGACACTGGCCTGTGGTACGGGCTCCTGCGCTACGGTGGTGGCTGGTATCCTCAATGACAAGCTGGACCGCGAGGCCGAAGTGGAATTGGATGGCGGCAAGCTGCTGATCCATTGGGCGGATAACAATCACGTCTTCATGACGGGGCCGGCAGAATTGGTATTCAGCGGTGAACTGGCAGATTGTGAGGCGGCGTCATGTTAAAAAGTATGACGGGGTTTGGCGCAACTGTCCTGGAAACAGATGACTACAAGGTGACGGTGGAAATCAAAGCCGTCAATCAGCGCTTTTTGGAGCTGAATTTCCATATGCCGCGGCAGTTGGGACAGTGGGAAGAAAACTTGCGACAGCTGGTTCGTCAGACTGCGGCCCGGGGAAAAGTGGATCTCTTCATTAACTATGCAGATAAGCGGGAGTCCAAAAGCTCCATCCGGGTAGATAAGGGCTTGGCGCTGGCTTATCAGTCTGCTTTGAATGAACTCAGTGATACCCTGCATCTTCCGCGTCCGGATAGTGCGGCTTTGTTTGCCGGTTTTCCAGATGTCCTGCAGGTAGAGCAGACCACGGAATTGGATGGCTTCCAGCCTGTCCTGGAAGAAGCTATGGGAAAGGCGCTGGCGGCCTTTGATACGATGCGTCAGCGTGAAGGTGCACATATCGCTCAGGATTTCGAGCACCGTCTGACCAAATTGGAGACTATGCGTCAGCAGGTTATCGAACTGGCACCGTCCATCGTGGCGGAACGGCGCCAGCATCTGCAGGAAGTGCTTGCAGATGCTTTGGCCGGCAAGGATTTTGACGAAACCCGAGTGATTCAGGAGACCGCGCTCTTTGCGGACCGGGTGAATTACACGGAAGAGGTCGTACGGCTGGAAAGCCATATTGCCCAGTTCCGTCAGATCATGGCCGCAGACGAGCCAGTGGGCAGGAAACTGGATTTCCTGATCCAGGAATTCAACAGGGAAACGAACACCATTGGCTCCAAGGCCAATAGCAAGGACGTCGCGCAGCTGGTGGTGGATATGAAGAGCGAGATCGAGAAGATTCGCGAGCAGGTGCAAAATATCGAGTAAAGGGGAGATACTGATGGATATCAAACTCATCAATATCGGCTTTGGTAATATTGTATCGGCCAACCGCATTGTGGCCATTGTCAGTCCTGAGTCTGCACCAATCAAGCGGATCATTCAGGAAGCCCGGGATGGGGAACGGCTTATTGACGCTACTTATGGGCGCAGGACAAGAGCTGTCCTGATCATGGACAGCGACCATGTCATTCTTTCTGCGGTGCAGCCGGAAACGGTAGCACATCGGGTGGAGGATGACGATGAAGATGTAAAGACGGAGAAAGAGAAAGAAGACGAAGAATAAATGAACAAAGGATTATTGATCGTGGTTTCCGGACCTTCGGGAACGGGCAAGGGAACTGTGTGCAGTGAGCTGCTGACGCAGGCCCAGGATCTTGCTTACTCCATTTCTGCTACTACGCGTCAGCCGCGTGCAGGTGAGGTAGATGGCAAGAACTACTATTTCATGGATAAGGCGGATTTTGAAAAGAAGATTGCAGAGGGCGGCTTCTTGGAATATGCCAATGTATATGGCAATTACTACGGCACCCCGTTGGCTAAAATCGAGGAGCGTCTGAGCGAGGGAGCAGATATCCTGCTCGAAATCGATACCCAGGGGGCGCTCAATGTCATGAAAAAGTGCCCGGATGGGCTCTTTATCTTCCTGGTGCCGCCTTCCATCGCTGAGCTGGAGCGCCGTATTCGTGGCCGCGGCTCGGAGACGGAAGAATCCCTGAAAAAGCGTATGGGTTCGGCCCGCAAGGAAATCGAAGATGGCAAGAAATACGGTTATGTGGTAGTCAACGATACGGTCAAAAACGCGGTCAGCCGCATTTTGGCAATTCGCACTGCTGAACATTGCCGTGTAGATAAAAATCAGAACATATTTGAGGAGTTGGCAGAGTAATGAAAGTAATGAGCAAACCGGAAATGAGCATGGTGAACCCGTCTACGGATAAATTGATGTCCCGCGTGGACAGCCGTTATGGTCTGGTCGTATGCGCTTCCAAGCGTGCACGCCAGCTGGTGGATGGCGAAGAACTCAAGGAAATCGAGATGAAATCCACCAAGGATGTAACCAATGCATTAGAAGAAATCGCAGAAGGCAAGATTGCCTACAAGATTTCCAAGGCTGACCTGTAAGATGGGCGCCTTAGAGAGCAAGAAAATTGTTTTGGGCGTGACGGGAGGCATTGCCGCTTATAAGGCGGTGGAGATTGCCTCCCGTCTCCGCAAAGCAGGGGCAGAAGTCCATGTGATCATGACAAAAGAGGCCACGCAGTTTGTCACAGAGCTGACCTTCCGGGAAATCACAGGACAGCCTGTATCCGTGGATATGTGGGGCAAGGTGGCCAATTTCAATGTGGAACATATCGCACTGGCAAATCTGGCGGATCTTGTGCTGATTGCTCCGGCTACGGCCAATATCATGGCCAAGATTGCGGCGGGGATTGCCGATGATATGCTGAGCACGACAGTTCTGGCAACCAAGGCACCAGTGATGCTGGCCCCCGCTATGAATACCAATATGTATGAAAACCCCATCACCCAGCGGAATATGTCCGAACTCAGGCAGCGGGGCATGCAGCTGATTGAGCCGGCTGCCGGGCATCTGGCCTGTGGCATTGAAGGCAAGGGTCGGCTGCCGGAACCTGTAACCATTGTGCAGGAAGTCATGGACTTTATGACTGGCGAGCAGCCTTTGAAGAGCCGGAAAATCATCATTACGGCGGCCGGGACCATTGAGCCCTTAGATCCTGTGCGCTTTTTGGGCAATCATTCCACGGGCAAGATGGGCTATGCTATCGCAGCCGAAGCTGCTCGACAAGGTGCAGACGTATTATTGGTGTCCGGCCCCAGCGCTTTGCCGAACCCGGCAGGCGTGCGTATGAAACGGATTCAGACTGCCCGGGAGATGCAGGCCGCTGTAGAGGCGGAATATGCCCAGGCTGATGCTGTCATCATGTCGGCGGCAGTGGCCGATTATCGTCCGAAGACCGTGGCGGCAGAAAAGATCAAGAAGAGCGATGATGAGCTGGTGTTGCATCTGGAGCGCAATCCGGATATCTTATGGGGATTGGGACAGCAGAAGCAGCAACAGGTTCTCGTGGGCTTTGCGGCGGAGACCTGTAATGTGGAGGAGTATGCCAAGAAGAAGCTGACGAAAAAGAATCTGGACTTTATCGTGGCTAATGATGTTTCAGCCAAGGATGCGGGCTTTGCCGTGGACAATAACCGCGTTCAGCTCTATTTCCGCGATGGCCGCACCGAAAAATACCCATTGATGGCAAAATCTGAATTAGCCAAGGTCATATTGGACAAGCTGGCAGCAATCCTGCCCTGACCAAAAGGAGGCGCACTATGCCTAAGGTTACCCGTGAAGATATTCCCAATTGGTTCCAGCGTAAGACTGGTTTTAATGTCGATGTGGAAGAACTGAAGAAAGCGGCGGAACTTGACCGCATAGCCTGCGCTGATGAACCCATGAAGATGATGCGCGACCTATGGGGCATCACGCCCCGGGATTGTGAAAAGCTTTTGGGAGCGCCCAGCCGCACGGTGGAGATGTGGTTTCACAAGGATGCTTCCCGGCCGCCCTCCTGGGTGGTGCGCCTCATCGTGGAGAAGTGCGCAGAACTCCATGAACGGAGGCTGCAGCGAGAGAAGAAGCGGCGCTGAATACATATGAACAGATATACAACTGATAATCTTACTCAATTAACTTGACAGATTAGGCAAAGACATGTAAAATGAGGCCTGTTCTCATTTCACAGTTTATTTCTCAAAGAGAGGAGTGCTTAGTTTGAAGAAGTTCATGAGTATATTGTCAGTTGTTTTTTTATGTCTGGCAATGGTTGGCTGTGGCAGCCAGGCTGGGCAGGATAAGAAGGAATTTACGATTGTCACATCTTTTTATCCCATGTACATTGATGTACTGAACATCACCAGGGGCGTAGAAGGGGTAAAGGTGGTCAATATGACCAAGCCGCAGACGGGCTGCTTGCATGATTACCAGCTGACCACAGAAGATATGAAGACGCTGGAGAGTGCAGACGTGTTCGTGGTCAACGGTGCGGGCATGGAGAGTTTCTTGGATAAAGCTGCCAAGCAGAATCCGAAGATGAAGACCATTGAGGCATCCAATTACAAGGATATCAATCTGCTCAAGGATGGGGATGAAGAAAATCCACATGTCTGGTTGTCGGTTACCTATGCGATTGCGCAGGTCAAGGCCATCACAGCTGGTCTGTGCGAAGCTGATCCGCAGCATAAGGAGCAATACCGCCAGAATGCCTTGGATTACTGCATGAAGCTTGAGGCGTTGAAAAAGGAAATGCATGAGAACTTAGATGATCTGTCGCATAAGGATATCGTCACGTTCCATGAGGCTTTCCCGTATCTGGCGAAGGAATTCAAGCTGAATATTGTCAGTGTTATCGAAAGAGAACCTGGCACGGAGCCTACGCCCCAGGAATTGGAAGATACGATCAAACAGGTAAACAGCCTGTCTTCCAAGGTGCTCTTTACGGAGCCGCAGTATTCGCCGGCAGCTGCCGAAACCATTGCCCGGGAAACCGGGGCAACGATCTACCAGCTTGATCCGGTGGTAACGGGAGAAGCAGATGAAGGTGCTCTTGATGCCTATATTGATACGATGAAAAAGAACATGGCCGTATTGAAGGAAGCACTGAAGTAAAGATAAATTTTCATAAATAATAGGAAATCGTCGTCAAATCAATCTTGACGGCGATTTCTTTTCGTGCTAACATAAGTCGTGGGACATAATTACTACATAGTAGTACGATAATCTATGATTATAATTCATAATACCTATAACCTGATGTTATCATTGATGGTAAAAAGGGAATCATAGTTATGGTTTATTGGTGGCGATTGGTCCATGTTATTAAAATCTGTTGCCGGAATCGAAAATGAGTCGGCACTGATGAGGGAGGATTTTTCATGATTGATATTCTCGACCGCGTGCGCAACAAAGAGTTGCAGAGCAAGATTGTCACGGCGGAAGAAGCAGCAGCTTTTTTCAAAGAAGGCATGAATGTTGCAACCAGTGGTTTCACAGCTTCGGCATATCCGAAAGCTATTCCACTGGCACTGGCTGAACGGATGAAGAAGGAACCGTTCACCATCAACCTCTGGACGGGGGCTTCCACAGGCCCGGAGCTGGATGAGGCTTTGGCCAAAGTCCATGGTATCAAGAAGCGTTTACCCTACCAGACGGATAAGGACCTGCGCAATGAGATCAACGACGGTTCTGTAGATTATCTGGACCTGCATCTTTCCGAATCAGCCCAGCTCAGCCGTTGCGGCTATCTTGGCAAGGTGGATGTGGCCGTGGTAGAGGCCTGCGCCATTACGGAAGAGGGCAATATCATACCGACGACTTCCCTGGGCAACGCTGCTTCCTACGTGCAGAGCGCCGATACGGTCATCGTGGAAGTCAATACTTCCCAGCCGCTGGAACTTGAGGGCATGCACGATGTGTATATCCCGATGGACCCGCCAAACCGCTTGCCGATTCCTATCGTCAAGGCAACGGACCGTGTAGGTACTTCTTACATTCCCTGCACGCCGGACAAGATCAAATACATCGTACCTTGCGATATCCCGGACCATACGCGTCCACTCAAGGCCATCGACGATGATTCCCGCAAGATGAGCCAGTTCACGCTGGACTTCCTCAAGAAGGAAGTGGAAGCTGGCCGCATGCCGAAGAACCTGCTGCCGCTGCAGTCTGGTGTCGGCAACGTAGCCAACGCTGTTATGGCCGGTTTCGTGGATTCGGACCTCAAGGACCTGACGGTTTACACCGAAGTCATCCAGGATGGCATGCTCGACCTCATCGATGCCGGCAAGCTCCTGATTGCTTCTGGTACGGCCTTCAGCCCGTCGCCGGAAGGCATGGCCCGTTTCTATAAGGATGTAGCTAAGTATAAGAAATACCTGCTGCTGCGTCCGGAAGAGATTTCCAACAGCCCGGAGGTTGTGCATCGTCTCGGCGTTATCGCCATGAACACGGCCATCGAAGTGGATATCTACGGCAATGTAAACTCCACGCATATCACGGGTACCAAAATGATGAATGGTATCGGTGGCAGCGGTGACTTTGCCCGCAATGCTTACCTGACCATCTTCTACACGCCGTCTGTTGCCAAAGACGGCAAGATTTCCGCCGTTGTGCCGATGTGCTCCCATATCGACCATACGGAACATGATGTGGATATCATCATCACGGAACAGGGTATTGCCGATCTCCGTGGCAAGGCTCCGCGTGAGCGTGCCCTCGAAATCATCAATAACTGCGCCCATCCGGACTATCGTCCGATCCTGCTGGATTACTTTGAGAGAGCAACCGAAGCAACCCATCATGCCAACACGCCGCATATCCTCGAAGAGGCCCTGTCCTTCCATGAGCGGTTCGTGGCTACGGGCAGCATGAAAAAATAAGGTAGACTATATAAAATAAAAACAGAACTGATTGAATTGAATAGGAGGCACATCCTCATGAGCAAGGAAAAAATCCAGGCTGAGCTTGAAAAATATCAGGCCAAAGTTGAAAAAGCTGTAGCACGTTTCCCGGAGCGTCCACATCTGCCGGAACAGCGTCTTTATACGCCGCTGGACATTAAAGGCGATGATTATGCAGAAGAAATCAGCTTCCCAGGCGTTTATCCCTTCACCCGTGGTGTACAGCCCACCATGTACCGTGGCCGTTTTTGGACCATGCGTATGTATGCCGGCTTCTCCACGGCCGAAGAGTCCAACAAGCGCTATCGTATGCTGATTGAAAACGGCGCTACGGGCCTTTCCTGCGCCTTTGACCTGCCGACGCAGATCGGTTACGACTCCACCGATCCGATTTCCGAAGGTGAAGTTGGTAAGGTTGGCGTGGCCATCGACTCCCTGGCTGATATGGAAACGCTGTTTGACCAGATTGACCTGGGCAAGGTTTCCACGTCCATGACCATCAATGCACCGGCTTCGGTCCTGCTGGCTATGTACATCGCTGTGGCTGAAAAGCAGGGTGTTCCTGCTGACCAGCTCCGTGGTACGATTCAGAACGATATCCTGAAAGAATACGCAGCCCGCGGCACGTATATCTTCCCTCCGCGCCCGTCCATGCGTCTGATTACGAATATCTTTGAATATTGCTCCCAGAATGTACCGAAATGGAACACGATTTCCATCTCCGGTTACCATATCCGTGAAGCAGGTTCCACGGCCGCTCAGGAAATCGCTTTCACGATTGCTGATGGTATCGCATACTGCGAAGCAGCAATCAAAGCTGGCCTGAAGATTGATGATTTCGCCGGCCGTCTGTCCTTCTTCTGGAATGCTCATAACAACGTTCTCGAAGAAGTGGCGAAATTCCGTGCCTCCCGCCGCATCTGGGCTAAGGTTATGAAGGAACGCTTCCATGCAGAAAAGGATAAATCCATGATGCTGCGTTTCCACACCCAGACTGCCGGCTCCATGCTGACGGCTCAGCAGCCCAACAACAACATCGTCCGCGTTGCTCTGCAGACGGCCGCTGCTGTTATGGGCGGCACCCAGTCCCTGCACACCAACTCCCGCGATGAAGCCCTGGCTCTGCCGACGCAGGAATCCGTTACGATTGCTCTGCGTACCCAGCAGATCGTAGCTTACGAAAGCGGTCTGGCTGATGTCATCGATCCGCTGGCTGGTTCCTACTATGTAGAAGCCATGACGGACAAGATCGAAGCAGAAGCTTGGGACTACATCAAGAAGATTGATGACATGGGCGGTGCTGTTGCAGCTATCGAAAAAGGCTATATCCAGAAGGAAATCCAGGATTCCGCTTACAAATGGCAGATGGATGTTGAATCCGGTGCCCGCACCATCGTTGGTGTCAACAAATTCCAGATGGAAAACGAAGAACCTCCAAAAGATCTGCTGAAGGTTGACGAAGCTGTTGGCGAACGCCAGAAGGCCAAAGTCAACGCCATGAAGGAAAAACGCGACAACGAGGCCGTTAAGGCTGCGCTGGCTGACCTCAAGAAAGCCTGCCAGGATGAGAACGAAAACCTTATGCCGCATATCCTTGCCGCTGTCAAGACCTACGCAACGCTCGGTGAAATCTGCAATGTGATGCGTGAAGTCTTCGGCGAATACGAAGCTCATGTGAGCCTGTAATACAGGTGATTCAGCGATTTTAGCGTTTAGCTTGGAGGAATACAAAATGGAAAAGAAAATCAGAGTTCTTGTTGCCAAACCGGGCCTTGATGGCCATGACCGCGGTGCAAAAGTAGTTGCCCGTGCCCTGCGTGATGCTGGTTTTGAAGTTATCTATACGGGCCTGCGCCAGACTCCGGAACAGATTGCCGAAGCTGCCCTGCAGGAAGACGTCAATGTGGTTGCGATGAGCATCCTGTCCGGTGCTCACGGCCATCTCTTCCCGAAAGTGGTAGATCTGGTCCGCGGCAACGGCATGACCGATACTTTGATTATCGGTGGCGGCGTTATCCCCGATGGTGATATCCCGGCACTCAAGGAAGCTGGTGTAGCGGAGGTATTCACGCCGGGGACCCCGACCAGCGATGTGGTTAATTTCATCAAGGAACATGTAAAACTCTGAGAAGGATAAGTTAGTGTTAGGCGGAGGAAGCTAGGCACCTGCTTGGTTTTCTCCCCTGGCACTTTTATTTTGCTACCGAGAGGTGGTGACAGAATGGATATTGCCAAAGAATTACTCAAGGGTAACCGTCTGGCGCTTTCCAGAGCCATAACGGCCATTGAAAACGAATATCCTGAAGCCACGGAAATCATGAAGGAAATCTATCCGCATACCGGCCATGCTTATGTGCTGGGGATTACCGGGCCACCAGGAGCAGGCAAGAGTACCCTGACGGATAAGATCACCCGGGCCTATCGCGCCCAGGGCAAGACTGTGGGCATAGTGGCGGTGGACCCCACCAGCCCCTTTACCGGCGGTGCCATCTTAGGTGACCGTATCCGCATGAATGACCTGACACTGGACGAGGGAGTCTTTATCCGCAGCATGGGCACCCGCGGCAGTCTGGGCGGTTTATCCCATAAGACTGCTGATGCCGTAAAGGCTATGGATGCTTTTGGAAAGGACATCATCATCGTCGAGACCGTCGGGGTAGGGCAGTCGGAGGTGGACATTGTCAAAGCCGCCGATACTACGATGGTTGTACTCATCCCGGGTATGGGGGATGATATCCAGGCCATCAAGGCTGGTATCCTCGAAATCGGTGATCTCTACTGCATCAATAAATCCGACCTTGACGGGGCGGACAAACTGGTGCGGGAAATCAATATGATGCTGGATCTGGACAGCTTCATGACCGACTGGCGTCCGCCGATCACCAAAGTGATTGCCAGCCAGAATGAAGGCATAGAAGAACTCATCGGCACAGTGGAAAAGCACAGGGCGTATATCGAAGGCAATGGGGAACTAACCCGCCGCCGCACGAAGCGCACCCGTGACGAGATGCTGGATATTTTAGGCAGCGGCATCAACAAGTATGTGAAACAGCAGATTGTGGATAGCGGCCGTCTGGATGGATATGTGGAAAGCATCCGCAAGCACGAGACCGATCCTTATACGGTCGTAGGCGGCTTGTTGGATGAGATGCTCAAAAAGTAAGTGTTTTAGGAGGAATGCAAGATGTTTAAAGTATTAGGTGTAGACCATATCGGTATCGCTGTTGGTGACCTCAAAGAAGTCGGCTCCTTCTGGGGCGATATGCTCGGCCTGCCGAACAACGGTGAGGAAACCGTTGAAGAGCAGAAAGTGACCACGGGCTTCTTCCCGACGCCGAATGGCAGCGAGATTGAACTTCTGGCAGCTACGGCTGATGATTCCCCGATTGCCAAGTTCATCGAAAAGAACGGCGGCCGCGGCGGCATCCAGCATATCGCCCTGCGCGTGGATGACCTCGAAGCAGCTTTGGCTGACCTTAAGGAAAAAGGCGTGCGCCTGATTGATGAAAAGCCCCGCAAAGGTGCTGGCGGCGCTAAGATCGCTTTCGTTCATCCGAAAGCTTCCCATGGCGTCCTGCTCGAACTCTGCCAGCGTGACTAATCATTAAATAGGCAAACAGGCTTTGACATCTTGAAAATGTCAAGGCCTGTTTTTTTATTTAATATTAGTATGATTTAATATAAGATAAATATAAATAATCATTAAATAATTTTATAATAAATAGTATTTACTTATATATAGTCATTGTAGTATAATTAGCAAGGACTTAGCAGAATTAGGGTTTATTGAAACTATTTAGAAAAGTTATGAAATTTTTTTTATGGTTGCAGGAAATTGAATGGCTTTGACGAATAGGAACAACAAGGGGAGATATCTGCTAACAAAAATTTTATAAGGAAAGGGAGATTACAATTATGGAAATGTTAGTTGGTCTCATAGTACTGCTGGCCTGCTTGATCGTTGGCGTCCGTCATGGCGGCATTGGTCTCGCTGTTATCAGTGGTATTGGTCTCATTATCTTCACTTTTGTCTTCGGTTATAAACCGGGGAATCCGCCTATCGATGTTATGCTTACGATCTTGGCGGTAGTTACCTGCGCTGGTTTCCTGCAGACCTCCGGCGGCCTTACGGTTATGCTGAAATATGCAGAGATTTTCCTGCGCAGCAATCCGAAACATGTTACAATCTTTGCTCCGCTCACTACCTGGTTCCTGACGGTGCTCTGCGGTACGGGTCATGTGGTTTACACCATGTTCCCGATTATCTATGATATCGCTATCAAGCAGAATATCCGTCCGGAACGTCCGATGGCTGTAGCTTCGGTGGCATCTCAGATGGCTATCTGTGCTTCCCCTGTATCGGTAGCTGTTGTATCCATCGTCAGCTTCTTTGCTACGGCAGATTTCCATTATTCTGTTCTGCAGATCTTGGCAGTATCTATCCCTGCGACCGGTTTTGGTGTGTTCTGTGCTGCGCTGTGGTCTTACCGCCGCGGCAAGGAACTGGCTGATGATGAACGCTTCCAGGAATTCATCAAGGATCCGGAAAACCGTGACTATGTATACGGCGATACGGAATCCCTGATGGACAAGGAACTGCCCGCAACTTATTATCGGGCCATGTACATCTTCTTTGCCGGCATCATCGTGATTGCCGTTCTGGGCAACTTCCCGGATCTGCTGCCGCATTTCAAGAATGCCAAGGGCGTGATGAAGCCGATCTCCATGACGATTGTCATCCAGATGGTTATGCTCTTTGTGGCTGCTATGATCCTGCTGAGCTGCAAGATCAAGGCTAAGGACGTGGGCAACAGCCAGGTATTCCGCTCCGGTATCGTAGCGCTCGTATCCGTATACGGCGTTGCTTGGATGGCCAGCACTTACTTCGGCGCACATATGACTTTCCTCAAGGAAAGCCTGGGCGCAGCAGTGACGACATATCCCTGGGCATATGCCATCATCGCGTTTCTGACTTCCAAGCTGGTTAACTCGCAGGCAGCTGCTATTGCCATCGTAGTGCCGCTGGCTCTGTCTGTAGGCATGGATCCGGTGATGATCATGTCCTTTATCTCCGCTTGCTATGGTTACTTCTTCCTGCCGACTTATCCCTCCGACCTGGCCTGCATTGGTTTCGACCGTTCGGGTACGACTCGTATCGGTAAGTACATCCTGAATCACAGCTTTATGATTCCGGGCCTTATCGGTGTAGCAACTGGTTGCTGCATGGGCTTTGTCATGGCACATATCGTAATGTAAGGGAAATTTTTCCAAACAAAAATCGGCGGTTCATTTGAACCGTCGATTTTTAGTTTGCGATTTATTGCTCGTTGTTAGCTTTTCGTTCCTTCAGCAGGTCTTTGCAGAAATCGATAAAGGATTGGGCGGCTTTGGAGATATAGCGGTCTTTCTTCCAGGCCAGGCCAACATCCACGAAGAGGGGATCGGAGAGAGGGATAGCCTTGACACCAGGCGTATCTTCGACTACCATGTTAAGCAGGAAAGCGATGCCTACGCCACTGGCGACGAGGCCTTTCAGCGTGACTACCTGATTGGACTCCAATACGATATTGGGCGTGACATTTTCCTCTTTCATCTTGGAAAGGATGGTCTGACGCAGGAAAGAACCTTCCTTGAGCATGATGATATTCTCTTCAGCGATATCCTGCAGGGAAATGCTCTTCTTTTCCGCCAGCGGACTGTCTTCCGGCACGCAGCAGACAATCTGATCCGTAGTCATGGGCAGCAGCTGCAGGTGATTGGAAGCACCGGAGATGATGATGATGCCGAAATCCAATTCATCCCGTTCCAGCTGTTCACGGATGGACATGGAACCTTCCTCATGCATGAAGATTTCCAAGTGGGAATAACGGCGTTGGAAACTGGAGAAGATCTTGGGGAAGAGGTAGGCACCCATCATCGGTGGGATACCAATCTTGATGGTGCCCTTTTGCAGTTGTTTGTAATCGTTGACTTCCAGCACGGCGTCCTGGATATTGCGGAGCGCCAGTTCTACGCGATTGAGAAAGACGGCACCTTCCGGCGTCAGGGACAGCTGCTTCTGACTGCGGTCAAAGAGCTGGATGCCCAGTTCGGCCTCTAGTTTCTTAATCGCTACGGTGATGTTGGGCTGGGACACGCGCAGGCGTTCTGCGGCCCGGGTGATATTTCGCAGACGGCTGGCCATCTGGAAATATTCAAGTTGTCTAAGTTCCATCGTATCGCTTCTTTCTCTATAAACTAGTTTTATTCACATCTATTATACCATATTTTTGATGAATGTATGATATAATAATAAAAATTTATTATAAAAAATAGAAAAATTTTTCTGACGCTATAGTAGGATTTTCGTGCTGTGTATGGAATTATACAAATTAGATACATGTGTATTTCGACTTAGATGATGTTCCTTCAATAGCAAAGGAAGGTTAGGGGGGCTTTTATCTTGGAAATTTCAACAGTCATAGGCGCAGTCGGTGGTCTTATCTCAGTATTCGTGGGTATGATCATCAAAGGTGCACCTCTCAGCTCGCTGAATAACCCGGCTGCATTCCTGATCATTATCTGCGGTACCTTCTCCTGTTTGTTCACGGCTTTTAATATGAACCAGATGAAAAATCTGCCCAAGCTGGTCAAGATGGTTTTTTTCAAGCCGGCACTTCATGAAAAGGCAGAACTGTTGGGGCTTTTTATCGAGCTTTCCCAGATTGCCCGCCGCGAAGGTATCCTGGCATTGGAGGGAAAGGTACAGGAGATTGAAGATCCATTTTTCCGTACCGGCTTAGGCATGGTAATCGATGGTATGGATCCGGAATTCGTTGGCGATGTACTGGATGCAGAATTGGCGGTCATGCAGGAACGTCATGCCGAAGGGCGTGCCATGCTCGAGCAGGCTGGCCTTTACGCTCCTACCCTTGGTGTGTTGGGTGCCGTTATCGGTCTTATCGCAGCACTTGGTAACCTGAACGATATCAACAAATTAGGTCATGCCATCGCGGCTGCATTCGTTGCTACGATCCTCGGTATTTTCACCGCATACGTTGTATATCTGCCGATGGCCAACAAGCTGAAGCTCCTGTCCAAGGCAGAGGTCAGTGAGAAGCGCATGATCATTGAGGGAATCCTTTCCCTGCAGGCCGGTGATTCACCTACGGCCATTGAGGCAAAACTGATGGTATTCATTCCTCAGTCCGAACGTGAAGGGTTGAAGAAGGAGTGATTTGATGGCTAGAAAGAAACCGCATCCGCCTCATGAAGAACATGAAGGCGAGCCTTGGCTCCTGCCGTATTCTGACTTGATGACGCTTCTGCTGGCACTGTTCATTGCACTCTTTGCTATTTCCCAGACGGACCAGAAGAAGATGGCAGAACTGGCACAGGCTTTCACGGCAGCCTTCAATATGGGCGGTCCGTCCTTCTTTGACAAGGCTGGTCCGAATGTCGGACGCCGGGCAGAGACCCCTTCGGATGAAGATCTGGGTAATTCTGCTTACTTTGCTGAGAACCGGCAGCTGGAGGAAATCCAGAAGAAGATGCAGGAATATATCGAGGAAAACC
The DNA here is from genome assembly GCF_900104055.1 of Pseudoselenomonas ruminantium. Taxonomy (GTDB): domain Bacteria; phylum Bacillota; class Negativicutes; order Selenomonadales; family Selenomonadaceae; genus Selenomonas_A; species Selenomonas_A ruminantium_C. Next base: position 65,219 of record NZ_FNJQ01000004.1, read on the forward strand.
ATCTGGAAGACCAGCTCAGCACGCAGATGGCCGAGGAAGGGTTGATGATTCGCATCAAGGAACGGGCGCTGTTCCCGTCAGGTTCGGCTCAGCTGGTCGGACAGGCACAGTCCATTATCCCTGTGGTGGCTGGCATGTTGGCCTCACTGCCCGAACGGGTGGTCATTTCCGGTCATACGGATAATGTTCCCATCAATACGGCACAGTATCCGTCCAACTGGGAGCTCAGTTCGTCCCGTGCCATGAATCTGATGAAAGCTGTACTGGCTGCGGAGAAGTCTTTGAATCCTGCTAGGTTCAGTGCAATCGGTTATAGCGAATACCGCCCGATTGCCGATAATAAGACTGACGCCGGCAGGCAGCAGAACCGTCGTGTGGAGATCTTCATCGCGCGGAATTATCGATTTAATCCCAATGAGCCGGTAGGCGGCAAAACTGCCCAGTCCGATACGGGGGCTGATGGCATGCCGGCTAACAATAGCGGTCCGGCTACTCCGTCCACGGATGGAGCGGCCAGCAGCAAAATGGCAACAACATCAATGTAAACAAGGCAGGATAAAGCCGGCTGGAAAGCCGGCTTGTTCTTTGCTTAAAAGACAAATAAATGGTAAAATTATAGGGGGATATTTTGATTACTGGAATTGGTATGGATATAGTAGAGGTAAACCGGGTGGAAAAAGCGATTGCCAATGAACATTTCGTTACAAGGGTGTTCACTCCGGCGGAAGTGGATTATTGCCGCAGTCATGGCAAGCAGGCTGCACAGAGTTTTGCTGCGCGCTTTGCGGCCAAGGAGGCAATCATGAAAGCTTTCGGGACAGGACTTCGCGGCGGGAAACTCACGGATATGGAGATCCTGCCGGATGAATTGGGCTGTCCCCAGGCACGGTTGACGGGATACTTTGCAGATTTGGCCCGAACGAAGGGTGTAAAGAATATTTGGCTGTCGCTTACGCATACCAAGGAGTATGGGGCGGCACAATGTGTGATGGAGGCATAAGGATGAAGATAGCAGTAAGTGAAGAAATGCGTAATATCGATCGACTGGCTGCCGAGGAATATGGCTTGCCGGAACTCCTGCTGATGGAAAGCGCAGGTCATCGTGTGGCGCAGGCCATGGAACATTTACTGGGCGAAGTGGCAGGCAAGACAATCTGCGTGTTGGCAGGCAGCGGCAACAATGGCGGCGACGCTTTTGTGGCGGCCCGTTATCTGACGAATATGGGGGCAAAGATCAAGATCTTCCTGACCTGTGAACCTGCTCATCTGAAGACGGCTTCATCCCGCATGAAAAAAGCCAGCGACAAGATGGGGATTGAGGTCCATGGCCTGGAAGAAGACCGGGATTGGAACCGGCTGCATGTGGCATTGAAATTTGCGGATGGCATTGTGGATGGCATCCTGGGCACGGGCTTTAATGGTGAATTGAAGAAAAAAGTCCTGCGGCTGATCGAGGAGGTCAATGAGGCGGGGAAAAAGGTGCTGGCCATTGATATTCCCAGCGGTGTAGAGGCCGATACAGGCAAGGTCTCTACGGTAGCGATCATGGCGGATATGACGCTGACTTTGGGCCTGCCTAAAGTGGGCCACCTGCTGAGTCCCGGTGCTGATATGACCGGTCAGCTGATTGTTGATGATATCGGCATCCCCCAGAATCTGTTACAGAGCAAGCTGATCCAGCAGTCCTTGCTGGATGATAAGCTGGCGGTTACCTTGCTGCCGTTGCGCGGGAAAGCGGTACATAAGGGTGACTGTGGCCGAATCCTCGTGGTGGCAGGTTCACTGGGCATGACTGGGGCGGCGGCATTGGCGGCAACGGCAGCTTTGCGGGCCGGAGCAGGAATCGTTACACTGGCTGTGCCGGAATCCCTGCAGCCGGTGTTGGCCGGTCAACTGCAGGAAGTCATGGTACAGCCTGTGGACGAAAAGACCAAGGGGGCAATGGGCGGCGAAGAGGCCTTGAAACGCTTGTTGGAACTGGCACAGAGCCATGATGCCGTACTCATCGGTCCGGGAATGGGACGCAGTATGGAAACACAGGAATTGATCCGCATGTTTGTGCAGCGCGTCAACAAGCCGCTGATCATGGATGCAGATGCCCTGTTTGCCTTCAATAGCCAGCCGGATGATTTGAGCAAATTGCCACAGGTACCGGTTTTGACGCCGCATTTGGGCGAAATGGCCGCTCTTTTAGGTGTATCCGTGCCGGAATTGCGTGAATCGCTGCTGCCGATTGTCCGCGAGGCGGCGGCAGAATATCAGTGCATCCTGGTGGTCAAGAGCGAATGCACGCTGGTGGCTTACCCTGACGGGATGATCTTCTTATCCACGCAGGGGAATCCTGGGATGGCAACGGCTGGCAGCGGAGATGTGCTGGCCGGCACGATTGCAGGTCTGATGAAGCAGACGGAGAGCGGCCTGGCGCCATTGGCTGGTGTTTACCTCCATGGCCGGGCGGGGGATATTGCCTATGGAGAGAAGGGCGAATCCCTGCTGGCTGGCGATATCCGGGAAAATCTGGCGCAGGCGCTGAAGGAATTACGAAAAAAACAATTGACTGGTCAGTAATCATTGCGGGCCAGTTTTTAGAGGAGCTTTAAATTTAATGGAACAAGATTCATTTAAGGTTTTAGAATACAGTAAGATAACCGCCAAACTGGCAGAATATGCTGGTTCGGCATTGGGCAAGGAAAAGGCCCAGGAGTTGCTGCCCAGCTCGGATTTTGCCGAGGTGATGGAATGGCAGGAGCAGACAACGGAAGCTGTCAAGGTGCTTTCTCTGTCGGCACCGCCTTTAGGCGGTATCCGGGATATCCGTCTGCTCTTGAAGAAGGCGGGCAAGGGTGCTATTTTGGAACTGGAAGAACTGCAGAACATCATGAGTACCATGTATGCCATGCGCACCATCAAGTATTTCTTCCGGGATTTGGAAATAGAGTCACCCATCCTGCAGGAATGGGCGCGTTCTTTGGAAATCCTAGGGCAGCTGGAGCGCAATCTTAACAATGTCATTGATGAACATGGCAATATGCGGGAAGATGCCAGCGTGGAACTGCGGCGTATCCGCCGGGAGTTAAAATCCTCCCAAACCCGTATCAAGGACAAGATCAACAACATCCTGCACGATGGCGCGTATCAGAAGATGTTCCAGGATGCCATTGTCACGGTTCGTGATGAGCGTTATGTTATCCCCATCAAGGCTGAGTACCGCGCGCATTTTCCCGGTCTTATCCATGACCAGTCGGCCAGTGGTTCCACGCTCTTTATCGAGCCGATGGCCGTCGTAGAACTCAATAATGATGTCAAGCAGCTGACCTTGGCGGAACAACAGGAAATCCAGCGAATCTTGAGGCAGCTGTCTGGGGAGATCCAGCGGGAAAAAGAAACCTTGGCGGCTAACTGCGAGATCTTAGGCGATATCGACTTCACCTTTGCCAAGGCAAGACTCGCAAATGCCATGAAGGCGGTAAGACCGCTTTTGAATGATGAGGGACGCACCGTGCTGAGTAATGCCCGCCATCCGCTGATTGCCAGGGATAAAGTAGTGCCAACCAATATCAGCATTGGCGAGGATTACAGGATGCTCTTGATCACCGGCCCGAACACCGGTGGTAAGACTGTCACCATGAAGACGTTGGGGCTTATGGTCCTGATGGCCCAGGCGGGCCTTTATCTGCCCGTAGACCAGGGCTCGGAAATCGCTCTTTATGCCAATATCTACGCTGATATCGGCGATGAGCAGAGCATTGAGCAGAGTCTCTCGACCTTCTCGGCGCATATGACGCATATCGTCAGCATCCTCGACAAGGTCGAGAGCGATGACTTGCTGCTGCTCGACGAACTGGGGGCTGGCACCGATCCGGAAGAGGGCGCGGCTTTGGCCATGTCCATTCTTGAGAAGCTGCTCGAAGTGCAGGCTACGACGGTAGCGACCACGCATTATTCGGAGCTGAAGACCTTTGCCTATACGCGGGAGGGAATTGAGAATGCCTGCGTAGAATTTGATATCGAAACCCTGCGGCCGACTTACCGCCTGCTGATCGGTATTCCGGGCGCCAGCAATGCTTTTGCCATCAGCAAGCGCTTAGGTTTGGCTGACTCTTTGATCCTGCGTGCCCAGCAACTCGTCAAGGCGGACCATGCTCAGTTTGAACATGTTATCAATGAACTCGAAAATGAAAAGATGATGTACGAGCAACGCAATGCCGATATCGCCGAGCGTCAGGCCCGCGTCAAGAAACTCGAGGAAAAACTCCTGAAGGCCAAGGAAGAGCTCAGCCAGAAGAAGGGCGATATCATCCGCAAGGCCAAGGACAAGAGCGCGGCCCTTATCCGTCAGACGCGGCGGGAGTCCGAAGAGGTCATCAATCAGCTCAAAGAGCAGTTTGACGACCAGGGTATCAAGGCCCGTCAGCAGGCCATCCAGAATGCCCGGGCGAAAATCAATGAAGCCTCGGCCAAGGCCAGCCCTGGCATCATGGCGCAGAAGGGGGTAGGCCAGCGCATTGACCTCAAGAAGATCCGCGTGGGCGATACGGTCTATGTCAAGAAACTGGACCAGAAGGGCACAGTGCTCGAAATCCAGGGCAAGGACCTGACGGTACAGGTTGGCGCTCTGCGCACGAAACTCAAGGCCAATGCCTGCACGTTCATTGCCCATAAGGTGGAAGAAAAGCCGGCCGCCAGCAATAACAGCCGCAAGAACTCACAGTCATCCAGCTTCCTGCAGAAAACCCAGAACATCGGCCGTGATATCGACATCCGCGGCATGATGGTGGACGAAGCGGAAATGACGCTGGGCAAGTTTATCGACGATGCCGTGATTGCAGGTCTTTCTCAGGTATTGATCATCCACGGTAAAGGCACTGGGGCCCTGCGTAAAGGTGTCCATGCATATTTGAAGGGACATCGCAATGTACTTAGTTTCCAATTTGCGGATATTAACGAAGGTGGCACAGGTGCCACGGTAGTGGAGTTGAAGTGATATGAATAATCTGGAGCTATTGACCATTGATTCCGGCCAGCGAATGGCAGAGTTATTTTCGAAGATCGAATTATATGAGATTTATCTGGAATGTTTTGCTCAGCCTCCTTACGAGGAATATTTCACTGCTGATGAAGTGGCCGGTCTCTTTCGCAGTTGTGCAGACAAGGGACTGATCGTCCTCTGTATGGATAGCGAGCTTCAGCGCTGTGCAGGCTTCCTGGCCGCCATACCGCTGAAGAATGATGAGGAAATAGCCCAGATTGCCAAGGATAATGGCCTTGATCCGGAGGATTATTGGTTCTTGGAAGAGGGGGGCGTGGGGAAGGCCTATCGCCATCGGCAGGTCTTTTCGAGCATGGAGCAGGAGGTGCGCCGGAAAATCCCGGTAAAGGGGATCCTGAGCCGGACGAAAGCCACGAATACCGCTTCCCTGAAAGCACATAAGAAGTTGGGTTATCGCATCGTGCAGGGCATGACGCAGACGGTGACCTACAAGCATCTTTCCGGGGAGATTCGGCAGGATGACCGGGTGTTCATGAAATATTGGCCGAAGGCCTGATAATTTTCTTTACAAGGCTATTGGCCTATGCTATACTAACAAAGGTGTTTGACACCAATCCACAGCCCGGACGGCGAAGAACTCCGACGCCATCTTAGCTGTAGGACATATTTTAGATTTATAGGAGGAGTTTTCACATGTTGACTCAGGAAGCAAAACAGGAAATCATGCAGAAGTATGCCGTTCACGAAGGTGACACGGGTTCTCCGGAAGTACAGATCGCTGTACTGACCGCTCGCATTCAGTACCTCACGGATCATCTGAAGGAGCACAAGAAGGACCATCATTCCCGTCGTGGCCTGCTGAAGATGGTTGGTCATCGCCGCCGTCTCCTCAGCTACCTCTACAAGAAGGACATCGAGCGTTATCGTTCCATCATCGCTAAGCTCGGCATCCGCGCTACGATCGGCTAATAGCGAGATTACCTTAAGCAAAGAAAGCGGGAGATTTTCCCGCTTTTTTCTTGTATATTTCCTTTATGACAGGATTAAATCAATAGATGTCGAACTATATCAAAGTATGAGTTTGACGTAGGAGGAGAATTATGCAAAGTTTTGAAATGGAACTGGGCGGCCGCAAGCTGACGATTGAAACCGGCAAACTGGCAAAACAGGCCAACGGCGCTGCCTTTGTTCGTTATGGTGATACGGTGGTGCTCGTTACGGCAACCGCATCTGCTGAACCCCGCGAAGGCGTGGATTTCTTCCCGCTGACCGTGGATTATGAAGAAAAGATGTATGCTGCCGGCAAGATTCCCGGCGGCTTTATCAAGCGTGAGGGCCGTCCATCGAGTGACGCCATCCTTTGCGCCCGCCTGATTGACCGTCCGATCCGCCCGCTGTTCCCGAAAGGTTACCGCAACGATGTGCAGATCGTGGCTACGGTCATGTCCGTTGAGCAGGACAATGCACCGGAACTGGCTGCCATGATTGGTGCTTCTGCCGCCCTCTGCATCTCCGACATTCCCTTCATGGGTCCGATTGCTGGTGTGCGTGTCGGCCGCGTGAATGATGAATTCGTCATCAACCCCACGGAAGAACAGCGCAAGGTTTCCACGCTGAACCTCACCGTTGCCGGCTCCAAGGATGCCGTGATGATGGTGGAAGCTGGTGCTAACGAGCTGCCGGAAGATGTGATCCTCGATGCCATCCTCTATGGTCATCAGGAAATCAAGCGCATCGTGGCGTTCCAGGAAGAGATCCAGCAGGCCTGCGGCAAGGAAAAGCGTATCACCAAGCTCTTCACTGTGCCTGAAGAACTCGAAGCTGCCATTCGTGAATACGCCAAGGACAGACTTGACGAAGCAACCCGCAATCCGGACAAGCTCGATCGCGATGCCCATATTGCGGAAGTCAATGCCGATACCATGGAACATTTCCTCGTGGAATATCCGGAAATGGACAAGGAAATCGCCATGGCCCTGCATGATCTGGAAAAAGAGATCGTGCGCCATATGATCACCCATGAAAAGATCCGTCCGGATGGCCGTGGCCTCGAAGAAGTGCGCCCGGTCAGCTGCGAAGTAGGTCTGCTGCCCCGTGCACATGGTTCCGGCCTGTTCACGCGCGGCCAGACGCAGATCATGACGGTGACCACCTTAGGGCCGATGAGCGACGAACAGATCATCGATGGCCTTGGCCCCGAAACCACGAAACACTATATCCATCACTATAACTTCCCTGGCTACTCCGTCGGTGAAGCAAAGCCCATCCGCAGCCCAGGCCGCCGCGAAATCGGTCATGGTGCGCTGGCTGAGCGTGCGCTGGTGCCGGTTATCCCGTCCATCGAGGAATTCCCGTACACCATCCGCCTCGTTTCGGAAGTCCTGGAATCCAACGGTTCCAGCTCCATGGGTTCTGTCTGCGGCAGCACCCTGTCCCTAATGCAGGCCGGCGTGCCCATCAAACGCCCGGTTTCCGGCGTGGCTATGGGGCTGGTCAAAGAAGGGGATGCCTATACGATCCTGACCGATATCCAGGGCATGGAAGATGCGCTGGGCGATATGGACTTCAAGGTGGCCGGTACGGAAAATGGTGTCACCGCTATCCAGATGGATATCAAGGTGGCCGGTATCGACCGCAACATCCTGTCCTCTGCTCTGCAGCAGGCTAAGCGCGGCCGTGCGTTCATCCTGGGCAAGATGCTCGAATGCATCGCTAAGCCCAACGATGACCTGTCTCCGTATGCTCCGCGTGTGGAAACCATGCAGATCAAGGTGGACAAGATCCGTGACGTTATCGGCACCGGCGGCAAGGTGGTCAAAGGCATCATCGATGCGACCGGCGTACAGATCGACATCCATGAAGACGGCAATATCTTCATCTTCTCGAATGATGCCGAGGGCATGCAGAAGGCCCGCAAGATGATTGAAGACATCGTCAAGGAAGTCGAGGTCGGCGAAGTTTACACGGGTACCGTAACCCGCCTGATGAAGTTCGGCGCTTTCGTAGAACTCCTGCCGGGCAAGGAAGGCCTCTGCCATATCTCCCAGCTGGCTAAACGCCGCGTGGAAAACGTGGAAGATGTGGTACAGGTTGGTGACCAGCTCGAAGTCAAGGTCGTAGAGATCGATGACAAGGGCCGCGTAAACCTCAGCCATAAAGTATTGCTGTAAATAAATCAAGCCTTCCCCTGGAGGGGGAGGCTTTTTTATCGTTTTTTGAAGGAATAGGATTTAAATGCAAAAAGGTATTCTTACGAAAGAAATAAATGATGTATTAACCCAAGCCGTGGAGCTGGCACAAAATAAAAAAGCTGCCGAAGCAGAGGCAGCTTTAAAAGCAGAGATTGATAAGGTTGAACAGCTCAACCTCTATAATGATGGTCACGCAGATTATTATGATTTCAATACGCTGATGGAAATGGTCATGTTCCAGAGCCAGCATCCGGAAATCCAGCCTGTGGCCGATATTGAAGAACCGCTGAATCGCCTTTATGCCATGTATGGCTCCATCCTGCTCGAGCAGGGCAAATTAGACGAGGCCGAGGAGGCGCTGGCCATCGCCATGGACTGGAATCCCATGAGTGCCGCGATTGCCTTTGAATATGCAGAGGTCTTCAAGCAAAAGAAGGACTGGGAAAAGTTCAAGGAACTGACCACAGCGGTATTCCCCATAGCCTATAAGCGCAAGGAAATCGCCCATTGCTATCGCAACTTGGGCTATTACTTCGTCGAGAAGCAGATGTGGGACGAGGCAGTGGGCTGTTATCTGCTGAGCATGAGCTTTGCCGATGCCGAAGGCCGCTATCAGGCCGAGTTGGAACTCAAGTACATCCATGAGGAAACCGAAGGCCAGGCCCAAAGGCCGTCCATTGGTGCCCTGCGCTCCTATGGCGAGAAATACGGCTTCCCTGTAGGTCCCGATGCCAAGATTATCGAGACTGCCATGCAGTACGGCAAATCCATGCTGGCCAACAAGAAATACGAACATGCCAACTACTTCCTTGACATTGCCTATAAACTGACCGAAAGCAAGGAACTGAAGGAACTGCTCGACGGTATCAATAAAGCCATGAAATAAAAAAGCCTTCCCCTTGAGGGGAAGGCGGATAGCTTACTTATTCTTATACGCAAAATACGTCTGGCGCATTTCGGCGCGGGTTTTGGCTGCTGGCCAAAGCTCCCCGAGTGCGCCTTTTCGCATGGCAGCACCCAGATGATCATAGACATCGGGAATGGTCTGCCCGAGTTTGGCAATCAGTTCCTTGACCTCCTGACGGCAGGTATTGCCATCATGGGGGCAGGGACTTTTGACCGGATCAAAGCCATGGATCTTGATGGCATCGATCATCTCCGACTCCCGGAAATAGACCAGCGGGCGGATGACGGTCAGTTTCGTGCGGTCCAGGTAGGTGACCGGGGTGAAGGTATGGAGCTGGCCGGAATAGAGCAGGCTCATCAGGAAAGTTTCCACGGCATCATCGTTATGATGGGCATAGGCAATCTTATTTACACCATGTTCCAGCGCATAACGGTTCATGGCGCCGCGGCGGAAGAAGGCGCAGGTGAAGCAGGGATTCTTGTCCGGGCAGGTTTCAATGGTGCCGGCAATATCCACATCGATGATATCGTAAGGGATGGCAAGCTCGGCCATAAATTCCCGCGCCCGCTCGATATCAAACAGGGCAGGGCGGCCATTTTCGTCCTTGAACTGAGGATTGATGGTCAAGGCCGACAGCTTGAAATCCTTGTGCAGGCGTTTTTTGAGGATGGCCATGGCATAGGCTAGGAAGATGCTGTCCTTGCCGCCGGAAATGCCCAACAGGATATGGTCGCCATCGGCAATCATGTCGAATTCGACAATGGCCCGCATCAGTTTGCTGTAATATAATTGGGGGATGTTGAGGTTCATGAAGTTCTCCTTGCTTTATCGTTGAAATCAAAAAACCGGCTGTCAGCCGGTTTTCTTACGCTTGCTGTAATTCACGGAGGTACGTCTGTTTGTAATATCCATCCTTGAAAATAGTGGAATTAAGCAGTTAAATTAACATTGCTGCCGGTATCTTTTCCTGCACCATAGGCAGAAACATGTGCACGTTTATCATACCGGAAAATAATCATAGCTCCGTCAGACATTCTCTTGGTAATCGTAGCACTCTCCACAGTATTACGATTAGCAGAGGCATCATGTGAGTTGGAACCATGCTGGAATGAATCCGATGATTTGGCTACGGCATCGACGGAAGCAATCCCTGATGCCATCAGATTCCAACGGTAGTTGAAACTGCCAATGCTGCTTGCACCGCTCATAACTATCCCTCCCTTGCTTTTTGCAAACAGGACAGTACCTCTACTTAAATTATAGCATATAAATAACTTGTGGACAATTGTTTTTTTACAATTTTTGCAAAATAATCATTTTTGATTGAGATGATACATCGCTGCCACAGCCTGGCCCAAACAGATGCCGCCATCATTGGGCGGGATAAGGCTATGCCGCAGGACGTGGAATCCCTGTTGCTTTAACTTGGCTGTAGTCAGTTCGGTCAGCAGATGATTCTGGAAAACGCCCCCGGACAGGGCTGCGGTGGATATATTGGTCTTAGTACGTGCCTGGACGCAGGCAGCGACAATGAACTGAGCAAGCTGGACATGGAACAGATAGGCCAGTTTGCCGCAGTCTTTACCTGCCAGCCGCTGTTCTAATATAGAGCGGAATATCTGTTCCGTGTTGAGCGTGACGCCTGGAAGGGGCAGGTCAGCGGGATGTTCATCCTGCCATTCCTGGGCAGCGAATTCCAGGTACATGCTGGCTTCTCCTTCGAAGGTGGAGCTTTTGCGGATGCCCAGAACGGCACTGATGGCATCGAAAAGGCGCCCAGCGCTGGTGCTTTTGATGACATTGACGTTGTTATCCAGCATGAAGAACATGGCGTTTAGATCGCTATCGCTGCAAAGCTGCAGTTTTTGCACGAGTTCCCGTGTCTTGTCCTGGCTGGCGGTCATATCGTGGAGCAGGGACACAGCAATGCGCCAGCCTTCGCGGCTCGCCTTGTCGCCGCCCGCCTGCCGGAAGGGGGTGATGGAATCCAGCCGCTCGAAGCCGGCAAGATCTGCCAGCAGGATCTCACCGCCCCAGATGGTACCATCGGTGCCATAGCCTGTGCCGTCGAAGGCTGCGCCGATGACCGGTTCGTCGTAGTCATTTTCAGCCATGCAGGAAAGGATATGGGCATAATGATGCTGAACCGGGAACAGGGGCAGACCCAGCTCTTTGGCAATGGTCACAGTATTATAGCGTGGATGCATATCACAGGCCACAAGCTGAGGCTTACATTCGAGCAGCTCCGTTAGCCGCCCAATGGTTTCCCGCAAGGCCTGCATGGTGCGCAGGTCGCTCATATCGCCCACATAGGGGGAAGGATAGAAGATATTGTCACTGCCCACGCAGAATGTGTTCTTGAGCTCCCCGCCAATACCGAGCAAAGCTCCCTGCCAGTCATCTTTTAGCATGAAGGGCAGGGGCGCAAAGCCACGGCTGCGGCGGATCATGTAAGGCTGACCGTCAAGCCAGTCCATAACCGTATCATCGGCGCGGATGCGGATCTTGCGGTTATGGGACAGCATCAGGTCGCAGAAATCAGCAAGCGCTGCGAGTGCGCCCTGATCATCCCGGCAGATGGGAGCGCCAGCCGGATTGCCGCTGGTCATGATCAGGGTGTCGGGCATGGTCAGGCCATCGGGATAGGTGAACAATAGCATATGCAGGGGAGCATAGGGGAGCATCACGCCAATCTTTGGATTGCCCGGGGCAACGCTGTCCACGATCTGACCGGTCGATTTTCGCTTCAACAGCAGGATGGGTTTTTGATGACCGGTCAACATTTCCTGCTGGCCGTCTTCTATTATGCATTCACGCTCGATAGTTGTCATATTTTTGGCCATAATGGCAAAGGGTTTAACCGGACGGTGCTTTAACTGCCGCAGACGGCGGACAGCCTTATCATTGGCAGCATCACAACAGAGATGGAAGCCGCCAATGCCCTTGATGGCCACGATGCCGCCTGCGATGATTGTCCTGCGGGTAAGGGTGATCGCCTCTGCGCCGCGTATCGTCTCGTCACCGATGATATAGACCTCAGGCCCGCAGTTATTGCAGCAGACCGGCTGGGCATCGTAGCGGCGGGTGGCTGGAGAATCGTATTCAGCCTGACAATCCGGGCACATGGGGAATTCGCCCATGCTCGTGCGTTCCCGGTCATAGGGCATGGAGTCCAATATGGTCAGCCGCGGGCCGCAGGCCGTGCAGTTGATGAAGGGATGCAGATAGCGTTTATCCTGTGGATTGAAGAGTTCTGTCTGACACTTATCACAGGTAGCAATATCCGGTGACACGAAGATAGAACCTTTTTCCTTAGCGCTTTCAATGATCTGGAAATCCTGATAGCTTTCGGGCTGAGACAAAGACTCACGCGTCAATTTCAGGATAGAAGCCCGCTCCGGCGGCTCCTGCTCGATGGCGGTCAAGAAGTCATGCACGTCCTGTTCGTCGCCCTGAGCAAAAACTTCCACATAGGGCCCCTTGTTGCAAACGCTGCCATAGATATGAAAACGGGCGGCCAGCCTTGCCACAAAGGGACGGAAGCCCACGCCCTGAACAATTCCGAAGACTCTTGCTTGATAAAGTGCCATATCTGTCACTCGCTTTCGTAAAATCTACATCCATTATACTATAAGGTCAATCGGATTAAAAATGATTGAGTTAAATTTGCAATAGACAGAAAACTTTATAAAAAGAAAAATTTTTTGCGTAAAGGGGTATATTTTTCCTTTATAGTATGATACAATATAATTGTCGATAGGGGAGAGGTTGGATATCCCACCAGCCCCTGCATAAAAACCTATCGGTCTCTTCTCTGGAAACATATCCCAGTTTCCAGTATCCCATTTCCTTACATCTTTTTAGAAAGAACCGGAGTCAGTGGAGTGATACCGGTTCTTTTGTTTTGCATAATTTGCCGGTGTTTCTTAAATCCTTGCCTGGAGAATGGCCTGCTGGTGATGTATAATAAGCGTAGCAAAATTTTTAGAACGAATAGAGGCGTGACATTGAAAGTAATCAATTTTTATGGCGGTGCCGGCATTGGCAAGAGCACGATTGCCGCAGATATTTTTTCCAAGCTGAAACGCAAAGGGCACAAGACGGAGCTGGTGGGGGAATATGCCAAGTGGCTCTGGTACCAGAACGCTACGGATATCGTGCAGGATCAGTTGTATCTCTTTGCCGAGCAGGTGCATCGGCTGAAGACGCTGGAACGCTACGGCGTGGAGTATGCGATCTGCGATTCCCCGCTGCCGCTGAATATCATCTACAACAATACGCCGGATGAACTCTTTGACCAGCTGGTGATGCACGAGCATACCAAATTCGACAATGTGGAATACCTCCTGCGGCGCAATGATGAGTTCATCCGCATAGACGGGCGCAAGGAGACCAATCTGGAACGGGCCAAGGTGAAGGACGAGGAAATCAAGGCGGTTTTGGATGGGGCTGGCATAGGCTATACGGTCATATCCCCATGGGAAACCGATAAGGTATTGCTGGATCTGAAAATGAATGGATAATAGGCTGACATGGCACGGGTTAAAGGCTCGTGTCAATTTTCTTGTCTTCTTATCTTGTTTTATGGTAAAATGAACGTTATGTGAGCTTCACGACACTCGCAAACGGTATGCAACCCCTTGAGGGAAATGACTCTCTCAAACGGTAAAAATGTGTTTGTATCAATTCTATAGGACAATTGGAGGCAGGATTTATTTTGTCAGCTTTAAGCGCAGAACTTGATAAAGAGATTGAAAAACGCCGTACCTTTGCCATCATCTCTCACCCGGATGCTGGTAAGACGACTTTGACGGAAAAACTTTTGCTCTACGGTGGTGCCATCCATCTGGCCGGTTCCATCAAATCCCGCAAGACCCAGCGCCATGCGGTGTCTGACTGGATGGAAATCGAAAAGCAGCGTGGTATCTCCGTAACTTCCTCGGTATTGCAGTTTGACTACGACGGCTGCCGTATCAATATCCTCGATACGCCGGGGCATCAGGACTTCAGTGAAGATACCTATCGTACGCTGATGGCCGTGGACAGTGCGGTCATGGTCATCGACGTGGCCAAGGGCGTTGAGGCCCAGACCAAGAAACTCTTCAAGGTCTGCAAGCAGCGTGGTATCCCCATCTTTACGTTTGTCAACAAGCTGGACCATTTCGGCAAGGCGCCGATCGACCTCATGGATGAAATCGAAAACGTGCTGGGCATCCGTTCCTATCCGATGAACTGGCCGATTGGTCAGGATGGCCAGTATATGGGCGTCTATGACCGCCGCAATGACAAAGTGCTGCTTTTTGCCGCCGATACCACGCATGGTCAGGAAGCCCGTGTGGCGGATGTCTTTGAACCCAATGATCCGCAGGTTATCGAACGCGTCGGTGAAGATGTATGGGAAGCCCTGCAGGAGGATTTGGAACTTTTGAATGAAGCCGGCGAAGAATTTGACATGGAAAAGGTCAATGCCGGTGAACTCACGCCGATGTTCTTCGGCTCGGCCATGACCAACTTCGGTGTGCAGGATTTTCTCGAAGGTTACATTTCCATGGCACCCACGCCGCAGCCCCGCAAATCATCGGATGGACTGATCCCGGCCAATGACGAGCAGTTCTCGGGCTTTGTGTTCAAGATTCAGGCCAATATGAACCCGGCCCATCGCGATCGTCTGGCCTTTATCCGCATCTGCTCTGGCAAATTTGAGCGCAATATGGAAGTATGGCATGAGCGTACAGGTAAGATGTTGAAGTTGGCTCAGCCCCAGCAGTTCCTGGCGCAGGACCGTCAGATCATCGACACGGCGTATCCCGGTGATATCGTCGGCCTTTTCGATCCGGGGGTGTTTGGCATCGGCGATACAGTCTGCGATGCTTCCCACAAGTTCAAATATGCCGATTTCCCGGTATTTCCGCCCGAAAAATTCGCCCGCGTGCAGGCTAAGGATACCATGAAGCGCAAGCAGTTCGTCAAAGGCATTGAGCAGCTGACGCAGGAAGGCGCCATCCAGCTCTTCCAGCAGGCTGGTGCTGGTACGGAATCCTACATCGTCGGCACGGTTGGTACCCTGCAGTTTGAAGTGCTGGAATACCGCCTTAAGAATGAATATAATGTAGATATTGAAATGAATATGCAGCCGTATGAGGTTGCGCGCTGGATGGCCTTTGAAGATGGTCATGAAGTGACGCCGGCAGAACTCAAAGGTGCTGACCGTGGCATGTTCGTCTATGACCGTCATAATAACCCGGTGCTGTTGGTTAATAATGAATGGGCGCTGGGCTGGATCATGGACAACAATCCGAATCTGATCCTGAATCACGTGCCTTTTGACAAAAAAGAAGCATGATCATATAGCAAACTGCGAAAAAGCAATTGCGATTTTCGCAGTTTGTTTTTTATTATACGCGCGTATTTGCAGGGGTATCGCCAGATAATCCTTGTAAAACCGCATTTTCTATGATATTATATAACAAGTATGGCATATTTGCGGTTAAATGCGCAAAATCGTGTCCATACCTTGATTTAGACAATACAGGAGGTCGTTTCAGACAATGAAAGTTACGGTTGAAAATGGTGAAAACCAGCAGGTTACTCTGACGGTGGAGGTTGAAGCTGCGGAAGTTTCCAAGGCAGTGGAAAAGGCTGTAAAGCGTCTCAGCAACCGTGTAAATATTCCGGGTTTCCGCAAGGGCAAGGCTCCGCGCAAGATCATCGAGCGCAACGTGGGCATGGATGCTATCATGCAGGAAGCTTTCGACATCGTTGGCCCGAAGGCTTTCGCTGATGCTCTCGAAGAGCAGAAGATCGAGCCGGTCAGCCGTCCGCAGATTGATATCGAAACGCTCGAAGATGGCAAGGATCTCGTATTCAAGGCTACGGTTACGCCGCGTCCGGAAGTTACACTGGGCGAATACAAAGGCCTGAAAGTAGAAAAGAACGTAGAAGCTGTAACGGATGAAGACGTAGAAAAGCAGCTCAAGACGTTCCAGGATCGTCAGGGCAAGATGGTTGATGCTCCGGAAGGCGCAGAAGTCAAAGATGGCGACTTCACGACGCTTGATTTCGAAGGTTTCGTAGATGGCGAAGCATTCGAAGGCGGCAAGGGCCAGGATTACCCGCTGCAGATTGGTTCCGGCAGCTTCATCCCGGGCTTCGAAGATCAGCTCATCGGCGCTAAGATCGGCGAAGAGAAGGAAGTAAACGTGACGTTCCCGGAAGAATATCATGCTAAGGAACTGGCTGGCAAGGCTGCTATGTTCAAGTGCACGATCCGCAGCATCAAGCAGAAAGAACTGCCGGCTATGGACGACGAACTGGCTAAGAAGGTCAGCAAGTTCGAGACGCTCGACGAGCTCAAGGCTGATATCCGCAAGAACCTCGAAGAAAACGCTGCACGCAAGGCTGAAAACGATCAGAAGAGCGCTGCTATCGAGATGGCAACCAACAACATCACGGTTGACATTCCGGCTGTCATGATTGACAACCGCGTGGAAGGCATGATCCGTGAGATGGCTATGCGCCTCGAACAGCAGGGC
This sequence comes from Pseudoselenomonas ruminantium, assembly GCF_900104055.1. GTDB lineage: Bacteria > Bacillota > Negativicutes > Selenomonadales > Selenomonadaceae > Selenomonas_A > Selenomonas_A ruminantium_C. The sequence goes on from NZ_FNJQ01000004.1 coordinate 81,839, forward strand.
ATGAGCTTCGATGCTTACCTGCAGTATGCTGGCACGGACATCAACAAGATCCGCGAAGATTACCGTGAAACGGCTGAAAAGAATGTTCGCACGGACCTCATGCTCGAGGAAGTCGCAAAGGCTGAAGACATCAAGGTTGAGGCCAAAGACCTCGACGCTGAAGTTGCTGGCATGGCTGCCGCTTACGGTGCTACGCCGCAGCAGGTTCAGAAAATCATCAAGGAACAGGGACGCGTTGGCGATCTGGCTGCAACGGTACTGCGCAAGAAGACGGCTCAGTTCATCATCGACAGCATTGCCTAATCATTCCCTGTATATGGGGGTATTCCAATGAATTATGTACCTATGGTAGTAGAGCAGTCTAACCGTGGCGAGCGGGCGTATGATATCTATTCCCGCCTGCTCAAGGACAGGATTATCTTCCTGGGCGGTCAGATTGACGATAGTGTAGCCAATGTAGTAGTAGCGCAGATGCTTTTCTTGGAATCGGAAGATCCGGACAAGGACATCTACCTCTACATCAACAGTCCCGGCGGTGTGGTTACCGCTGGCCTGGCTATCTATGATACCATGCAGTATATCAAGCCGGACGTGTCCACGATCTGCATCGGACAGGCAGCCAGCATGGGAGCAGTGCTCCTGACGGCTGGCGCCAAGGGCAAGCGTTTTGCTCTGCCCAACGCCCGGGTGATGATTCATCAGCCGCTGGGTGGTGCCCAGGGGCAGTCCACGGACATTCAGATTCAGGCCCGTGAGATTCAGCGCATCCGTGAAACCATCAATGACATCTTTGTTTCCTCCACGGGCAAGACCGCGGAAGAAATCAATAATGACACGGAACGCGATAACTTCATGACCGCAGCCGAGGCCAAGGCCTATGGCATTGTGGATGAAGTGATTACCCGTCCCAAGAAGACGAAGAAAAACGACGCTAAAGACTGAGGGGTGGTGTCATGTTGAAGTTTGGGGATGAAAAAGGTCAGCTCAAATGCTCTTTTTGTGGCAAGACGCAGGAGCAGGTAAGGAAGCTGGTTGCAGGTCCCGGCGTCTATATCTGTGATGAATGCATTGAGCTCTGCAATGAGATCATTGAAGAAGAGTTCAGTGAGGAAGCAGAAGTAGAACTGAAGGACGTCCCAAAACCGAAGGACATCCGCGCGATCTTAGACCAGTATGTAATCGGGCAGGACGATGCCAAGAAGAGCCTTGCCGTGGCTGTTTACAACCACTACAAGCGCATCAATATGGGCCTTTCCAAAGGTGATGATGTGGAACTGCAAAAGTCCAACATCCTGATGATTGGCCCCACGGGCAGCGGCAAGACGCTGCTGGCACAGACCTTGGCCAAGATACTCAACGTACCGTTTGCCATAGCCGATGCCACGGCATTGACCGAGGCAGGCTATGTGGGTGAGGACGTGGAGAATATTCTTCTGAAGCTCATCCAGGCCGCCGATTACGAAGTGGAGAAAGCCGAACGGGGCATTGTCTATATCGATGAAATTGATAAGATTGCCCGCAAATCGGAAAATCCTTCCATCACCCGTGATGTATCTGGTGAAGGCGTGCAGCAGGCCCTGCTGAAGATCCTGGAAGGTACTGTGGCTTCCGTTCCGCCGCAGGGCGGGCGCAAGCACCCCCATCAGGAGCTGATCCAGATTGATACCACGAATATTCTCTTCATCTGTGGCGGTGCCTTTGACGGTATCGAGAAGGTTATCGAAAGCCGTATCGGCCAGAAACAGATGGGTTTTGGTGCCAATATCAAATCCAAGAAGCAACAGCGCAGTGTGGGGGAAACCCTCAAGAAGCTCCTGCCCGAGGATTTGCTCAAGCATGGCCTGATTCCGGAGTTTATCGGCCGTGTGCCAGTGGTAGTGACTTTGGATTCGTTGGACGAAGATGCTTTGGTCAGCATCCTGACGCAGCCGAAGAACGCTTTGGTCAAGCAGTATGCCAAGCTGCTGGAGCTGGACGGCGTGAAGCTTTCCTTTGAAGATGATGCCCTGCGGCTGATTGCCAAGGAAGCTCTGAAGCGCAAGACTGGCGCCCGTGGCTTGCGGTCGATCATTGAAAGCATCATGTGCAATGTGATGTATGATATTCCTTCGATTGAAGGCGTCACGGCCTGTCATGTGACCAAAGAGACGGTAAACAATAAAAAAGATCCTGTTCTGACCATCGACAAGAAGGCACAGAACAGTGAAGCATCTGCCTGACTTATGGCAGGCGTAAGGCGAGGCGTTGCTGAGGCAGCGCCTTGTTTATATATTACTATTTTAGGAAAAAGGAGGGAGTCAAATGGCTGAACTGCGTACATTGCCATTGCTGCCCTTGCGGGGCATGGTCGTATTCCCTTATATGATGATTCATATCGATGTGGGCCGTGACCGTTCCATGGCGGCTATCGAAGAGGCCATGGTGGAAAACCGCGAGGTCATGCTCACGACGCAGACGGATGCGGAAGCCGAGGAATTCACCTTTGAGGAGCTCTATCCCGTAGGTGTGGTGGCAGAGATTCGTCAGGTCATCAAACTGCCCGGTGATACGGTGCGGGTACTCGTGGAAGGTAAACGCCGGGCCTTGATTCATGAATTCCATGAGCAGGAGAATTTTGATGCTGTTGAAGTGGAGGAATTCACCGATAAGATCGATACGTCCATGAATATGGAGGCGCTCAACCGGGCTGTTGTCCATCAGTTTGAGGAATGGGTGCGCCTGTCCAAGAAGATTCCACCTGAGACGTTGGTTTCTGTGGCCATCATCGATGATGCCGGCAGACTGGCAGATCTTATCGCGAGCCACTTGAATCTCAAGGTGGAAACTCGTCAGGAGCTTCTGGCCGCCATTGATGTGAAGGAGCGTCTGGAAAAACTCTATGCCGTGCTCACCCGCGAAATGGAAATCCTGCAAATGGAGCATAAGATTGGCAAGCAGGTGCGCAAGCAGATGGACAAGATCCAGAAGGATTACTATCTGCGTGAACAGATCAAGGCCATCCGTCAGGAACTCGGCGACAGCAACAAGAGTGAGATTGACGAAGCCCGCAAGAAGCTGCAGGAGGGGAATTACCCGGAATTTGTACAGAAAGCCGTGGAAAAGGAACTGAACCGACTCGATACCTTCAGCAATATGCACGCGGAAGCCGGGGTGATCCGTAACTATATCGACTGCCTGCTGGAACTGCCCTGGAATGAGGAATCCGAAGATACGGTGGACATTGCCGCTGCCAAGAAGATCCTCGATGAAGACCATTATGGCCTGGAAAAGGTCAAGGATCGGATTCTCGACTATCTGGCCGTGCATAAGCTGGCCAAGGATAAGAGCGCGCCGATTCTTTGTCTGGTAGGTCCTCCCGGCGTGGGCAAGACATCACTGGCAACCTCTGTGGCCCGGGCTACAGGACGGGAATTTGTCCGAGCTTCCTTAGGCGGCGTCCGCGATGAAGCCGAAATCCGCGGCCATCGTCGTACCTATGTCGGGGCTATGCCTGGCCGCATCATTGACGGTCTGCGCAAGGTGGGCAAGAAGAATCCCGTGTTCCTGCTCGACGAGATCGACAAGCTTTCGGGCGATTACCATGGCGATCCGTCTGCGGCTCTGCTGGAAGTTTTAGATCCTGCGCAGAATTCCACCTTCAGTGACCACTTTGTGGATCTACCCTTTGACCTGTCAAAGGTATTCTGGATCGTTACGGCCAACAATCTGGGCAATATTCCCCGTCCTTTGCGCGACAGAATGGAAATCATCCAACTGTCGAGTTATACGGAAGTGGAGAAGCTTGAGATTGCCAAGCGCTATCTGGTCGCCCGCCAGCGTACCCAGAATGGCTTGAAAGCCAAGGATATCAGTTTCGGTACCGGCGTGTTGCAAAAAATCATCAGTGATTATACAAGGGAATCCGGTGTCCGCGAACTGGAACGGGAAATCGGCAGCGTCTGCCGCAAGGCCGCCCGCAAGATCGTGGAAGGCGAAGAAGCGCCCATCAAGGTCACGAAGAAAAATCTCACGGACTTCTTGGGCAAGGTGAAGTTCCAGGATACCAAGGCCAACAAGAAGCCACAAGTGGGCGTGGTCACGGGCATGGCCTGGACCGAAGTCGGCGGTACCATCCTGCCCACGGAAGTCACCGTGCTCAAAGGCAAGGGCAAGCTGATCCTGACCGGTCAGATTGGCGACGTGATGCAGGAATCAGCGCAGGCTGGCCTGACCTATGTGCGCAGCCGTTCGGATAAGCTCAAGCTGGCTGATGACTTCTACGAGAAGGAAGATATCCATATCCATCTGCCGGAGGGTGCTATTCCCAAGGATGGCCCATCGGCAGGCATCACCATGGCAACCGGCATGATTTCGGCCCTGACAGGCCGGAAGGTCAGAAGTGATGTGGCCATGACCGGTGAGATTACCCTGCGCGGTCATGTCCTGCCCATTGGCGGTCTCAAGGAGAAAGTACTGGCTGCCTACCGTGAAGGCATGAAGACCATCGTTCTGCCCAAGGACAACGAGAAGGATATCGACGATATCCCTGAGGTTGTGCGGGAGAAACTGGAATTCAAGCCTGTGGAATCCATGGATGAAGTGCTGAAAATTGCATTGTTGAAGTAAAAAAAGCCTTCCCTGAGGGGAAGGCTTTTACAAAGGAGATGAAATAATTGAAAGATAGAGTAATCATCACCCAGGGACAGTATGTGGCTTCTGCCGTCAAAAAGGACCAGTACCCTGAGGCAGATCTGCCGGAAATCGTCTTTATCGGCCGTTCCAATGTGGGAAAATCCTCGCTGATCAACTCCCTGACGCGCGTCAATAACCTGGCCCGCGTATCGTCACAGCCCGGCAAGACGCAGACCATCAACTTCTTTGAAGTAGGCGTCAAGATTGCGGAGGTAGAGGAACGCAAGGCCTTCTACCTCGTTGATCTGCCCGGTTATGGCTATGCCAAGACTGGCAAGGAGAAGCGTAAGATCTGGTCGAAGTTTATCGAAGAATATCTGCTGAACTCCCCGCGGCTCTCGTTTGTCTGCCAGCTGATTGACAGCCGCCATGAGCCCATGGCTTCGGATGTGGAGATGTTCAACTGGCTCGTGGACAACGGCATTCCTGTGCTGATCATCGCCACTAAGGTGGATAAGATCGGCAAGAACGAGCGGGCCAAGAATATTGCGGCCATCAAGCGCAAACTGGGCATCAAGGAGATTTCCGTGCTGCCGTATTCCTCGTTAAAAAATGAAGGCCGTTCAGATTTACTTGACGTTATCGGTGATTCTTTGTTAGAATAAAGACAGAGAAATATGAATCGGATTCATATTACGCAGAAATCATGTGTATTGCGGACGAATCACGATGACGACAGGGAGAGGGATTATGATGATGGCTTTGACGGATTTCGATAAATCCTTATTGAATCTGCTGCAGGGAAGCCTGCCCGTATGCAGCCGGCCTTTTGCTAAGCTGGCAGAGGAACTGGGCACTGATGAGCAGACCGTGCTGACAAGGGTGCAGGAACTGAAGAAAGAAGGCTACCTGCGGCGTATCGGTACGTTCTTTGATTCCAATAACTTGGGTTATAAGGGAACCTTGGTCGCACTCAAGGTCAACCCTGCGAAGATGCAGACGGTAGCCGAGGCCATCAATCACTATCCCGGCGCTACCCATAATTACGAGCGGGAAGGCCGCTATAATCTGTGGTTCACCCTGCTGACGCCGAATCTCGAAACAGAGGCAAAGATTCTCAGCGAAGTCCAGTCCTTGAATGGAGTGGAGGATATGCTGAATCTCAAGGCCAATAAGAAATACAAGATCAATGTGCAGTTCAAACTGCATTAAGGGGGCGGGAATATGGCAGCAGAAGTTTTGGAAGAAATCAGTGAATTAGATAAACGTATTGTCCGTGCCCTGCAGGGCGATTTTCCGCTGGTAGCTGAACCTTACAAGACACTGGCCGAACAGGTCGGTGTCAGCGAAGAGACATTCCTGGAGCGCGTGCAGGCTATGCGGGACAGCAGGAAAATCCGCAAGATGGGCGCTGTCCTGCGCCATCGGGAAGTCGGTTTTACGGCCAATGTGCTGGTAGCTTGGGAAGTTCCCGCAGACAGGCTGGATACGATAGCGCAGCAGATGGCCGCCAGTCCGTCCGTGTCCCATTGTTATGACCGCAATACGGCGCCAGATTGGCCTTATAATCTTTACACGATGGTGCATGGCCATAGCCGTGAGGAATGTGAGCATGTCGTGGCAGAACTTGGCGAGGCCTGTCAGGTCAGCAAGCATGTGATGCTGTATTCCCGCCGCGAATGGAAGAAAACGGCCATGAAGTATTTTATGGAATAAGAAAAAGGTTCAAGGGTAGATCTTATCCTTGAACCTTTTTACTTTATTTTACCCGCTGAATGTGTTAATATGTAAACAGTGTTTCGTCAACAAAAACAAATTTCACTTATAAGCGAGGTAATCCATATGGTCAACAACAAAATGTATGAACTTGGCACGAAGAAATCCACGATTCGGACAATCTTTGAATTTGGCCGCAAGCGGGCTGCTGAAGTCGGGGAGGAGAATGTCTATGACTTCAGCCTGGGCAATCCCAACGTGCCCACGCCGGATTTTATCAAGGAAGCCGCTGTGGATATACTGACAAATATGGAGCCAGCAGCCATTCATGGCTATACGGTAGCACCGGGCAATCCGCAGGTGCGGGAGAAACTGGCGGAGAGCATCAACAGCCGCTTTGGTGTGAACATCGCTGGCAAGAACCTGTTTCTGACCGCTGGGGCAGCTGCCTCCATCACGATTTGCTTCAAGGCCTTGTCCCAGCCGGAGGATGAATATATTACCTTTGCGCCGTTCTTCCCCGAATACCGTGCTTTCGTGGAATCTGTCGGTGGCAAATTAGTCGTGGTTCCAGCGCAGCCGGAGGACTGGCAGATTGATTTTGAGGCCTTTGAAAAACTGGTGACCAATCATACGAAGGCCGTTATTGTCAATTCCCCGAACAATCCCAGCGGCGCTGTCTATTCCGAGGATACCATAAAGAAACTGGCTGAGATCCTGCGGGTTAAGGAACAGGAATACCGTCACCCCATTTTCATCATTTCGGATGAGCCTTACCGGGAAATTGCGTTTGAAGGTTATACGGTGCCTTATATCCCGAAATACTATGACAATACGCTGGTCTGCTATTCTTACAGTAAATCCTTCTCCCTGCCTGGTGAACGCATTGGCTATATCATGGTGCCGGACAGTGTGGCTGACTTTGGCAAGGTATATGGTGCCATTGCCGGTGCTGCCCGCGTGCTCACACATGTGAATGCACCGTCTTTGTGGCAGTTGGTGATTGGTCGTTGTGCAGATAAGCCTTCGGATATCAGCACTTATGTGAAGAATGGCCAGCTTCTGTATCAGGGGCTCATCGATGCTGGTTTTGAATGCGTCAAACCGCAGGGGGCGTTCTATCTGTTCCCTAAGTGTCTCGAGGAAGACGATTATGCGTTCTGTGAACGGGCAAAGAAATACGATCTGCTGCTGGTTCCGGGTACGGATTTTGGCTGCCCTGGTTATTTCCGTGCCGCATACTGCATCAAGACTGAGACCATTAAAAAATCCCTGCCTTTGTTCAAGAAATTGGCAGCAGAATATAAATAAGCGATTCGGCTCCAACCTGTTGATAGGTTGGAGCCAAACTGTTCTTTTCGCTAAAATCAGTAGGAATTATCGGTGAAATATGGTATCATATATCTTAGCTTAAATTATCAGGGGGGATTCTCATGGTAAGTGAAGAAACTATGATGTTTAAAATGGGCAGCGAGGAAAACAAGGCGGAAACGATTATCCGTCAGGCGACTGCTGCCATGGAAGAGAAGGGCTACAACCCCGTCAATCAGCTGGTCGGGTATCTTCTGTCCGGCGATCCGGCCTATGTGACCAGCTACAAGGAAGCCCGAAGTCTTATCCGCAAGCTGGAACGTGATGAATTGTTGGAGGAACTGGTACGTTCCTATTTGGAGAAACTGAAAAAATGAAGCGATACATGTCCCTGGATATTGGGGATCGGACGGTGGGTATTGCCGTCAGTGATTTATTAGGATTGACCGCGCAGGGTGTTGAAACCATCCGCCGGGGAGAGCTCGAAGCAGATCTTAATCGTCTGGACGAACTGATTGCCCAGTATGAAGTGGATGAACTGGTTTCGGGCTATCCGAAGAATATGAATGGCACGGAAGGCGAGCGCTGTCAGATTGTCAAGGATTTTATGGCCGAGGTCAGCAAGCGCCATCCGGATCTGCCGGTGCATTTCTGGGATGAGCGGCTGTCGACGGTAGCGGCCACCCGCTCCCTGATTGAAGCCGATGTGTCCCGCAAGAAGCGGCGCAAGGTCATCGACAAGATGGCGGCTGTATTTATCCTGCAAGGCTGGCTTGACAGTCTTCATTGAGATAGGATAAAATAAATTATTGATAAAATTCAAGAGGTGAAGAAAATGGCACATAAAGAAGATATGCAGGATGAAGAGGGCGTAGTTGTTGTCATGACTGATGAGGAAGGCAACGAATACTATTACGAGGAAGAGATGATCATTCCCGTAGGCGACGATAAGTATGCACTGCTGATTGGCATCCATAACGATGAAGATGGTCATGACCACTGCGGTTGCGGCTGTGGCTGCGAAGATGAGGAAGAAGATGTCATCATCGCAAAAATCGTCAAAGGCGAAGATGGCGAAGACGAGTATGTTGAGCCTACCGATGAGGAATTCGAGGCGGTACAGAAAGCCTACGATGCTCTGGTTGAGGAATCCGAACAGGAGTAAATAGGTTGAAGCTGCCATTCAGTTTACGGATGGCAGTTTTTTAATTGGCAAAAAGATATGACGGGGAGATGTTGGTGTGGGGGATTTGCTTTCCAAGATAGGAGAGTTCAAGGACAAACTGGGTAAATGGCTGAGTGGTGAGGATGTGTCACTGGGAAACATCCATGATGGGCTCAAAGGCAGCAAGTCATGGATCAAATCCCTGACCTGGAAACATTGGGCGGCGGCTGCCATTTCGTTTATGCTGGTGATTGCCCTGATGACGGCGGCTTTTTTAGGCATGGATGATAAAGCTGCCCCAAAGGATCTGGATCCCAATCAGACGATTTTCGTATCGGTGAAACAGGGCATGAGCGCCAGCGATATTGGCGATGAATTGGTCAAGCATGGTGTCATTACCAATAAGAAGACCTTTTGGCTGAAGGTCAAGAAAAGTGATGCGGCCGACAAGTTCAAGTCCGGGACCTATGCATTCAAGCCTAATACGCCGCCGGAGGAAATCATCGCCAAACTGGTAGCCGGGGAAACAACCCAGGTGAAGTTCACCATTCCGGAAGGTTTTGGCGTCAAGGAAATCGCCAAGCGGCTCAGCGATGAAGGTCTGGTCGATGAGGATGAGTTCCTGCGCAAGGCCAAGGATTTTGCACCCTATAGCTATATCAAGCGGGATAAGGACATCCGTTATGCTTGCGAGGGATTCCTGTTTCCCGATACTTATTTGCTCCATGAAGATCCGTCTGTCGATGGCATCCTGAAGATGATGGCTGAGGATATGGATAACCGCTTGACGCCGAAAATGCGGCAGCGGGCGGCAGAGCTCAATCTGTCCATCCATGAACTGATCACGATGGCTTCGTTGGTGGAAAAAGAAGCCATGTATGCTGAGGACCGGCCCATTATCGCGCAGGTATTCTTCAAACGTCTGCAGATTGGTATGCCCCTGCAGACGGACACAACGATTCAGTATCTCCTTGATGCACCCAAAGAAGATGTGAGCATCAAGGACACGAAGATTGAATCCCCTTATAATACCTATCAGATAAAGGGACTGCCCCCAGGGCCAGTGGCCAGCCCGGGCATGGCGGCTATCGAAGCCGTGCTTTACCCGGCTGATACGGACTATCTCTATTTCGTAGCAGACCGTCAGGGACATAATCATTATTCAAAGACGTACGCAGAACACCAAAAAATAGTAGATGAAGTAAGATAAGCCTTCCCCTTGAGGGGAAGGTGTCAGTCCTTGGACTGACAGATGAGGTGGAAGGATTTTTGGAAACTTTATTACGGGAGATGGAGGACTTCGCCGCCCTTCATCATGTTCCCATCATCAATGAGCGCGGGCGGCAGGCCTTCCTGCAGGTGGTGCAGAAAGCACAGCCGCACCGTGTACTCGAAATCGGCACGGCCATTGGCTATTCCAGTCTCTTGCTGGCCATGAATGGTGCCGAGGATATTGCTATCACGACATTGGAGCTGAGTGACGAACGAATCAGGACGGCACAAGGCTATATTGACCGGTCAGCTTATGCTGACCGGATTCGCATTATCGGCGGTGATGCGGCAGAAAATCTGACCAAACTCCAGTTGACCGGTCAAAAATTTGACTTTGTCTTCATTGACGCGGCCAAAGGTCAGTATGTGGACTATTTCCACAAGATACAGCCCATGCTGACGGATAACGCCACGATACTGGCGGACAATGTCCTGTTTCGGGGCTATGTCAAGGGCGATGTGCCCACGCCGCGGCGCTTCAAGACGATTGTCAAACGGCTGCGGGAATATATCGGGTTGGTCAGCCAGCCGCCCTATGTAACGGAAATATTGGAAAACGGCGATGGTCTCGCCGTAACGAGGAGAGTTTGAATGTTGAAGAAACCTGAACTCCTTGCGCCGGCAGGGAATCTGGAAAAGATGAAGATGGCGGTGCTCTATGGTGCCGATGCGGTTTATCTGGGCGGCAAGGCCTTTGGCTTGCGGGCCTTTGGCGGCAATTTCACCTATGAGGAACTGAAGGAAGCCGTGGATTTTGCCCATGTCCGCGGCAAGAAAGTCTATGTGACGGTCAATATCTTCCCGCATAACGGCGATATTGGGAAACTGCCGGATTATCTGCGTTATCTGCAGGAAATCCAGGTGGATGCCCTGCTCGTAGCGGATTTGGGCGTGTTTACCATGTGCCGCAAGCTGATTCCGGATATGGAACTCCATATCAGCACGCAGGCCAATAACACCAACTGGGCGACAGTCAATGCCTGGAAGGACCTCGGTGCCAAGCGCGTGGTGCTGGCGCGGGAAATGAGTCTCAATGAGATTCGCGAGATTCGCGAAAAATGCGATGTAGACCTGGAAATGTTCATGCATGGGGCCATGTGCATATCTTATTCGGGGCGCTGCCTGCTGTCCAATTACTTCACAGGCCGTGACTCCAACCGGGGCAGTTGTGCCCAGTCCTGCCGCTGGAAGTATGCGCTCGTGGAAGAAACGAGACCGGGCAAGTATTTCCCGATTGAGGAGGACGAGCGGGGCACCTATATCATGAACTCCAAAGATATGTGCCTGATGCCGCATATCCAGGACGTGATTGAAAGCGGCGTGGACAGTCTCAAGATTGAAGGCCGCATGAAGAGCGTGCACTATGCCGCCAGCGTGACCAAGGCTTACCGTCTGGCCATCGACAGCTACTTTGCCGATCCGGAGCATTTCACGGTCCAGCAGGAATGGATGGACGAACTCGAAAAGGTTTCCCATCGGGCGTACACAACAGGTTTCTACTACCATCAGCCGGATGCGGATGATCAGATCTACGGCAAGACTTCTTATGACCAGACCTCAGATTTCGTGGGGCTCGTGCGTTCCTATGATCCGGCAACGGGGTATGCGGTGGTCGAACAGCGCAACAATATGAAAGTGGGCCAGGAAATCGAAGTATTCCAGCCCACGGGGCCGCTCTACCGGCAGAAGATTACCTCGATGATTGACAACGAGACCAATGAGGAAATCTCTGTGGCCCCGCACCCCCAGCAGATTATCCGCATGAAGATGGAACAGCCGGTGGAAGAATACACGATTTTGCGGCGGGATATTGTAAATAAATAGGCTTTTGTTTACAAATGTTGATGGAAATAGTACAATATAAGCTGTAATTTGTAATATCGCATTTTGAGGAGGGTAATTATCATGGCAGATTTGGTTCGTTATTTTGGCACGGCAACAGGCAGAGTGCAGGGCGTGGGTTTCCGCATGTTTGTGCAGCAGAATGCTTTGGAACTGGGCATCACGGGCTGGGTGAAGAATATGGACGATGGCACGGTGACCATGGAAGTGCAGGGCACCCAGGAGGCCATTGACCGGCTCGAAGCCATTATCCGCGAGGGCAATTACTTTATCAAGGTGCAGAGCTTCGGGCTGGAAGTCCGGGATGTGATTGCCATGGAACGGCGTTTTGACATTCGTTACTGAGGAGGCTGTGCATGCGCAAGGTTTTGGTTTTAAATGGTCCGAATCTCAATCTGCTGGGCACCCGTGAGCCGGAGATTTACGGCAGCACTACGCTAAAGGACATTGAGGAAATGCTGCAGAAACGGGGCAAAGAAGCTGGCATTGAGGTGGATTGCTTCCAGTCCAATCATGAGGGTGTGCTCGTGGATAAGATCCAGGCGGCCCGGGGTGTGTATGATTACATCATCTTCAATGCGGCGGCGTTTACGCATTACAGCATAGCCCTGCGGGATGCGATTGCGGCGGTGGAAGTGCCTCTGATTGAGGTGCATATCTCCAATATCCATAAGCGGGAGGAGTTCCGGCATAATTCAGTGTTGGCGCCTGTGGCGATGGGGCAGATATGCGGACTTGGGGTTGAGAGCTACCTGGCAGCTCTCGAGGCCATTATTTACAAGTTAAAAAGCTAAATGTACTTTTCTTTGGTGCAAAGAAAAGTACCAAAAGAAACTGCGACCTGAAATCCCATCCGGGGATTTACGGTCGCGAGCGCCCGTCCTTGGGCGCTAGGATTTGCAGTATTTTTATAGGAGTTGACCCAGTTATGAAAGACAGTCGGTTACAGGCATTGCGTGCTTTGCTAAATGAAAAAGGTTTGGATGCAGTTATCATTACGAAATATGTGAATTTGCATTATTTCAGCGGGTTCCGTGGTGATGATACTACATTGGTAATTGGCAAGAATGATGCGATGCTGATTACGGACAGCCGGTATACGGAGCAGGCTGGGCAGCAGGCGCCGTTGTTTGAGATTGTGGAGCAGAAGGATGGTCTGCTCTCTAAGACGGCGGAGTGCGTGAAGAAGATTGGCGCGAAGAAGGTCGGGTTTGAGGGCAATGCCCTGATCTATGACTATTATGAAAAGCTCGGTGAGCTTTTGGATGGCTGTGAGTTCAAGACGCCGCTCAAGCTGGATACCCTGCGCCAGATTAAGGATGCGGAGGAGATTGCCAATATCCGTAAGGCCTGTGAGATTGTGGATATTGCCTTTGCCGATATGCTGACCTATATCCGTCCGGGCATGACGGAGGTGCAGGCAGCGGCGCATCTGGAAAACTGCATGCGGGAGAATGGTTCGGAAGGGCCGTCCTTCACGACCATCATGGCTTCCGGCGTGCGTGGCAGTCTGCCGCATGGTATCGCTACGGACAAGGTCATCAATGAGGGCGAATTCCTGACCATGGACTTCGGTGCGTTCTTTGGCGGCTATGCTTCGGATATCACGCGTACCATCTGCATCGGCAAGGCCGATGAGAAACAGCGCAAGATCTACAAGGCCGTACTGGAATCCCAGCTGCTGGGCCTCAATAAGATCAAGCCGGGCGTGTCCGGCAAGTCCGTCCATGAAGCGGTGCGGGCTAATCTGGAAAAATACGACCTTGCGCAGTATTTCGGTCATGGCCTGGGCCATAGCTTAGGTCTGGAAATCCATGAGGAACCGCGCCTGTCACCGAAGAGCACCTGTGAGGCTCTGCAGCCAGGCATGCTTGTGACGGATGAACCGGGTGTATATCTGCCGGGCTGGGGCGGTCTGCGTATCGAAGATACGGTTTTGGTGACGGAAACAGGCTGCGAGCCTTTGACCAAAGCACCGAAGGAACTGATTGAGGTAGGTGTGCGCTGATGAAGATTTTTCGTTTGCTGACCGCAGCTATGTTGGTCGTGGCGCTTTGCTCTGCTACCGCTTTGGCTGCCGAGGAATTGCCGGTCCTGTCGGTGGATGGCCGGGGAAGCGCGTCGATTGCGCCGGATCAGGCGGTCCTGGTTGTGGGCGTTACATCCCATGCTCATAGTGCCAATCAGGCGCAGGCAGAAAATGCCCAAAAGTCAGCCGCTATCGTGCAGGCGTTGAAGCAGTTGGGCGTTGCCGGTAATGATATTAAAAGCCAGAATTTTTCCTTCCGCCCGGACTATCGGACCGATGAAAAGCACCGCAATGAGATAACGGGCTATACGGCGAATCATGCGTTGCAGATCAAGGTCCGGGATATTGCCAAGGCAGGGAAAATCGTGGATGCTGCCCTGCAGGCAGGTGCTAATGAGGTGAACTCCCTGCGCTTTTCCGTCAGCAACCAGGAACAGGTGCGGCGGGAGGCTTTGAATAAGGCCATTGCCGATGCCCGCAGCAAGGCGAATATCATCGCCAGCGGCTTAGGGCGGCAGATTGTCGGCATCAAGACCGTGGCGGAAAGCACCGGTTATATCGAGGCTCGTTCTTATAACGGGGATATGTTGATGGCTTCCAAAGCCGCGGCAACGAACATCGAACCGGGCATGATTTCCCTAGATGCAAATGTGCATATTGAGTATCTTTTAAGCAAGTGATTTTTTATCAGCCTCTTTCGTGACCAATATCAATGGCCAGAGAAGGGGCTGTTTTCTGTTTATCACGAATAATTTTATGCCGGCGGCAGGAAAAATGCGGGCGAGGAGAGAAATTTCGCAGGTATGGGAGGTGGCTTTATGTGGAATTTTAAATGGTGCAAACGTGTGGGCCTGGTGCTGGCAATCGGCGGTGCGTTCTTCTTCGGTGGCAGTCGGGCGGGGGCTGAGCCGTCCATGGACGGCATGACGGCTTTCCGGGAAGCTTATATGGCCGTGTCGGCCAAGGAAGATAACCGGATATTTCTCGAAAATATCAACTTCCTTGGACCGACTTTTCATGCCGATATGGATTTCCAGGGACAAGTATTAGATAACGGATTTCTGCGCATGGCAGGGAAAATCAATTGGGGCTTTACCGCTAAAGACATGAATAAGGATAATACGGTACAGATGGAGATTCCCTTTTATGTTGAGCACGAGAAAGACAGTCTGGTTCTCTATGGACAGTATGAGCAGAAATGGTACAGGCTGGCAGTACCGGGGATTCCTGCAGAACTGACGAAATCTTTGAAGTCCACCAATGTGCAGGATTTGACGGAAGCCATGACGGTGGTGAAAGCGGTGACCATCCTCAAAGAAGATGAGAAACAACGGAGTATGAACATCCTGCTGGATGGAGCGAAAGTCGCAGATTTGCTGGTGAAATACAGCAAAGATGACAGGCTCAAGACCACCCCACAGGAAGAGAAAGAGCAGCAGGAAATCATGCAGCGTCTGTCTGCGGTATTGAAGCAGAAAGATGTGCCGATAAGCTGGACCGTAGACAAGGAAAACTGGCGTACGGTGACCGTCGGGATGGATTTCACCGATATCATGCGGAGCTATGCCCAGAGCATGCTGAAGGATGCGGCGGAAGGCAGGACTTCGGTGAAGGACGATGACCGGGAATTCCTGGAGGCGTTAGGCTATTACAGCGAATTGCATGCTTATACGACCTATATGGGCGTAGAGAAAAAGAGCCTGACCGTTCCGGAGGAAGTGCGCAAAACTGCCACGGATGTGAATTTCTTTGCCGGTCTGCAACCGGAAGTAGCTTCGTCTGTAACGAAATAAAGAATTCAGGGCTTGCGAAAAAATTAGCGCAAGCCCTTTTAATTATGGGCGGTTTTGTGCTAAAATAGGAACCCATTGCCGCAAGCCTTGAAAATAAAGGGCTGACGGGAATGGTGGACACGTTTTGACAACGCTTTGACAACATAGCCCAAATGCCCGCTGTTTTTGTCTATTGGTAGCGAACTATACTTTTCTCGATGATGTTCACGGTAGCCTGTTTCATGGCTTCGGTATCGTGGGCGTAAAGCTTATTGACCATCGTTGCATCGTGATGACCAAGGCGGGCGGCTATATCGGTCGGCAGTGCTCCATAGGCTGCCAATTCCGTGGTGTGGGTATGACGGAAACTGTGAGCATTCAGGCCGTATCTCCGCAGCACCCGTGATAAAGCCGGATACTTGATGAAAAGCCCTGTCTGGTCGGTGCATACCAGGTCTTTATATACGGCACCTGCAGGGCAATCCTCGGAAACAGGCAAGGAGAATGCCTGCCGATCCTTATCTTCATAGATGAGCTGATAGGCTTCACCACGTTTCATGCGGGCGGCTCCTTGTGCCATTTTCCACTTCTTCAATTCGCTGACCAGTTTACTGTCGATGTAAAAATCGCGATAGCTGGATTCAGTCTTTGGTGATTCAAAGAAGTATACTTGTACCTCACGACAGTTTTGGAGTTGCTGGCGGATGCGGATGGATTTTTTATCCAGGTCAATATCCTGCCATTCAAGACCGAGTATTTCGCCGATCCTCGCGCCGGTATGGTAAGCCAGTAGCACCGGTATGCGGTATTTGTGCCCTACAGGAAAATCATTCAGTAGAGATGCAAGCTGATCCGGCGTGATAATGGTGCGCTTGGTTACTCTGCGCGGGGCTGTTCGTGGCAGTTTGATAGCCAGGGAAGGATTAGAACTGATAAGCTCTGCAGGATAGATAGCGTAGTTCAGTGCTGCAGACAGTATCCCTTTTGTGATGGAAAGCGTTCCTCTGGAAAGCCCTCTTTTGGCCAGCTTGGTAATCCATTGGTCAATGTACAAGGGACGCAGCTCCTGAATAGCTATACTGCCAATATGGGGAATGATGCGAGCGTCGATAGCAATCTTGTAATTGATGTAGGTGTTGCGTTTGACGTTTGGCCGGATGGCGTTTTCCAGCCAGCTATGAAGGAAGTCGGCAAGTGTAATCTTTTCGGACACAATGCCGATATTGCCATGCTTCCATGCGACATATGCTTCCATGCCTGCTTCCTCGGCATCGGCTTCGGTAAGGAAACCGCCCTTGGATACCTGCTTGCGCTTGCCATCAACGATACCAGCTTCAAAAGAGTAGTACCATTTTTCTCCGCGTTTGCGGGTTCGGATTGTTGGTGATTTTTTCATGATGTGCCTCCTCGTTTTCAGAAGGCAAAACCGTGTTGTTGACAAGTGGATATATGATGAACGTCTGAGGGTGCAGCCCCAGACGGAACATCCAAAAATTTTTTGATTGTGGGACAAGGCTCGCGGAAAGCTATATTATGATTATAGGCTGTTCTCCACAAGCCGTCCGGTTTGTTGGTGTTACATGAGGAAGTCACTCGCTCTGGTGGGCGGGTGGCTTTTGCTATACGGAGAAAGTGAGGTTAACCATGAACGAGATTAAAATCTGGAATTTTGAAGACAGTGCTGTGCGCACATTGACCATCGGCAAAGAGGTATTCTTTGTGGGCAAGGATGTGGCTGAAATTCTCGGCTACACCAATCCGCGCAAAGCTATTGCTGACCATGTGGATGTTGAAGATAAGGGGGTAACGAAATGTGACACCCTTGGAGGTATGCAGGATTTGACCGTAATCAATGAAAGCGGTCTGTACAGTCTTATCCTTGGCAGTAAACTTCCTGCCGCCAAGCGTTTCAAACGCTGGGTGACTTCGGATGTATTGCCGTCCATCCACAAGCACGGCTTATATGCCATGGACGAAATACTGGAAAATCCCGATATTGCCATCAATGCCCTCATGGCACTTAAAGCCGAGAGGGAGAAGGCGAAAGCGCTGGAAAACACGGTGGCCGTTCAGAACCAGCAGATTGCGGAGCTTCGCCCCAAGGCAAGCTATTATGATGTTGTCTTGAACTGCAAAGACCTCGTTCCCATCAGCACCATTGCCAAGGATTATGGATGGAGCGCCAAGCATATGAACGCATATCTCCATGATCGTGGCATCCAGTACCGGCAGGGAGATATTTGGCTGCTGTATCAGAAATATGCCGAGCGTGGCTACACCAGCACCAAAACCCACACATATCCGGGCAACGATGGCGAAATCCATTCCAGGGTGCATACTTATTGGACACAACAAGGAAGACTATTTCTCTATGGCACATTGAAGGCAGATAATATCTTGCCAGTCATAGAGCGGGAAATCGCATGATACTAATCTCATTCAGATATTTTTGGTTGGAGTCACTCGCTGGCGGGCGGGTGACTTTTTTCGTTTACATAAGGTAATACCGCTCTCCACGATGTGAGGGCGGTATTTTTGGCGAAGCTATTTCAGATGATGAAAAGGCAATATAGTGGCTGGGCCGTTTGCGACTGCAGACGGCTCTTTTTTTATGCCTCGTTTTCGGAGTCGGAAAAGGAAGAGGCTTCGGCATCCTCCTCTTCGGCTGCCAGTCCTTCATCCACGAGATGATGATACTTGGCGGCTTTGGCTTCGGCCTGCCTGCCACGTTCCATGGCAGCGGCGATGTTTCGCAGGTAGCCCATGATATTGCCTCGTTCTGCTTCGGACAGGCTCAGCAGGTATTTTGCTACTTCCTGTTCCTGGGCAGTCAACTTGTATTCACGGGCGAACTCTGCAAATATGCCCGGCTCGCCAGATATAAACATTTCGCCTTCGCCATCCACCAGCCATTCACGCCGAACACGAAATTTTTGGCAGATAAGAGAGACGTTTTGTTCGGTGACTGTATTGCCTTCCTGCTCGATGTAACTAACACCACCTTGCTTTAGGCTGATGGCCTTTCCAAATTCGGCCTGGCTCAAACCTTTGGCTTTGCGAATAGCCTTGACTCTGGCGTTAATTGAAATTTTTTCCATAAAATTTTTCACCTCCTTATGGCTATTATATACTAGCGACTTGTAAAAAACAAGCAGAAAAGTATTGACATATACAAGTGACTAGTATAGAATAAAGAAAAATAACAAGTGACTTGTAAAAATACTAGTCACTTTTGCGTACTTGCCTTAACAGGCAAGTATAGCACTATTCTTAGAATAGTGGCGAAGCCGAGAGAGGGGGCGGGGGAGTGAAGCCGATTGAGGAACTGGATGAATACGAAGAACAGGTCATTGCATTTTTAGAAGCACAGGCTTTGACTTTGGGCGAAGCCTTGACTGTGCTGGGGCGTGCCAGGGAACATCTGAAAAATAAAGGACTTAACGCAATGCAAGAATTAAAACTTGAAAGCGTTAAGCCCTACGGGAAACTTAGATGAATCAGGGAGCGCCGTGACTGCTGTCGTAAATCTCATGAAGCTCTCCAATAATTAGATAGAGCTCATGCATTCGTTGCTTGTTGGATAAGGTCTTAAAGTCATCACGAGCAACAAGAATCTGCAAAGCCAAAGCACTTAAACTGTCACGCAAGGCAAGGCTTACAGATGGCAAAGAATGAGATTCGTCATCGTAGTCAATCATGGTAATCACCTCCTTCCAGTAAGGAGGTTCGACGGCGGGCGAATGAATCCTGCCGAATAGTGGCGATGCGGAAAGGAGGTGGCAAGTATGTATAAGAGTACGGAAGATGCTTTGATGGAAGCTTTGAAAAATGAGCGGGCTCGCAATCAGACGATGGAAATCATCAATCAGATCAGAGCGATGGGCGGAGTTCCTGTCATCCTGAGACTGGCAGGAGCAATCCTTTCCGTTCCACCGGCCAAGACGGAAACCGCATAAGGAGGTGAATCGGATGGATGAAGTTTTGCAAAAGCTCATTGCCGATGCCGTCAAGCAGGCCATCACGCCCCTCGTGCAGGAGGTGCATGAATTAAAAGCCCAGCTGGCGGCGGCAGACAAAGAAGAGCAGGCAGTAGACGACAGCATCCTCACAGTAGGGGAAGCAGCAGAGATACTGAAGTGCTCTAAAGCATCGATTGGCAAGTGGATGAACGAAGGGGATTTGAAATTCTTCACTCCCCCAGGACAATCAAAGAGAAAAACCAGGCGCAACTGGGTGGAGGAATTCATCCAGAAGCGCATGGCAATCTAAGCAAAAACAGGCAAAACCGTGGAAATATTCTGTTAATAGGTCGTGTGGCGACATGGAAAATGGCAATAAAAAAGCGCCCGTGGGTGCGGGCGCTAGGCTTGGGGCTAACGGAGAATTAACCTTAGCTATATTATACCACAGGCCATGCTGATAATCCATCAAGCAAATAAATATTGCCCAAAAAATGTGAAGCGGTGAAACACCGTTTGACACACTTGATTAAGGAATTAATAAACCGACAAAAAGAGTGCATGGATATGCATAAAATAAGGATTTCAAGGATAAGCAAGAGACGGAGAATTAGCTATGGCTTACATGGAGAAAAAGTGGGTATCTCACGACAAAAGATTCATCATAGTGGACAAGTACCACTCGCTGAGAGCTATGCCTAAGAAAGGAAAGCTGGTAAGAGAGAGAAGAAGCCCCAGAGTGGGACATACCACAGAGCAGCAGGAGAAGATAAACCTGAGACATAGGACAGATAAGCTGTGTAGGTTAATCATGGATAACTTCCAAGCTGGAGATTGGTGGGTGTCCTTCACACTGGCAGAGAAGGTGGAGCTGAAGAAGTTCAAGGCGGAATATGAGAAGATGATCCGCAGCCTGAGAACGTTCTACCAAAAACATGGGATGGATTTGAAGTATATAGCCGTCCATGAGAATTTGGCCGGGAGGGGGCGACTGCATGGACACATTCTTCTGCCGGCACTTCCAGGCGTACAGTTTGCGAAAATGAAGCAGGCGATGAATGCGGCATGGAAGTTAGGCAATACCTACTTCAAGCCATACGAGGGAACCACAATGGATGCTAGGCGTGTGGCGGCGTATATGACCAAGGAAGACGTCATAACCACCACGCTCAATGAGAAAATGCGCATCAAAAAAGAAGGTGGTGATGCCAAAGGGCTGGATGCAGATATCGAGGCTCAGCGTAGCCGCATCTGCACGAGCAAGAACCTCATCCGCACGAAACCGGAAAAGAAGCTGGTGCCCAGAGGAACGTTCCGAAAGGAAATCAAGGCACCCAAAGGCTACCATGTAGTGCTTCCATTGTCTTTCAAGGGAAAGACGGAAGATGATTTTGACTACCAACACGCCGTTTTTGAGCGTGATGGATAGAGAATAATCCACAAGGTTATCCACAAAAAAGGGGGCTGAATTGTGACTAAGTATTATTGCCGGGGAAACGTATGCAAGACTAAGAAAAATAAGCGGCAGATATGCTGCTATGACTGTCTCAATGCTTCATGGTGCAGTGATATGGGAGAATGGTCGCGGTGTATGCCGTGGACGTGTGGCAAGTCAGTCAAGGTAACAGATTATTATTTCCGGCGCTATGCAAAGTATGGAGCAGGAGAGCGGACTTTCCTCATCCGGAAATGCATCGGCAGAAAGCTGGAAGGAGAGAAGTGATTAGATGCAGTTCGGTATGAGCCGAAGCAATATAAGCAGGGTAAACAATAGCCAGGGGCGCATCATGGAAGACATGATCATGGGCGCGGCAAGGATGTATGAGCGGGATGGCAGATTGGTGCTCCACAAGGAGAGCGAGCCGTTCCGTGTAGTGAAGAATATCAACCGGGCAAGGGGAAGGGCAGAAGTCCAATTTACCGCCAAGGCACAGCCTGATTTCATTGGCTGCCTGAAAGGCGGGCGGATGATAGCCATTGAAGCCAAATACACCCAGAAAGAGCGAATCAAGCAGGATGCAGTGACCGAAACACAGGCCGCAATGCTCGAAAAATATCACAAGGCAGGGGCGGCATCATTCGTATGCTGTGGAATAGGCACAGGCTTTGATTTGCGCTATTTCCTTGTGCCTTGGGCCGTGTGGCGGGGCATGAAGGAAGCCTATGGCCATAAATACGCCACGGCGGATGAACTGGCCAGCTATGAAGTGAAGGCTGACATGGTTATCCACTTCATGGATTACCTGAGTCCGGAGACCAGCAGGAAGGAAAACAGCCCATTTAACCTGCTGACTATATAAACATGAACACCAACAACCTAAGGAGGAATAAGACGATGAAAGTTTTAACCATTGCAAATCTCAAAGGCGGCGTAGGCAAGACCATTACCACCATCAACACCAGCTATATCCTGACGACGGATTGCGGGAAACGGGTGCTGCTGGTAGACAATGACCAGCAGGGCAACTGCTCCCAGTTCTTCGGCGTGTACGGCTATGACAAGCCAAGTATGACCGATGTCATGAAACGCAGAGTGACGGCGGAAGAAGTCATTCTGCACACCGAATATGAGGGGCTGGATATCATCCCTGCCAATCTCTCCCTTGCGGAAGCAGAAAAGGCCGTGCTCATGGATAGCGTGACACCTCAGCAGGTACGGCTCAGAGAAGTCCTGAGACAGGTCAAGGATGATTATGATTATGTGCTGATAGATAATGCTCCAAGCCTGGGCATGTGCGTAATCAATTCACTTGCCACCAGCGATTATCTGATTATCCCGGCAAAGGTCGATAAGTTCACGTTTGATGGCATCGATTGCCTGCTGGATCAGATGAATACCGTCAAGGAATACTTCAATCCGCAGTTGCAGGTACTGGGTACGCTCATCACGAGTTATCGCCGCAATGATACCAATCAGCAGGGCGCTGAATGGCTGAAACAGGCCGAAAAGTACAAAGCCTTTGATACCTTCATCCGCTGGACGGATAAGGTAGATGAGTCCACCTTCACGGCTGAGCCGATTATGGTTCATTCTCCACGCTGTGGGGCGGCCAAGGACTACAAAGCATTTGTGGCAGAACTGCTGAAAATGGTGGAGGGATAAGCAATGGCAGGATTTAACCTGATGGGCCTGATGAACCAGGCAAGCAAAACGGCAGATGGAGCACCAAAATATGAGCTCAGAAAGCTAAATATCAATGAGCTCTATCCTGATCCGGAAAATCAGAAGGTGTACAGTGTCGAGAACATTGAAGAACTGGCTGACGCTATCGAGATTGCGGGCGGTGTGCTCCACAATCTCGTGGTGCGGGCGGCTGACGAGACAGGCAAGTACATGATCATCAGCGGGGAACGCCGCTGGACGGCCTGCAAACTGCTAGTGAACGAAAAACGCATGCAGCAGTTCGCTGAGGTCAACTGCCTTATCGAGAATGAGCACGATGAAGATATGCTGGACTTGCTCCTGATGCTGACCAATAGCACGGCACGCCAGCTATCCGATGCTGAGAAGATGCGGCAGGCGGAACGCATGACAGACATCCTCAATCGTATGAAAGAGCAGAACGGACTGGAAGGCCGTGTGCGGGACATCGTAGGAAAGATGCTCCAGATGTCTTCAGGCAAGCTGGCAAGATATCACGCCATAGCCAAGAACCTGCAGAATGAGGATTTAAAGCAGGCGTTCCAGGATGGCCGTCTCAAAGTTACAGTGGCCTATGAAGCCAGCCAGCTATCCGAGGAAGGCCAACAGAAAGTGGCTGACCAGCTCAATGCTGAGGGCGGCATATCCCTGAACCATGTGACCATCGTCAAACATGAAGAAAGGGAAGACGAACCGGGATGGGCGGAACGCATGGAAAAGATTGAAGCCCATCGCCAGCAGGACGCACTGAATAAGATTTGGCAGAAAGCTGAAAAATACGGCTATGATGCGCTGACGCCATGCGAAAACTGCCATCTGGCCACGGCCTGCATGAAATGCTGTGAGTCCTGCCGGGAAGTCAATGAGGAATGTGGCGTGGCTCAAGGGTGCCATCGTAAGCTGGCAGCTAATTATGGAAAATGGGAACTGGTAGAGACCGAAGAGAACGGAGACGAAACATACAAGACTGGCAGGGGCGGTTACAAAAGCTATCTGAATTTCGTTGTGACGGCCACTGTGAGCAAAGATATGGCTGGAAGGTATTGTGGTACCTATTGTGTGGAACAACAGGGCAGAGAGAGGAAATGGGAATATCTCAGCGGTACTTACGATACCAAAGACGATGTCTTGCGGGCGGCGGCCATGGAAGTGGCCAAGACGGGCACGTCTAAAGCTATCCCGCTAAAGGATAACGGCTATATCGATGAAATCCCGGTGGCGGCAGTCGCTGCAGATGAGGAAATGCGGGAACGCCAGCGGGAAGAAGCTGCCAGGCAGAAGGAAGCGGATCAGGCAGAAAATGACCTGCAGCTGGAAGCCGCCGAAGAAATGCGCAGCATGTATGAAGCCTGGCTAGAAAAGCTGGAAACCATGGAAGGACCAAAGCGGGCTATCCTGCAGGCAAGAACCAAGAGAGAAATCAAGCGCCTGAGCGATGAAATCACATGGCGCAAGAGCAGAACCTTTAACTAATCCAAAAATCCAAAATTCAGAGTGAGCCGCTCTTAAGCGGGCGGCTATAGGGGGAATCAAATTGAATAGCTATCTTTCCAAGGCTGAGAAGGCCAACATGACAAGACTCATGCTGCTGGTGGAGCTGATGGGGCGCGTCGTGGAAGACTATGAAAAGGTCGGCAATGCAGATGCAGAATTCATGCGTAGCTTGCGCACTTGCAAGACGTGGGGCTATAAAGCCATCAAGCGCCGTTATGATTTTCTGGAAGAAGATGCTGCCAAGGACTTCACTCGCCACTTATCCCACATGGATATCATATTCATCCCGAATGATAAGGCCGCAAAATACTATGAGCGCGTCAAGACGATGAGCAGCAGCCTTTGCCTCACTGGCGAAGACTTCGAAAAGCTTTATTCCGGTTTTATCCCGAAGACCTGCGGGAAGTGCCATAAGAAAGCATGGAAGAAATGCCTGATCCGTGAAGTGTTTCGCAAATACGGAGTGGAAACCGTCAACAACAACGCCAAGAATTGCCCATACAGCTATCTGGAAGCGGGCATCAATTTGGAAGCCTGGGCAAAGGCGTGGGCTGAAGAAAATGGCCTGAAATATGACAAGGAAAACATGTGGGAGTCAGATGGGGAGGTACATGAAGATGTCGAAGAGCAGGAAACGCAAAACGCTGGCTGATCTATTCGCCAGGGAAGCTGAGTTGCTGGCTATGATGAACGGAACCGGACAACGGCCACGATATCTGAAACGCCAGCTGAAGTCCATCCGTATCAAAATCAGAAGGAGCATACAAGAAGATGAAAAAAATCGTGGAATTAGGAGACATGTCAACGTTTATGAATATCAAGCCTGTGGTTCCGTATAAAACCACGTGATGAAGTCAATCATCCGGCACATTACCAGACGCCGGGCGGCATCAATTCGCTGAAAAAGGCCGCATGGTATCTGACAGAGCTCATCAAAACGGAAAAGGCAAGGGGGCAGCAGAATGGAGAATGAAACCTACACGAGAACGAAAATCTGCGAATTGTGCGGAGAGGAATTCACGATAACGCAGAAGTTCAGCCGGGCAAAGCGTTGCCCGAAATGTGCCATCGTCATCCGCAATGGCAGAATAGAAGCCTACAAGGAGAAAAAAAGAATTCATAAGAAACATGTCGGCGTGTCCAAGTTGGACACGTTGGCCAGAGAAGCCAAAAGTTATGGCATGAGTTATGGCCAGTACGTCGCGCTGAAGCGGGCGGGCTACAAAATCAGACCGGTGGTAAAGGATAACGGCGTAAACCTTGCCTGGAAAGCATGGAAAGATGAGATATATGGCATCGTGGAAGCCTGCAAAGCGAGGGCGGAACGTCATGCGTAATAAACCGTGGACAAAGGAAGAGGAAGAATTGCTGGAAGACCTGTATGGGCGGGTGTCAATCCCTGGGATTGCCAAAAGGTTGGGCAGGTCGGTAGGCGCGATAAATGTAAGGAAAGCCAGATTAGGGCTGGGCGCGTTCCTCGATAATGGCGATTACATCACACTGGCGCAGCTCCTGCGGGCCGTGAAGGGCAGGGAGTCAGTGGACGGCTATGCAAATATCAGCTGGATAAAGAACCGTGGCCTGCCGGTGCATTACAAACGAGTCGGCCAGTGTTCCTTCAAAGTTGTGAAGCTGGCAGATTTTTGGAAGTGGGCGGAAGCCAACAAAGCATTTCTAGATTTTTCCAAAATGCCAGAGCGGATATTAGGGAAAGAACCTGCCTGGGTAAAGGCGAAGCGGCGGGCGGATGTGCAGAACAACAGCATCCGCAAGCTGACGCCATGGACAAAGGAAGAAGATGCCAGACTGAAAAGCTACATCGAGGAAGGCCAAAAGACAGGCGCTCAGATAGCTAACCTGCTGAACCGCACCTATGGAGCGGTAATCAGAAGGTGCAGGGATTTAGGTATAGCTAATCCGAAGCGCATCAAGCCGCATGATCATAGCTGGACAGCCGAAGAGATGCAAAAGGTGTTCGATGGGGTGCTGAAGGCAATACCATACCCGGTATTGGCCAAAGAAACAGGGTTATCCGAGAAAGCAATCCGCGGATTGATGTATCGGACATATAAGACTGAGAACCAGGACAAGATTAGAGCTATCGCCAAGAAGGAGGCTGGAAAAAGTGAGTAAGATACCGGAAATTGCAGAGATGTTTGGGAAAGAGGTCGGGGAGGTCTTCAAGATCCGTCTCAAGACCGGGGCAATCTGCGAAGCGAAATTCTCCACGAGCAAGGGCCTGTTATATCAGGACAGATTAGGCAGCTGGTCATGGGCAAGACTGGTACTGAATGATTTACTAACGGGCGAGGCAGAGATTATTGAAAAGGTGGCGTAAACATGAGTGGTGTATGTGAAGCAATAACAGCAGGTATCTATGTTATGGGAGACTATGGCGGGATTGCAATCCACTTCAAGCCTGGCGAAAAGTGGGACTTCCAGCAGGACGAAGAACATGAAGACAGACTGGTAGCCTATAAGAACGATGAAATGTCCATCAGCCTGACCGTGCAGAAATTCTATGAGGTTTTCAAGGTAAAGGAGCGCAAAATTGATTAAAGGCAGCAGAAATACCCATAAGCACACGAGAATTTCCCTGACGTGGGGCGAAGAGTACAGCTATTATGAGCGGTACATGCAGCTGAAAAAAGCCCATGATCTCATGGTCAAGCACCATCCGCATAGAAGCAGGAGGCAGGCAGATGTTTGAATTTGATATAAAAGCGTTGCTATGGCTGGCCATCGGGGCGGGCGGCACGCTGATGGCACTGCTGATGTTGAGTCTTTGTTCTGTGGCCGGGAAATGCTCCCGGCTGGAAGAACAGGCAGAAAATCAGCTGAGAGTAAAGAACTGGAACAAAACGCCGGAACGGCTGGCAATGACGGAAAGGAAACGGATGCGCTAGCACCGGCAACGGCAGGCACGGCGGCGGGCGGATTTGGTCAGCCAGTGCCGGATGAAGAAATCCCATTCTAGGGGGCAAGATTATGAATGAGACAGAAAAAGAGTTGCGGAAGCTACTGGATAATATGACCGAAATCCAATGGCGGGTATTACGCCGGGCTAAACGGGGCGATGCTCAAATCATGGCACTGCTGATGCTGGTCGGCAGGCAGAGAGGGTGGGTGCATGATGGCGTATAAGCAGGCAAGGTACATGCACATACCAGAGTCCATGGCCAAGGGTATCCGCAAGTGTCACATGGAAAGCTGTGAGCGGATAGAACGGGGCGAAGAAAAGCCGTCCAAGCTGGCCAACATAACCATGAAGACCAAACATCCTACACGCTATCATCGTGGCATATGCTCCATCTGTGGAGAGTGGTGTGAGATGATAACCAAGGAACATGCACATCGGCATGGCTTTGAAAGTGCAGATGCCATGGCCAGAGCAGGGGTTGTGAAGTAATCGTTAAAATTGAGAGGTCAATCGTTCGAGAATCGTTCGAAATCGTTAGAAAAACGCCGCGAAGCCAGTATTTATGCGGGTGAAATCGTTTGAGAGGTATTCGAACGATTCTGCGAGGTTGGCGGGGATGGAGGAATAGAGATGATTAAAAAGAGTTGCAGAAGGTGCTATGCAGCAATCACAAACGCGGGGCATCCGATGTATGGAGACCCTCATGATTGCACTTTGGGATGTAAAACCGATGGGCATGGACATCCCAAAGAGGAATGCCCCAAACCGAAATCATGGAAACAACTGGAGCGAGCAAAGAGAATAGAAAAGGAGAGGGCTTAAATAATGGACGAGAAGAAAAATCAGGAATTTCCACAGGACAGCGAAAACAATGAATACCGCTATATATCTGCAGCATGGCTGGATGAAATAGCCGTAGGGCTGACGGCTGGGGCTGTGAAGCACCCAGGGGAGACATGGCGGACAATACCCACGGACGAACATCTGGCCAGAGCAATGCGCCACATCAATCTTTATCGCAAGGGTGATAGAAGTGAGCCGCATCTGATTAACGCCAGCATGCGGATGATGATGGCGTTCTGTACAAGCAGGAACGAATATGGAGAAGGAGATTAAGAATACAACGCCGGAAATTGAGCGTTGCGATTTTTGTGGTCAGTTAGTATTTACCGCTGTTGCCTGTCCTTGGACGGGCAGCGCGGTTCACATGTCGCATTGTCCGGAATGCAAATATTTTGAGCCGATGTTTTGGCATTGTCTGTACAGGAAAAATGATGAAAGGAGATAAACCGATGGAAGGTTGTATTTTTGTTCTGATTGGCGTGCTGTTGGGCTATTTATTATACAGAAGCTAGTATTGATATGGCGAGGAATAAAGTCGGGGAAATCAGGTGACATTAATCTCTACGAAGCCAGTAAATATGCGGGCTCAATCGTTTGAGAGGTATTCGAACGATTTGCGAGGTTAGGGAGGAGGGCTGACGATGGAAATGTTTGAACATCCGGTGCTGACAGGGATATTGTCCTGCCTGCCGGCGTGCCTGATACTGTTTATATGGGCAAGATGGAGTAAATAAGGCATTGGAGGGAATATGATTATGCTTACAACCAGGGGAAAATATGATAATAAAAAAGAACGTTTATTATACATGATTTATTGCAACGTTGGCATGACGCCGGGGCCTTTAGAGCTGAAAGCATGCTTAGGAGCATTTTCTGATAAGTTAATTGATAAACTGAATAAGTCTGAAGAAGGCATGGATGATAGTAAGCGGGCGGAGATGCAAAAACTTAATTCGAAAATAAAATCGATGCAAGATATTATTAGATGGATTGATAGCCGTGACAATCGTGAACTTAATGAGGGTATCATGTTAAATGAAACCGAAGCCAAATTTGTCGCGGATATGTTGAGGGAATATCTTAAATTATTAAATGACCATTATTGGCAGGAAATTTTAGATGCATTTGGACGTCTAGAAGCCAAAGAACGTCTTAGAAAGCAGGTTCGTGCTGATGTCATGGGAAGCTTTCGTATAATGGAGTAAATAAGGCATTGGAGGGAATACCACGATGACCATAGATGAAGCTATTGCCTATTGCCATAATATTGGCATCATGGGTAAAACGCCAGCCGCAAGAAAGCACCGGCAACTGGAACAGATGCTCAAAGAGTATAAGGAAATCAGGCGTTTCAGTAATTGGCTGGTGGAGCGATGTTCTGAGCTGGAGAAGAAATGCCATGAAAAAGCTGGAACCGTGTGATATATGTGGCGGGCGGATGCGTATCATCCATAAAGTGTTTTGGTGGATCGAGTGCCAGGAATGCGGGCGGAAAACAATCTGTGCGCCGCCGAATACAGATGCCCGTATGGCCTGCATCGAGCGATGGAACAACTTGGAGCGTGATGAAAAGTGAAGAAAAGTGCAGCAACGAAAATACGGATAATGATGCGGCCACAAGCAAGGGAGCTTTGTAATAGAAGTACCAGCGCGGGGCGGGATGCATTCAGAAATATGCTGAGAGGTATCGTGATGCCGGAAAACCTGACGCATATCGTGACTGAGAAGAGGGCAGGGGGCAAAAGTAATGTATAAGCTGTGTAAACATCTGCTTTATGCCATAGTGTTGATACTGTGCATCATATCTGAGGATATCTGGAATAAGTTGAACTGTATTGCGATATTTTTGTATCTGAAAGTATCGCTTACGGATGGGGATGACTGGAATTGAGCATAGACAAAGCGATTGAACACGGCAAAGAGCATCGAAAGCCGTATCACGGGGCAAAAGCCATAGACAAGACATGCAGGAACCATGGCGGGTGCCCTCGTTGCGAATGCGGGCGGCTGCATAAGTTCCTGCGCCAGATGCCGGCTGAAGATGTTGGGGCAGTACAGGATTTGGAGTCGTTCAAAGAGAGGTACAAAGATGGGCGATAAGGAAGATAAGAGAGCTGCTTTTCAAATTGCTCATATGGTTAATACTAAATACTGTGAGTTATGCCCTGTGTCAGATGGCTGCAAGTTGAGTTTTTACAAGGATGGAGAGCTGTGTTGGCATAGGTTTCATGAGTGGTACAGGAGTGTAAGCCATGATAAACAGAAACTGGAAACCGGATCATAAAATAACAGAGATTGAGTACATCGAATTATAGGTAAGTTGGGAGGTTTGACATTGACTAAATTACAGATGAAGATTTATAAGGCAAAACAGTATCGCCTGAAGATGATGTGCATTCGGCATTTCGAGAAACCGCAGTATGCAAGAGAGTAACAGATGCGGCGGGCGGTCATAATGATGATGGGAGGGCTCAGGAAGTCACTGGACTGGGAACCTGAGAGAAACTACAATAAATTGAACGGCGACAAAAGGATGAGAAGGTAAATAATGATTAGAAGGTACCATAATAAAGCCGCTATTCGAATTCAGCGCCAGCTATTCGATGAATGGCGTAGATATAGAGGTGATAGCCGCCATAGACACAGACGGCAGTTTGCGAGGGCTTATCTGATTACATATGATTTCATGATTGGTGGAGGCTGTTAATGGAAAAAGAAGAAATGCAGAAAATCGTTGATGATTTGGTGCAGTTGTCGGAAAGGAAAAATCTGAACAGGCAGCTTAAAGAGTCGGCAGGCAAGGCGGCTGAATACCTAAGTGACATTATCAATGGCAGATTGGCAGTGATGGATTGGCTGGAGAATGCAGAACTGAAGACATGCCCGCCTGAGCCTGCACCACCTGCTGACAGTGCGCAGGTGGTGCTGACCATTCCAAATTTGCCGAAAGAAACTGTCATCATGGATAAGTACAGTGCGGAAAAGTTGGCGGCGGCATTTCGTCAGCGAAACCGTCCGATATTTGCCTGCAACCTGCCTGCGGGCGGACTGTGGGAAATTGATTTGCAGAAGGTGGCCATCATTGCCAGCAATGGCCTGGAACTGCCTGAAAGCCAAGAAGAGCCACAACCACAAGAGAGAAATAAAAGGTCAGTTCCTTCATATAAGAATAGAAGCAGAGAAAATGGCTGGCGCCGTGGAAATGTGACTTGCCATAACTGCGGGGCTGATTATGAGACAGATATAAATGAGAAATGGTCATTCGTAAGGTGCAAATATTGCCATGAAACAAATACCACTGTTACCTACGATGATGATTAAATATGCAAATTTTAGATTGGATTGTTCGACAGATGCACAATATAATAGTAAAATTATTACCAAGGAGGTGGCTGAGACGTATTCAGCCACCAAAACACATTAAGGCCAGGAAACGCCGTAAGCGTGATGCGGCAGATAGAGACCGCAGGCGCGGGCGGCAATGATACCGAACGGCACATGGAGAACAGCCTAATTTTTCAGTGAGCGTATCGGAGGAAAAACCAATGGCATTATCGGAGAAAGACTTGCAGCAGATTGTAAAGACCATCGAAAGCGTTGGTCGAAAAATGATGACCGCTGGAAAGCAGTCAACCAAAAACGCATATCAGGCAACTGAACGAAGACTGCGTGCTTATCCGGCATTAAAAGCAAATATCAAGCGCTATGAAGATGACATCAAGGATATTGCACATGAGGACATGGGCAAGTCGGCGGACATCGTTATGTTTCAGAGTCATAGCGGGAAACCCCCGGAGCGTGATCTGGAAGAACTCCGGCAGGAGAAAATATTTTTATTAACAGAGCGCCTGCATCGCGACACCAAGGAGGTGCAGGAAATCGAAGTGGCCCTGGACTTTATAAAAGACCAGGAATATTTCCGGATTATTCCGCTGGTCTACTTCGAGGGCAGGAGTCAAAAAGAAATCGAAAAAGAATTGCATTGCGAGAGAAGTACAATCTGGCGAAACCGCAAAGCGCTGGTGGGCAAGATGAGCATTGTGCTCTATGGCGCAGATGCAATCTAACGCAATCGGATGCAGTGGTGCTGGCTGGCCAAGGAAGGCTGGCTGAAACATGGCCGCGAAAAAAAGATGCAACACATTCGTGAAACAAAGTATGATATACTAGCAAGTGGAAGAAGTGTAGCTAATCAGAGGCACTGATTCCACCCCTGGATTTTGGATAGAGAGAAGAGGGCACTGGCTTTGGCCGGTGCCCTCTTTGTTGTGCAGCAAGGTGGTGATATGCTTGATAGTCTACTGCGACAATGCAGGTTGTGAGTATAACGAGAGTCAGATGTGCACGAGGCATGAGGTCTACTATGTGCAGCGACGGTGTAGGTCGTCACGCAAGGCGACAGCCAAGCGGGCGGCTGAGCTGATGCGCTCGTCTTATCGGTCTGGATGCCGTAAGCGAGGCGGCAAGCATGTCACGGAAGATATACGCCCGGTGCCGTGAGGCGTCGAGTAGGTTCTTCCAGCCCCAGGGAAAAGCCGCGCGTCCCCCGGCGCCCGGAATTTGCCTGCACATAAATTTTTTTTATGGCTAAGTAAGTAAACGAAAGTCTACTGGCTGAAAACAATACTTATCTAACGCCCAAAAATTTGGTACGTCAAAAATTGCTCGGAAATGTTTAGCTATCCGGCAGAAAGGAGGGGTTACATGAAAGTGGCAGGAGATCCACGGAAAATCACGGTGTCACAGTCGAATTTTGCCAAGGCAATCGGGGTAACGACGGGGCGCGTGAGCCAGTTAATCAAAGAGGGTGTGGTTGTTCGTGACGATAAAGATGCCCGTGGCGGTGTGTTCTTGCTGGAAAGCGCCAGAAACTATGACCGGCTGAAGGGCGTGACGACTCAAGGCGATGGCGAAAACAGTCTTGACCTCATGGAAGAAAAAGCCCGCCATGAGCGTGTGAAGCGCGAACTGGCAGAATTAAAGCTGGCCAAGGCTGAGGCTAGGGTGTATGATGCCCGTACCGTGGAAATGGTTATGACAGAAATGCTGTCAAACCTGCGGACGCAGTTGCTAGGACTGCCGTCCAAGATGGCCCCTCAGCTGGAAGGCAAGGAAAAGGGCGAGATTTACGGCATCATGACCGGGGAAATCGAAGATAAGCTGAGCGAGCTGAGCGAATACACGCCGGAACTCTTCACCAATGAGGAAATCGAAGAGGAGGTGGCTGCCGATGAAGCGGCCGATTGACCTCTGGCGGTATGTTTCGCGGAAAGGGCTGAAACCACTGCCGAAAACATCGGTCAGCCAGTGGGCGGATGATTACCGCATCCTGTCCAACAACTCAGCAGAGCCCGGACGCTGGAAAACCAGTCGCGCCCCTTACCAAAAAGACATCATGGACGCCTTCACACAGACAGGAGTCAGCCGTGTGGTGGTCATGAGTAGTTCGCAGGTCGGAAAATCTGACTTGATGAACAACATCATTGGCCGCTTTGCGCATCTTGATCCGTGCACAATCATGATGATTCAGCCCACGATAGACATGGCCATAGACTTTTCCAAGAGCCGTATCGCCCCCATGCTGAGAGATACGACAGTCCTGACGAACCTGTTTTATACCGTCAAGGACAAAGAAGCGAAGCCAGGGAAGCAGAACGATGGCAATAACACCATCTTGTCCAAGATATTCCCTGGTGGCCGCCTGATCATGTGCGGGGCGAACTCCCCAGCAGGGCTGGCCAGCCGTCCAGTACGAATTCTGCTGGCGGATGAGGTTGACCGATTTCCAGATTCGGCAGGCGGCGAGGGCGATCCGGTAGATTTGGCTGCAAAACGTATGACAACATTTTGGAACCGAGTCATGGGGTTGTTTTCTACGCCAACCAACGAGGGTGCCAGCCGCATCGAGAAGGAGTATCTGGCTGGAACACAGGAGGAATGGCAGTATGAGTGCCCAAACTGTGGCGAGTACCACACTTTGCGCTATATCGACATGAAAGCCGATTATACTGAGCACAAGGACAGCCAAGGCCGGCTGATGGTAGTTGTCAGCGGTGTGCAGTGGGTATGTCCGGATTGTGGCCATACATTCCAGGAGCGGGAAATCAAGAACTCTCCAGCAAAATACACGGCAATGAACCCGGAAGCTATCAAGAATGGCATCCGGTCTTTTTTCGTGAATTCCTTTTCCAGTCCATGGCTGTCATGGGCAGAAATCATGCGGGAATGGCTGGAAGCAAAAGGCGATCCGACACGAGAGCAGGTTGTCGTAAATACCCGCTTCGGCGAACCATACCGCCAGCGCGGTGCCTTCGAAGACGAAATGCAGTTTGTGCGACGGCGGGAACAGTATGGAGCTGACCTGCCGAATGGCGTTCTGATGCTCACAGCAGCAGTCGATACGCAGGATAACCGCCTTGAGTATGAGATTTGCGGGTGGGGCATGGCAGAAGAGTGCTGGGGAATAAGCAAAGGCGAAATCTTCGGCACGCCGGACAAGGCTGCCACATGGAAGGCACTGGATGCAGTGCTTGACCGCACCTATTACCTGCCAGATGGCACGGGGCTGCAGGTCGTGCGCACGTTCATCGACTCAGGCGGCCATTATACCACGCAAGTATATGCCTACTGCACAAAGAACTGGAATAAGCAGCGTGTCCCGATAAAAGGACAGGCTGGCCCAGGTCTGCAGTTGCTTCACAAGCTGACACATGGCAAGAAAATGCCAATCCCGCTGCAGATGTTGGGTGTAGACGAGGGAAAGCAGCAGGTTATGAACCGCCTTTCTATCAAGGAGCCCGGTGAGCAGTATTTCCATTTCCCGCTGGATGGAGATAAGGGCATGGAAGTGCGAGGCTATGATCAGATTTACTTCAAGGGCCTTATCTCTGAGCAGAAAAAGCGCGTCAAGAAGGGCGGCATCGTAACAACCACATGGGAACCGGTAAAGGGCGTGCGAAATGAGCCGCTGGATTTACGGGTGTATAACATAGCCTGCATGCAGTCTATCCGTCCAGATTGGGCGAGACTGCATGAAATGATAACGGGAAAACCGCAACCTGCTGCGGATTTAGCCCCGGCAGAGAAGAAAACGGCAGAACCACTGCGAGTGAAGCAGAGTCGCCGTCGTTCTTCCCGCCAGTCCAACATTTGGTAATGCTTGTGTCCAAGTTGGACACGCTGTGAGGTGATGAAATGGCAAATGCGATACAGAATGAGCGCCTGAAGATGTATCTGGAAGCTGAGCGGGCAGTTTTGACCGGTCAATCCTATACAATCGGCAATATGACGCTGACAAGGGCGAATTTGTCCTCGATACGAGCGGCTATTGACAGCCTGATAGCGGGCGGCGCTGTTCTCGATGAAAATGCCCCGGTGGGGCGTGGAATGAGCAAAAGAGTGGTATTCGTAGATGGGAGGTGAGTAAATGAGCCGAAAAAAGCGGAAAATCAATAGCCGGGAAAGACCAGCCATAAAAAATACAGGTTATTCCGAGGGTGGTGCATCCCATAAGTCCAACATCCTGAAGAGCTGGAACCCGGTCAAATCGTCTTCAAAGTCAGATATTGACTGGAACGCCAACACACTGCGGAACAGGGCGGCAGATTTGGCCATTAACACGCCTGTCGGCGCGGCGGCGCTGAATACCAGTGTAACGCATGCCGTAGGCACGGGGTTGACGTTGTTTCCTAGACCAAAATTCAGCGAACTGGGCATGACCGTAGAAGAGTCCCGCAAGTGGATAAAGAAAACCCGGTCAGAATTCGAGATGTGGGCGGAGTCTAAACGTTGCGACATATACCGCCGCAATAACTTCTATGACCTGCAGCACATCGCATATCTGTCATACATGACGGATGGCGATGCTTTTGCATTGTTCCGGCGAAAATTGCCGGATGCAGTCAATCCGTACTCCCTGCGCATCCAACTCCTTGAAGCGAACCGGGTAAGCAACCCGCTGAGCAACGGATTTACCACGGTATCCACCATCGAGATGAACGCCCCGACGCCGGGCAATCGCATTATTTCCGGTGTAGAAGTGGACAAGGATGGGGCCATCGAAGCCTATTGGGTATCGAATAAGGTGCCCTATGATCGTGTAGACCTGACTGGCGTCACGGAATGGCAGCGGGTTAAGGCGTTCGGGAACAAGACTGGCCTGCCGAATATCTTGCAAATCTGCCATGATGTGCGTGCTGACCAATACAGAGGTGTGCCTTATCTGGCCCCAGTATTGGAAACGCTGAAACAGACCAGCCGATATACCACGGCAGAACTGGCCAGCGCCATCGTCAAATCGTTTTTCTCGCTGTTCTTCACGGGAACGGCACCAGGAGGCGAGGGGTTGAATAGTTTCATGCCGCCTCGTGGTGGATTTGAGGGCGATCCTAATGAACCGGTTGTGAATGTGAACGAATACGCATTAGGCCCTGGTACACTCAATGCTTTGCCGCAGGGTGTAGACGTCAAGGCCATGGATGCCAGCAATGCGCAGAGCACCTTCGGTGTATTCGTGCAGGAATTGGTCAAACAGACCGGGGCGGCGCTGGGGCAGCCCTATGAAGTGCTCATGAAGCACTTTACTTCCAGCTATTCAGCCAGCCGTGCAGCATTGCTGCAGGCATGGGATGAATATAAGCAGCGGCGCGTCTGGTTCGCTCGCGATTTTTGTCAGCCTGTATATGAGGTATGGTTAGCCGAGGCAGTGGCATTAGGCCGCATTGATTGCCCCGGCTTTTTTGACGATCCAGCTATTCGGAAAGCATGGTGTAATGCGGAATGGTTTGGGCCGACAATGAGCATACTTGATCCTGTGAAAGACGTGAACGGCTCAATCCTGCGTGTCCAGTGTGGTCTGAGCACTGGCGAACGAGAAGCAGCAGAAATGACCGGCAGCGATTTCGAAGAGAATATGCAGCAGCTGGCATATGAAAAAGAGCTGCGGGAAAGACTGGGCCTTCCGACTGCGGATGATACCAAGGGAGGAGGTGATAAGGATGAGCAAAAAAACGATGACGACACCGACAATGACGACGACGTTTTGGAAGGTGACAAACAAGGCGGAGGAGGAAACCGCCGAGCTCCTGATTTACGGAGAGATCGTATCTGAGCAGTGGTTCGAGGATGAAACCGCCCCAAAGCAGTTCGCTGAGAGCTTGGCTGCACTCAATGGCAAGCCTTTGACATTGCGGATTAATAGCCCCGGTGGCGATGTGTTCGCAGCACAGGCCATCTACAACCTGCTGCGGGACTATCCTGGAGCAGTGACGGCCAAGATTGACGGCCTTAGCGCCAGTGCCGCAACGCTCATTACCTGTGCGGGCGACACGGTTATTATGCCGTCTAATGCCTTGTTCATGATACATAATCCGCTGACTATTGCCTGGGGCAATGCCGAAGAGATGCGCAAGACGGCTGACAAGCTGGATACAGTTCGTGACAGCATCGTGAATGTCTATCTGAAGCGCGTGGGCGGCAAGACTAAAGCGGACGATATCAAAGCTATGATGGATGCAGAAACCTGGCTCACAGCTCAGGAAGCGCTTGATTATGGCTTTGTGGACAGCATCGACAACGAAACGCCCATTGAGGATAGCATCAAAGGCAATATGCTGATCATGAACAATGTGGCGTGCGATCTAGTGAAATTCAAACACGGTGACAAGGTGCGGGATATTTTGAACCAGCGGCAGACACCGACAAATTCCCCTGCCATAAAGCCGAAAGAAGGAGGAAACAAGACTATGGAAAACCAGGAAAAAACCAACACCCTCTTGCAGAAAATCGCTGACAAGCTGGGTATCAGTGAAAAGCCGGAACCGACGGCAGGCAATCAGAGCATCGAGGATGCAGTAAAGGCAGAGCGTAACCGCATCTGCAATCTGGAGTCCATGTTGACCGGCGATAAGGTCATTGATGGCATCATCAATACGGCAAAATCCAACGGCCAGACGGCTGAGGATATCAAGCCTTATATTGATGCAGTCACCAACGCTCGTAAGGAAGAGCCGAAAGATGGCGCTGCAGAGGCTATCAAGGACATCATCACGGACAATATGCAGTCTGGCGCTGAGGGTGTTGCCGCTGGCGCTCCCCCGGTGGATAAGAAACAGGCTGCCATTGACGAAATCGTGAACATTGCCAACGGCAAGTGAGAAGGAGGCTAAAGATTATGGCTAGTTTAGAAACCATGACCGGTGTAACCTATGATGAACTCATCGCCGGCCCCGAAGTCGCAACGATGACCAAGAATGTGACCTTCAAGAGTGGTACCAATGTCAAGCGCGGCGCTCTTTTGAGCATTGACGCAGGTACAGGCAAGGTTATCGCCACGCCGGCAGCTATTGCGGCCGTGGAAGCAGATGCAGAGCACAATATCGAAGCACAGGACGCTGTACCTGCTGGTGTGGCTGTATACATTGCCAAAGAAGATGTGGATGCCAGCGCAGCAGATGCGGTAGGCACGGTTTACACGCGTGGATTTTTCAATCGCGAAAAGCTCATTGCCAGCACAGGCGATACAGTTACGGGGCATGAAGAAGAACTGCGCGGCGTTGGTATCGTGCTGTCCAGCTTGAAGTAAGAGAAGGAGGCTAAAATATTATGGCTATTGAACTGAAAGACACTGTAAGTCTCATGCAGGCTATGGAGCGCTTCAAGGCTCCTGCCACGACGCTCGTGGATACCTTTTTTCCCAATATCCCCACACCCGCCGTGACGTCTAAAATCATGGTGGAATACCGCAAGGGCGGCCGTCGTCTGGCACCGTTCGTTGTTGACGGCGAAGTAAAGGGCGTAAATGTCAGCCGTGAAGGCTCTCACGTCAACATCTATGAGCCGCCGATGGTAGCTCCCCGCCGCACGGTAAACCCTGCTGACATTGAACAGCGCGGCTTTGGTGAAACCATCTACACCAGCAAAACGGCTGCTCAGCGGGCGGCTGAGATTCAGGCAGCAGACCTGAAAGAACTGCAGGCTATGATTCTGAATCGCAAGAACCAGATGGCTGCCGAAATCCTTACCACGGGTGCATATACCATCAAGGGATATGCGGATGATGGTGTAACGCCGAAACAGGCCACCATCTCCTTCGACTGGAACCAGACCATTACGCCGCACACCGATTGGGACCAGGCAAACGCTGATATCTACAACGATATCAAGAACGCATCCGAGCAGATTCAGGAAAGCGCTGGCGTTGTTCCGACGGTCATGATTTGCGGCAAGAACATCGCAGATTATCTCATGAACAACACGGCCATCATGAAGTGGTTGGCTATCCCGAATAACAACAACCTGTCCCTTATGAGCATCCAGCCTCGTATTGTCTCCCCACAGGTTATGCGCATCGGTATGATCCATAGCTTGAATTTGGAAGTGTTCTCCTACATGGAGACTTACACGGCTGATGATGGCAGCGTTAAGCCGTTCCTTGGCGATAATGACGTTATCATCGGTATTCCGGGGCGTGGCCGCCAGCTCCACGGCGCCGTAAACCTCATCAACGATGCTGAGGATGACTTCGAGACCTATTCCGGTCTGTATGTACCAAAATATGCCGCATCCAAGGCCAGCAACACCATGAGCTTGACGGTTTACAGCCGCTTCCTGCTCGCACCGGAATTCACGGACGATTGGGCTTATATCAAAGCGAAAGCGTGATGGATATGAAGATTTTAGTGACGAAAGGCATGATTAGCTATAACAGGAAACTGCACAAAGTTAATCAGATCGTGGAAGTGGATGAGGCGGCAGGCCGTCGCTTCATCCGTTTGGGCGTGGCCACACTCCTGGAAGAGACTGTGGCAGATGCGCCTGCCGCTGGTACTGATGAGCCAGTAACTCCCGAACAGCAGCCGGAAGATGCTGAGCAGGCTGCAGATGAAGCGGAAGAGGAAGAGACTGTGGCGGATTTGCCGACGGTTGATCCTGCTGCAGGCGTAAAGAAGGCCAGCGGAAAGAAGAAGGCGGCAAAATGAGCGCCTTCAGGGATATGCTGAGAGCCGATTTCGACAATGTTTTTCTCAATGCCGACGAATTCGCGGATGAGCATGAATTTAATGGCCAGACAGTGCTTTGCGTGGTGCAGACTCCCACGGAGCAGGGCATGTTTCTGCAGGGCTTAGATTATCGCGGATTTGAAGACGTGCATGGAAAAACAACCATCGTCCATATGAAAAAGGAGACCATCGGCGAAGTTCCCTCAGAAGGAGAGATTATTACCTTCGACGGGGAACCGATGCAGGTGGATTCCTGCGCGGACAATATGGGTATGCTCAGCATCACATTG
The DNA here is from genome assembly GCF_900104055.1 of Pseudoselenomonas ruminantium. Lineage (GTDB taxonomy): Bacteria > Bacillota > Negativicutes > Selenomonadales > Selenomonadaceae > Selenomonas_A > Selenomonas_A ruminantium_C. Next base: position 122,204 of record NZ_FNJQ01000004.1, read on the forward strand.
CATTTCAACCATGCGTAAGGCGGTGAGGCTATGGCCATCGAGATTGAATTGCGTGGCAATGAGTCGCTGACCAGGATGCTGAATTCCCTGAGCGGCAACAATATGTATGCGGCTATATCGTCGGCGGCTCAGCGGGCGGCTACACATGCCCGCAAGGTTGGCACTAAGGAGATACGAAAGGTTTACGCCGTGAAATCAGGCACTTTGAAAGGGAAAACCAAAATCAAAAAGGATTTCGACGGTGCAGTTTTGGAAGTCAAGGGCGGTAGCGAACCAATCAAATCCTATAGCGTGGCAGCCAAGAGCAAGGGTGTATTCGTATCGGTCAAGAAGGGCAAAAAAACGCTGGTTCCACGTTCTTTTACCCTGAATAGCCGATTTGTGGCCCGCGAAACGAGCAAACGACTACCATTTCGCGATTTGTATGGCCCGGCAGTCCCGCAGTTGTTTGGCAATCCTGATGTGCTGGAACCTATGCAGGAAGCTGGTGCCGATAAGTTCGAGGAACGCTTGACGCATGAAATCGAAAGGAGGCTGGGGCAGTGACACCTTTAGACTGTGCCCGCACAATAACCAGCTATCTCAAAAATGCATGTCAGGAATACGATGAATACACCACTGTGAGGGAAAATGGCCAGGAAGTCAAAGAACCGATACAGGTTTATACAGGCTTTCTGCCAAAGTGCGCCACGGCGGCGGCAAAGCGCAAGCAGTGCCCTGCTGTGGTGGTAAGGCCGGAAAACGTGACGGATGGGCAGGAAGAGTCGCTGGTAAGCATCGTTATCTATGTCACGGTATACGATGACGATATGAACTATAGCGGCGATACCTTGTATCATCTGATGGAGTTTATCCGCATGAGGCTGCTGTCAGAAAATCCTGTGGGGAATGTGCTCATTGCCCCAGGGATGAAAGCAACCATCACGGATGAGCAGGCTTTTCCACAGTGGTTGGGATTCATCGAATTGGATGCATATATCCAACAGCCTAAGAAATATAGGCCAGAGTTGATTATAGGGAGGTAAGAATATGGCGAAAACCAAGAAAAGCCAGCTGGCAGAGGCAGTACAGGCAAAAGGCCCTGTCGTCTATGTCGGCCCTGGCTTTAGGGATTCGATTCTGTCAACCTTTAGCATCTTTGCTGAGGGTATTCCGGCAGAATACGCAGACGATCCGGTGATGAAACATCTTTTTGTCAGCCCCGACAAACTGAATGAGGCCCGGACGGCAGTGGGGCGTAAAGGTACGGCTCTCCATACCTTCTATCATCAGGCATTGGAGAAACACAAGAAGGGAGAGAATAAATAATGGCATTTTTTCATGGCGTAAAGGCAAGTGAGGTACCTACTTCGGTCGTCGCCCCGGTAGCAACCACGGCAGGCTTGCCGGTAGTCTTCGGCACGGCCCCGGTGCATTTAACAGATGATCCGACGGCTTATGTCAACAGGCCGGTTATCTGCTATTCCTGGGCGGAAGCAGAAGCGGCACTGGGCTATAGTGACGATTGGGACAAGTACACGTTGTGCGAGGCTATGTATAGCGAATTCAAGCTGTACGCAGTAAAGCCTATCATCTTCGTGAACGTACTCAATCCTGCAGTGCATAAGTCGAGCGTCAGCGGCGCAGAAAAGAATTTGGCTGCAGACAAGACGCTGACACTGGAAGAACCGATTCTGCTTGCCAGCCTGAAGGTCAAAGCGTCTCCGGAAGCTGAGGCAGATGCAGTTTTGGGCACGGATTATACGGCGGCCTACAATGACGATGGCAAGCTGGTGATTACGGTGCTGGCAGATGGCGCTTTGGCCAGCAATACTTCCATTGTGCTGACCTATGACAAGGTAGATCCGACGGCAGTAACGGCTAATAGCGTAATCGGTGGTGCCGATTCCAATGGTAACCCCACGGGGCTGGAACTGATTGACAGCATCTATACCCTGTTTGCGATGGTGCCGGGTATCGTTGCTGCTCCGGGCTGGTCTGAAAATCCCACGGTGGCAGCGGTAATGAAGGCCAAGTGCCTGAATATCAGCGAGCTGTTCAGGTGCATCTGCCTGACGGACGTTGATACGGCATCCGTTACCAGCTATTCCGGTGTCAATACCTGGAAGAACAACAACAACTACACTGGTACCAATCAGGTGGTTTGCTGGCCGTGCGTGAAGCAGGGCGATATGGTCTTCCATATGTCCACGCACATCATGGGTATTATCGGTGTAACGGATGCCGCAAATGATGATGTGCCGTATCAGTCGCCGTCCAACCAGACGCTGCAGGCTACAGGTCTTTGCTTGAAGAATGGCACGGAAGTAAATCTGTCCCTGCCGCAGGCAAATCTGCTGAATAGCCAGGGCGTGATGACGGGCCTTAACTTTTCCGGTGGCTGGAAGTCGTGGGGCAACTACACGGGTGCTTATCCTGGCACCACGGATGTAAAGGACTCCTTTATCTGCGTGCGCCGCATGTTTGACTGGCAGTATCAGACGTTTGTACTGACTTACTGGCAGAAAGTAGACCAGCCGCTGACGCCGCGCCTGATTAAGACCATCGTAGACAGTGAGCAGATTCGTCTCAATGGCCTTGTATCCCGTGGCTTCCTGCTGGGTGCTGACGTGAAGTTCCTCGAAGAGGAAAATCCCGATACAGACCTGTTGGCAGGCATCATCCGCATCCACAGCTACATCACGCCGCCGGTACCGGCTCAGGAAATCGAAGATATCCTGGAATACGATGTAAGCAATTTCAAGGCATTGTTTAGCTGATTGGAGGTTTAAGCTATGGCAGTAAATAAAGTACCTGAAACTATCAATGACATGCGCGCCTACATTGATGGCGGCAAGAATGAGGATATGATCGGCGTCAAGGAAGTGGAGCTCCCTGAGTTCTCGTCCATGACCACGGAAGTGACCGGTATCGGCCTTGCTGGCAAGGTGGACGCTCCTGTCCATGGACACTTCGAGGGCATGGAAACGAAACTCACTTGGCAGCTCCCCACCAAGACGGCGGCCACGCTGGTGGGCGGCAAGCCCATCAGCCTGGAACTCTATGCGGACAAGCAGTATTTCGACAGCGGCTCTGATGCTTATGTCCATGAGCAGTATCGCGTAGCTGTGCGCGGGCGTATCAAGAGCCACAAGCCTGGCTCGATTAAAGCTGGCGAGCCCACGGATAGTGAGACGGTCATTGAAACGCACTATATCAAAATCGACATTGGCGGCAGCACTGTTTGCGAAGTCGATAAATACGGCTATAAGTGCGTAGTCAACGGCACGGACTATCTGGAAGCCGTCCGCAGGAATATTGGTATGTAATCATAGCGTGTCCAACTTGGACACGTTGTTGGATATGGAGGATTGAACTATTATGGCAGAAGAAAAACAGTTGGAAAAGATTGAAACAGTGGAAGCAGAAGTCATTGACGACGAAAAGGTACTGAAGCTCAAAAAGCCGCTTTCGAACGGGAAAAGCGAGCTGGTCTTTGATTTTGAAAAAATCAACGGCTATACCTTGATTAGATGCGAAAAGGCATCCAAGAAAGAAGATCCGTCCATTGCGGTGCAGTCTCTTTCCCAGATTTATCAGGCACATGTGGCCGCTGCTGCCGCGAATGTCCGCTATGATGATATCCTCAGTCTCAACGCATCCGATTTCACTGCTGCGTGCCTGAAGGCACAGGCTTTTTTACTCAATACGGGGAGATGAGCGGCTTACGCTTATCAGCCCTGAGATTGGCCAAGTATAGCAATACGCCCATCGGCTGGTTCCTGAAATTGCCGGTGGGCGAATTCTATGCATGGATGGAAGTAATAGGCTCTGAAATCAAAAGAGAAAACGATGAGATTGATAAGGCAGCAAAAAAATAAGCAGGAAAGGAGGTATGCGATATGGCAGGCAGGATTATGGAACTGGCGTTGGCAATCAAAGGCAGGCTGGATGGCTCGGTAACATCTTCAATGCAGAGGGCTATCAGTGAGTCGAGACAGTTGCAGTCACAGATACGGCAGGCTAATCAGGCCATGCGTGATGCCCAGCGGGCGGCTGATGCCGAACAACGGGCGACGGGCCGTGTCAGTACGGCTCAATACCAGCGCATTGCGGAATTACAGGCCCGCATAAACTCGTTGACTCAGCGCCGGTCAGATATTCTGGATGCACAGGCTGCCAAAGAGCAGGCTGGTGCAAGATTCTCCCATTCTGCTGGGAAGCTGGGGGCTGGCATAGCAATGACTGCTGCAGCCGCCGCGCCGTTGGCAGCAATGATTGGCACGGCGGCCAATTTTGAGCAGGCAATGAGCAAAGTCAAAGCCATAACTAATTCTTCTAATGAGGATATGGAACGGTTGACGGCAACAGCTCAGGAGCTTGGCTCAAAGACACAGTTCTCAGCAAGCCAGGCTGCTGAAGCTATGAGCTATTTGGGTATGGCAGGCTGGAAAACAGAGCAGATTATCTCTGGTATGCCTGGCCTTTTGGATTTGGCCGCTGCATCCGGCAGTAACCTCGCAACGGTGGCGGATATCGTATCGGATGATCTTACAGCGTTCGGTATGAGTGCTGATCAGGCGGGGCACATGGCAGATGTTATGGCCGCCGCATCGACAAACGCAAACACGAATGTCGAGATGATGGGCCAGACGTTCAAATATGCCGGCGCTGTTGCCGGTGCCATGGGCTATAGCTTGGAAGATGTGGCGGTCGCTACGGGCTTGATGGCTAATGCTGGTATCAAAGCTGACCAAGCAGGCACTTCCCTGCGGTCGATTATGACGCGCTTAGCAGCGCCTACTAAGGAATCGGGGAACGCCATGGACCAGCTGGGGATATCGGTGGTTAATGCTGACGGTACCATGAAGCCTTTTATGACAACCATGAAAGACTTGCGGGCTGCATTTGCAGGACTGTCAGAAGCGGAGAAAGCTGAAAAAGCAAAGATGATTGCAGGGCAGGAAGCAATGTCGGGCCTGCTGGCAGTTGTCAATGCATCGGATGAAGACTTCGCGAAACTGTCCAATTCAATCATGGATTGTGATGGAGCTGCAGCCAAAATGGCAGGCACGATGAACGACAACGCCAAGGGCGGTGCTATTCAGTTGCAGTCCGCCATCGAGGGCGTATCTATTGCCATAGGTCAGATATTCCTACCAACGCTTGCGCAGATTGCGGGCGGATTAGCGTCAACCGTGGGCGGCGTGGCGAAATGGGCAGGAGAAAATCGAGCGTTAGTATCTACCATAATCGTGGCGGCTGGCGCAGTCACTGGCCTTATATTGGCAGTGTTGGCTATCAATACTGCGGTGGCAGGTATCAATTACCTGAGAGCATCCATGGAACTGTACAAAGTGGTTGTGACAGAGTCTACAATCGTGACGAAACTGTGGGCAGGTGTTACCAAAGTGGCAGCCGCCGCACAAGCTGCATTCAATGCAGTCATGGCGGCCAATCCGATTGCTTTGGTTGTGCTGGCCATAGCCGCGCTGGTGGCCGCCATGGTCTACTTGTTTAACACAAATCAAGAGTTCCATGATACGGTCATTGCCGCATGGGAGGAAATCAAGTCCGCCGCCATGGAAGTGTGGAACGCTATAGCTCCCATCGTGATGGCAGCCTGGGAAGGAATAAAAGCCGCCGCACAGGCGGGCATTGAATTCCTGAAAGGGTTGTGGGCGGATATAGGCCCATCGGTCATGAATGCCTTCAGCAAGATTGTGCCGATACTATCCTGGGTGGTTGGCGTGGCCAAAACATTGATTGTGGCCGGATTGGCATTCTGGGCTACATATATCCGCACAATGATAACCGTCATAGGCGGTATCATCCGTGGCATAGTAAGTGTGGTAACTGCAGTGTGGTCAACCCTCACAGCAATATGGTCGGCTGGATCTAATGCGGTAACGGCCATCACGGAAACATTAGGTGCTGTGTTTGGTGGTATCTGGAATGGTCTGACGGCTGGCGTTTCGGCGGCATGGTCGATTATTACCAGCATAGTATCTGCTGGGGTGTCGACGGCGGAAAGCATCATGCAGACGCTCGTATCTGTCGGTACGTCAGTGATGGAAGGGATAACGCAGGCGCTGGAACCTATTACCAGCGCGATCAGTTATGTGTTCGATGAGGCTTCGGCAGCAGTGATACCCGTGATTAACGAAATCGTGAACACGGTATCTTCCGTAGTCTCTACGATACGAGAAACGCTCAGCTCACTTTGGGGCGGAGCTGGTTCATCCGCAGAGTCTGCCTGGGACGGTGTGAAAAATGCCGTGTCCGGGGCTATTGATTATATCCGTAGCCTCGTGCAGGGAATTGCTCCTGTACTCAATGCAATCTGGGGCGGCCTTAGCGCGGCAGCATCTGCAGCATGGTCTGTGATTACTGGCATCGTGTCGGGGGCTGTTGCCGCTATAGGCGCAGTGATTAGATTCCTGACGCCGATATTCACGACAGTATGGTCTGTTATTGTGGGTGTGGTGTCCGTGTATTGGACGATTATATCAACCGTGATTAAGACGGCGATAAACGTCATAGCTGCTATCATTCGCGCATTGGTGCCAATATTCAGCGCTGTATGGAGCGTGATAAAGGTGGTGGCCAAGGTGGCATTTATTGCCATGGCTGTGGTAGCTCTCCCTGTTATAGCCGCTATCGGCGTCGCTGTGGTGGCAATGGGGGCTGTAATATATGCAGTTTGGCAGGCTGTAAAGCTCGCCGCAAGTGTAGCATGGGCGGTTATTTCCACGGTAGTGCAGGCCGCTATGGCCATCATCGTTCCCGTGGTGCAAGCCGCTGGTGTGGTGCTGGCTGCAGTTTGGTCGTTTATTCAAGATACGGCCATTATGGTCTGGAATACGATTACGATGGCCATAGAAACGGCATTGACAATTATCATGCCAATCGTTGAGGCGGCAGGAGCTGTAATCAGTGAGGTTTGGAATGCAATTATGGCCGTGGCCATCATGGTGTGGGATATGATTTCCGCAACTGTGGGCGCCGTGGCCAGTGCGATTGGCTCCTTCATCACAGAGGCAGCTGCTGTAATTATGGCATGCTGGAATTCCATCCAAGCAACCGCAGAAGCATGCTGGAATGCTATCGTTTCCACAGTGCAAAGCGTATGGGATACGGTACAGGGGATTGTTGATGCCGGTGTGGAAGCTGTGACCGCGAAATGGGAACAGCTGAAGTCGATTTTCAGCAGTCCAATACAGGCTGTCGTGAACTTTGTTCGTGGTGGCGACTCTGGCGCAGCCAGCGCATCCGGCGTGGATATCAGCGCGAATGCGGCGGGCGGTATTTATCGCCGTGGCGCTTTCTTGACAACGTTCGCTGAAGAAGGCCCAGAAGCAGCTATCCCGCTGGATGGTTCTGCAAGGGCAATATCTTTGTGGCGGCAGGCAGGCCAGATCATGGGGCTGATGCCGAATGGAGTCATGGGACAAGCAGCGGGGATGACATCTTTGATGCAGCAGGCAGGGAACTCGTTGAGAACGCCAGCTAGTGCAATACCAGCTCCATCCGCGAATATCAACAAGTCCAATAGCATCACGGTGGATTTTAACCCCACTATCAATGTTACGGGCGGCGGTGGCGCAGATGTGAAAGCCATGATCATGGCAGCACTGGCGGAACAGAAAGCACAGTTCGAAAGAGAACTGCCAGGCATGCTTGCCCGCGTGAAAGCAGGTCAAAGGAGATTAAGCTATGAGTAAGACGACATATACAACCGTACAGGGCGATATGTGGGACATCATAGCCCTCAAAGTTTATCGGGATGAGAACTGCATGTCTTATCTCTTGGAGGCTAATCAAGCCTATAAAGATACGGCAGTATTTCCGGCAGGCGTAGAAATTGCCTGTCCGGATTTACCTGCTACGGCTTCGCAGTTGCTTCCTCCATGGAGGCGGTAACGTATGGCGAAAGAATATAAGAACCCCATTGAAAGTATGCTGGCGGGGCTCCCTGAGGGGGCAGAACAGGGCCGCGTTGCGTGGCTCGAAATAAAGTATACGCCGGCAGAGTCTGACGATGGGCAAAAACAGGAAACATCGGATATATCAGAGGATGTCAGCGCATACCTGCTGTCGTTCTCATGCACGGATAATCTTACAGATTCCGCCGATGATATGACCTTGACGCTGGAGGATAGGGCTCAGTTGTGGCTGGAAGATTGGTTCCCGGAAGGAGAAGGCAATCTCATGGATATTACCATCCACACCTACAATCGCATCACACTGGATGAGGGGGAGGCAACGTTCCACGTTGGACAGTTTGAGATTGACGAAATCGAGATTACCGGGTATCCGTCCACTGTCCAGATTAAAGGCGTTTCTGTACTGGGGAATGGTTCGCTTCGAGGCACAAAGAAAAATCAGACATGGGAAAAAATCTCGGTCTGGAAAGCAGCAGATGATATCTGCCAGCGGAACGGGCTGACATTGATGTGGGACTGTGCCGAAAATCCGAACCTTGACCATGTGGAACAGGCGGATAAATCAGACCTGGCTTTCTTGCAGGAAATCTGCAAGAACAACGGCATGAGCTTGAAAATCTCCACTGAGCAGGTCATTATCTTCGACGATGCCAAGTATGAAGCGCAGGCCCCGATAATATCGGTCTATAAGCCCGGCGTTTATGCTGAGCTGGACGAAAATACCATGCCGCTTCGCTGGGTGCTCAGCTACGGCTTCAAAGCCAAAACCCGCGATACCTATTACAGGTGTGATGTGAAGTATCAAAAGGGTAAGAATAAAGAGGTCATTGAAGGTTCCTTCACTGATCCAAACAAGAAGAAAGGCCGCGTACTCCATGTAAAGGAGCAGGTAGAGAATAAAGCCGAAGCAGAAAAGCTGGCCAAGAAGAAACTGCGTGAAGCAAACAAGGAAGCAGTTACAGGCCAGTTTGCTACTATCGGCAATACGAATTTTGCCGCCGGCCAAGTCTTGAAGATGGTCAACTTTGGCCACTTTGATGGGAACTATCTGGCGACGAAAGTGGTTCATAGCTTTTCTGCCACCACAGGGAAGTTTGACACCAGCATTGATATAAGGAGGTGTATCAGTGGCTATTGATATGAGTGAGTATATCTTTATCGGCGTGGTGTGCAAATACGGCAGTACGCCGGGAACGGTAGTCGTAAGGCGGCCTGATAAAGATGACCGAACAACGGCAGAACTCTATGTGCTCAGCCGCTGCACGCATCAAACGAAAGATTATTGGATGCCGGACATAGATGACCAGGTGCTGTGCATTCTCACACCAAACCCCGGTGGTAAAGGCCCCGGCGCTGGATATGTGGCGGGTGCCATTTATAGTGAAGCTGATCCGCCGGCGGAAACGGATACGAGTACACGCAGCATCCGTTACAAAGACGGAAGCTACATCGTCAACAAGGGCGGCGCCATGGAGATACACGCATCAAAGTCTCTCAAAATTACGGCACCTACCATCAATATCAACTAGGAGGGGCTGACATGAAAAACCAATATGAAATTAGAGGCGATACGGCGTATATTTATGATTCTAATGGAGAGCTTTTTTTAGTCGATGCCGATGATGTGGAAAAAATAGCGCCATTTAGATGGCACTGCCGAAAAGGCGAAAAATCCTATGTGATTGGGAATGCTCCCCATAAGAAGAAAATCTATCTTCATCGGTATCTGCTACAAGTTGGTGATTTTCAACTGAAGGTAGACCACAAAAACCACAATCCACGAGATAATAGGAAATCAAACTTGAGGATTTGTAGTAATTGGGAGAATAGCGTAAATCGGTCGGACAGGGATAAAGCTGGAGTGAGCTATAGAAAAGATAAGAAGAAATGGCGTGCTTATATAAATTTGAAGTATCGTCAAATCAACTTGGGGTACTATAGCACGGAAAAGGAAGCTAGGGCTGTAAGAAAGAAAGCCGTAGCAGCTTTATATGGGGAGGTGGTTTAATGCCCGCACAAACTAGACTTGGAGATGTGAATACCGGGCATGATTAGGCGCATGCCCGCCTGCAGTGTTGGCTTCGGCGAGTTCGAATGTATTCATCAATAGTAAAGGCGCTGGAAGAGTGGGGGATACATATTCACCCCATAGCTGCCCGGTTCATTCGCCCCATAGTGGCGCCATCGCCAGCGGCAGCAGTTCGGTCTTTATCAATGACATGCCTGCAGGGCGTGTCGGCGATCCGGTAAGTTGTGGCGGAAGCGTAGTGCAGGGAAGTCCTAATGTATTCATCGGAGGTTGAAAGGAGGCGGTGAGTAATGTATATCGGATATATGGGCGAGATCGTATTCATCTCGTCTTTTAATTATATGCTGACACCGACGGATTACTCCCGCAGTGGGAGTGCCCGATGGTCAGAACATGAACTGCTTATGCGCAAACCTGTGAGCCAGTTCGGCGGCCCAGGGCTGGAAAAAGTGAGTTTTTCCATCATCCTCAGTATGGATCATGGGATATCACCGGAACGCCAGCTGAAGAAGCTGCGGGAAATGCGCGACACTGGCGCTGTGTTCCCTTTGGTCATAGGTGGCAAGCCTGTCACCAACAGTTATTGGCGGCTGGACTCCCTGAAAGAGGGAGAATGTTACTGGCTGGGCGATGGAACACTTCAGCAGTGCAAGGTAGCGGTCGAACTCACAGAATACGACGATAAGAACACCATCGAAGAAAATTCGATAACTGTTCGCTATGGAAAGGTAGGTGGCTAAGATGAGTTTTCTCGTATCGGCAGAAGATGAAGCGGCCATCGACTTCGCCCCGGCGACAGTGACAGCGGAAGTGATGCAGAACATCCGCACCATCATCACAACCATCAAATATTCCGTACCTCTTGACCGAGGCTTTGGAATAGATGGCTCGATTGTTGACTTGCCGATGGAAGTGGCCAAGGCCAAGATGACCAATGAGATATTTAAGGCCATCCGCCAGTATGAGCCACGGGCCAGCATCGAGTCGATAACTTTTACAGGCGAAGACACAGGCAAGCTGGTGCCGACGGTGGAGGTGAAAATAAATGAAACTAGCTGATTTACCAGATATCGATTTTGTCGATATCGATGCGACGGAGGTGGAAGAGTCACTATTCAACGCATATACAGCAATAACCGGGCGGACGCTGAAACAGGCTGATCCTATTCGGCTATTTATCCTGTTCATCGCAGATATCATCATCAGGCTGCTGAATAAGATAAACGACACGGGCAAGCAGAACCTGTACAAGTATTCGCGCGGGGATAACCTGGACAACCTTGCAGCCAATGCATGGATTACAAGGATTCCTGCCAGTGCGGCGACAACCACGATGCAGGTTACTTTGTCGGGGGAACGCTCGGCGGAAACAGTGATTCCTGCGGGTACACGCATAAGTCCTGAAAGCAATATATACTTTGCTACGGACACGGCACTGATTATACCGGCAGGGGAAACTACGGGAACTGTGGCAGCTACATGCTTGACAGTGGGAACTGCCGGGAACAATTACAACGCTGGGGAGATTGACCAGGTTGTTGATCCGGTGCCTTATGTGGCTTCTATGGTCAATCTGACCAAGAGCGAGGGCGGCGCGGATGCAGAGTCTGACGATGCACTGCGCGAACGGATTTGGGAAGCCCCTGAAGCGCTGAGTGTTGCGGGCCCAGAGGGGGCGTATAAAGCCAAGACCAAGGCCATCAACAGTGCCATCGTGGATGTGGATGTATATTCGCCATCTGCCGGCGTGGTACAGATAACACCATTGCTGACGGATGGAACTATTCCAGAAACGGAACTGCTGGCCGAAGTCGAAGCGGCGCTGTCTGCTAAAGAGGTTAGGCCGCTTACGGATAATGTGGTGGCTGCCGCTCCTACGGCTGTATCTTACGATGTTGATGCAACGTATTACATCGATGCGGATGTGGACGCTACGGCGGTGCAGACCAACGTAGCGGATGCAGTGGCGGCGTATACGGCATGGCAGCGGGCGGCGCTCGGACGTGACATCAATCCATCACGATTGATTCAGATGCTCATGTCTGTGAGTGGCGTCAAGCGGGTGGACGTGACCGCACCGGTATTTACGGAAGTGGCAAGAACAGAAGTGGCGCTGGCAGATAATGTGAGCGTGACCATGGCGGGGAGTGAATCGGAATGATACAAGCGGATTATAATATCGCCGATAATCTTCCTGAGTCGCTGAACCGCGAGAACTTGAAGCAGGTTGCTCAGCTGATAGATGATAAGCTCCACGAGCTGAATATGCTATCTGAGCTGGTGTCCATTTATCCCAGGATAGATGAGCTGTCAAGTGCCCTCATAGATGCGCTGGCGATACAGTTCCATGTCGATTTCTATGATACCAGCCTGCCACTGGATAAACGGCGGGCGTTGGTCAAGAATTCCATCCGCTGGCATATGCGCAAAGGCACTGCCGGGGTAGTGCAGGAAGTCGTACAGACGGTGTTTGACAGTGGTGTGGTCAGTGAGTGGTTCGAGTATGGCGGTCAGCCTTATCATTTCAAGGTTGACTTGCTCAGCGCCCCAGAGATTACGCCAGAAAACATTGACCTGATTGTTAAGTGCATCAACACGGTCAAGAACGTAAGAAGCTGGCTGGATGGTCTGGGATTTCGGCGGAACTGTACTGGTATCACGCATTATGGCATTGCTTTGCATATGCATAAGAAGTACAGCATCGGCCCCGCTCAGATTCGCGACGCCAGCGCAAATGGAGGATTCTTCGTCGGTGGTGCATCGCATATCCATAAGCGGTACAAAATCGAGCAGACAAGCATACATGATACGTCGCTGTATTCGCCGTATAAGGCGGGCGGAGGCGTTTACATGTATAAGAAGTATAGGATAGAGGAGGAAGTCTAATGGCAAACTGGACAGGCGGCGTATTGACCGCCGCAGGGCGTGCACTGCAGGCCAAAGTTACGGCTGGATTGACCAGCTTACAGCTGACGCGCATTAAGTTGGGCGACGGCACGGAAGGGAGTCAGGACATTGATGTCATGACTGACCTGAGAAGTCCGAAATCTTCACTGGGCATCAGCTCCATCACGCATGAAGACAATATGTGTACTGTAACAGGGCTGATTCTTACCAGCTCAGTCAACACAGGTTACTATGCCCGCGAATGGGGCGTATTCGCGACTGATCCGGACATCGGCGAGATTCTGTATATGGTATCTCTGGATAGCGTTCCGGACTGGGTGCCACCATCCACGGCAGCACTCACTGTGTCAGCAGAATACGCTATGACGATAGCGGTCGAGAATGCAGCCAACATCGTCGTAAATATTGATCCTGCTGGTCTTGTCAGCACGGAGATGCTGGCGCGGGCGGCATGCTTACGCCAGACTGGTACGGCATACGCTGAGGGGGCTATCCTTTACGATACCCAGCTGGCCGCACACCCTGACTGGCGATTGGAATGTACCACGGCGGGCACCACGAGTAATAACCTGCTAGACCTGACCGGCTTAGTGCTGGGGGATAGTATCACGGACGGTACTGCAGTGTGGACTATCAAACGTGCGTATACAACAGAAGGGGACTTCTTCGAGATTGATGAGTATGGCGATCTTATGCCGACGGCAGAACCGAGATATAGCGTCAATTTCGAATTAGATGAGTATGGTGATATTGTGCCAAAAGCACAGTGATAAGGAGGAAAAAACATGGCAACGAGAGGTCATAATCCAAGAGCAAACAATGAGGGCTACATTGGACGTCCGAATAAGCAGTGGAAGGAAATAAACGCCCAAACGGTCAATATTGACGGCGTGAATATCATAGAGGCTGTGGAGAGCGGCCAGTATGCAACGATTCCAAACATGATTCACAGTGCCGCAATGCATAACGGCTTGTATCGTGGCAAAAACCTGACTACATACATGGAAAGTGGCCAGATGAGCACTGACATTGCAGCAGGAAACTTCTCTAATATCTATATTGGCGACTATGTGATTAAGTCCGTAACCACGGCGGCTACCACCTATACCGATAAGGGCGGCACAGAAGTAACTCAGGCAGAGGCAACGTATTCAAATGTAAAATGGCTGGTTGCAGCCATTGATCCGCATCTTCATTGTGGCGATACGGAAACCACGGCTCATCATGTGTTGCTTATCCCGGCAAGCACGTTGCAGAGAAATGTGAAGATGAACCCCACGAACGATACCACGGGTGCTTACCTGGGCTCGGATATGTGGACGGTACACATGCCGATTTGGACAGCAGCCATCAAGAGTGCGTTTGGCGCGGCACATGTTCTGAGTCACAGAGAACTGCTTTCCAACGCCGTGAACACTACGGCAGAAAGCACCTCAGGCGATATGACAGGAAAATCTTCCAACTGGGCATGGACGACAGTAGAAGGTGCCAATATCCCGAACGAGGCTATGGTTTATGGCGGTTCCGTCTTTGGCTCTTCTCGTGATGTGGGCGATTTTCCGAGAATGTTGCCCCTCTATGCTTTGAAGTGCAATCATTTAGAAGACCGTAGCTGGTTCTGGCTGAGAGCGGTTGCTTCTTCGTCGAGCTTCGCGCATGCCAACAACGGCGGCAACGCCACCTACGATGGCGCGTCTTATTCGGGCGGGAACGGCGGTGTGCGCCCCTATTTCCTGTACCACTGACCGGACAACCCCGCCCCTATATGGGGTGGGGTGTGGTCAAGGAAAGGAGATAGACAATGAGTGTACTGGCCAGAAAACGGAGCTTATCCGAACTAGAATTTTACAAGAATGCCATAATCTTGCGCCGGAATATGACATTTTTATTATTGCGGGATTTAGGAGTGAAAAGCACCGTCCGCAATATGCGAGTGAATACCAAGAAGATGGAGGCAGAGGATGCAGCTGTTTTTACGGATTTGCTGGAAAGATACCGGCTGAAAATAGCCGGGGACTATCCCGAATGGCTAATTGATAAACTAAGGTCAAGTATCTGGGATATTTTGCGCGATTTGATGATAAACATCACGAAAGCCTATACGATATGGGCCACTTGCAAGACTGAAGCAGAAGAACGGCGGATAGCTCAGGATAGAGCAATAGCAGCCTGCGAAAATCTGCTGAAGGAATTAGAACTTGCGGTGGAAGTCCTGCCGGTGGATGCCGAAAAGTATATGAACTATGTCGGCTTGATCGAGCGGGAAATAGCTTTATTGAAGGGCTGGCGCAAAGCAGATAACAAGCATAATAAAAATCTAAAGTAAGGAGAATTTAGGGTATGAGCTACCAGCGGTTGCTTCTTCGTCGAACTTCGCGAATGCCAACAACAACGGCAACGCCAACTACAATGGCGCGTCTAATTCGAACGGGAACGGCGGTGTGCGCCCCTATTTCCAGATGTCCCCACGCTCAAATGCAGGGAACACATAACAGGAAATGAGCTCTTATCCTTCCTGAAAGGGTAAATAAAGGCCGTGACGGGGCTATCCAAGGATATTGCCCCTATCAGCGCGGCATTAAAAAATTAAACGTACCACATATGACACAATTTGATGACGCAAATAATTTGTTGGATGGATTCTTCAAAGCAGAGAAGGTGAGTAAATGGAAATACCGAACGCAAAAGCACAGGATAAACCTGCTGAGAGAAACCTATCACATGCAGAAAGAACTACGAGAGAGGACTTACACCCAGGGGAAGGGTTCGGAGTTCAAATTATGCGAGCAAGGCCACCTTAGACTGGTCAAGGCACTGAATATCAGAGACACGGCTATGCAGCATGCGTTGGTAAATACTTGCCTGCAGCCGGCTTTACTACCTCATATGATTCATGATAATGGTGCCAGTCTTAAAGGCAAAGGCATCAGCTTCACGCGGCGAAGGTTTGAGCAGCATCTGCGCTGGCATTATCGGCGATATGGCCGGGAAGGTTATGTGCTTAAAATCGATTTCCGCAAGTATTTTGACAACATTGACCACGATGTGATACGGCGGCAGTTTGGCCGGCATGTCAAAGAGCCACTGGCGCTGTGGGTGTTGGATAGAATACTGGAAGCCAATGAAATTGATGTATCTTATGCTTCGGATGGCTACCAAAACAGGCCGTTTAATAGCTTGGAGCATGAGAAGGTGGATAAGACTTTATTGACAGGCCAAAAGATGCTGAAGAGGTCGATGGGGATAGGCTCGGTAGTATCTCAAATAGCAGGTATTTATTTGCCGACGCGAATAGATACATGGTGTAAGACTGTCCGAGGCGTGCATTGTTATGATGCTTACATGGACGATAGAATTATCATCCATCCGGACAAGGAATTTTTACGCCAGCTACTGGGAGAAATCAAGGCAATCGCCGAGGAATTGGGCGTGTTTGTTCATGAGAAGAAAACGCAGATCATAAAACTGTCTCATGGATTCACATTTTTAAAGACCAAGTACATTCTGACGGATACCGGCAAGATAATTCGCCGTATACCGCATGACGTAGTTGTAAGGGAACGTAGGAAATTGAAGAAGCTGGCCAGATTTGTGGCCAGGGGCGAAATGTCGCCGCAGGCATTTCGCTTACAGTATTTGTCATGGCGTGGAGATAAGCGAAAATATAGCGCCTATCATACGCTGAAGAATCTGGATAAACTGTATAAGGAGCTGACTGAGCAATGGAAAAAGAAAAGTATACCCTCATATTCGAAGGAGAGGGCAATAGCGTAACAGTGGAAAATCTCACATTGAATGGCAATAACTATGTGAGCGAGTCAGAAGTAGATTTGTCGAGTTTGCCGGATGTGTTTGCGCTGACCGTCAAGGATAGCAATGGCAATGTGGTGGAAAGCCACGACAATACAAAGCTGTTGCAGCAGGTCAAGTATGACTGGGATGGCGGCAAGTATTACCTTGCTTTTACTGCTCTTTCCCAGCTGGACATTGACCAGAGAGCACAGGATTCGAAGATTCAGTTTATCGCAATGATGGCTGATATTGATGTAGAGGAGGCTTAATCATGGCAACGACACAGCACAGCAAAAAATACAGCATGCTCAAGAGCTATTACTGGATGGGCCTTTGGACTATCAGGATGATGCGTTGCGCAGTAGTCAAGAAATGGATTACTGCTGAAGAGTTCAAAGAAATCACTGGCGAGGATTATGAGACCGCAAACACAACCACGGCTGCGGAAAGCGAGTCTGAGGGTTGACCTTTGGGGATGCCTTAGAGCTTGCCAAGGCCGGCAAGATTCTAAGGCGTAAAGGCTGGCTGGAAGGGGACAGGCTGATTTGTAATTATACCAACGATATGCAGCCGTTCTTAGAAGTAAGTTACGAAGATAAAGAGCCCATCCCTTACTTTGCCGGCAATCCTGACCTGTTCGCAAGTGATTGGGAGGTAGTAAATGCGGTATAAACTCATAATGATGGCTATGGCGGTGCTTTTATTGGCACCGTCTTTTTGTTATGCCGGAATTCCTGAGGACAAACAAAAGCATATAGGTGTTGCGGCTGGCTTGGACGCAGGCATGGCTGCAGCAGGCGTGAAGAAAGAAACCCGCTGGAGCATTATGGCCGGGCTGATTATTGGAAAAGAAATCTATGATCATAACAAGTCGCACTCTACGCATGACCACGGAGGGGATATCTTTGCCGGTGTTGGCGGGGTAGTTGCTGCAGAGGGCGTTATTTGGCTATGGCGTAAGGATTTCTGAGGAGTTGGAAACATGATAGAGAGGGCGCCGCCCGCAATGAGCGAGTAATATAATTCCGATATCGGTAAGGTTAGAGAAAAGAGGCATACATGGAATGGATACAGACAGCAGCTTCGGCGACGGTGGTCATGAGTTTTATCGCCGGGGTGGTTTCTAAAATGGCCATCTCCCCGCTGATTACGGTCATGAAGAACCTGCAGACCTCAGTAGACAAATTGAGCGAAGACATCAAAGAAGAGCGCGAGCGGCGGGTGGATGTGGAGAAGAGATTGATTGAGGTGGAGGCACGCGGGAAAAGCAACACGCACCGTCTCAATAAGTTGGAAAAGGAGTAAGGTATGTACAAATTACTTACTACGGATTTTGTAGTCGGCGTTTTCCTGGGGCTGGCCCTTGTGACTTGCGTCTGTTTCAATCAGACGGAGCTGGCAGGGCAGATAGCTGCAGGACTGACAGGATTTTTGGGCCGCGTCTCGTTTGAACGCTATCACGGCGACGACAAAAAATGATGATACTGCACCCGGACAGAGGAAAGCACGGGAGCAAGGAGGATGAATGAATGGTTTAGCGTGGACAGAACTATATGACAAATTTGCGGAATTTGCATATGTCGCAAGAAGGCAGGGCTTTTATGTGGGGCAGGTACAACAGATGGAATATTCATTGTTTGAAATGTGCCCGTTTCCACGGAGCTACAGGCCGGACAAGAAAGGCGGTAAAAGAAAATGATGAAGGTAATCGATATTTCTGCATGGCAAGAGAATGTTGATTGGCAGGCACTGGTTGACGCTGGCATTGAGGGCGTTATCTTGAAGCTGGGCGAACGCTCCAGTCTGGACGAAATGTTTGTCGAGCATGTCAATCATGCAGTAGAGTATGGCTTACAGTATGGCGTGTATTACTTCGCTCATGCGTGCACCTATGATGAGGCGGTCAGGGAAGCTGACCAGGTGGCTGATTGGCTCAAAGAGTACCTGCGCGGCGAAACGCCGCCGCTGGGTATCTGGTACGATGCAGAGAGCGAACGGATGCTGAGCGGCGATGTTACTGCCTGCTGCATGGCGTTCCTAAATAGGCTGACGGACTACGGCCATCAGTACAATGGCATCTATTCCGGTTGGAATTGGTTCAGTGCCGAAGGCGCTCATCACATCCACATCGAAGAACTGCCGGACTATGTGCCCATCTGGGTGGCAAACTACGGCAATGGCAATACGTTCGAGACCGCCAGCAAGGATTATCTCAAAGAAGAGTATCCGGATCGGATTATTCGGATGCATCAGTTCACAGATAACCTTGCAGGCTTCGGCTATGACGCCAGCATCTATTACGATGATTGAGTTAAAGTCGAGTTAAAAATGAGTTAAAACCGAGTTACAGCGTGTCCAAGTTGGACACGGCTTGACTTTTACAGGAAATATGCGCACCTACTTGACTTTATAAATCAAGCAAAAGCGCATATTTCTTTAAAAAGTCAAGTGGAGAAAATGGAGGACATAGAATGCGCGAAGAAGATAAAAAGCTGATTATTGAAACCTATCAGAATCTCGTTGATGACCTTGAAGCCGGTGCTGATAAACTCAAAAAAGCTGGCAATAATGCCGTGGCTCATCAGCTAGAAGATGTCAAAGAGGGTATTCAGGAAAATATTGATGCTATGCAGGGACGGATTGCCAGCAAAGAATATACCCTCAAAGAATATCTGGCGGCTGCAGGGGAGCTTTTGATTGCTCATCGGCAGGATATTTACCACGCGGCGGAAATCTTGGCTTTGGGGTATATCCTTGGCAAGATCCTCTGATGTGAATGATATTGATGGAGGGGAGGCAAATGAATGAAATACCCAAAAAGTACATTGCTTATGCTGGCTATATTGTGCTTGCTGTTATTGCAGTTTGCGCCCTATGGCTATTGTTCCGAGATGTCCGAACAGACACAGATCCAGACCAGCGGGCAGGCCAGTACATTGAGCAAACTGGAGAACAACAACGAAATGCAGCGGCAGAAATTGCAGCTGTTAGAGCAGGAGCTGATGCAGCTAAGCAATCAGCTGCAGATATCGAAGTCAGCAACGGCGGCAGCACGGCAATCGCTGACCGAATTGCAGACAGCCAACAATCAGCTCAGGCAGGAATCTCAGACGCTGAAAAGTCAGCTGAGCGCATCACAGACCAGTCTGACCGAATCGCAGAAGCAAGTCAGCGAGCTGAAAATAATATTGAATCAGCAGAAGCAGCAAATCAATCAGCTGCAGGAGCGCTTGAACGGGCTCTCCAGCTCTGCCGAGAATGCCGAGAACTCAATACAAGCAGCCAATCAATCATTACAACAGGCCAGGGAAGAGATGCTGGCAGCGCAGAAGGCGCACGAAAAGACTGAGAAAAAGCTACGGACTCAGAAAACCTTGTGGCAGATATTGGCCATAGGGCTGGGAGCCTGGGGAGCTTCAAGATAGATATAGCAATAGGCCCATACTGGCAAGATAACGTCAGTATGGGCCTTATTTTTGTGCGAGGAAGTTTATCTTGAGGTACGATAAAATACAGTCTGAACGAAAAAATGCTTAATATGCAGGGTTTTATCACCGATAAATAGAATATAGAATTTGACAAAAGTAATTTTTTGTGTAATCCTATATCGTATGGCTATAATGAAAAAATCAATAGAGAGGAGCTGAAAACCATGTTTTTTTTCTTCAAAGACGATAAGAATGATGATTTTGAAGGCACGCACACGGCTAATGACGTAGCAAGATACATTATCAGCAAGTGCACAAGGGAAAACAAGGCTATCAGCAATTTGCAACTGCAAAAGATTCTATACTATGTTCAAGCTACGTTTCTGATACGACAAAAGCGAGCTTTGTTCATGGATGAGGTAGAAGCTTGGCAATTCGGCCCTGTTGTTAGAAGTGTTTACCGCGAGTATTGCGGTTATGGAGCAGCCGCAATTTATGAACGCAAAGAGCCTGAGGAAGCGTTTACTGCTGAAGAAAAGGCAATTATCGACGAGGTAGTGTCTGATAAGCTGAGCAAGAGACCGTGGGACTTAGTTCAGGAGACACATGCTGAGGGAAAACCGTGGGATTTAGTGTATCAGGGCGGTGCCGGCAAGATGCAGGTTATCCCAAAGGAAGTGATTGCAGAATATGAATGTGCGTGATAAACAGCAGGCACTGCAGGAATTTCTTCTAAAGCTGGCTCGATTAGACACGGATGTAACAGAAAAGAACCTTGAACAGTACATTTTTACATTGCAGGATATTTATGCGGATGATTTTCGGCATCTGTATTCTGGGATGTTCGGCGTCATAACACGAATCGATGCTGATAATGATTTGGATAAGGCAAAATTACAAGGGAATATCCAAATATTGTATGAATCTGTCGTGCGGTGGCGGGATGAAGGACGTGGCCATGTGACACAAGAACTGTGTGACAAGCTCGAAAAGCTTTATGACCATGTGAACCTGGAAATATCCCGCATCAGCTACACACAAGAGATAGCTCAGCGCATGGAGGATAAAAATCGTAAATCTGGTGAGGAAATAAAGTTGCTGAGCGAAAAGGCGGCTAATATGCAGAAGGACTATATTACAATCCTTGGCATTTTCTCGTCCATAGTCATTACGTTCGTAGCGGGAATGGTGTTTTCCAGCTCTATATTAAACAACATAGATAAGGTTTCCATATATCGACTGACGTTTGTGATTATCCTGATCGCGATGATGCTTTTTAACTTGCTGAATTTGCTGCTAGATTTCATAGCAAAAGTGAACATGAAGCCGTTAGCGGTGGCATCGAAGATAAGTGACAAGAAAAAAGAACCTCAGCGGTCAACCATAGCAGGAATTAATCTATTTTTGTTCTTCATGATGATAGTTGACCTTGCTTTGTGGGCGTTGTATTGGTATCGAGCAACGTCATTCAATACGTTCACAGGATATTAACAAAAGCCCTATACTGGTGTGCTCCCCGTCAAGTGGACAGGTAAAAAAATAAAAATATTCATTGCTGCTCGCAACTAATGCGAGCAGCTTTTTTCATGCAGCTCCAACCAGTTTTTCGTGGTACTCACTTGGGGTTCGTATGCCTAAATGACGCTGTGGTCTGTCATAAGTGTAATATCTTATATATTCCTCAATTGACTCAACCAACTCTTGCCGGGAAGTAAATCTGCGCCTGTAGTACATCTCGCGCTTCAAGATACCCCAGAAGCCTTCCATGGGGCCATTGTCTAGGCAATGTGCTACACGGGACATGCTTTGTGTCATACCGG
>NZ_FNJQ01000003.1 GCF_900104055.1 Pseudoselenomonas ruminantium
AAAAACAGGGCATGACACAAAGTATGTCCCGTGTAGCCCACTGCATTGACAATGGGCCTATGGAAGGATTTTGGGGTATTCTCAAGCGTGAAATGTACTATGGCAGGCGTTTTACCAGCAAAAGTAGCCTCATGAATTCAATTAAAGCCTACATCCATTATTACAACAACAGGCGTGTGCAACGTAATCTCGGAATCCTAACGCCGATAGAGAAACACAGCTTGTATTTAGCCGCATAAAAAGACCGGCAGACGAATCTGCCGGCCAAAGAAATTTTATATTTTTTTATTGTCCTCTTGACGGGTAGCAGTTCATTTTTTGACCGGTCAGCACTGCTTTTTTTGGTGCATGGTTTCTGTAAATAAAAAATACTAAAATTATAATTGACAAAATTGAATTTTAGTATATAATAAAACCATAAGCAAAACAGAGCAAGGTGTTGAAGGAGTTGATGATATGGAAAAAAAGCATATCCACAAGGATATTGTCATTATTGGTGCCGGCATGGCGGGGCTGACCGCAGCGCTCTATGCAGGCCGCATGAACCTTGATGTACTGGTGCTGGAAAACGGCATTATCGGCGGTCAGATTGCCAATGCCATCGGCATTGAGAATTATCCGGGCTTTGCCAAGGTTTCCGGCAAGGAGCTGATCGGCACATTGCAGCAACAGGCGGAGAGCTTTGGCGCGGTCATTGACGAATTTGACTCCATTGTGAAGGTATCCCTCAAGGAAAATCCCAAACTGGTGGAGACCGAGGAATACATCTACGAAGCCGATGCGCTGATTATCACTTCGGGCATGAACCGCCGCAAGCTGCCTCTGCCGGAGGAGAGCAAATATGCGGGCAAAGGCGTGCATTACTGTGAGCTTTGTGATGGCCATATGTATCAGGACAAGGTCATCGCGGTCATGGGCGGCGGCAATGCGGCGGTGGATGCGGCGAACTTCCTCTCGAAGTATGCCAAGAAGC
Organism: Pseudoselenomonas ruminantium; assembly: GCF_900104055.1. Lineage (GTDB taxonomy): Bacteria > Bacillota > Negativicutes > Selenomonadales > Selenomonadaceae > Selenomonas_A > Selenomonas_A ruminantium_C. The sequence continues at coordinate 974 of NZ_FNJQ01000003.1, forward strand.
TCTATCTCATCCATCGCTCGGAAATACGGGCGGATGAAGTTTCCTGGAAGCGCCTGCAGGATAATCCCAAGGCGGAGGTCTTCCTACAGACAGAAGTCAAAAGCCTTCATGGTGAAGGACGGCTGGAGTCCATCGAGGTATTGGACAAGGCAGCGGGGGAGACTCGCCAGCTGCCGGTGGACGGCATCTTCGTCAATATCGGCGTGGTGCCCAATACAGAGCTTTTTGCGGAGGAACTGCCCCTGGCTCCCAGCGGCCGCATTGCGGCAGGTGAGGATTGCCGCACGTCCATTCCCGGTGTGTTTGCCGCCGGTGATGTGCGGGAAAAGGAAATACGTCAGCTGACCACGGCCGCTGCGGATGGTACGACGGCAGCCCTGCTGGCTGAGAAATATCTGGTGAAATTGAAAGAGGGTAATGTAGTATGGTAAAGGTATATTCAATCAATGATTGTCCCTGGTGTGACAAGGTCAAAAAGTACTTGAAGAGCAAAAACGTGGAATTTGAGGAACACAATATCGAGATGAATGATGCAGACCGCGATGCCTGCTATGCTCTCACGGGGGATCTGGTGGTTCCCATCACCACGGCCAATGATAAGGATTATGTGCTCAGCTTTGACAAAGCCAAGCTGGATGAGCTGCTGGGACTTTAAGCGATAGACGAGGAGGAAAATAAAATGGGGATCTATGATTTTCCGGTAAGAACGAATAAAGGTGAGGAAAAATCCCTGGCGGATTATAAGGGCAAGGTGCTGATCATCGTCAACACGGCCTCCAAGTGCGGCTTTACTCCGCAGTTCAAGGAATTGCAGGACCTCTATATGAAGTACAAGGGGCAGGGGCTGGAAATTCTGGGCTTCCCCTGCAACCAGTTTGCCGGTCAGGAGCCAGGTTCCAACCGTGAAGTGCAGGAATTCTGCCGCCTGAATTATGGCGTGACCTTCCAGATCTTTGAGAAAGGCGATGTGCGCGGCGAAACGGCCCAGCCTTTGTTCAAGTATCTGGTAGAGCAGCAGGGCTTCAAGGGCTTTGATAAGGACCATCCCATTGCGGCCAAATTGGAAGAAGCTTTGCAGCAGAATTTCCCCGAGTATCTGGAAGGGGATTCCATCAAGTGGAACTTCACCAAGTTCCTGGTAGACCGGGCAGGAAACGTCGTGGCCCGCTTTGAGCCCACGGCCTCTCCAGCAAAGATGGCAGCGGATATCGAAAAACTGTTGGCATGAAGGATTAGACGGAAAAAGAAATCCGGGACGGTAAGCTGTATGAGGCTGCCGTCCCGGATTTTTTTGCAGACATAAAAATACCTTGACGTCAGTTGACAAAAAGGAAAAAATCCTTATAATAAATAGTTAGCAAGCTAATTATTATTGGTGAGGAAGATCATGAAGCGAGAAATGGTGCCTACTTTTGAGGAATTGGAGCGGCATAAGAAAATGGTGCCGGAGATCAATCCGGCGGCGGTCATTGCCATGTTGGGCATTAAGATGGCCAGTGAGGAGATTCAGCAGTCCATACTGGATGTGCTGCAGAAGGATTATCAGTTGTCGGAAGGGAAATTCTGCACATTGGTGGTGCTCCATCAGCATGTGGAACAGGGAATTGCCCCTTCGGAGCTGGCGGCCAAAGTCGGTGTAACCCGGGCCACCATCAGCAATATGTTGCGGCGCATGGAGCGTGACGGGCTGGTGGATATCCGCCCCGCGGAGCAGGATGGCCGGGGCAAGGTGGTAAGCCTGACGAAAGCAGGCCGCGACTTTATGGAGGAGATCCTGCCGCCACATTATCTGCGCGTCAGCAAGCTGATGGAAAAGCTGAGCGAGGCAGAGCAGAAAGAACTCATTATGCTTTTGGAAAAATTGAGTGCCTGAGGCACTTGATTTTTGTCCATATAGTTAGCTAGTAAACTAATTAAGGAGATCAGAGAATGAACACAAAAGAAAAAGCCAAGCGTACCGGTATAATATTCATCGCCCTGCTGATTATCGGCGGGCTGGTCCTGATGTACACGGGCAACGATGCCCTGGTGCTGGCCACGGAGAAGAAGGAAGGCATCCTCACGGCCGAACAGGTCAAGATGTCCTTTGATTCGGTCAGCGGACGGCTGGTGAAAGAGGCAGTCAAGGAAGGGGATTTCGTCAAGAAGGGCGATGTGATCATGGAGCTGGACTCCACGGACACAGACCTTTCCATTGCCAAGCTCAAGACGCAGATTGCCCAGATGGAAGCCCAGATTGCCTCCACGAGCGGCACGCAGGGGATCAACTATCTCAAAGCCGATACGGATGAGAGCCAGAATTATCGCGGCATCGACCAGCAGCAGGCTGCGATACAGTCCGCCAACGTTACGCTGAAGAACGCTCAGCTTGACTATAACCGCAAGGTTTCTTTGGTACAGGCTGGAGCCATTGCCCAGTCCCAGCTCGATGATGCGGAAATGACACTCAATGTGGCGCGGGCCAATCTGGAACAGCAGAAGCAATTATTGAATAAACTGACTGCCGTCACCAATGGCAGCGGCACGGACTCCATTGCCCAGGCCCGGATGGCCGCCGCCAATATGGCCAATATGGCCAATGATGTGGAAGCCCTGCGCCAGCAGAAAGCTGCTTTGGAAGTGCAGCTCAAGGAACTGGAAGTCGCCAAAGAGCGTCTGACTTTGCGCGCCCCCGAGGATGGCAAGATCTTGAAGGTGCTGGCCAAGGAAGGGGAGATGATTTCTCCTTCTACACCCGTGGTGCTGCTCGAGAGCAACCGCAGCTATTACGATATCTATGTCAGCGAAAAGCAGGCGGCCCAGCTGGCCGAAGGCAAGGCAATTACAGGGACTACGGTAGCCGGGGATCGGGAAGTTACCGGTACGGTACATCTGCTGACGCAGGCGCCGGGCTTTGCTGATTTGAAGAACTCCCGGGAAAAGGGGCAGTCGGACCTGTCGGCCTTCCAGGTGCGCATTTACATCGATAAGCAGGATGGAATCATCCCGGGCATGACGATTGAGGTGAAAGACAGTGAATTCGCTAAGAGATGAGTTAAATTTCCTGTTTTCCGGTCAGGGGATGCCCTATGAAAAAGTCTGTCTTATGGTGGCCATGGTCATCACGGTCATCATGTCCGTGATCCTCAGTGGCAATATTGCCAAGGATGCTAAAGTCGCTGTTATCGATCTGGATAACTCGGCTTATTCGCGCGAATTGATCAACCATATCGAGGCCTCTGAATTCATGAAGGTCACAGCGGTGCTCAACACGCCACAGGATCCGAAAGATTTGTTCTATCAGGACAGGGCGTCGGCGGTCGTGTATTTCCCGCAGGGACTGGAAAAAGCCCGTTATACGGGCGTGGCGGCCAATATCGGTGTATTCTACGATAACACCAGCTCTGCCGCAACCAGCAATATCAAGGAGGCCCTCAATGAAATCGTGGGGCTCGATAATGCTGCGGCAAACGGCGATGTGGGCAGCAGCAATGACAGCCTGCAGGGCCAGCTCAGTCTGGCGGCACGTAACCTCTTCAATCCGCAGGATTCCAAGGACAATGGGGAAACGTTGGGCTTCCTGTTGTTCTTTGGGGCGATGTTCTTCACCTTTGCCACCATCGGCATGATTCCCCGGCTGCGGCTGAGCCATCAGCTCGATGAAGTGCTGCTCAATGGTACGCCCTGGGATTTACTCGTCCGTCTTCTGCCTTATGGATTCTGTCTGCTGGTATCCTGGGTGGTCGGGTTGGCAGTCCTGCGCGTCTGGGGTGACCTGACGTTTTCGGGAAGCCTTTTGACCTTTATCTTCGTGCAGCTCTTTATGATTCCCACCATCGGAGCGCTGTCCCTGTTCTTTGGCTGGACGGCGGCCAATCCCGGCATTGCTTCGAGCCGCATGATCCTCTTCATCCCCGGAGGCTTTATCCTAGGCGGCATGACGGCGCCCACAACCTTCTTTGCGGACTGGGTGGTAAAGCTCAGTCATGTGTTCCCGCTGACCTGGGAATTCCATTTCCAGCGGGATATTATCGCCCGGGGCGCGGGTTTTGGAGATATCGCCCAGACCTTTGGTGCCTTCCTGATTTATATGGGCATCGTGGGCATCCTGTTCTGCCTGCGGTTCAATGCTTCCCGCAAGGAACTGTTGGCTAAGCAGGCAGATGAGGCGCGCCAGCATAAACAGATGGACAGACTCGCCAAAGAGTTGGCAGAATAGGGGATGGTGTTGTGGAGAAATTCGAAGTGACCGGTCAGATGGATACGGACACGCTGATTGAGGAGATCAAAAAGCGCCCGCAGCAGGCGATAAAGTGTGACCGTATCCTGCTGCCTACGGACGGTTCCGGTCAGGCGTTCAAGGCGGTAAAGGAAGCCGTTCAGCTGGCGGCCGTGACCAATGCAGAAATCACGCTGCTGATGGTGGTGGACTACAATCAGAACGTGGCGGCCTTTGAGCAGGTCAGCCTCAGCGGCTATGTGCCGGCAGAACTGAAAATCGCCGCCTATAAGTTTTTGGCAGACCTCATGCATGTGATTCCCAGTGAAATCCACGCCCATACCCGAGTGGAGGTCGGCAGCCCCGGCGAAGTCATCCTGAATGTGGCCGAGGAAGAGGAAAGTGATATGATCGTCATGGGCACGCACGGCTTTGGCACCTTCCGCACGCTGCTGATGGGCAGTGTCTCCAGCTTCGTCACCCAGCATGCGGCTTGCCCCGTGCTGCTGTGCAAGGGTATGCCGGATGATTGGGATGACGAGGAACATTATATAGCGGACAAGTAACAGCGCTGGTCAACACTGTTGGCAGACGTAAAAAAGACCAGACACCACGCACAGAACTGGAAATGGCCCAGATTGAAATCGAAACTGAGAAACCAACTGTATATGGATGAGAAGGAGCGTGACCTGCTAAAAAGCTTCGGATATTATTTCGATATTCTTGTATGCGCATAGCTTTGTTATTACTTCTTTTAGGTCACTCCGTATTTTCCCATATAACATCTTGCGTCGATACTTTGGGATAAACATTATGTGATACTGGCACTTCCACTTTGCCTGTGCTAAACTTAAACTGTCCATTTAGGCACCCCCATGTTAATGATTTGGCTTGCGATACCATAATCATTCTATCATGGGGGGTAAATGTTTGCCGAAGAATTTGTCCATATGACGCTGCCGACAGAGTCGCCCATCTGGAAACTTTTGGGCTTGATGGTGGTGGTGTATGTCCATCGGACGGAGTTTACGCAGCAAATCATCAAGCCGCTGACCATTGCGCTGTCCATGTATCTGTCAGCGGAATACAAGCGGCAGAGCCGGCAGACTTATTAAAGCAAACCCGTGTGGACTATGCACAACTTTTCATGGGGCCGCCACGTCCTTTGGCTGCTCCGTGGGAAACGGTCTACGTGCTGGACTGGTATCTGGCATTTGTCGAAGCGGTAACAGAGAAAACTGCACATAGCTTCTATGGTTATCTGGTACAGATTATCGCTGGCTGTCTGCAGTGGAGCGCAAAAAATATAATAATGGACGTTTAGTCAATTAAAACAGCAGTTTGACGGGGCAATGACCGGTCAAACTCTTGGACGTTACCTTGTTGAGCTGCTTTTCCATTAACCTTCCAGGCGTCCACATCAACCTTCACTTTATCCGCATGGTCAGCGCGCGTCTTAATTCCGCAAAAACTTCCTCATACTCAGGAGGCAGCTCCTGATTGCTGTCCAGGCAGATGTTGCCTCCGCCGCTGTAATTGAAGACGATGGAAATGAAATCCTGGTCATCCACGTCATCGTCCCGGCTGGGTAAATCCTTCCATTTCCAGAGCTGGTATTTGGCGGCAATCTCTTCGAGGGCTTCCAGTTTCTCGCGGGGTACGTAGATGGTTTTGGTGGTCTGTTCACTGTCAGGCTGGCCGGCATTTTGGGTGGGACGGGTTTCTTTGAAGATGGCTCGTTTGCTGTCCTGATAGGGTTCGGAATTCAGTTCCAGACAATAGACAAGGCCTTTGCTATTGCTCAGGGCATAGCTGCAGGAGCGCAGGGGCGGGATGAGACGATTTCCTGCGTCCAGCTTGGCCGTGAAAAATTCCAGAAAGACCGTCGTGCCGCACCAGCCGGGTGGCAGAGTTGAGGCGCCGCCTTCGGCGTAAACGGAAAGCGTTTCGTCTGTGTCGTAGTCCACATGGAAGCTGAGCGCTGTGCCTAGGGCGCTGTTTCGCAGGCTGCTGCCGTTGATGGCAGCAAGTTTATGCTTTTGGATGATGGCCTGCAGTTCATCAAGCGCACTTGCCGGCAGGTCTTTGGCAAAGCGGAGCGGTGTGACCGTGCCATAGCGGTCGCATACGAGCAGGAAATGTGCCTGGGCTCCATGCCGTTCGGCACTCAGCGTGTATCTTCCAGCAGGGAAGGGAGGCTGTGAATCTTTGGGCTCGGACGCGGGCACGCCGATATTGCCATCTTCGGCAAAATGCAGGGAAAACTTTGTGATGGTGTTGGAATGGATGACTTTGGGGGCTTGCGGATTGGAACGATCTTCAAGCCCTCCGTCCATGGGCACTTCCGAATACGAGCCGCAGGCGCCAAAGCCCGGCAGACTAATGAGCATCATGCCGAGAAACAGGCATGCATGAGTTATTTTCATCCGATATCCCTCCCATTGTAATTCGTGTTGTTTTCTTATGGTGAGATTCGCTAAGCAGCGGGAAAATCCTGTCTGGATTCTCAAAAGGATTTTCCGCACATACAGCATGGGCCGAAAATAAAGGAAATCACAAAGAGGATAGCGAATAAATTACTTTGAGGTGATAGGATAATGCAAAATCGAAAATTAGTGATTGGCTATATTGGCAATGGCAAGAGCACGAACCGCTATCATTTGCCCTTTGTGCTGAACCGCCCCGATACAATCCTGGTAAAGATGATTTACCAGCGGAATTTGGCCAAGCAGGATTGGGCGCGGATTGCGGGGGTGGAATATACGGATGACCTGGAAAAGATTCTGCATGACCCGGAAATCGATGTGCTGGTGGTGACGACGGCCACGGCAGCCCATTATCTGCTGGCCAAGAAAGTGTTGGAGGCCGGGAAAAACTGCGTGGTGGAAAAGCCCTTTGCCACAAGTGCAGAGGAAGCAGCAGATCTGTTCCAACTGGCAAGGGAAAAGGGCGTAATGGTGCAGTGCTATCAGAACCGCCGCTTTGACAGCGATTTCCTGACGGCGCAGAAGGTATTGGCCTCCGGCAAATTGGGCGAGCTCTTTGAAGTCAATATGAACTATGACTATTACCGGGCTTATGTGCCGGAAGGGGCAGAGGGCTTCCGGAAGGAAGATGCCTTCCTCTATACCCATGCTTGCCATACCGTCGATCAGGTGCTTTCCTGGTTTGGCAAGCCTTTGGAGGTTCGCTCGGATGTGCGGCAGCTTCTGGGCCAGGGCCGCATGAACGATTACTTTGATTTGGATCTGTTCTATGAGGGCTTTAAGGTATCCGTGAAGTCTAGTTATTTCCGGGCTAAATCCCGCCCCAGCTTCGAGCTTTACGGACGGCGGGGCTGTTTTGTCAAGGAGACCGAAGACCGGCAGGAAGCAGATTTAAAGAAATTTTACCTGCCTGCAGGCCATCCGGACTTTGGCCTCGATTTGCCAGAGCATTACGGTACGTCGATCTACTACGACGAAGCAGGAAATTACCACGAAGAGAAAGTTCCCAGTGAAAAAGGGGACTATGCAAGATACTATGATGCCCTATATGAAACGCTAATCCATGGTGCGGCACCGCTGGTAACAGAGGATGAAACCATGGAGCAGATGCGGATTCTGGCTGAGGCAGGGAAAGTGCTTAGGTGAAAGTCAGAATACTTGAACTAAGAGGATATTTATTATGACAAGAATTGTTGAAGTTGTAAAGTGCTGTAACTTTAATTAAAATCTAATGATTGTTTTATATACTTGGAAGCGGCTATACAAGTCGCTTCTTTTTTTATGAAGCAACAAAAGAAGGTGTCTTATAAATGATTGATTTTTCTTGGCTGGAAGAGATTTCGAGTATTGATGATAACAAAGAATGGGAAAATGATGAAAAAATTATGCATCGTTTTTTCTCTTTGAAAAGAGAAGAAATTAAAAAGCAGGAAAAACGACTAGGGTGCTCCTTTCCTCCAGAACTGAGAGCATTATATATGCAAATCGGTTGGGGCGGGCTTTGTGCCAAAAAGCATGATTCAATTGATGAAATTATACATCCGGAGGAATTAACAGATATTATTCTAAAAGAAGGATGTTATGAAGGCGAGCAGGACGATAATATAGAATCAAGAGACAGAAAAATTATGTTTCCATTTTTCTACATAGGAGATCAGCTGTATTTTTGCCTGGATTTGACTAAAAAAGATAATGAGGGACGCAGCCCTGTGGTGGATCCTAGCGAGGCGGATGATGGTTATACTCTTATTGCCGATTCACTTGATGATTTCATAAGGAAAATGAGCGTTAAAGTAGATTTTTATGAGGATATTTTCGAAGAAGAATGGCAAAAGCTAACTTCAAAGCGGCTAGTGTGATTTTTATTGATTTTGTCTGACATCTTCCTCTATCACGGTCAGTGCGCGTCTTAGTTCAGCAAAAATTTCCTTATACGCAGGAGGCAGCTGCTGATCACTGTTCAGGCAGATGTTGCCTCCGTCTATGGGCACTTCCGAATATGAGCCACAGGCGCTAAAGCTTGGTATGCTAAAGAGTACTAGACCGAGAAACAGTCATGCATGAGTCATTTTCATCTTTTATCCGTCCCGCATTTTTTTTCAAAAGTCAGCCTATGAAAATATGGATTGACTTTTGGACTGCATATATGGGGAGGTTTTGAAGTATGACAAAGCGAACTAACTTACAGGAGAAGTGTCTCGCTGGACACGGGAGATGGGTTATGAGGTTTCGTATATTTGATGATTTGGAAAACTTAAGCAGGGACCAAATAGAATACGAGCTGTGTTATTATCCGGCTACATAGGTACTATATCCTGATTGGATGATGACGGAAGTACTACTTTTATGGACAACTGCCAGATAGAGTGGCTGGTGGAATTAAAAGTCATCGTCGTTTTGGCATAAGTCGATGAATAGCTGCAGCGTGGGCGTGATATATTTGTTGACATGATGAACTAGGCGGAAATTGCGCTTAAAGCGGATATTCGGGACGGTAAGCTCGATAAGGCTGCCGTCCCGGATTTCTGTTTCCACCAGCTGGCGGGACAGGGCCGTTATGCCCAGGCCGGCTATGACGGCCTGTTTGATGCTGGCGGAGTTATTGTAGACGCCGACGATATGCGGCGTGATTCCCTGCTCATGCATGACCTGTTCAAAAAGGTTACGGGTGCCGCTGCCTTCCTCTCGCATGATGAAATCGCAGGTGGCCAGGTCGTCCAATGTGAGTCTGGCAGCAATGCCGGGTGCCGCTACGAGGAGCAGTTCGTCATCCATAAAGGGGATTTCCTGCAGGTATTCGGAGGTGATGGTTCCTTCCACCAACGCGATATCCAGTTCGTCCTGCAAGAGGTACTGTTCCAGTGTTGCAGTGTTGTGGATGCGGGAAAAAATGGGCTGCTGGGGGAGTTTTTCTTTGAGGCGGGAAAGCAGCGGGATGAATACGCTTTCGCCGATGGACAGGGTGGCACCGATGCGCAGAGGAGAGAGGGCAGAGAAGCCCCGCAGGGCGAATTCGGCCTGTGTGGTCAGGCTGATCACATGACGGGCATAATGCATGAGCTCCTGGCCGGCGGCGGTGAGAAACAGCCGCTTGCCCAGGCGTTCAAACAGTCGTACCTGATAGTGTTCTTCTAATTCCTTGATGGCCTGACTGACAGAGGGCTGGGAAATGTGCATTTTCTCAGCAGCTCGTGTCATGCCGTCTTCGTCGCAGACATGGAGAAAAATTTGGAAATGCCGCAGTGTCATGAAAGCTTCCTCCTGTTATATAACTGTATACCTATGGTTATAATCAAATTATAGTATTTTACATATTCTAATCTAAGTGTTAACATACCTTCTGTCAATGATGAATTGCAGGAGGTATATATCATGAAGAAAGAATATATCCGGGGCATTTTGTTTGCCCTGGTCTTTGCTGTGCCGGCGTGGTTTTTGGGGCAGCAATTTCCCATTGTGGGCGGGCCGGTGTTCGGGATTTTGCTCGGGATGCTCTTTGCGGGGCTGCATCGTCCTCAGGCTTTTGAAGCGGGTATTTCCTTTACGGGGAAGAAAATCCTGCAGTATGCCATTATCCTGCTGGGCTTTGAGATGAACCTTTTCCATGTGCTGGAAGTCGGTGCCCGGTCCTTTTCGGTGATGATTTTTACGCTGCTCACGGCATTCTTTGTGGCGCTTACGGTGGGCAGGCTGCTGAAGCTGGAACGCAGCACCACGACGCTTATCGGAGCAGGAACGGCTATCTGCGGCGGCTCGGCCATTGCGGCAGTGGCACCGGTTATCGGGGCAAAGGATAAGGACATCGCCTTTTCTATTTCCACGATTTTCCTGTTCAATGTGCTGGCGGTTTTCATCTTTCCTTTTCTGGGACATTTGATGAACATGTCGGATTTTGGCTTCGGCATGTGGGCCGGTACGGCGGTAAACGATACGTCTTCCGTGGTGGCGGCAGGGTATTCCTACAGTGAGGAAGCAGGCGGCTTTGCCACCATTGTAAAGCTGACCCGGGCGCTGATGATTGTGCCGGTGTGCCTGTTCTTTGCCTTCCTCACGGCGCGGGAAAAATCTGGGCAGGGTGGAGGTTTCAGCCTGGGCAGAATCTTTCCCTGGTTTATCCTTTGGTTTGTAGTGGCATCTATTGTCAATACCACGGGTTTCCTGCCTGCAGCGCTTTCCCATATGTTGGGCAGCCTCGGCAAGTTTGCTATCGTGCTGGCCATGTGCGCCATCGGCCTGAATACCCGGCTGATGGAATTGGTAAAGCATGGTCTTGCACCCATCGCGCTAGGGTTCTGTTGCTGGGCAGCCGTAGCCTGCATGTCGCTTTTTGTACAGTATGTGACGGGGATTCTGTAAAATCTTTTTAGCTTACATCCTCTTAGAAATTGCCACGATATCCATTAGAAAATGCTAGTGTAGCAAGGGCAGGTGGGCAGTGGTGACGAAAGATGTGCCAGACAATACTTTGGTGGGAGGAGTGCCGGCAAGAGCCATCAGGTCATTGGAAAATGACATTGCGGATAAATAAAGGAAATGATAAGAGGGATAACGAATAGATTGCTTTGAGGTGATAGGATAATGCAAAATCGTAAATTAGTGATTGGCTATATCGGCAATGGCAAGAGCACGAACCGCTATCATTTGCCCTTTGCGCTGAACCGACCCGATAAGATCCGCGTGAAGATGATCTACCAGCGGAACCTGGCCAAGCAAGACTGGGCGTGGGTTGCAGGCGTGGAATTTACGGCACGTTAATCTACTATGATGAAGCGGGAAATTACCACGAAGAAAAAGTCCCCAGTGAAAAAGGGGACTATGCAAGATACTATGATGCCCTATATGAAACGGCAATCAATGGTGCGGCGCCGCTGGTGACGGAAGCACAGACCATGGAGCAGATGCGGATTCTGGCAGAGGCAGGGAATGCGCTTAGTTAAAACGTAAAGCGGAAATCCGTCGTATATAAAAATCACAGGGCATTTTGGGGGAGCCAGTTTAGCAGAAAATCACGGAACTTTTGGCTGGCCTTGGTGAGGACAGTGGTTTTATCCCAGGCAAGGTATATGGTCTGCCCTTGCTCGTCTTCCGTGCCCAGGAGTCTCACGACAATATCCGGATGTGGCTTCAACATAGCGGCATAATCATAACCAATGTTTACAACCTGGTGCTGGAGAATCAGGTCGGCAATAAGCATCTCATCGGCTGTTTCGGCTACAAGGTCTACTTTCAGTCCGGGTAGCAGGATGTATTTGTCCATATTGTGCCGGAAGCACTGATAAGCGCGCCCTTTACTGACGATTTTTGTGCCATCAAGGTCTTTATACGTGAGTTTATCCTTTTTCGCCAAAGGGTGACTGGAATGAAGGCGGGCACAGTAACGGGAAAAGAACAGCGGTTCGCCGCAAAAGCGGGTTTTGTCAAGTTCTCCCGTTACAATGGCAAAATTGCAACTCTTCTCTAGAACGCCTTTTAAGGCTGCGTCATCTGTGGTGTCCACTGTGCTAAGAATTATATCTGGAAAAGTGCGATGAAAGTCCAAAAGAAATTTTGCGCCCAGAAAGGCAAAGACATGGTCGAGTGCAAAGACGGTAACCACACTTTTTGATTGTGAGGCCAGTGTACGCATGCTTTCAATAGTGCGGTATTCTTCCAGCAGTCTCTGAACATGGGGAAGAAGTGCCGTAGCGTAGTCTGTGGGGACAAGGCCGTGGGGATTGCGGATAAAAAGTAGCTGCCCCAGCTCATCTTCTAATGTCTTTATTATTTTGCTGACTCCCTGTCGTGATACATAAAGGTTGTTGGCCGCATTTTGGATATTGCCCTGCCGGTATACTTCCAGGAAATATTCCATTTGTTTTTGATTCAAAATAGACAGCTCCCTTCGTTTTTGTTTTCATTTTACAGCAATATTTTAGTTGCGGCAATGGAAAACATATTTGCTTGTTGTGACGTAATATGGGATTTATACTAGACTTATCACAATGAGAAAGCAATTAAGTGTTGACGAAAAGGAGAGTATGACCATGAATCTGACACAAATCCGCAATGCTACTAACCGCCTCGAATACGCAGACAAGGTTTTTCTTATAGACCCTTGGCTAATGCCGAAACACCAGTTTTCTTTTATTGATGTGCCAGGCAGGCCTTATCATGTGCCGGATGAGATGAAGGAGCATCTTCTCATGCCCTTTTATGATTTGCCTATGTCGATGGAAGAGATTCTGACGGGCGTGGATTACTATCTGGTAACGCATTTGCATCCTGACCATATCGACATGGGAATGGACGGTACTGTTGGTGCGCCGCTTGATAAGAATGTTCCGGTAATCTGCCAAAATCAACAAGATGCGGAAGTTTTTCAGAAGTCAGGCTTCCGGGAGGTAATGGTGCTTTCTGAAGATGGCATGATGTGTGGGAAGGCAAAGTTGATAAAACTTCCAGCGCTCCATGGAACTGTGGTTCCTTGTGGCGATGCGATGGGGGTAATGTTTGCTGCTGAAGGAGAAAAGACTTTCTATCTGGCGGGTGATACAGTTTGGTATCCAGCCGTGGCTGATACATTAAAGCGATATCAGCCGGAGGTAGTGGCGCTTAACTGCTGTGCTGCCGAGACCGTGGAAAATGGCAGGCTCATCATGAATGCTGAAGATGTCCAATGTGTAGCCAAAACTTCTCCAGAAGCCAGACTCTATCTGACGCACTTGGATAATGTGGCCCATGCTGCGCTTACCCGCCATACACTGAAAGGTAGTTTGGCAGAGCGCGGCGTGACCAATTATGATATGCCACTGGATGGGCAGACGGTAACTTTATAAATTCTTCAAGAGTTACTATGGGCATACGCCCAGAAAAAAGTAGTAAGTGGCGCGGGGTTAAAGGGCATCATTGATATCCAGCAGATATTTCCCATAGAGCATATTCCTTTGCGCCAGTGGCAGTTCCTGTTTCTTAGCCAGATCCTGCTGGTAAATCATCACGGCTTTATGGGTTCTTTTCATCAGTTTTTCCGCGTAGGTTTTCATTGCCTGTTTCATGATCATTGCCTCCTGTTTTGAGTTGTGATGTTCTTTCTGACTTAATCATAGCCCATCCAAACGGAAAATAAAAACACATATAATCAATTTATATATTGAGAAAATCGATGGATTTGGTTATGATAAAGCTAAAGAAAACGGAGGTGACGCCATGAATATCCAGCAAATGCAATACTATGCCGAGGTCTGCCGTCAGGAGAATGTGACCAAGGCGGCAGCGACATTGCATATGTCCCAGTCAACCCTGAGCCTGGCCATGAAGAATATCGAAGAGGACACGGGACTCAACCTGTTCCGTCATGTGGGGCGCAATATCCAGCTTACGGAAGACGGGCAGGCGCTGTTTCACGAAGTGGAAAAGATGCTCAAGCAGGTTAAGCGCTTTGAGTCAAGCGTCAAGGAGATTGCCAAACGGCACAACCGCCTGCAGCTGGCGGTTCCTTCCCAGATTGCCACGGTTATCCTGCCTCTGCTCCTTGGGGAATTTCGTCAGTTCCATCCGGAAATTCAGCTGGAAATCATCGAGCCCGCCGGTGGGGCGGCACTGGATATGGTGGAACGGGAAGAGGTTGACCTGGCCTTTGTCCACGATGCGGAAGGCCGTCCTAATCTGAGCTTGCGCAAGCTGTCCACTTGGCCCATCTGTCTCTGCGTTCCCCGGGAGCATCCGTTGACCAATCAAAAAAGCATCCCCCTGGCGAAGGCCGCTGTCTATCCTTTGGTACTGCTGAGTCGTAATTTCATTTTGACTCGTCAGGTCTTGGCTGAGTTCGCCAAACAAAAGCTCCAGCCACAGGTGTTGCATTATTCGCCCAATCTTTCCAGTGTCTGGAATATCGTTCAGCAGGGCATTGCGCTGTCCATTTTGACCGGCAATGGCATCCTGCCGGAAAGCGGCCTTACGGCCATTCCTATCGAAGGGCTCCAGCAGAAAGGCTTTATCGTCACGAAAAAAGGCCGGCAAATCTATGCCGATGAACGATGTCTTATCGACTTCGTCCGGCATAAATTTGCCGCATTATGATAAGGATATTTACTTTTGGTATTTTCCAATGGCATCCTGGGCCATTTTCCGGAAGACATCTTCGTACTGGCGATACTTTTCCTGCCCGATAACAAAGGGATGGGGCTGGCCGGGGCGGCGGTCATTGAGTTCGATGTCAATCTGGGGACGCATGTCGGCAAAAGCGTTTTCCGCAGGAATCACCGAATACCAGTTGCTGTCAATGATATTGATGCCGACTTTGGCCTGGGGTGCATATTTATCCTTGAAGAACTGGGCTCCGCCATAGTGGTCGCTGTGACCGTGGGTAAGGAGAATGTAGCGGGTATCGGCAGGGGAGAGCCCCAGCTTCTTCATGCTGGCGGCAGCATAGTCCGCATCCTGCTCATCCCAGCCCGAGTCAATCATGATCAGGCCTTCGCTGGTGCGCACAATGAACTGCGCCACGGATATGGTACCAATATAGAAAAGGTTGTCAAAGACTTGCACAGGTTCGATGGGCGTGCGGTCAAATAAATAGTGCATGGCCGTTTCGCCCGTGGCTTCCTGTAGCATAAATTTCTCCTTATTGCGTAACTGAAATCATTATAGCATAGTTTGACAAGTCAATATCGTAAGGTCGAGGAAAAATTATTTCGTTTGTGAACCCGCGGCAGCGCCCATTAGTATCATCGAGCGTACTAGGTTAGAAAAAACTGCGTACGAAAAAGCGGCGCTGGATAAATGGTTTAAGGGAGATACTTCTGGTTACAGGAATTTGTGGTCGAAAAAGAATTTTTCCTACTTTGACGGAGCAAAGGAACATCGTGTGGACAGCTACGAGGAAATTTGCAAGGCGTTGGAACTAGTGGAAGGGCAGCTTTTTGCAGAAAAATATGATTTCTGCTGTCCCAGAGTCCAATTGGGCAAGGACATGGCGGTTTTGACCTATCAGCTTTTTGCCGATACGAAGTTATTTGGCAAGCCTTTTTCAATGCAGTATAACTGCATTGAAATATTTCAGCAGGAAGAAGCTGGCTGGCAGGTCATTCACTCCACCTGGTCCTTTATCCTGCCGATGACGATGGATTTCAGTGCTTTTGCCAAAGAAGAGATTTTATAAGGTGGTGGGCTCTTATGGGCAAACAGGATAAAACATATATGAGCTATGAAGAATATCTAGTCAGGGTCAAGGAGGGGATTGTCACCGAGGCAGGACACTGTCCGGTGACGCCTTTGCTGCAAATGCTGCAGGGACGGTGGAAATCCCAGCTGATGTATGAGCTGTGCATTTATGACAGCGTGCGTTTTGGCCAGCTCAAGAAAGATTTACCGGGCATTACCAACACCATGCTGACCAAGAGCTTGCAGGAATTGGAAGAAGATGGCTTGATCATTCGGGAACAGTTCAACGAGATGCCGCCTCATGTGGAATACTCCTTGTCCGAGATGGGGCGGGATTTGCAACCAGTGTTTTATGCCATCATGAACTGGGGCTTCAAATACGAAAAGGAAATCTACGAGGCCCGGGAGGATAAGTGACAGCAGGGGGAAAAGATGGAGCAGGAATCTCTTTTCAGCAAGGCCGTGCCGGAGCCACTGGCGGCACGCATACGGCCCAGAACGCTGGCAGAAATCGTTGGGCAGCAGCATTTGCTGGGGCAAGGAAAGGTCCTGCGGCGGCTCATTGAACAGGACTGCGTTTCTTCCATGATTTTCTGGGGACCGCCGGGGGTGGGCAAAACCACGTTGGCTGGTGTCATTGCCCAGATGACTAAGGCCAAATTCATCAATTTTTCGGCAGTGACCAGTGGGATAAAGGAAATCCGGGAAGTGATGAAAAAAGCTGAGAGCAACCGGCTTTATGGAGAACAGACCATCGTGTTTGTGGATGAAATTCACCGGTTTAACAAAGCCCAGCAGGATGCGTTCCTGCCTTTTGTGGAAAAAGGCAGCATTATCCTCATTGGCGCTACGACGGAAAATCCTTCCTTTGAAGTCAATGGGGCGCTATTGTCCCGCTGCAAGGTCTTTGTTCTGAAATCTCTTAGCGAAGAGGATATTGCCACCCTTTTACGGCGGGCCATGGCGGATGAGCGGGGCTTTGGCGGTCAGCAGATAAAAATTGCGGACTCCCTGCTGGCAAAGCTGGCGGCTTTTGCCAACGGGGATGCCCGCAAAGCGTTATCGATATTGGAAATGGCAGTGCTGAATGCCGAAGCTTCAGCAGATGGCTTGACAGTCACGGAGGAGAATGTAGAGCAATGCACTTCACGCAAGCTCTTGCTCTATGATAAGGGCGGGGAAGAGCATTATAACATCATTTCAGCCTTGCATAAAGCCATGCGCAATTCCAACCCGGATGCGGCAGTGTACTGGCTGGCCCGTATGTTGGAAGGGGGCGAAGACCCGCTTTATGTGGCAAGGCGTATCATCCGCTTTGCCAGTGAGGATATTGGCCTTGCTGACCCCAGAGCTTTGGAGATTGCTGTGGCAGTCTATCAGGCCTGCCATTTTATTGGCATGCCGGAATGTACCGTGCATCTGACGGAAGCTGTGGTCTATATGTCACTGGCCCCCAAGTCCAATGCTCTCTATGTGGCCTATGGCATGGCTAGAAAAGATGCCCAGGAGCGCATGGCTGAGCCCGTGCCGCTGCACCTGCGCAATGCCCCCACCAAGTTGATGAAAGAACTGGAATATGGCAAGGGCTATCAGTATGCGCATGATGCGGAAGAAAAGCTCACCAATATGGCATGCCTGCCGGAGTCCCTGCAGGGGAGAAGCTATTACCATCCCACCAATGAAGGCTTGGAGGGGCGCTTTGCCCAGCGTCTGCGGGATATCAAGAATTGGAAGCGGGAACACGATAAGTAAAAGGAATGGAAAGGTCCATTACTTTGTTGGGGAAATGTTTTTCAGTTCCTGATGCAGCCATTCCAAGCGCTGTTTTTCGCGCAGGATGGCCTGCTGCAGGATGCAGCGGTGGCCGAAGTGTTTGTGCTGCTCGCTTTCATCGGCAAACAGCAGTTGCCAGCGGGCCTGCAGGTATTGGTATTTTTCCTCGTGCCGGGCGATTTCTTCCTGGAAGAGCCGGCCAACCAGCGGATGATCCGCAGAATCAATCAGATAGAGTTTCATGGTGAACTCATCCCGGGTGGGCACCGGGGGATTCAAGGGTTCAGCCATCCAGGCGGACAGAAGCTTCTGTCCGTCTTTTGTGATCTGGTAGAATTTCTTTTCGAGCTTCTTGCCCACCAGTTCCGTGCGCGAGGAAATCAAGCCGTCTTCTTCCATGCGCCGCAGCTCCGGGTAAATCTGGCTGTGGTTGGAGTACCAGAAGTCGCCGAGTTCTTCTTCAAACAGTTTCTTGATATCGTAGCCGGCCAGTTCCTCCCGGTTCAGCAGGCCCAGGATAATATATTTCAGGACATTTTTTTGTGCCATATTCGTTCACAGCTCCTCATTGTTTATCTGCCCTTAGTATAACATAGTTTCGACAGATAAACATGTATCTTATTACACAATATTGACAAGTAAGGGAAAAGAGTTTATGATGATTGTGTAAATAAATACATGATATATAGTCTGAATAACGGGAGGTTATCTAGATGAAAGCAGGTAAATTACGGAAACTGTCTGTGGCGGCGTTGTTGTCTTTGGCTTTGGCAGTGCCGATGGCTGGCGGCAGCTGCGAGGCGGCGAAGACGCCGGAAAATCTTGTCCATATGCAGCCGACTTATCGGGATGTAGTAGTGGCCAATGTGCAGAATGATAACGGTGCACCGCGTCAGCTGCGCATGAATGTCTTTGTGCCGCCAAAGGCAAAGGATGAAAAGGTTCCTGTGCTGGTGTTCGTCCATGGCGGTGGCTGGGCCAAGGGCACCTATGAAGGCGATGATGCCGTAAAGAAAGAGGCTGCTTCGGCTCAGATCGGCACAAATGCTCTGATGGCGCGGGATAATAACTCGGCCTATCGGATTTTCAAGGATGTGCTGAACCATGGCATTGCCTTTGTTTCCGTGGATTACCGGCTGAACAGCGAAGCGGCTTTTCCGGCCCAGATTTATGATGTAAAGGCGGCGGTGCGCTTCGTCCGCGCCCATGCTGCTGAATACGGCCTGGATGCAGACCGCATTGCCATTGCCGGCAGCTCGGCCGGCGCCCATCTGGCCACGGAACTTGCCGTGACCAGCGGCAACAAAGCGCTGGAAGGGGACGAAGGCGGTAATCTGGAGTACAGCAGCAGCGTCAAAGCCTGCGTGGATTATTATGGGCCGACGAACCTTTTGACCATGGCGCCGGAGATGAACCCGGCGCTGGAGGCCCCGGACAAGGCGGCAGAAACTCATGACTCCGTCCGGGCCAATGAGTCCATCCTGCTGGGCTTTACCGGCGAAGGGCAGGGCGTAGGTACCCTGCGCAAGATCGATGAAGCCGGGGATACGACTTCGCCTTACTGGAGCATGGTGGAAATGGCCAAACTGGCCAGCCCCGTGTATCAGGTGACGAAAGATGCGCCACCTTTCTTTATCGCTCATGGCGGCCATGATTCCCTCGTGCCCATCCAGCAGAGCATCAGCCTGCAGAAGGCTTTGACCGATGCCGGCGTGGAAAATATCTTCATGTGCAATTCCAAGGCACCCCATGGCTATCAGGGCGAAGATACCAACCAGGCCATGATGCGCTGGCTCTGCCGTCAGCTCGGCGTTAAATACTGACTCCCCACATTTCCATAATATACACTTATGAAGCAACCGCTCGGCAAGGCTATCTGCTTATGCCGGGCGGTTGCTTTCGTACAGGAGCGTTGGGACAGAAAATCTTGTGGATCTGTACGAATATTTACAAGGACAAAGACGAAAGGTGATACAGGTTATGGAGGAAAAGAATATTGCTTTGGACTGGCTGGAACTGGCAGCCAGTAAGGGTATAAAGGCTTTGGGGCAGAAGCTGCAGAGTAAGTGCGGCAGGAAGCTGGTTATTACGGGCAGGCAGGGCATCGCCCATTATCCCGAAGCAGGCATTATGGCGCCGTATGAAGTACAGGCGTTGCTGGCAAGTATGCCGGCATTTGAGGAAAATCAATATTATTATGCCAAAAATCAGCAGATGCTGGTGTTCAAGGTAATGCTGGCGGATATCCCGGACAGCATGCTGTTGCTCTTTTTCGCGCACGTGGGCACAGAGGATATCAGCAGGATCGGCAGTATTGTGGAGAGCAGCCAATTAGCTTTGAAGTGGTATCTGCGGGGGCATAAAGAGTTTGCCCGCCGGCTCCACGAACAGCGCACAGCCTTTTTTGAAGGTGTTTTCATTAAACATAATATCGGTGTGGAGGAGCTGCTACGGGAACAGGGAATCGTCATTCATCGTGACAGTAAATATGCGGTCATGTTGATGGATATGGGGCAGGATCAGCCGCTGATTCCACCGGCGGATTTTCGGGCGAAACTTTTGCAGTTCCGTCAGCGTCATCAAACGGAACTCATCTATCCCTTGGAATGGAATGGTCTGTATCTGGTGATTCTCTCGGGGATTTACAGTCAACCGGAGTTCGACTTCCTGTCCGAAGCCAAGCGGCAGGAGATGTTTGCCTGCTGGCAGCAGCTTTTCTCCGAAGTTTATAAGGCGGAGGTTTCCATTGGTGTGGGCACAAGCTATTCGCTGCCGGAATTGCATCGCAGTTATCATGAAGCTCGCATTGCCCTGATGTTTCGGCAGATAAAGGGGGAACAGGGCTTTGTGCAGGAGTTTGCCGATTTAGGCATCTTCCGGGAACTCTTTGGCTGTGAGCAGGAGCGGATTATCCGTTTCTGCCGCCAGACTTTGGATAAATTATTGGCTTATGACCACAACTGTGATGCGGGCCTGCAGATAACCCTGCGGACCCTTATGGATACCAATTTCAACTACAAGCTGACGGCGGAAAAGCTCTTTGTCCATGTCAATACCGTGCGTTACCGCTGCGATAAGATTTCCCAGCTGCTGGGGATTGACCTCAATCACCCGGATACCCGCTTCAATCTCTATGCGGCCTTGCGGGTGGGGGATGTGCTTAAAGCGCTGAACATGCTGCAGCCTGGTTATGTGGGAAGTATAGGAAATCATAAAAACAGCGGCACAGAGACGCAGACGCTGTTCTAAAAAATACAACAAGAAATGCACGACCTTGGGGCAGCTCGTGCATTCCTTTGCTGTGCATGATTATGGAAGGGAAGCCAGTATGATAAATGTCAGACCGTTTCCTTGGCAGCATTCTTGCCTGCTTATTTTTTTAAAGAAAAATATGTATTTTATTACATGATATTGACAAGTCAAACGAAGAAGAGTATGATACATATATCAGATACATGTAAATAAATACATAATTACAAGGAGGAAATCAACAATGGAATTTAAGGAACTGGATGACTTTTTGGGCACGCATTTTATCTACACCTATGACAACGGTTGGGAATATGAATGGTACGCCAAGAATGACCATACGGTGGATTACCGCATTCATGGCGGTATGGTGGCTGGCCGTTGGGTGAAGGATCAAGAAGCCAATATCGTCAAGCTTACAGATGGCGTATTCAAGGTGACCTGGACAGAGCCTACGGGCACGGATGTGGCGTTGGATTTCATGCCGAACGAAAACATCATGCATGGCACGATTTTCTTCCCGAAATGGGTGCAGGATCATCCGTCCATCACGGTTTGCTTCCAGAATGAGCACATTGACCTGATGGAAGAGTCTCGGGAAAAATACGAGACTTATCCGAAATATCTGGTACCCGAGTTTGCCAAGATTACCTATATGGGCAAGGCCGGACAGAACAATGAGGAAGTCATTGCCGAAGCTCCTTATGTGGGCATGACGGATGATATCCGGGCTGGCAAATACTTTGACGCTGACTATAAGCGCCTGAAAAAATAATAGGGAAAACTGCGGAAGCGTATTGGTAAAAATGCCTTCCGCTTTTTCTGCACGTAAGGTGCAACTATATTTAAGGGGGAGTTTTTATGGGATGGAAAGAACGGCTAAGAAATGCGGCCCGGCTGCTCGGCAGACATCCGCTCATGGCGATAGCCGGATTGGTTCTGCTGGGTATCCTGGGCAATCTTGCCATGCAGCAGGCAGAAAGGTTTCCCAAGCTGGCCTGTTCGCCCTGTCATGTGATGGGGTCTTATGTGGAGGGCTATGACCATGGTGAATTGCTCGCAAACAAGCATAAGGATGCCCATGTGGATTGTATTGACTGCCATGAAAACGGAATTGAAGACAAGGTACAGGAAACCATCTGGTATGTGACGGATGATTTTGATGACCCGCCGGCCAAACGTCATTTTGACAACAAGATGTGCACGAAATGCCATAGCGATATGGATGCCTTGGTTGCCAAGACCGATAAGGGCAATGGCGTCAATCCGCATAATTCCCATCTGGAGGATCTGACCTGCTCGGATTGCCATAAGATGCACAAGCAGTCAAAGGCAGCCTGCCAGAACTGTCATGATTTTGAGTTCCTGCATAATCTGCCGCCGGAATGGGAAAAAGTACAGGACCCGCATGCAGGGGAGGGAGCATTATGAAAGCAAGTGATTTGAGCCGCCGTAATTTTTTGAAGGGCGGTGCGCTGGCCCTGGCTGGTGCAGCTGTAGCGCCATTTATGGCTGGCTGCGGCAATGGCCGCAAACATGAGATGGATGATGAGGGCAATTTCAAGCAGGAAGATCCGCAGCCGGATTTCATGAAGCCGCCGGCACCCATTGCGGACAGTCAGATTGTCAGCACGGAAAAGGCGGATGTCGTCATCGTCGGGGCTGGCATGAGCGGCCTCTGTGCAGCCATTTCAGCGGCGGAGGAAGGCGGCAAGGTCATCGTGCTGGAAAAGACCAATACGGTGAATTTCCGGGGCTATGACTATGCAGCGGTCAATTCGCGGGTGCAGCAGCAGGTGGGCAATCATTTGGATCCCGTAGATGTTACCCGGGAAATCATGCGTTTTGGTGCCTACAAGCCCAATCAGAAAGTGGTTATGCAGTGGGTGAAGCACAGCGGCCATGTCAATGACTGGCTGTTGGATATGGCGCTGAAAAAGGGCTGCAAGGTGCAGCATATCTGGACTTATGATGAAATGGTGGCCGAAGGTGCCACCCTGCCTACCCGTCCCTCCATGACCTTTGTGCTGGAACCGACGCAGGAAGCCATCGAAAAAGCGCCCAAAGGCATGATTGGCGGCAAGCCGGTTATCGCCATGGCTTATACCCTGTTGTCCACGGCGCAGGATAAAGGCGTAGATCTGCGGTTTAAGCTGCCCGCAGTGCAGTTAGTCCGTGAGGATGACAACAAGGGCCGGGTGACCGCGGTTATCGCCCAGGATAAAGAGGGCAAATACCATAAGTTCATAGGGGAAAAGGGTATCATTCTCTGTGCCGGGGACTACGGCCATGACAAGGAAATGCTCCATTATTACATTCCAAGTGCCGATACGGTCAAGATCAATCTTTATCCCAGTAAGGCCAATACCGGTGACGGACATAAGATGGGCATGTGGGTAGGGGCTGCCATAGATGAAGGACCGCATGCGCCCATGTATTTTGACTTTGGCATGGTCAATGCGCCGGGACTGGCGGATTCGGTCATGCGCCAGCCCTGGCTATCCCTGAACAATTATGGGGAGCGCTTTGCCAATGAGGATGTGCCCTATCCCTTCATTGCCAATGGTGTGCGGCAGGAGCCGGATTACAGTAAGTGGAATATCTGGGATTCCAAGTGGCCGACCGAGGCTCCGGCCATGCATCAGACGGCCTGCAAGTCGCTCAAGAGCGTTTACCATGACCCCAAGCGGCTGCAAAAGCTGATTGATGATGGCGTGGTCAAGTCTGCCAATTCACTAAAGGAACTGGCGCGGCAGATGAACCTGCCCTATGAAAAGGTCAAGGTGGAGGTGGAGCGCTACAATGAAATGGCGCGCAAGGGCTTTGACGATGATTTCTACAAGCGTAAGGAGTGCCTGACTACGATTGAAAAGCCACCCTTCTATGCGGCGCATATCTCCATTGCCCTGCTGGTAACCTTGGGCGGTTTGAAGATCAATGAAAACATGCAGGTGCTGGATAAGGAAAAGCATGTGATCCCCGGCCTTTATGCCGCAGGGAATAATTCCGGCAGTTTCTACGCCAATGACTACTGCATGACCATTATGGGCAACAGCCATGGCCGGGCCTATACCTTCGGGTATCTGGCGGGCAAGCAGGTTATGAAAGAGTAAGCGTTTATGGGGAAAAGATAAGACATAGACAGAAAAGATAGAGGATTTTACTCCATTCTGTCGAAGTCAATAGAGGAATATTTTTGTGAGATACTGACAGGAGGTTATGATCATGTCCAATATTGAAAAAGTAAGCGAGTTTCTGGATCAGGCCAAGACCTTTTATTTCCTGACCACTGACGGCAATCAGCCCAAGGGGCGCCCCTTCGGCTTCCATATGCTGGTGGATGGCAAGCTTTATTTTGGCTGCGGCACGTTCAAGAATGTGTTCAAACAGCTGACCGCCAATCCCCAGGTGGAGGTGCTGGCGCTTAATGGCGATGAGTTCATGCGCTATGACGGCAGGGCCAAGGTGGTCAAGGATGACAAACTGCTGGCCAAGGTGCGGGAGCTCATGCCGCAGATCATGGATATCTATGATAAGAATGGCTGGGAAATGGGGCTGTTCTATCTGGAAGATGGACATGTGGAAATCCGCGGCATGCTGGATCTGAAGGAAGAATTTGCCGTATAAAGCAACGAGTGGTCTGACCGGTCAATTGACTGGTCAGGCTGTTTTTGTTTTGGCAGGTTATAAAGTTTCATGTCATAATTGACAGGTCAATAGTGTAGTGATATAGTAGGTATGTTTAATATGTAAATAATTACTCATATGGGAAGGATTGACTCGATGACTTGTCAAAAACTATGGACACGGAATTTTATCGCGCTGATTGCGGCGAATGGTTTTCTGTTTGCCAGCTTTCACTTTTTGCTGCCGACCATTACGGTGTATGCGGCCAGCCTCGGGGCTACGGGAGCGCAGATTGGCCTGATTGGCGGCATTTTCGGTTATTCGGCGATTTTTATCCGCCTGTTTACAGATACGGGAGTGAGGGCCTTCGGCAAGAAGAAATGCCTGTATGCGGGACTGCTGCTCTGTGTGGCTTCTGTGCTCGGTTATATGCTGTTTCCCAGCGCTGATGCCATTATCTTTGCCCGGGTGATCCATGGTCTGGGCTTTGGGCTTTCCACCACCTTTGCGGCGGCTATTGCGGCGGATGTGATTCCGGCGGCGCGCCGGGGGGAGGGGATTGGCTACTTTGGCATGGGCAGTACCGTGGCCATGGCGCTGGCACCGGCCTTCGGCCTGTATCTGCTGGCAGAAAGTGCCATCTGGTTGTTCACGGCTTCCATTGCCGTCAGCTTGCTGGCGCTGATGATGGCCTATGCCTGCAAGACCAAGGAGGCCGTGACGGAACTGCCCCCGACGCCGCCTCTGCGTTCCTCCATCCGCAACCGCCTCTGCGAGCACGGCACGGCGGGGCCGTCGCTTTTGACTATTCTCTTTGGTGCAGGCTATGGCAGTGTGAACACCTTTATCGCCATGCTGGCAGCGGAGAAATCTGTGGAAAATGCGGGGCTGTTCTTCGTAATTGGCACCTTGTTCGTCTTTATTTCCCGCCCCTTTGGCGGACGGCTACTGGATAGGTACGGCGCCTTTGCGGTAGTCCTGCCCGGTGCGGTTTCCTATCTGCTGGCTTTGGGCATCATGATCATGGCCGATTCCCTGACCGGCCTGCTTGTTGCTTCCGTATTCTATGGCCTGGGTGCCGGAGCGCTTTTGCCGGCACTTTTGACCTGGATGCTCAATATGGTGCGTTCTGACCGCCATAGTGCCGCGAGCGCCACCTTCTACAATATGCTGGATATCGGCACAAGCACCGGCCTGATCGTTCTGGGGACTTTGGCAGGCAGTGTGGGCTATACCCATATGTTCATGTATGTGATGGGCATCATGGCCCTGTTCCTGCTGCTGGCTGTTTTCCAATACTATCACCGCTCGGAACAGGTGCTGGCTGAAGCAGAAGAACTGTAACAATAGCATAATGACATCACGCCCCAGAAGCTGTTCGGGAGAAAGCTTCTGGGGCGTGTCATATCAGGGTGCAGGTCGCAATATGCTTTTTAGACTTCGCCATCCTCCAGAAGCTGCAGTTTCTTTTTCCAGTATCTGGAGTAGATGGCCCCCAGGGGATTGTGGGCGAGCAGGCGGTCTTTTACCACCAGAGTGGTCACAGGGCCGGGGCAGGCGGCATTGAAGAGGGCATCGTGGCCGACGCAGAGGCCGCAGGAGATAAAAAGCTCCGTGCCTTTGTCGGCCAGAAGCTTAGCCTGGATCTTGGGGTTGCACATGGCTTCATGGGCAGCTTCGGGCTTGACCTGTTTGAGGTCAAGCTCTTTTTTGTTGAAGCTGCAGGCCTTGCAGCAGACGCTGTAGAATGTAAATCCCTGCTGCCGGTAGTAGCGGGCGATGGTTTTCGCTTCGGCATTGAGGCCGATGCAGAAGGCCATGCCCAGTTTCTGATACCCCATGGCTTTGGCAAATTCTGCTGTTTCCTGTAAGCGGGTGATATTGCTGTAAAAAGTGCCTTCCACATAGGCAGCGGCCTTCATGATCTGCCTGTCTTCCTCGCTGTAGGCAGACAGGATTTCTTCCCGGTCAAGGCCGGTGCAGTTTACGCCCTTGGTATAACAGGCGTGAGTTTGGCAATTCGCACAATCAGCTTTCATCGATGCAGCCTCCGTTTTATATATACAAATATTCGACTTCCGGTAAACGGATGTCAATGCGGTTCAATCATCCTCGTTTTTGGACTTGAATATGTAACGAGTGGTCATGGCAATCCATGCTCTGTGCCAGAGGAGGTGCAAAAGGATGGCCACGGCCATGAGGTAGCCGCTATAGCGATGGATATTGCGAAATGGTGCCCGCCCTTCCCGGCCGCCTGGGATCAGGTGGAAATCAAGCAGGATGCCGGTAACTAAGCAGGCCAATATGCATAGAAAAAGCAGCCAATCCAAAAAATAATTCTTTTTCATGATAAATCCCTCCTGATATAATCATTCCATAGATCTTGCGATAAGTTCTACTCATATTATCGTTGTAAAAATGAGTTTTGACAAGTTATATCGTGTAATTTGGGATGGATTCGTGGCAAAAAAATCCCCTGCAAAGCTATGTCATAGCTGATGCAGGGGATCTTGCTCAGCGCGCCTTAGGCGGCTGCGGTTTTACCGGATTGTTTTGGCTGGGCTGCGGTTTTTCTGCCTGTGGCTGCTTTACATTCTGCTGCTGTTTGGCCGGTTTCTTCACCTCTTTGTCCGCATTCTGCTGTGGCTGAGCCTGAGGTGCGTTTACCTGCTGCTGATACTGGATCTGGGCCGGTGCCGGATTGGCATTGGCAACATTGCCGGCAAGGCCTGCGGAGAACGTCGTTGCTGCCAGTGCGGCAGCAAGCATAAATTTCTTATTCATGGAGATAATCCCCTTTCCAAAAAGTAATTCGTCCCTGTGCGATTTCCATGTGCTCTATCTTAACGGGGGAGTATTAGAATCACTTGAAAAAAACATTATATTTTCATTAAAAAATACAGGGCTTAATGCATGGGTTTTAACTTGCCGCCGCCGGGCAGGCGGATGGTCTTGCCGTTCAGGGCGGGATTGCTGCTCTTGTCATAGTAGATGTTGTGCTTGTTGCTGTTGATGTTTTCAAAGTCCGCAGCTTCATCGCTGATGGTCGTCACATAGGCATCGGCTGTGAGTTCCCAGGTGGCATCTTTACTGAGGGTGATGCCGGCAGCTTCCGCCTGATTGTCTGCATTGATGGTGCCTTTGAAGTCAGCTGCTTCACCCAAGTTCAGCTTTACCTTGCTGATATTATTGGCCAGGATCTGACCGTTCAAGATCTGCTGTTTGGCATTCAGGGTGAAATCGCCGCCATTCTTGCCCTCGGCCCCCCAACGGTCACTGGTGACTTTGACCAGCACATCGCCCTGTTGATTGAGGATTGTATTTTCCAAATCAGCTTCAGCCGTGGTATTGGTGATATAGAACATGGGGCCGTCTGATTGGTTGTTGAGAGTAGAATCCTTGGCCGTGAATTTCGCAATGCCCACATTGGCGTCCCCGGAAAAGCTCTGATAGAGCATGACACCGTGTTTTACATGACCGGTCAGCACAGCATGGTCGAGGGTAATGGAGTTCTTGCCTTCCACGACGGCAATCTCACTGCCGGTAGCCTCGCCGACACCATTGGTCAATTGGATATTACCCGTGGAATAGATGCAGGGGCTGCCTTCCCCGGAGGTTTTGATCTTGGCGCCATTGACCAGCACATTGCCCTCGCCCCGGTCCGTGGCCAAAGCACCGCAGTGTGCTCCTTCGGTCGTGATGTCCACATCCGAAGCCTTGATGGTGCCGCCGTAGGTGGCGTCGAGGCCGCGGGAGGAGTTGTTTTTGGTATGGATCTTGATGTGCTTGGCCGTAATCTGCGCCTTTTCTCCCGTGGCAAAGATTGCATTGGCGCCGTCAGCGTCTGAGGAAAGGTTCAGATTCTCGAGTGCAGCCGTGCTGTTGTTGACCAGGATGATGCCGTTCTGGCCCGTGAAATTACTGGCATCCGCACTGGAACTGTCGCCGGTCTTCGTGAAGTCACCACCGGTCAAAGTCAGATTCGCCCCCTTGCGGACCAGCAGGACGTTTTCATCGGTGTTGGCATTGGTGAGGTTTTGACCGGTCAGATTCTGATCAGAACCATCTATGATTTTTGTTGCGTTCAATGTGCCGGCATCATTGCTGGCTTCCTGCATCCCACCAAATTTGCCGTCAGGAGGCGGGCCCGGCGGGAATTGTCCTTCCGGCGGAGCCGGTGGCTGCTGAGAATGGACGGCGGCAGGCTGGCTTACGGCAGCGGCGCTGGCCATAGCCCCTGCGGTTCCCAGACAGGCAAGGGCCAGACTGGCCGCAATCAGGCATTGCAGATGTTTTCTCTTTATCAATGACATGGTAATCACTCCTAATCCAATATGGGTATTATCATAAAGGATTAATATTATAGGAGCTTGTGAGTATAGTTAAAATTTAATTAAAAATTTTTTAGGTAAATTTTCTGCCTGCGTTGACAAGTCAATAACACCATGTTAAAGTATCTTTATAAAGTTACTTTACAAACATACTTTTCGAGGTTTGAAATGGACAAAAAAGATATACGCAGGGCCAATCTGCAAATACTGCGGCAGGCGCTGATGGACTTGGGACAGGCCACGAAGCCGCAGCTGGCTGAGGCTGCAGACTTCAGTGTGGTGACGGTTAATGCTCTGTTGAAAGATCTGGTGAAAACAGGCGAAGCGGAAGCCGTGGAGGCTGCCGCAGTTCCCGGAGAGGCCGGCGGCCGTCCGGCGCAGCAGTTTGCTTACTGCCGGAACCGGAAACTATTGCTGCTGCTCTATATGTTTGAGGAGCAGGGGCGGGATAAGCTGGTGCTCGCCGTGGAAAACCTGCTGGGGGAAATCATCTGGCAGAAGGACATGTTCCCCAACGAGATTACGGAAGCTGTCCTGTTGACGGAACTGCAGGCCGCTTTAGAGGAATTTCCTAAGGTCAGTCAGGTGCTGTTGGGCATGCCCGGTGTGGAAGCAGCAGGCAGGATGCTGGTTATTGATTATCCGCAGCTGCGGGATTTGACGTTGACATTTGACTTGTCAAAAAAACTCGGCCTGCCGGTGTATTTTTGCAATGATATCAATGCGGCGGTGAGCGGCTACGGCAGGACTTGTGAAAAAGCTGGGCAGGAAACCATCGTGGGGCTGTACTGGCCGCACGGCTATCCGCCGGGAGCGGGGATTTTGCTGAACGGCAGGCTTTATACCGGCCGGGACGGAATTGCCGGGGAAGTGGGATGCCGCTTTTCCGCAGTTGAGTCTTATCGGGAAGAAAATTTCCCTCGGTTGGCGGCCGCAGAGATCATCCGGCAGGTGCGGTATTGGAATCCTCATCGTCTAATCATTTACCGGGAGGGAATGACAGAAGACGAACTGGCTGGAATCCTGTCGGCCTGTCAAGAGGAATTGCCTCAGGCGCTGCTGCCGCAGGTAGAAATTGGAGTCTCTTTTGCGCAGGATTATGTGCAGGGACTGCAGCAGATTGGAAGAGAATTGCTTTGCAATGAGGGAGGACGTTAAGATGCTGGCAGATTATCATGTGCATACAGAATTCAGCGATGATTCCCGGGAACCCATGGAAGAACAGGTCAAAAAAGCCGTCAGCCTGGGACTTACGGAGCTTTGCTTTACCGACCATGTGGACTATGGCATCAAGAAGGATTGGTCAGAGGGGAATATCGAATATCGGGGCGGTGACGGTATCGGTTTGGCCGCAGAAGATCGGCAGCCATTGGCCAATGTGGATTATCCGGCGTATTTTGCCAAGTTCCGCCGTTTGCGGGATGAATACCGCCGGGAGATTGCCCTGCGCTGCGGCTTGGAATTTGGCGTGCAGGTGGGGACGATTCCACGCTATGAGGAACTCTTTGCCCGTTATGAGCAGGAGCTGGATTTTGTTTTGCTCTCCATCCATCAGGTGGAAAACAAGGAGTTCTGGAATCAGGCATTTCAGGAAGGGCGGACGCAGCAGGAATACAACGAGCGCTATTATCAGGAAATGTACGATGTGATCAAGGCCTTCAAGCATTATTCCGTGCTGGCCCATCTGAACCTGATCAGCCGCTATGATAAGCAAGGAAAGTATCCTTTTGCTACGGTCCGGGATATGGTGGCCGAAATCCTGAAGGTGGCCATTGCGGACGGCAAGGGCATTGAGCTTAATACTTCGTCCTGGCATTACGGCCTTGACGATACCATGCCTTCCCGCGATATTCTGCGCTTGTACAAGGATTTGGGTGGCAAGATCATCACCATTGGCTCCGACGCCCATTCTACGAAATATCTGGCTGACCATATGCGTGATGCCCGGGAAATCCTGGCCAACGAAATCGGCTTTGCCCAGATCTATACCTTTGAGCACGGCGAGCCGATCGCCCATGATTTTTGATTTTTGACGAGAGGATTTTATGGAAATGACACAATCACTCCGGGACGTGGAATTTGATCCGGCAGACATTTGGACACAGCATGCCACAAGGGCGGTTTTCTTTATCGGTGGCTTTGGCGCGGCTTCCTGGGCGCCTTTGGTGCCGCTGCTGCGCCAAAGACTGGCCATTGGCGAGGATGTTTTGGGCCTTCTGTTGCTCTGCATCGGCATTGGTTCTTTGCTGACCATGCCGCTCTCCGGCGCGGCGGCCGTAAGACTGGGCTGCCGAAAGGTACTGACCTTTGCGAGCCTTGCCTTTGCCCTGCTGCTGTTCCTGTTGAGCCAGGTCAGCGATATCCTGCTGGCTGTTCCGGTGCTGCTATTCTTTGGCGCCATCATGGGCTGTATTGATGTGGTGGCCAATGTGCAGGCCGTAATCGTGGAAAAAGCTGCGGGCAAGCGGCTGATGTCCGGCATGCATGGCCTTTGGAGCGTCGGCGGTTTTGCCGGGGCTGGCCTATTTGGCGTCTGGGTAGGCGGATTGGGGCTTACGCCCACGGTTTCCACGCTGATTGCTGTTGGCATCATGACAGCAGCGATTTTGTTCTTTGCCCGCTTCCTGCTGCCCTATGGCGGTGATGCCGGTGGCAAGATGCTGGCCATTCCGAAAGGCATTGTAGCCTTTGTGGGTATTATCGCCTGCATTGCCTTCCTGGTGGAAGGGGCCATTATGGACTGGAGCGGCGTGTTCCTGACAACTGTGCGCGGCTTTGACATGTCGCTGGCAGGCACGGGCTTTACGGTCTTTTCTGCCGCCATGCTGACGATGCGGCTGGTGGGGGACAGGCTGGTACAGAAAATGGGACAGAAAATCGTTATCCTGGGCGGCAGTGTCTTAGCCTTTGCCGGTTTCCTGGCCGTAATCTTTGCGCCGCAGGCTTGGCTGCTCTACGCAGGCTTCTTCGCCATCGGCGTGGGCAGTGCCAATATCGTGCCGGTGTTCTTCTCCCTGCTGGGCAAGCAGCAGGATATGCCCATCGGCCTTGCGGTGCCAGCGGTAAGCACCCTTGGATATCTGGGCATCCTCATGGGCCCCGCGGCCATTGGCGCCCTGGCCCATGCCACGAGCCTTTACGCCGCCTTCGGCCTGCTGGCCGGACTCGTGGCCCTGCAGTTTATTATTGCCCGGTATGTTTATCGGAAAGTTTTATAACGCCAAGAGGAAGCTGATACAGAAGTATTTGGGGTAAAATTTATAGCATTTTTTTACTATTTATGCTATAATGACTCTAGTAGAGAAATTCTCATGTGTGGGCAGCGATGCGGAGTGACTAACCGTATCGCAAAGAGTCCGCCTTTGAGGGAATCAAGAAGCCGCTTCCTGTTTTGGGGGCGGCTTTTGTCTTGTGAGTTTCTTGCTGAAAGTAATAGATGAGGATGCAGAGAAATTTTGAAATAAACAAGCTCCAGACTGGCTTATTACAGTCTGGAGCTTATCTTTATATATTTGGTTAGGAAAACATTACAGATGGGAGTGCGTCTCCAGCTCGGGGATGGCCGAGGTCAGCGTCTTACCGGATTGGAGGCTGGAAATTTCCACGCTGTAGGCGCTGCCGAAACGGCGGTTCATTTCCTCATCGGTGGGAGGAGGAGTCTGTACCTTTTGGTAGGCACCAACCGCAGAGGGTTTTGGCTGGGCGCTGATCTGGGCCAGCTTGGATTCAACCTTGGAAAGCTTTTGATAGTCTTCTTTCAGCTGTGCCTGGCTCTCTTCATCATCAGCAGAGGAAAGCGAAGCAATCTCCTCGCGATAATCACCGCGTTCCTGCATGAGTTTCTGCGGCAGGTCATCATGGCGGGGAACTGGCGGCTGCTGCCAGGAATGTCCGGCAGGATTGATGCTCATCGACATGGGATGAATCTTCCTTTCTATAGTAGCAAAGGTAATCTCCTGAAATATGATTGCTCGTATCTTAGCATAGGCAGAAAGCTGTGTCAAGCTCCTGTTGCAGGAAAGCTTCGTCCTAGGAAAAAATTTCTGCGCAGCATATTCAGATAAATTTCGCTTGACATAAGTGGTAATATGTACTACACTTTAAGTAGTAAAAGATACCACATGTAATCAAACAAGCAAATTGGGGATGATGATGATGACCGAGAGCAGAAGTCAGGAAGAACAGGAATTCCTGAAGAACTATGATCCGGCTCGATATGAACGGCCGTCGGTGACGGCCGATGTGGTGATTTTCACCATGGATGAGGACAATGAACTGAATGTGCTCCTGATCAAACGCGGGGGACATCCGTTCAAGGATTACTGGGCCATACCCGGGGGATTCCTGGAAGCTGGCAAAGAGTCCGTGGATGAGGCCGCGGCCCGGGAACTTTACGAGGAAACAGGTGTGAAGGTGTCGGATGGGATTGAGCTGCGCCAGCTCATCACCGTGGGAGCGCCGGACCGGGATCCCCGAACCCATGTGGTGAGCGTGGTCTATACGGCGCTGGTGCCCAGAGGGCTTTTGGCAATCAAAGCCGGGGACGATGCGTCGGATGCCCGCTTGTTCAAGGTTCGGCGTGGCTATGATGAGCATGGGGAGCTGTCCACGTATTTCGTCAGCAGCGAGTGCTCCATCACCATGAAGCACCTTGCCTTTGACCATGGGTTCCTCATCAGCACGGCCATCAAGCGCTTGCAGGGCAGGCTGAGTTATACGGATGATGCGTTTGCGCTGCTACAGGACAAGTCCAGGTTTGAGATTTATGAGCTGATGAAGATCCATGAGGCGATTCTCTTTCAGAAGCTGGACCGCTCGAATTTCCGCAAGATGTTCCTGCGCAGCCTGGTGGACCGCCAGCGGGTGAAGGAAATTGGAAAGTATGATGCAGCCGGCAAGCCCAAGACCGCTTTGTATTGCTATCTGGAAAGGAAGGATTACGATGAAAACTAAGAAGGTACTGATTGTCGTGGATATGCAGAATGATTTCATCGATGGGACATTGGGTTCCAAAGAAGCCCAAGCCATTGTCGGCAATGTGGCGGATAAAGTCAGGAAAGCTCAGCAGGAAGGCAGCCTCGTGATCTTTACCCGGGATACCCATGGCGAAGATTATTTGGCGACGGAGGAAGGAAAGCATCTGCCTGTGCCGCACTGCCTGGAACGCACGGCAGGCTGGCAGTTGAGTGAGCAGATTCCCTGCCCCGAGAAGGCTCCGATTTTCGACAAGTACACCTTCGGTTCCCTGGATTTGGGCAATTTCCTCAAGGAACTGGCGTTTCCGCCAGAAAATATTGAGCTCGTGGGACTTTGCACCGATATCTGCGTGCTGGCCAATGCAGTAATGGCCAAGGCTGCGCTGCCCAATGCCCATATCGTGGTGGATGCCGCCTGCTGTGCAGGAGTGACGCCGGCCTCTCATGATACGGCACTGGCTGCCATGAAGGTCATTCAGGTTGAGGTGCTGAATCAGGGCAATGAGCCCTGGCGCTGACATATCGATGAGGGGGGAACGAAAATGAGATTCAAGCAGATCATCAATTCCTTGCTGGAAACAGATCTCTATAAATTCAGCATGGGCCAGGCAATCTTCCATCAGGCCAGTGAGTATGAAACCACCTGGAGCTTCAAATGCAGGAACGAAAATGTTTATTTCACGCCGGAAATGGTGGAGGAAATCAAGGAGCAGGTCAAGGCCTTTTGTTCCCTGCGCTTCACCGAAGAGGAACTGGCGTATCTTTCCGGCATCAGCTGGCTGCAGAAGTCCTATATCAACCATCTGCGCCTTTGGCAGCCGGATTATGCGGATTTCACGATTCAGGCCGGCGGTGAGAAGGGGCTGATCCTCGAGGCCGGCGGCACCCTTTTGGATACGTCCATGTATGAGATTCCGACGTTGGCAATTGTCAACGAAGTCTATTACCGTTTCCGTGATGACTATGAGGCCCTGGTGGAAGATGCCAAACGCCGTACCGAAGCCAAGGCGGAAATGATTCAGATGGGGCAGTATTGGCTGCCGGCATTCTCCGAGTTCGGCCTGCGCAGACGGCTCTGTGCCGAGGTGCAGGAATATGCCGTGGAACGTTTCTCCCGTCTGGATGATTTCGATGTGCTGCGTTCCAACTTTGTCGGCACGTCCAATGTCTTCCTGGCAAAAAAGTACGGCGTGAAACCTGTGGGCACCATGGCCCATGAGTGGATCATGTGCATGGGGCAGGGCAATCACCTCTACAATCCGGCGTATTCCAACAAAGTGGCGCTGACGGCTTGGGTGAAGGAGTATGGCGTGGAGAACGGCATTGCACTGACCGATACGATCACGACAGACTGCTTCCTGCGGGATTTTGACAAGACGCTGGCGACCTTGTTCAGCGGTGTCCGCCATGATTCCGGTGATCCCTTTGTCTGGGGCGATAAGATGATTGACCATTATATCCGTTTGGGAATTGATCCCAGAACGAAGACGCTGCTGTTCTCGGATTCCCTCAACTTTGAGAAGGCTGACAAGATTGCCCATTACTTTGCGGGCAAGGCCAAGGTGGCCTTCGGGATTGGCACCTATATTTCCAATGACACCTATGTGGAACCGCTCAATATTGTCATGAAGGTGACCGCATGCAATGGCCAGCATGTAGCCAAGATTTCGGATACCCCGGGCAAAGGCATGTGCAAGAGTCAGGAATATGTGGACTATCTGCAGCGAGCCATTGATTATCGGCTGGCCAATGATGATTGACGCTTGACAATGGAATGCGGGAAAGGAGCATCCTCATGAATACGCAAAAATACCCGGCTTTTGCTGCCGGGCATGATTTAGAGAAAATCGTTGGTTTCCTGAAAGACTGGTTTGCCCAGAATGGCCCTGCAGCCAAGGCCGTGGTCGGCCTTTCCGGCGGCAAGGATTCCACGGTTGCTGCAGCCCTCTGCGTGCAGGCATTGGGCAAGGAGCGGGTGGTTGGCGTACTGATGCCCAATGGGGTGCAGGCAGAGATTGCTGATGCCCAGGCTGCTGCCCGGCATTTGGGCATTGCCTATCGCACGGTGAATATCGGCAAGCCCTATCAGGAAATGCTGCAGGCGCTGACCAATGCAACTGGTGATGACGGTCAGGACTTTGCTGTGAATCTTACGCCTGCCCTGCAGCAGAATCTTGCCCCGCGCCTGCGCATGGCTGTGCTTTACGCGGCAGCCCAGGGAATCGCGGAAGGGGGACGGGTTATCAACACCTGCAACCGCTCGGAAGATTATGTGGGGTATAGCACCAAATACGGTGACAGCGCAGGTGATGTGGCCCCACTGGCCGCCTATACCGTGGATGAGGTGATTGCCATCGGCGATGCGCTGGGGCTGCCGCATGAACTCGTGCATAAGACGCCTGCCGATGGCCTTTGCGGCAAGAGCGATGAGGATAATCTGGGCTTTACCTACGCCGTTTTGGACCGTTATATCAAGACCGGACATTGTGATGACGAAGCGGTCCAGTCCAGGATCGAGCATCTGCACAGGTGTAACCTCCACAAGCTTCGCCCCCTGCCAATGGTAGAGCGATGATCCCGAAAACGGCGGTATTTCCCACCGACAAAGAACCGGACGCATGAGCAGTACGTCCGGTTCTTTGCTGTGTATTATATTTTAGGAGAGCTTTAACGAAAGCCTGTATATAATATAGCACCATTGAGAATGAAAATCAATAGATAAATGAAAATAATTTTCATAACGTATCTTCCGGAACCAGAGATGCTGTAATCCGATGGGACAGCCTTCGGTTGACATGCGCATAACGGGCGGTGACCTTCGGATCTTTTTGCCGCAGTGTTTCCTGCACCATGCGCAAATCCTTGGTTTGGGCATAGAGATTGGTGCCGCAGCTATGTCTGAGGATATGGCAGGAATAGCCGGGATGTTTCAGGTTGCAGGCAGTCAGCGCTTGATTCATGACAAAGCGGATACCATTACGGGAAACACGCCCCAGATAATTCTGGTTGGAAGAGGATAGGATCAGCGGCGTGAGCGCGCCATCTTTCTTGACGGGATGCTTGTCGTCCGCAGGGATGGCCGTCAGGTATTGTTTCAATAAAGCAAAGGTGCGCTCGCAAGGATAGATTGGATCGCGGCGGCCGCGCGTGCCCTTGCCCCGGATCATGATGGCCTGGGCTTCCCAGTTGATATCTTCCAGGCAGGCCCGGTAAACCTCTACATTGCGGAGCCCCTCGACGCCCATCAGATAGACGATCAGTTTATTCCTATATTTAATGAAGGGATCTGATTCGTTATCGAATACCTTCAGGATCTCTGCCAGCTGTTCCGTACTATAGAAGGAAAGCAGCGCTTCCTGATTGGCGACCGGCGGGGCGAAGATATCCGCCATCGGATTGCTCTTGATCAGGCCCATCTTGAACGCTGTGTGATAGAACGCCCGCACTGCCGCCAGCATGATCTGAATGCTCTCGTTTTTATAATTTTGCTGCAGCAGGAACTCCCGGTAGATGCGGAGCTGGTATTCATGCATATTCAAGGGATGACGTTTCCTGCTGATGCACCATTTGATGAACTGATTGATCTTATGGCAATACTGATACATGGTATCCTGAGACGGATTGCCATTGGCAATGAAACGCGGCAGGAATTCCGCATAATGCTGGACAAAGGAATCCGGCGTGATGATCTCCGTATCCAAAGAACCAGCAAGTTCTTGGTTTAATTCAACTAACGCATCTGGCATAAAGAATCCCTCCTCCAAAGTCTGTATCAATATGATACACCTAAATTACATAGGATGTAAACAGATTCAGAAATTTTACTGTATATAATTCCCCTTATACACAGTAAACTGTGGAAAAATTTTTTTCTCGGCAACTACGTCCATCTAATGATAAAGATTTTCATACTACTAAGAAGAGGTGCACCTCTTCATCCAGATCTGCAGGATATTTTCTCGAAAAATTTGATTTTGCCTTCACACCATCTGAGAGCCATTTTAAGCGCATCTAAAATTTTTGCAATAGTTTATATGCATTTCTTTTTTCACGGTGCTTACAGGCGTTTCTGCGCGGTCATCTTTTTTGCCGGTTGATAAATTATCTCATTTATATTTAGATTACATAAGCCCAGCTTTTAAGGCAAAAAAACAACCTTCAAGATATAGCGTAAGCTTGTACCTTAAA
Source organism: Pseudoselenomonas ruminantium (assembly GCF_900104055.1). Classification (GTDB taxonomy): domain Bacteria; phylum Bacillota; class Negativicutes; order Selenomonadales; family Selenomonadaceae; genus Selenomonas_A; species Selenomonas_A ruminantium_C. Next base: position 38,943 of record NZ_FNJQ01000003.1, read on the forward strand.
GGTTGAAATTCTTTTCCAGAGAATATTAACGATTTCCTGTCAGTTCGTTCCCTTTACCTCATGTTTCCACTGCGAGTAGGTTTTAACAAATCCCTTCTGGCGGTTAGCCTGCACATATCCATAAAAATCCCGAATCTTTTGAGCACGTTTGCGCGTCTCCTCGGCTTTCCAGCCATTGCCGTCTCTTACGGCCAAAAGGTTTGTTCCCCCCAGGAGATATTGTCGTGCAGCCACATCGTCCAAGGCAACATCCGGATTGCGCAAGATGTCATAGAATATGGCAAAAGTGGTGGTGCGCCCGTGCCCGGCATGACAGTGGAAGTGAAGCCAGGCATTTTTCGGCAGCTTTTTATAGAAGTCCATGAACGCATCAATATTATCATCCGTAGGGGCGGCCTGATCTACGACAGGAATTCGCTTATAGTGCATGCCGAATCGTGCCGCAACGGCTTCTTCCGTCTCCACGGATTCGACTTTGACCGTACTGGCCGGAAACAGCTTCGTATCCGTTTTGCCCAGCGGAACAAAAGTTATTTCCTTCCCGACTATGGACTGCAAAAGTTCTTTCTCCACCTGTGAAACGGCAGCACTGCTAAGATTGCGATTGCCATGATTTCCCTTCATATAAAGACTCACGGGGATTTCTCCATTGACAAAACCATGAGACTCCTTGCGCAGATCCACCACGTAAATATCTGCGTTCTTTCCAGCATGTTTACGAATCTTTTCCCCAATCAAGGAGAGACCGGAAGCAGAAAACTCGGCACTGGCGGAGCATCTCAACCTATCCAGCCCCTGACGGCTGGGCGCAGGATTGACGGATTGAGCGAAGTCATCGCTCATAAAGCGCAGGCTGCGCGGCAATACGGCTCCATACTTTGCATCCAGCCGCCACTGAACCTCCGGCTTTTTTGCCCCAGCCTGAGCCGTTGCCATAAGGAAAAGCAGCAGACAGCAAAGGGGCACCAGAACATAGCCGCCATATTTTTTCATATTCCTATTTCCCAACATACCAAATCCCCCCCTCATCACATTTATGTATGCACTAGCGAGAAATGTATTACAGCGGAACACGTATTTCTATCTTCATTATTATACCATAATTATCCTTCTTTTTCACAATCATATAATACGGATACCGGCATCAAGAAATCCTTTGTTCTTTTATGTTCTTGTCTGCATAATTCAGCAGCCCATTATTCTGGGCAATGCTTCCCAGATAACGGCAGCTGGGCTTTACGGTGCGGCGCATGTTCTCCCGGTCCACGGCAATCAGGCCGAAGTGTTTGTCAAAGCCCATGGCCCATTCCAGATTGTCCAAGCTACTCCAGTAGATATAGCCCAACAGGGGCACGCCGTCCTTGATGGCGCTATGCAGGCCAGCAATTGCTTCGCGGATAAAGTCAATACGGCGGTCATCGTCCTGCGTTGCGATGCCGTTTTCCGTCACCATCACGGGCAGGCCCGTTTCCTTATATACGCGGCGCACCACGGAGCTGACGGCTTCGGGGCAATAGGGGTAACCGCATTCGGTGAGTTCTTCTTTCTCGCCATGGGGCACGCGGCCTTTGGCGTCGTAGATTTCCCGCTCATAGTTCTGCACGGCAGCAAAGTCGGCATTCATATAGATATCCTTGTACTGGCCGAAATAGCTCTGCCAGACTTTGTCTGCCACCTTCTCCCCACCACGCACAGCACAGACATCGGAGAGAGCAAGGCTCACGCCGACCTTGGCCTGCGGAGCATATTCCCGGGCCGCCTTCACGGCTTCGTTATGGGCCTGCCGGATGATTTCGATATGCTCCGGCTCAGAGGCCATATGGATGGTGAAATAATGGTCCAAATCCGTGCCGCAGGCCTTAGCAGCCTGTTCACGCCATTCGGGCGCCGTCCAGCCTTCGGCAGCCATGCCGATGGGCGGCACGAAATTCCACTCGGCAAAGAGCTGTTTGAGCATGGTGGCGATATTGATCTCATTCATGGTGATGATATAGGGGATGTGCTTACCTAAAGCCTTGAGCACATAACGGGCATAGCGGCCAAAGTAATAAGGCGTCTTCTCTCCCTTCCAGCCGCCGTATTTCATCAGCCACTGCGGGCTCGTGAAATGATGGAGCGTTACCACCGGCGTCAGGCCATGTTCCTCACAGGCGGCAAGCACATCGGCATAGTGGGCAATAGCTTCGGCAGGAAATTCGCCTTCGCGCGGCTCGATGCGCGCCCACTCAATCGAGAATCGGTAAGCTTTGAGCCCGGCACCGGCCATCAGCGCAATATCCTCGCGATAATGCCGATAATGGTCGCAGGTCCTGTCGGATTTATCCTTGTAGATGGAGCCTTCCACATGCTCCTCAGCCCAGATATCGGCGTGCGTGTTCATGCTCTCCACCTGATGGGCCGCCGTAGCGCTGCCCCAAATAAAGTTTTCCGGAAAAATCAAGTCCTTCATCTTCTATCATCCTTTCTGTTATCATTCAAAAGCTTCAATATATTATATTCGTCAGGCAATAATCCGCAGTAAATCGCTGATTTCGGCTATGGCATAGGTAATCCGAGGGGATTTGGCGGCCTCACCGATGCCGGCCACGGGCATGCCGGCGTTGCAGCCGGCGTTTACGCCCGCTGCGGCGTCTTCTACGACCAGGCATGTTTCCGGTTTGGCACCTAACTTCTGCGCAGCCAGCAGGAAAACTTCGGGATCCGGTTTGCTTTTGGTGATTTCCGTACCGTCGGCAATGGCATCGAACGCGTTTTCCAAACCAACCTGCTTTAAGATGCGCATGGTATTCTTGCTCGAAGAACCCACGGCGATATGCACGTCTTTCTGTCGCAGATCCAGTAGGGTTTCCCGCACGCCCTTCAGCGTGTCGGCACTTGTCAGCTGCCCCAAAAGCTGCTGATAGTACGTATTCTTGCGCTGGGCTAGCGCTTCTTTTTCGGCCTGCGTATATTTTTTCCCAGCCCGCTCCAGGATGATGTCAAGGCTCTCCATACGGGAAACGCCCCGCAGGCGGTTGTTGATGGCGCGGTCAAAATAGATGCCTTCTTCATCGGCAATCTTCTGCCAAGCCTGATAGTGGTATTCGTCAGTGGACACCAGCACACCGTCCAGATCAAAGATTATATTTTCGTAACGCATCATTTCACCTCAAAATTTTGTCTGCCACATGCCACAGAAAGGATCGATGGGGCTATGCCCCTTGAACTCGCTTTGACCGGTCAATTTCTTGACAATTGCCTGCAGCATCGAAGGGGAGGCCGTATAGCCGTTGACCAAGGTCTTCAGCGCCGGAATATCCTGCAGGATGTAGGGAGAACCGACAGCTACGCCAATCACAGGCAAGTCATAGATAAACCAGGGCATATTGGAAGCCATGGGCCAGTTCCATTCCATGCGCAGGGTGCTCTTGTTGCTGGCCGGTTCGATATTGGCATAGTAGATTATCGCATCATACTGCTTGATGATATCTTCCCGCTTGATATCGATATAGGCAAAGCGCAGGGCTTCCTTGTCAAAAACATCCACGCTGAATCCGGCTTCTTCCAGCAGCTTCCGGAACAGCTTGGCACTGCCATTGCCAAAGTAACCCCATTCATCGCCGAAAACATAGAGCAGCAGGCGTTTTTGTTTGGCGGGATTCAGCGGCAGGGCCTGCTGGGTATCCTTGACCAAAGTCACGGCCTTGTCGGCAGCCTCGTCAACCCAGGCCTTGAACTCCTGCCGGGACAAAACTTCGGCAATCGCCTCCTTGCCCGCAACCAATGTGCCTGCCTGCTGTTTAGCGGGCAATTGCAGATGGGCTTTGAGCGCCAGGATGCGAGTGACGGCTTCATCGAGCCGCGCTTCGGTCAGGATACCATTTTCCAGCCCCGCCTCCATAAACTTAAAGTCTTCTTCCATATTGCGGTTGAAGAGGAACATATCACAGCCGGCGGCAATGGCCCGGGGCACGGCCTCCCGGCGGCTCATGGCATTGGTGAAACCGCCCATAGGCGTTGCGTCCGTGATGATCAGGCCGTTGAAGCCCAAGTGCTCACGCAGAAGTCCCTGCAAAAGTTCCGGGGAAAGCGTAGCGGGCAGCAAGTCCGCCAATTCCAGCTCAGGATTCAGCGCCATCTGCCAGGCCGGCTGCAGGATATGGCCGACCATGACTGACTCGGCCCCCTCGGCAATCAGCTGACGGTAGATTTCGCCGTAGGTTGCATCCCATTCCTCCACCGAACAGGAATTGATGGTGGGATGCAGATGCTGGTCGCGGTAATCCATGCCGTCGCCAGGGAAGTGCTTGATGGCCACAGCCATGCCTTCCTCCTGCACGCCGCGGGTAAAGGCTTTGCTCATGCGGATAACGGTATCCGTATCGTCCCCATAGGTGCGCACATTGGTGATGGGATTGAGGTAATTGACATTCCGGTCCACGATCGGGGAAAACGCCCAGTTACAGCCTGTCACCTTCCCTTCAGCCGCAGAGACCTTGCCCAGATGATAGGCATGCACATCCTCCCCCGTGGCTGCCATGGCCATAGGATAACCAAAGTAAGTGCCCTCGGTCATCACGCCATTACCGCCAGCCTCGAGATTAGCCGCCAGCAGCAGCGGTACCGGCGATTTTTCCTGCAGGAAGCGCTGGGCTTCCTGGATTTCCTCGCCGGGCAGGGCGCGGAACATCATGCCGCCGGGCTGCAGGGTATCGAGCACCTCCTGCAGGGCCTCTTTATCGGGACCGGGCGCAATCGGACAAAAGAGCTGACCGATCTTTTCTTTTACGGTCATTTGGGCTAAAGTCTCCTCCACCCAGCGGACATCCTCATCCGTCAGATTGAAGGGTTTTGCTTTCAGGTTGATTTTCTGGGTCATCGTAATTCCATCTTTCTACGTTTAATCAAAATAACAGGGCAAAGTCCAAACGGAAGATCTTCTTCCGTACGCCGCCGGGAATCGTGTAACCATAGGGTGCAGAAGCATCTACGGTGCGGCCATACATATAGAACACATCAAAGATCGTATTGTTGACAGGCGACCACTGATAGCCGGCTACCCAGCCACGGAAGCCCTCGCCCAGGGTGCTGATATAGTCACCAATCATACCGCCGGAGCCACCGATAATCATGGCATCGGCCGGTGCATTGTACCAGGCTACAGTGTGTGCATGCTTGCCCTTGATGGGCGGCCAGGGATTGCCAAACTGCATCTGGACCTTATAGGCATTTCGGCTCACATCGGAGTTCGCATGCACCCAGTCGGCAATCAGGGTGTTATCCTTCCAAAGCTGATGGTCAAAACCGAGTTCCACGAATCTTGTCCCCGTGCTCTCCCAGTTCCTATAGGGGAAAGCCTTGTCCCGGGTATTGGGCTTGGTCTGGAAAACACCCTTCACATTGGTTTTCGGCGTTAATTTATAATCGAGTTCCAAAGACCAGAAATCCTCATTGAACAGTGCCGGGTGCAGATTGTGGGAACTCAGGTTATTGGTGAATTCATTATCCGTATCGGCTTCAATGGAAGTAACCGGCTTGTACTGAGCCAAGGTCACCCGGCCGCTCAGACGCTTGCCCTTGCCAAAGCCCACTTCCACGCCCTGGATCTTCTCATCGTTGAACATCAGGCCATAGCCCATCGTCGTCGCATAGCGGCCCACTTTGAGGCTGTAGCCCCGATTGTTATAATCCACCCACTGCAGGGCACCCAGGTTGGTATAGTCCGCCTGCTCGGCCTTGAAGCTGCGGTTATAGGTGGTGCTCAGGGTAATCATCGTGTGCTTGTCAAAATGATACTGGGTATCCACGGACAGCTGAGTGGTTTTCTTCATCACCGGATCGCTGGATACCGCCATGCCCTTGACATGGTCATAACGGGTGCCGAAATAGCCGTGGAACTGTACTTTATCCACCTTTTTCTTGAGTTCCTCAATCTGGGCGCCGATATTTTTGAGTTCCTTCGTGTATTCATCCTGCAAAGCCTGGATGATGATCTTCTGCTGCGCATCGACAGTTTCCATTTTGTCCATGGCGCGGGAGATGATCACGGCCATCTCATAGCGGGTAAGGTTCCTGTCCCCCTCGAACATGCCATTGTCAAAACCTTCCACGAGCCCGGCCTCTGTCAGCTGCTTCACCGCCTGATAGGACCAATGTCCTGCCTTGACATCGGCGGGAGCCTTTTTCTGCTTCTTCCCGTTAAGTTCCGCCTCAACCTTGGCATTGTTCTCCGCCGCCAGCTGCAGGGCTTTATCGTTTAAAACTTCGGCATTTGCCGTGCCGTTCACACCGGATAATAATAGTAAAGAGATACCGAAAAGTGCCGCCTTCTTCATAACTCTCACCCTCATATATATTCATATATTGATATTTCTGCCGAGCCTTCCCCCAAGGGAAGGCTTCTGCTTATGCTTTGGCTAGTTCAGCGTCTGACTCCGCAGCAGGCTTTTTTCCTGCATCGACTTCCGGTATCGGAATCACAGCCAGGAAGGAAATGATTGAGCAGACCGACAAGAGGATAAAGAAGAAGGTATAACCGTCATCCCCGAGCAGGCTGACACCAAGGGCAATCAGCATAGGAGCGACGAAGTTGACCAGCGAAGAGGCCAGATTGGTGGTGATATTCATAATGGCAATATCCTTGCCCGCATTTTCCTTGCTGGGCAGGATGCGGTTGACCAGTGCGTTGTCCACAGCGTTATAGAGGCCGAAACCGAAATTGAAGACGAAGTAGCCAGCAATCACGGTCCAAAGATCCGTGGCAAAGGCGAAGAGTATCAGGCAGACGCCGGTAATCAGGGATGCACCCATCACAAAAGGCTTCTGCTTGCGGAATTTATCCGAGAGCCAGCCGCCGGCCATGCCCGCAATTACCATCAGCATGATAGAAGCGCCCGTATAGGAGCCGATTTCAAAGACCTCTGCTTCGGACAGATGGAAGCGCGCCACATAGAAGAGCGTCAGCATGGTCAGGCCGGCATTGGAGAAGTTGATGAATAATTTTGTCAGCATGGCCCAGGTATACTCAGGATATTTCTTGAAGGACGGATAGACATTCTTGAGACCGCCTTTGAAGGGATTCATTGCCCCGGATTTTTCCTGCATATGGGCAGCCGGAATATAGGTATCCTTGACGAGCAGCGCTACCAAGAGGCCAGCCAACAGCTGCACGCCGGAAACCACGGCAATCTTAAGTGCCACCGGTGTAGCCGCATAGATGCCGATGATGATGGAACCGCTCATGACAAAGATCGGAGCGGCCGAACTCATGATGCCCGAAGCTCGGCCGAAGCGAGCTTCTTCCACCTGCTCCGGAATCATGGCAAAGCAGGACAGGGAAACCATGCCATAGAAGAACTGGGCAATGCACCAGGAGGCTACGAGCTGTGCCATGGTCTCCGCATAGGACAGCCCCATCATGCTGATAAAGGCACCGATGGAACCAACGACAATCCAGAAACGGCGGCGTCCCATCTTCACATGGGTCTTATCGGCAATCATGCCCCCCAACGGCGTCAGTACCACAATGGCCAGACTGGCAATCCCGGAAGCAACCCCGAAGGCACTGGTCGTGGCCTCCGGCCCCACGATGCTCATGATCTTGAACTGTATGAGACCAAACATCAACAGCACCAGCGGTGCAATGGCCGTGCCAACCCCTAAAACCATGGCTGCCATCAGCCGGTAAAACGGCGTTTTATTCCATTTGATCGTATCCATAAAGCTTTCTCCCCCTAAGATAGGCTGTTCTTTTGCAGAATTTGCCCATCACCGCGGATAATGGGCGCTAATCCTTTAAATCAGAATCGATTGTAACTCTTTCAAATTATCTGTCGATTCTTCCTCTACCTCACAGTCTACATTATAGCAAGGGATGAAGCCTTATACCATGTAGAGGTCTTATATAAATCCGACATATTTTTATATCTGACGTTTTCAGGCGTTATTTTTTCTGTTATAATTGAATTGCTTATTTTTTTGTGCGTTTCTCTTTGTTTTTACCACTTTCTCGGGAGGTTTTATCCTGTTATGATGCGTTATTTTACCACTGTGGCCAAAGTTCAAGCCGAAATCAGCCGTATCTTTCATGAAACGGGCCGGCGCGCCAGCGTCCCTGAGGCGCTCTTGAACATCTATAATTCCGGCAAATATTTGGAACAGTTTCCGCCCCTGTCCGTGGACAAGCTCTGGGACAGTCTCGATGACGAGGAATTCCTGCGCCACATAAACCAGCTGCCCATCGGCCTTGATCTCATCATCCAGAATGAAGCCGAAAACAAGAGCAACAAAGGCAATCCCGTCGGCGAAGACCTGATGTTCTCGCTGGGCAATGACCTGATTGTCTTCAAAGCCTTCAACTATATCAATATCGATACGCATAAACACAACTTCTTTGAGATGGGCTATATTATGCGCGGGCATTGCCTGCTGACCGTGGAGCAGGAAACGCTCGATCTGCAGCCGGGGCAGTTCTACATCATCGGCCCCAATGCCCGCCACTCCATCCAGATGGATGATGATGAATCCGTGCTCATCTGCATTGACATCCGCAAGAGCACCTTTGAGAACGCCTTCTTCAATCTGATGGCCGGCGAGGACCTGCTCTCCTATTTCTTCCAGTCCATCCTCGCCCGCCCCGATTACCCGAACTACATCATCTTCACGAGCCAGAATGAGGAAAATATCCGCCGCCTGCTCAAGACCTTGATGATGGAAAGCTACTTGGGCGACAGCTATCACAATCTCTGCGGCATCAGTCTCGTCAACATCCTCATGTGTTATATGCTGCGCCATTACAGCGATACCATCCAGTTCTACAGCTACGACTTCCTCTCCACCCGGGCACCGCTCATCATGCGCTATATCCAGACGCACTATCAGACCGTGTCCCTGCATGAGCTCTCCCAGGTCTTCCACTACAACGAAGCCTATCTTTCCACGCTGATCAGCAAAAATGCCGGCATGAACTTCTCCACCCTCTTGAACAAGCTCAAAACCGGCCGCGCCAAAAGCTATCTGGAAACCAGCAATATGAGCATACAAGAAATCAGCGAAGCTGTAGGCTACAGCTCCGCTGACCACTTCTCCCGCACCTTCAAGCAATACTATGACTGCTCACCGCAAAAATACCGCACCAAATTCCGGACAGAAAAAGAATGAATAATCATTTGCACACTCTGGCCAACAGCCAATGCGGCAGGATGGAAGCCACAATGCGGTGCAGGCTGCTGACCATATCCGGGGTACAGACCACGGCACCGGCTTTGGCGGCCCGCAGGGATTTTTCTGCCACGCTCCTGACATTCGTCGCGCCAGGCATATCCCGATATACATGATGTTTATCGGTTTCTTTGGCCTTGTCTACAAATTCCGTATCCTTTATCCAGAAAGGACATACTGCCGTAATCTTTATGCCGAGGTCTGCCAGCTCTACGCTCATGGCCCGGCTATACGACAACAGAAAAGCCTTACTGGCTGCATACACAGCCAAATTGGGGATGGGATGGAAAGCCGAGCAGGATACGATTTCCATAATGATGCTGCCTTTAGTCATAAAGGGAATGCACATTTCCGTAATGTCCAGCACCGCCATATCGTTGAGCTTCACCATCTGCTGCAATTTTTTTCGCGGACATTCCCGGCTCAGCCCAATACAGCCAAAGCCTGCAGCATTTACCAGATAGCGCACCCGCGGCCCTTGCGATGATAATTCCTGTTCCAATTCATCCAGCTTACTCTCGTCAGTTAAATCCATGTTCAAACACCGACAGGGCGTATGGAGCTTTTCTGCCAAGTTTGCCAGTTTCCCGCCGCGTCTGGCAATAAGCCATAATTCATCCAAACCTTCCTGATCCAACAATTTCGCATATTCTGCCCCCAATCCACTGGAAGCACCTGTAATGATTGCAATATTATTCAACTTATCCATTTTCGTCAACCACACCTGCCTTTTTCTTCTTTGGCTGGGACAAGCGAAAACTTTCCGCAATCCTCTGCCGCAATTCCTCCATGGGGACAGAACCATCCAGACAAAGGGTATACCAATACTTCCGATTCATGTGATAGCCCGGAAAGTACTTCCGACCATCCACCAGTGCCGCTACTTGTTCTGCTGTACCGTGCAGGTTCATAACCCGAATAGGCTTCTGGCCGCCCAGACCGATTTTCTCCGGCAGGATTTCCATGAACAGCACATACCATTTGCGGGAAAGATGGGAACGGATAACCGCCGCCGTATCATCCTTCCAGGGATATTCGATTTCATCCCCATAGGTATCACGGATATAGTCCAAAATCTGCTGGATATAGCCGCCGCTGAAAGTCCCATGTTCACCACAGGATTCTCCCAGCCTGTTCAAAGCCTTTCGATAGGCATCCTTGACACTCCCCACAAAGGCGCCTTCCGCCGACTCGATCAAGTGCAGCACATAAGGCTCCTGACTCTCGCGGTCCAACAGGCGTGTGGCTGCCTTGCCCGAGGCCGCGACCTTTATCTGCAAAAGGAACGCTCCATCCAGTAATACTTCTTCATAAAGATAACTTTCGCCTTCATGCTGGAAGCCGTAAGCCGGCAATCTTTCCAACTGCAGTCTTGGCAATTCTCCCGCTGCTAATTCATGCCATTCATCTGTCATCGCGCGTATCCCCCATGCACTGATTGGTCACTTCCCCCATCCGAAAGTTTGACCTCTGCTTAATGCAATCATAACAGATGGCATCACATCCAGCAAGTCAGAAACCTCCCACAGATACGTTCTCCTGCCGGCAATGTCCACCATAAGGATTTTTACCAAAAACAAGACTGCTGCACGTTTGCGTACATGCAGCAGTCCCTTCTCGTTTATGGGGCTAAATTCAATTCAAGGGCACCGCTTTGCGTATCAAAGCTGCCTGTATATCCCGTGCGGCCATCCCAGATAAGTTTATCTCCCTCGCTATGGCTTGGCCGGCCGTAGCTGGTGCTGAGTTTATGAATCAATTCGGCGGTCTCTTCTGTGGTCAGACTCACCTGCTGCCGGGGTGCGATGCGCAGGCTGGCGATGCGGCCATAATGATCCATCTGTTCCTGATAAGCTGCCGCACCGATCTTGCCATGGAATTCCGAGAATTCATAGCCCTTCCGCTGCAGCAGGCAGGTGTAGCCCGGCATATCAGAGACATAGGAACCTACCCGGGGCAGGGAATCCAGCACGCGCAGATAATCGTGACCTGCACTTGCCGCCAGCGCCGAGCCAGCCCCCAAAACCATAACCATGGCCATCCCCAATACAATCCGCCATAATTTCCGCATAATGCTTCCTCCCATCCTTTAAACAATCACTTTTTTATACCATATTCTTTGACTATCTATTACAATCATAAAAGATTCTTTAGGAAAAGGCAAGAACTTTTTCTAAATATATGTCGGATTTCGTCCAGCATATATAAAAATATGTCGTATATATACTCTGCGAAACGCAAAGGGACTGTTGCACAAGCGATAGACTCGTGCAACAGTCCCTCCATTATTCATGCCGGCAGGAAGCTTACTTCCCACTGACCGGAACCGAATTTCCTGCTGGTCAGGCCCTTGAAATTCAGGCCACCGGTCTGGCGCAGCTCGGCACCAGCTGGCAATGTCAGCTGGCCGCTGCTGTTCGGCGGTACGGTCATTTTGACAACGATTTCTGTACCCTGCTTTTCCCAGCGGATGGCCGCCTGCCCATAGGGGGTTTCATGGGAAGCGGCCGCAAAGTCCAGATTGCCGCCGGGCTGGGGATGGAAGTTGATCTGCTTATAACCAGGCTCGCCGCCATCGTAGTCCAGGCCGGCAGCATAGCGGTAGAGCCAGTCACCGATGGCCCCATAAGCATAGTGGTTGAAGGAATTCATATCGGGGCTGCAGAAACTGCCATCGGGCCGTTTACCGTCCCAATGCTCCCAAATGGTGGTTGCGCCCTGCTTGACCGGATAGAGCCAGCCGGGGAATTCCTCCCGGCGCAAAAGCCTCCAGGCCGCCTCAGCCTGGCCATTTTCCGACAAAGCAGTACACAGGCAAGGGGTACCCATGAAGCCCGTCATCAGATGGCCGTCCTTTTCCAGAAGCTCTGCCAGTTCTGCCGCCAGCTGCTCCCGGTATTCGACCGGTGCCAGCTTATAGGCCAGCACCATGGCATAGGCGGACTGCGTCTGCACCTGCATCTTCCCGGCCGGCAGATAATTTTCCAGGAAACGCTGACGCAATTTAGTAAATTTGCCGCTATAGATTTGGGCATCCTGATTATGCTTCAGGATTTTTGCCGTGCAGGCCATGATTTCCATGGATACCAGATGGTAGACCGAGCAAGTGAACGGCGTAGGGGTTGCGCCCAAGGGGGTCTTGCCATCACCATCCAGCGCCAGCCAGTCACCGAACTGCATCTTGTAACTGAACCGTCCGGCTTCATCAAGATGCGCATCCATAAAGGCCACCCATTTTTTCATGGATACATACTGCCTGCGCAGGATATCCAGATTGCCAGTAGCCAGATAGAGATTCCACGGCACGATGGTGGCGGCATCCGCCCAGCCGGAAGCGCCATCCATGCCCATATGGTCAATCATATCCTGCGAAGCCACAGGCGTCAGCACATCCGGCACCACATGGGGGATCGCACCGTTTTCAGCCTGTTCCGCCTCCAAATCCATCAGCCATTTTTGGAAAAACGCATGGGTATTCATCAGGAAGTTTGCCGTCCCGCTGAAGATCTCCGCATCGCCCGTCCAGCCCAGTCGTTCATCTCGCTGCGGGCAATCCGTGGGCACATCGAGGAAATTGCCCTTGAGCCCCCAGAGGATATTATGCTGAAGCTGGTTGAGCAGCTTGTCCGAACACTTGAAAGTCCCGGCCTGCGGCATATCCGAATGGAGCACCTGCGCCGTGAAATCCTCGGCCCTTGCATCCGCGGGCCATGCTTCGAGCCAGGCATATTGGAAGCCCTGATAGGTGAAATGCGGGGTAAACACTTCCTCCTCATCCGTGCCCTTGGTATAGGTGATGGTTTCCTTTGCTTCCCGCAGGTTTTCCAGATAGACATTGCCGTCCCTATCCAGCACCTCGAAGCAATGTAGCTTTACCTGCGTTCCTTTTGGCCCTCTGACCTTGAACTGCACCCAGCCCGACATATTCTGGCCAAAGTCCAGCACCCGCTCGCCCTTGGGCGTGGTGAGGAAAGCCCTTACCGGCAAGTTTTCCTGCCTGCGGATGGGGGAAGCCGTCTGCGGGCACAGATTGCCCAGCGGATAAGGAATGGTCATGACCTTCTGCCAAGCCGCGGCATCAAAGCCCGGCTGATTCCATCCACACTGTTCATGGCGGGCATCATAATTTTCCCCGCCATAGATCTCCGCAAATTCCACGGGGCTGTCTGAACCCTGCCAGCTTTCATCCGTAGCAAAGACTTCCTCTGTGCCATCGGTGTAACGCACATGCAGTTCGCCGCAGAACGCGGTCTGCTCCCCATAGAGATTGCGGACATGATGAAAGGTCAACATGCCCTTGTACCAGCCAGCCCCCAGATGAGCGCCGAGCACATTCTCACCGGAGCGCAAAAGTTCCGTCACCTCATAAGTCTGATAGCTCAGGCGCTTCTGGTAAGCCGTCCAGCCTGGTGTGAGCTCATCCCGCCCCACCCGCTGGCCATTGATGAAGAACTGATAAAGGCCTAAAGCCGTGGTATAGACAACAGCATGAGCTACCTCTTTCGCCAGGCGGATTTCCTTGCGCAGGTATGTGCCTTTGGAATTTTCTTTATCCGCAGGCGTTTCCGCCGAAATGAATTTTCCCTGCCACTTTCCTTCGACATTACCGCTGAGAAAGCTTACCGGCGCCGACCAGTCACACCAGACATTCCCGGCTGCAGCCCGCACCCGCACATGATAACGCCGGGCCGTGACGAGCTTCACCTGTGGCCGGATACCGCTCGACTGCGTGCCCGCAGTCTCCCCGCTGTCATAGATCAAATCCGTGAACGCCGCATCTGCCGCTATCTGTATATGAAAGGCACTCTGCCGGAAATTCCGCTCTTCCGTCTCAAACTGCCAGCTCAGCACGGGGCAGCGCAAAACGCCATTTGCCTCTTCCATATAATCCAGCAAAATCTTCCTGATGGTAAACATGATGTTTCCTCCCCGCATCGTTATTGTTCTTGCGTCATGGGTATTGTAACACGAAAAAAGCCCCGTTTCACGGGGCTCAAGGCGGTTGCCAAAGAGATGTCGGAAGGAACTAAAAATATACCGGCATCTTTGCACGCCTGCTGTAATAACGCTTCCCAATTTCCCTGTTGTTTATGAAACATTGCTTCAAGATGATTTCCCTGTATTGTGGGAGAAAAACGGCTATGCTATATTATAGCCAAGGTAAGACGAGTAAAATACAATAGGGTGTAAACAATCGGCGGGTTATCCATAGGTGTAAGATGAAAGCTATGAGGTAAGTGAAATGGAACATTTATTGGAAGCGCAAGTATTGGACTTGCAGGAACATGGTATTCGCTTATATGGCAATCTGGCAGAGTTTTATCACTGGCTTGGTTCCCAACGCATGTCACGCGTGCTGAAGGAGAAAATGCAGACGGCTGTGGATGACAATCTGACCACACGCAGTGATTTTGTGGATAAATTCGGTGTAATGGTTCATCATAAGCTTAATATCCGGGTTCCCCAGCCTTGGGATAAGCTGTTCATGATGAGGCTGACCGGTCAGGCACCTCAGGATGAACAGGAAAAAGACCGCCTGCATCATGCAGCCCTTGGCTACTGGCTCAGCTATGAACAGATGGCTGCTGACCTCTACCGCAGCCTTTATGCCAGGAGCAAGAACAGCTGGCATAAAGAACTGATGCATCAGGCATTGCTGGAAGTGGAGCGCATCAAAAATTCCTTCCCCCAAAACAAATGCGCTATGGCCAGTTGATGATGCGGTAAAATTCATGATCATACATAAAGGGCCTGCCGCGCACAACCGTGCGGCAGGCCTCTATTGGAGTACGAACCACAGGCGGCTTCATCGCTAAGATGAAGCCGCCTGTGTCTTCTCATTTCTGCAGCTCTCCATCGTACACTAATTTTGTCCGCTCATCGAACAACACCCACAGGATTTCATCAAACGCCCCCGGGTATTGTTCAACCATCTTTCGAACCGTCTGTATGGCGGTCATCGCCGCCTGTTGCACCGGGTAGGAATACACACCTGTGGAGATGGACGGAAAGGCCACCGTACGGATTCCATGCTCTATGGCCAGCTTTAAGGAATGCCTGTAGCATCCGGCAAGCAGGTCTTCCTCGCCCTGCCTGCCGCCATGCCATACCGGGCCCACCGTATGGATAACATAACGGCAAGGCAGTTTATAGGCCTTGGTGATCTTGGCCTGCCCCGTTTTGCAGCCATGCAGCGTCCGGCACTCTGCCAGGAGTTCCGGCCCTGCTGCCCGGTGAATGGCCCCGTCCACGCCACCGCCACCTAGCAGGCTTTCATTGGCTGCATTTACAATGGCATCGGCATAATGTTTGGCAGTGATATCGCCTAACTCCGTTCTGATTATTGTCATCTTGCACCTCCGCTTTTCCTAACCGCCTCACTCAGCACCTTGCCTATCGGTTCCCGTATGACTAGATTTGCAGACCTATCTGCCTTGGTGGCAGTCTTATTGATGACCACCAGATTGTCGCCACGAAAATAATCCAGTAATCCCGCCGCCGGATATACGGCCAGCGAAGTGCCACCCACAATCAGCGTATCGGCCTTACGAATGGCCTGCACAGCTTTTTCGATTACCAGTTCGTTGAGTGCTTCTTCATATAGGACGACATCCGGCCGCACTATACCGCCGCATTCTTTGCAAACAGGTACAGGCTTATTTTGCAGAGCATATTCCAATGTATATTGCCTGCCACATTCCATGCAATGCCAGCGCATGAGTGAACCATGCAATTCGCACACATTTTCGCTGCCGGCAGCTTGATGAAGGCCGTCTATGTTTTGGGTAACCACTGCCAGCAGTTTTCCGCTGTTTTCCAATTCAGCCAAAGCCAGATGCCCTGCGTTGGGTTTGGCCTCAAGGAATATCATCTTGGCAAAGAGGAACGCAAAGAACTCCTGCGGATGGTCAAGCAGGAAAGTATGGGACACCATCTCCTCCGGACTGAACTTCCGATCAAGTTTCTGATTGTATATACCGTCAGCACTGCGAAAATCTGGTATTCCTGACTCCGTAGACATTCCCGCACCGCCGAAGAATACGATAGCGGAACTGTC
This sequence comes from Pseudoselenomonas ruminantium, assembly GCF_900104055.1. Taxonomy (GTDB): domain Bacteria; phylum Bacillota; class Negativicutes; order Selenomonadales; family Selenomonadaceae; genus Selenomonas_A; species Selenomonas_A ruminantium_C. The sequence goes on from NZ_FNJQ01000003.1 coordinate 55,198, forward strand.
GGCAATAATTCCTGCCAACTCATCAATCCTGCTCATTGCCTGGCACCTCCATCCTCTTCCGGCTTTCGCCGGCCTTCGTTCTGAGAATTTTGCTACAATTATTATACATCACTACATGACAATTCTCTACCACCAAAGAAAAGGACTGCCTAGCAAATAACCAAACAGCCCATACCTCTCCATTTATCACTCAGCACCAGTATTTAGTCAACGCTGTAGGTAGTAAAGTTTTTCTTGCAAAAATGCTCAGTTTGCCTTAAAATTAAATAAAAAACAAGTGGGAAATCCCACATCAAAGGAGGAATCGTCATGGACGCATCTGTAGTCGTAGACTATACTGCTCATCTTGATGCCAAGCATCGCTTAACGCTTCGCGGAGCCAGATATGCATATTACCAAGTAAGGGAATATGATAACGGTTGCATTGTCCTTGAACCACGTGAACTGGTAGTTCCAAAAGAAATCTCTAAAAAATCTCTTGCCATGATGGATGAATCCATCCGCAACTACAAAGCTGGCAAGGTTTCTGCGCCAATTGATTTAACGGGGTTCTGACCATGAATTTTGCTATTCGTATGGGAATCCCGGAAATGCTGGAGCTATGGATGGACCTATCTCAAAAGAACGCTGCTGGCACCATATCCAAAAAAGAACTGACCCTCTACACAAAATGGGGAAAAGCCATGCGGCTTCTGTCCCAAGATCCATCCTATCCCAGTCTGCATACACATGATATCGAACCACTCACCAAAAGATACGGTGTCAAGGTATGGCAGTCATATCTGGAAAACAATACCAGTCGCGCCATGCGTATGTATTGGGTATATGGGCCAGACAGGCAAGATATAACCATCATCGGCCTGGAGCCTCATCCAGAAGACAAGAAAAACGGTGCCTATGATAAGGTCACGTTATCCGATATGCCAGTCATGGATGTGTAAGAGGGCGTAAAATTGCATTTGATATACGAAAATCGGCGTAGAATGATAACAGTTCTCATTCTACGCCGATTATTTCTGTGGATAAATTATTTAAATTCAAAGCTAAAATGGTAAATTTTTCAGTGGACTCTCCGAAGACAGCTGCTTGACGGCGGCCTTCTCATCAGGGGCGGTATAGATGGTGCGGAGATCTTTGGCAAAATTTTTCATGTCTTTGTTGGCGACGTATTTCAGCGTATTGCGCACCATGTGGACAATGCAGCGCTGGTGCTCTGTTTTCGGAAATGCTGCAGAAATGGCCTCTTTCAGGCCGGTAAGCCCATCAGAGCAAAGAATAAGGATATCCCCTTACACCACGGTTCTTGAGGCTGTTCAGGACGCCCAGCCAGTATTTGCTGCTCTCATTTTCGCCCACTTCAATCGTAAGGACTTCCTTGCGGCCATCTTCATTTATTCCCATCACGACATAGGCAGCCAATTTGGTAATCATATTGTCATGTCTTACAGAAAAATGGATGGCATCAATGAAAATTATGGGGTAGATACTGGAAAGCGGCCTGCTCTGCCATTCCTCAATCTGAGGCAGAATTTTATCGGTAACATCGGATATGAACCCTTCTGAAGCCTCGAAGCCGTAAATGTCTTCCAAAGTTTCAGAGATCTGTCTGGTGGTCATGCCTTTGGCATACATAGAGATAATTTTCTCGTCAATGGCGGAAATATCCTTCTGCCGCTTCTTGACGACCTGAGGCTGGAAGGATGACTGACGATCCTGTGGGACATCAATCTGAAAGCTGCCATAGCTGCTATTGAGGCTCTTGGTTTTATACCCGTTGCGGGCATTCTCACTATCGGAGCGCTCAGACTTGCTGTAGCCTAGATGCTCATCCATTTCCGTTTCCATCATTTGCTTGATGGTGCCGCCCAGCAAGTCTTTCAGGGCGTCTTGGATATCAGTAGCGCTCTCGATGTTGTACTCTTGGAACAACTGCTGGATGATGGCACGCTTGCCATCGGTCATTTCTACTTTGTGAATCTCTTTTTTCTGTCTTGCCATGATAAAAGGCCTCCTATGATTTGATTATAGTTTATCATAGAAGACCTTATGTTTTCGAGGAAAATTCATTTACAGAGATTTTTTCATACTCTCATCTAAGCATACACTCAGCAAGATATTCTTCTAAATTATCATATAGATTATATTTTTCGCCCATATTGTAGAGATAAACTTTTCCATAAAAGTTAGATATTACCATTCCTTTGTCTATACCCAAATTCTCTATCACATAACAATCTAATGGAAAATCAATGTCTAGTTCTCGCATAGTTAGGGTTATATTGACTACGTTAAGATATCCATGTAAGTGCTTTCCTAAACCAGTCCATTCTGTTCCTTTAAAACTTATTGCTCCATATTTTAACATATATAGCTTATATTCTGGTGAAAATAAAAGATTTAATTTGTTCTGTGCCTGGAAAATATCATCTTCTAAACAGCCACCTATTTGACAAAGGTTTTCTATGGACTCTATCTTATTTATTAAACCCTTCATATTCATTTTCCCTCCATTGCTCTTGTTTCCCAATGTTTAATTCTCTCATTTGCAAATTTTATTCTATCTATTTCCGTTTCCTTTGTCTTATCGTGTAAAATAATATCATTTCCCTTACCACGATGTTCTTTTATTGATAATTCTGCCAAAGGGCTATCGTCCTTTTGACCAATATGATGTAATTCAAGAGGCGTTCCATTATCATCTAATGGTGCCAATCCTATCTTCCCTCTTTCGCGATTAGTTCGACCAAATTGATCAACTTTATTCCAATTAATTTTTTTTACTAAGCATTCTTTACTGTTTACAATCTGTTCTCGTAATTTTGCCCCTTGGTAAATTTTATATTCCAATTCAGAACCTATACTATTTACTATTTTCGATGACCAGCCAGTTGAGGCAATCATAGAGGATTTTGCTTCTTTTGATAAGCCATTTTTAGGGGGCGATTTAATATCATTTGAACCTGTTTTTTTCCCTTCGCCCTTTAATTCCCCTTTACTTCCTCCCCTATTTATAATCTTATCCTCTACTTTTTCGGCGCTTTTGCCAATATCCTTTGTTAAAGTCTCTTCTGTTTTGACAAGAGCTTTTTTTTCACCTTTAGAAAAAATCTTTCCTGCGTTAGAAATTACTTTGCGTTCCAATCTGCTGACTGTCTTACCTACGTTGGATATCATACTGCCCTCAATGTTTAAGAATGGGATAAACATTAAAACAGGCGATATTGCAATTAAGAACACAGTTAAGCCTGTAGATATTAAGATTCTTTTTACAATAGATTCATTACATAACGCTGTCCATATTATGCTAAATATAAATATTATAATTAATATTGCGATGATGGTAATTATAATATCAATTATAACACCACCTAATCCCAATATGCAAATTCCTAAAAATACTATGCCTATTGCAAGTACTTTGAATACTTCATTATATGAAAAATCACAAATTCCCCACCTATATATCCACATATTTCTCTGTTTATATCTGTAATAAGCAGCAATAATAAAAATTAACCCTAATCCGCCAATTAATGGTCCTGTTATTACTTTAATAATTTCTATGCCTGCATCAAATAATTCATCCCAAATTATACAAGAGATAATTTCTCCTATTATTGCAAATATGATTTCCATAAAATCACATCCTTGTAAAATATCTAATCATGATAAATCAAATGTATTTTTAAGCAAATTATCATATAGAATAATTATCGGTTAATTTTATCTAATAAGTATCCTTACATGATAATTTCTATGTGTAGTATTAAGTTTCCTGCTATATAGTACTTTTTCGAGACTTTTACTCAAGATTTATTCCACAATGTTGAGAATGTGCTACTCATCACCTCTGTAAATTTATTACAGAGATTCCCCCCATAACATTACAAGAAATAAGGGCACAAGCCACCTCCAAAGCGTAAAAGCTTGTGCCCTATTATTAAATATTTCTGCTTACATGAAGGATAATGTGAATAAAAAATCGTTAAATGGTGAGGAAAGCCTTTATCCAATGATTGAGCCACTATTAAAATAACTATCTGACTTGGCGGGAGCGTTGTTTTGTATATTTCCCGATAAATTCACTCGATATAATACATTCAATCTATTTCATTATCGGACGATATAACTATAAATTATTTTATGCGTATTAGCCCATTCCTTAATTATATTTCGATATCTTATATCTAGCTTTTGATTGCAATGTCCTAGCGCTTGTGTGATTCTACCCTGCCTTATCTCGATGCACGCAATATACTTATCTTGTTTTTTCATTGCAATTATTAATGATTCTTTTCTTATAATTGCTGAATTATAGCTAGCAACGCAGTTATGAAAAATATTACCCCATTTTCTTAAATCTTTTGTTCCTTTAGGCAATATAAAAGAATAATTTTCCTCGATGGTTTCCAATAATCTATCTTTTGCCCTATATTCATAGGAAACATTTTCGTATTTTACATCCACCCCCATATTAAATCGGTCTACAATATCTGGCCGATTAATAAATAGTTCTTCCACCATAGCATCATGTATTTCTTGTGTTAGTCCTTCGTTAAGAATTTGACGCTGCAATATAGGATTAACAAAATCTTCATTCTCATCTATATGTACTGCTACAAACATTCTCAAAGTATCACTAGCCACATTTGTAAATCCTTCATTGCACCATCTTAATACGCGTGTAGCAATAGCCTTCTCCGAACGATAGCGCAAAAGCCAACGACAATAAATTTGAAAATTAGGCAAATCTTGTCTCCCAGCGCTTCTTACCCTAAACCTTCGTGAGCAACAATCATATTTCATATCTAGTAGTTTATAGGCAAATATTGGTCCTATGTCAAGATTTAGTACAACATAAAATGAGAAATTTTAATTATTTTCAACTTACCAATCGTGATTCTCTAGCAACGCTCGCCTGGTAAAGTTTTTCAAAGTCATCTGGCGAAAGATATCCACAATGGCTGTGAATCCGCTTTGTATTATAAAATGCTTCAATATACTCAAAAATTAGGCTGTGAGCATGATTAAAATCCCTGATTCTAAAGCGGTTCAACCATTCACGCTTTATCAATGCGTGAAATGACTCGATACAGGCATTATCCCATGGATAAGCTTTCTTGGAATAGCTCCGCTGCATTCGTGCGGTGGCCTTCTTATATTCTTTAGCTACGTATTGGCTGCCTCGGTCTGAGTGGATAATCAGTGGTAAATCGAGGTTGCGGCGTAATTTCGATTTTTGAATTGTTTCCGTTACGCAGCTTACTTCTAAGCTGTCAGAAAGCGTCCATGCGATGATTTTGCGAGAGTACAAGTCCATAATGCTGGTCAAGTATACAAATCCGTCAATTGTCCATACATAAGTGATGTCTGAACACCAAACCGCATTAGGCCGTTCCGGATTAAATTGTTCATCCAAGATGTTCTGCAGACTGTCACTGAAGTCTGGAAATCCTCCGTATATCTTGAATTTATGCATGATATAGTGGTAGGCAGAAAGGCCTCCTATAATTTCATAAGAAAGAGCTTGGCAATCGTGAGGCAATCCTTTTCTTATTGACTCTACCTTTTTCAATACGCCCTAATATACCCAATATTCACGAATCTTATAAGGCCAGCCAATCTTATTCATGCCATAAGCAAATACCTTATCGCTCGGCGAAACGACGGTATCATGGCTTTGATCCATGGTATTGGTCTGATAGCGCCACATGTCAGTCTGGAATTTACTGTAATTCCATGTGATGACTTCCTTTAACCGGCCATTTTTTACCATTTTGGTAGATATCGAGAACCAGCGTCCGGTCGAACTTGTGCCGTATGAGAGCGTATCATCCATAACATAGACATCGATACCTTCAGCATCCCAGTGAGCTACCCATACGTCTGCGGCTTCGGCCTGTTTTCCGTAGATTGCCGCTGTAATTCCTATCATCAATACGACTATGTAAACTGCGATTTTGAAGTTTTTCACACTGAACGCCTCCCCCATATAATTCGTCTCATAGTTTTAGGTAGTAGTTCGTTGCGCCTGCTTGCTTTTCCTGCAGTCCAGCACCGAAAAACAGCAGCCATCCGAAGACAGCTGCTGTTCATACCTATATTCAGTTCAAAAACCACTTCATTCCAGGAAGAATACTTGCTGCATCTTTGGCTGGGCGCCGGTTTCCGGGTCCATTTCCATCACCATGACATCCTGCATGTATTCATTCCATTTGTCCACCACGGCACTTTGGGCCTGATACTGTTCGGCATAGCTTACGCCTTTGTCACATTCAAAGTAACCGAAGAGTTCGTTCCCCGTGTTCCAAATGGTGTAATTGCTTATACCAGCGTCTTTGAGCACCTGCTTCAGTTCCGGCCAGAGATTATCGTGGCGTTTTTTGTATTCGGCCAGCATCCCGTCCTTGACGGTTGCTTTCCAGGCAAAGCGTTCCATGAAACTGCCACCTTTCTTTATTTGTGCGCCATAACATGGTCAGCGGCTTCCGGCTCTACCAGCCAGCCATTTTCGTCGATTTCATCGCCATAGCGGTCGCGGGTGATTTCGTCGAGCGTCTTGCCCCGGTCATCGCCACCCCAGATGGTACCGGCCAGCCAGCTGACTACGCAGAAACCAATCATCAGCACGGCGGCAATCTGGAAGCCCAAGGCCTCCATGATCAGGGGAACGGCAAAGCCCCAGATTGCGGCAGAAAATCTTGTGACAAAGAAGGTAAAGCCCTGTGCCGTGGCGCGATAGCGCACGGGGAAGAGTTCGGAGCTCCAAAGCTGATAGAACTGCTGCTGCATGGAGAAGCCCCATACGATGGTGAAGAAGAAGAGCATCCAGGTCTGGAGCATTTCACCGGGCAGCGCCCAGACGAACCAGCTGATAACACCCAGCCCGGAGAAGATGGCATATACCTTGCGGCGGTTGAATTTATCCGCCGTGTACATAAAGATGATCGTCGTCACGATGCAGACGGCAAAGTTCAGCGCCGTCATGCCGAGGGCCATGGAGTTGCTGAGGTTGCCTACATGCTCATAGACATAAGGCATGAAGAAACCATTGGTGCTGGCGGCCAGATTCCAGAAGGCGTATACGCAGACACAGAGAGCGACGGTCTTGAAGCTCGTGCCACGCAGGATATCAGCATAGCGGACTTTTTTCTGCTTGATGCCCTTGGCCGCCATCTCTTCTTCCTGCTTCTTGGCTGCGGCCCATTCCGTGGATTCCGGCATCTTAAGGCGCTGATACCAAATCCAGGCGGCTACTACAATGAGGTGGGCGAAAATCAGACGGTTGCCCAGCAGCCCAAACATCTCGTTCATGGGAATGGAAGCGGCAAACACTACCACAGGGCCAAGCATCCACGCAATCTGCGCCGAGCCGCAGTGTTTCGCCCGATTCCTTGAAGGCGCTTCTTCGGCGATAAAGGTCCAGGAAGCGACCACATCCGCGCCGACCATTAAGCCGACAATGACATAGCCTAAGAGGAACATGGGGTAGTTGGTAGCCAGACAGATGATGGCCACACCGATCATGTAGATGAGCAGTGCCCAGTTATAAACGAATTTGCGGCCATACTTATCGCAGATTTTGCCGCCAATCAGTGCACCGATAGCTGCACCGCCGGTATTGGAGGAGAGTGCGGCCAAAAGCCCCATCTGCACACTGCTCATGCCCAGATAATCCTGCCACATGGTCAGCCCCGAAGCCCCGGCCACAATGGATCCGGCATCAATGTAGCTGATAAGACCGGCAATCAAGGTCTTTTTCCAGGCAGACATGTTGTAATCGAGTTTTACGTCAAACACTTCTTACCCTTCCTTTCGCCGTTTGCTATGCAATTAGCAAACCTTTAAAAATTAAGATAATTTCATCTATTGTTATGGCAGAAGCATTGCTTCCGCCACGACAACCTTAATCCAAAAGCGCCTCATTCAGGTCAATATGGAATTCCTTGGCCAAATCTAGGAAGTTCTCCCTGGTGATGGTTTGTTTCTTGCCCCCCATGGAGCGGACTTTGACGCAGATTTCGGCAGCTTTTTCCACCGTATCCATCAGGCCGAAGGCCTCGTCGAAATCATCGCCGCAGACAAAGAGTCCATGATGGGCCCAGACGACGACACGATATTTTTCCATGAGTTTCGTGGAGGCATCGGCAATGGCCTTGCCACCAGGTACCATCCAGGGGACTACGCCCAGCCCTTCGGGGAAGATAACGGGGTCTTCCGTCGCCATTTCCCAGAGCTCCCGAGTAAACTCCTTGTCATTTAAGGGCAGGACGAAGGTCAGGGCAATCAGATTGGTGGGATGGGCATGGTAAATCACCCGGTTCCTGCCTGCGGTAAGTCTTTTCTTCAGTTCGTGATTGCCCAGATGGGTGGGCAGTTCGCTGGTGGGACGGCCGCCATCGGTCAGGCCCCAGACGATGCCATAGTTTTCGCCCTTGTCGTCCACAAGAATGACCGCGATATTCTTCTCTGGGCACAGCTCTACATTGCGCATATACTTGCCGCTGCCCGTGACCAGGAAATATTCCCCGGCCAATTCCGGCACGCTATTGCCGATAGGCAGCCACTCATCCACCTGATGCAGCGAGTTCTTAACTTCAGCAATCTCCTCTGCGGGGATGCGATAGGTGAGGTTTCCCCCATTGCGTTCATGCCAGCCTTTTCTGAATGCATCCGCGGTCAGACGGATAAAGCCCTCCATAAATTTTGCGTCTTTGATATCCATGAAAAACAACTCCCTATTCACACGCGCTTTGCCTGCACGTTTCGTTCATATTCTTCCACCTGACGGAACCACTCGCCATCCTGGGGTGCATCATTGCGGCTGCAGAACTCTGCCCAGACATCGGCCATGGGCAGAAGTTTCAGTTCCTCCCGCAGAACCATCAATTTGCTGAAGTTCCCCTTATCCTGCAAAGCCTTGAGTTCCTCCACCGGTTGCAGCATCGCATAGAGCAGGGCCTTCTGGAAATTGCGGTAACCCACCGTCCAGGCTGCCACACGGTTAATGGAGGCATCGAAGTAATCCAGGGCCATCTTGACCTTGCCATCGAGGCCATCGCAGCGCACAATTTCCCGGGCGATTTCACGCGTCTCATCGTCAAAGAGCACCACATGGTCGCTGTCCCAGCGCACCGGACGGGTTACATGCAGGGCGATTTCATCGAAGAAGGTCAGCAGGGCCGGAATCTTGTCGCTGACCACTTCCGTGGGATGATAATGGCCGTTATCCATCAGCGGAATGCACTTATCCTTGTTCATGGCCGCATAGGTCAGGGCAAATTCCCCGCTGCCCGCCGTATAGGATTCCACGCCGATGCCAAAGACCTTGCTTTCCACGCAGGGTTTCACCTTTTGGAAATCAAAGGGCTCAACGAGAATCGCATCAATGCTTTCCTTGTAGCGCTTGCGGGGGCCAAGACGATCACCGGGAATATCCTTGAAACCGTCACCGGTCCAGATATTCATCACGCAGGGCTGACCAAGTTCCTCCGCCAAATAGGAACTGATGCGGATGGAGGCTTTACCATGGTCAATCCAGAATTTGCGAGTTTCCTCATTGGGCGAAGACAAGGTCAGCGGGTCGCATTTAGGATGGGAGAAAAAGGTCGGGTTAAAGTCACAGCCCAGCCCCCTCTCCTTGCAGAATTCCACCCACTTGGCAAAATGTTTCGGCTCCAGCTTATCCCGATCCACCCACTCGCCCTCTTCAAAGATGGCATAATTGGCATGCAGATTCATCTTAGGCTTGCCCGGCACGAGGCTGATGACCTTGTCGATATCCGCCATCAACTCCTGCGGATTCCGCGCCCGACCCGGGTAATTCCCCGTAGTCTGAATCCCGCCGGTCAACGGTTTATTCGGGTCCGTATCAAACCCGCGCACATCATCCCCCTGCCAGCAATGCAGGGAAATGCTGACCTCCTTCAGCTTCGCCAGCACCTTCTCCACATCAATCCCCAAAGCAGCATATTTTTTCACAGCTTCCTCAAAACGAGACATCACAATACCCCCAACATCACAATACGAACTTTCCTTCAACGGCCTTCACATCAAAGGACTTAGCAACCACTTGCCGCGCTTCATTCAAATCAGCGAAGCATTTGTCTTTGAGCATCTGCGCCATCATATTCCCCAGCGCCGTAGCCTCCACAGGCCCGGCGAACACCTCTTTGCCCGTTTCCGCAGCCAGCAGTGCATTCAGGAATTTATCCTGACAGCCGCCACCAACTACATGGATCCGCGTATATTTCCTGCCCGTAACCGCTTCGATTTCCGCCACGGTCTGCGCATAACAGCGGGCCAGGCTCATATACACACAGTAGAGCAGTTCGCCTTCCGTTTCCGGCACTTCCTGGCCGGTTCTCCGGCAGTACTCCTTGATCGCTTCCGTCATGCTGTCCGGTGCCAAAAAGGATTCATCATTCACATTGACCACCGACGTGAAGTACCTGCCAATATAGGCCAGCTGGTAAAGCTCCTCGAAGGTGTATTTATGCCGGAACTCCCGCCGCAGGGACTGCATCATCCACATGCCCATGATGTTTTTCAGATAGCGGTAGCGGTAATGATAGCCGCCTTCGTTGGTGAAGTTATGTTCCCGGCTCTTTTCCGTACAATCCGGAATCAGCCGTTCTATGCCCATCAGCGACCAGGTGCCGGAGCTCAGGAAAATCGCATCATCGGATGTCGTGGGCACCGCCATCACGGCAGAGCCGGTATCATGGGTAGCTGGCAGGATGACTTCCGTCTGGAAACCAACTTCTGTGGCCATCTTTGCCGAAAGCATCCCGACCACATCTTTAGGCATATGCAGCTTGCCAAAGATCTTCGCAGGAATCCCTAGCTTTTCTAACAGCTCATAATCCCAGTCCTGGCTTTCTGCGTTGACGAGCTGGCTGGTCGTGGCATTGGTATACTCGTTGACCATCTGACCGGTCAACAGGTAATTCAGATACTCCGGAATCATCAGGAAATGCTCCGCCTGCTCCAAGAGTTCCGGTTGGCTCTTTTTTATGGCCATCAGCTGATAGATGGAATTAAAGAGCTGCTTCTGGATGCCGTTGCGGCTGTATAACTCGCTCTCCCCGATAACGCGGTAGACTTCCTCATCCATCCCGCGGGTTCGGCTGTCGCGATAAGCCACCGTATCCCCTAACAGATTCCCCTCTTTATCGAGCAGGACAAAATCAACGCCCCAGGTATCGATGGCCAGACTTGCCGGAATACGGTTTAACTTCTTACATTCTTTAAGTCCCGCTGTCACTTCTCTAAAAAGATGCTCGATATCCCAGCAAAGATGACCGTCACGTTTTATGAGCTTATTTTCAAAGCGGTAGATTTCCTCAATGCGGATCTTGCCGTTCTCCAGCCAGCCCAGGATATGCCGGCCGCTGGAAGCACCAATGTCAATGGCCAGATAATATTTCCGCTGTGCCACATTACCAACTCCCCTATACAAAACATTACCACTTACAACCGTCAATGTTGTTTCTTCTGTTTTGTTTTGGCTTATTTTTGCTTACAGGCTTATAATACAACACAATAACAGAAAAATCAATAGCAAAAGCAGATATTTTTATGTGTTTTTCTGTTTTTATCTTTGTTTTCTTGCTTTTTTATCTTTGTTTCAGTATAATGTAGTTATAAATAAAGCAATCCGGGGTGATAATCATGTTAGGTATTGAACGACGGCAGTTGATCATGGATAAGATAAAACAGGATAAGAAGGTCTATGTGTCCGAGCTCAGCCAGCTGTTCCAGGTAACCGAAGAAACCGTGCGGCGGGATCTGGAAAAGCTCGAAGGAGACAACCTCCTGCGCCGCAGCTATGGCGGCGCGGTTCTCAACGAACAGAAAGCCAGTGAAGATTTATCCTTCCTTAAACGCAGCACCATCAACAGCGAGACCAAAGAATATATCGCGCAGAAGGCGCAGGACCTGATCAGCGACGGCGATACCATCATGGTGGACTCCAGCACCACCTGCCTGGCCCTCCTGCATCATCTTCAGAAACACAAGGACATCACCATTATCACCAACAGCATACGTCTGGCCTACGATTTTTCCACCGCGCCCTTCCGCATCATCTCTACCGGCGGCTCCCTGCGGGCTAACTCCATGGCCCTCACCGGCTCTGCCACCTGCACGGCGCTCGAACGGTATTATGCCGATATCGCCCTGATCAGCTGCAAAGGCATCCACAAGCAGCTCGGTGTCATGGAATCCAACGAGGAAGAATCCGTGGTCAAACAGATTATGCTGGCACAGGCCAAGAAATCCCTGCTGCTCATCGACAGCTCAAAATTCGATAAAACCGCCTTTGTCAAGACCTGCGAGCTATCCGCCATCGATACGCTGGTAACGGATAAACGCCCCGAAGACTCGTGGCTGGAAACCCTAACCCAAAAACAGGTTGAACTCATATACTGATAGAACCCCTGTCAGGCAGGAAATCTGCCCGACAGGGGTTCTTTTATGCTTATTTCGTTTTATGTCCCTGCCAGCGCCAGACTGCATAGCTGCCTAGAAATGCCAGCAGGATGCCCGTCAGCACATCCGAGGGATAATGAACGCCCACATACAGGCGGGAAAAAGCCATCAGCAGGGCAAAGGCGAACACGGTATAACGAACTGCTTTTCCCTCTTGTGACCAAAGGAGAATCCAGGCCACGGAAAAGGACGAGACCGTATGGACAGAAGGAAAAGAATAGGAATGCGGCGGCTTAACGAGCGGCACCAATTCTGCCATACTCAGGAACGGCCGGGGACGCATCACCAGATTCTTGATGGTTTCCGCAACGCCAACGCAGATCAGGAAGGATATCCCCGCCACCATGCCGAGCTTACGGGTTTTCGGATAGATAAGCAGGAACAGCAGCAAAACCAGCCAGATAAGCCCCTTGTTCCCCATGGTCGTTACCTCACAGATAATCCCCGTCAGCCAGTCGCAGCGTATATTATCCTGTATAAAAAGCAAAATCATCTGGTCCAAAGCCCTAGAAACCTCCCATAATCGCATCATAATCCTGCCAGTGATTCCAATAGGATCCTGACATTCTCGGTGCTGTACTCGATCTGCTCGGACCAGCGGCGGATTGACTCGTCAAGTTGACCGGTCAACCGATACTGCAAATAGATAAAATCGGTATTCAGCTGTGCATAGGACAGCACCGTCCCCCAGTCATACTGTGTCACATGCTCCAATGCACGATAAAGGATGTACTGATAGATGCGGTCAAAACACTGCGGTACGTCTGCATCGCCTGCCAGCCGTCCCGCACGCAGCTTTGCCAGCTGTGCCGTCCAGGCCTCATCGATGGGCTCCGTCTTTTGCATGCAATCCAGCACAAAGGCGGCATCATCCGCGGTAAGCCCTGTCTGATAGCCCAGGTCCTCATCACTGACCGGCAAAGCTAAACGCTGCAGCACCTCTTGGAACGAGAGCCTCTCTCCGGACTCCGTCCGAAAATGCAGCCACGTTTCCTCCGCCAGCAGCAGCTCACAGCTTTTTTCACAGCTAAGCCCGACACCAGCCAGCTCATAATCGCCCAAGGTCACAAAAAACCGCGGGTGGTTCGTGCAGATATCGCATAGTATGGACTCATCCGCCTCACGGATCAGTTCACAAAGACCGTCCTCACGCAGGAACGGACAGCGGTCATCCGCACGAAGGCGGAACTGCCAGATTCCATCGACCTCGACGATATCCTGCCGGATGGCCTCGCCGAGCGGCCCGGAGAGCTCTCGATATCTTGCTGCTGTTGCGGCATCGATATCGATTTCCCAACCCGCGCAGCAAGTATGCTGACATCTATCGGCCTTGCAGCAGAAATCCTTGTAAAACTCAGGATATATTGTAGTCAAACTCAAATGCTTACCTTCTTTATTTGCCTTTTTTCGCTTCTTCGCGTTGTTTTTTCCGCTGATGATAAAGCTCATGGCGTTTTCTGGCGGCTTCAAAGGCTGCCTTCTCTTCTTCTGTTTCCAGTTCCAACGGCGGCACGGCCATGGGACGGCCATTGCGGTCCAAGGCCACCATCGTGAAATAAGCGGACAGGGCATGCTGCGGTCCCTGTTCGGCTTCCAGCACCTCCACTTCCACATTGACCGCCACTTCCATGGAAGTATGGCCTACATAGATGACCTCGGCGGTACAGGTCACCAAATCACCAATCAATATCGGGGTATGGAATTCCAGCTCATCCACGCGGGCCGTTACCACATTGGAACGGCTATACTTGCGAGCTGCGGCATACGCCGTGGAATCCATCATCTTCATCAGTTCGCCGCCATGAACATTACCACTGGGATTCGTCTGGCTGGGCATCATCACTTCACTCAAATAAATCTTAGTCGACATAAATCCTCCATTACGCTGATAAATAATTTTACTCGATATTGTTGCTAATTATAACATAAATCCACCGGAAAACAAGAACATTTGTGACAGGCAGCAAACATTATGCCCATGGCCGCCGCCAATCGCCGTTCACAGCAAAATGCGCCCAACCGGAAACCATATTGCTATAGTAAACTTGCCTATTTGTAAAAGTTGACGTTAAGTTGACAGACGTTTATAATGAGAGGTGTTTTTGGAAAAACAAGGGGTTCAAAAATGGAAGAAGTATATGTATTAGGCGCTATGCGCACACCGATTGTGGGAAAAAACGGCCTGTTCCGCACCATTAGGCCGGAAGTTTTGGGCGCGGAAGTGATCAAAGCCTTAGCAGCGAAATTTCAGCTGCAGCAGATCGATGGCATCTTCGGGGGCAATGCCGTAGGCACCGGCGGCAATCTCACCCGCCTGATGGGCCTAATGGCAGGACTGCCTGCCTCCGTGCCTGCCTGTACCGTCGATATGCAGTGTGCCTCCGCGGCGGCTGCCTTGTCCCTGGCGTATGCCAAGATTGCCAGCGGCCAGGGTGACCTCTATCTGGCCGGCGGCATGGAAAGTTCCTCCCTGCAGCCGCTGCGCATTTATGCACCTGCAGATGAACGCTATCACCTGACACCCGCGCAGGACGGCCGCTACTATACCGCACAGTTTGCCCCGGAGGACCTGGCACCGGATACCATGCTGCGGGGAGCCGAACAAACAGCCCGGCAGGAGGGCATCACCCGGCAGGAATTGGACGAATGGGCGCTGCGTTCCCATAAACGTGCAGCCCAAGCAGCAGCCCAGGGCAGCCTGCAGGACATCATCGTCCCAATCCAGGGGCAGACAAAGGATGACGGCATCCGGCCGCGGATGAGTGAAAAACTCCTAAGGCGCCTGCCCCTGCTGCTGGGCGAAGGCACTTCCCTTACCGCCGGTAATGCCTGCCTGATCAATGACGGCGCCGCTTTTGCCGTACTAGCAGGCAAAAACTATGTCCGGCAACACAGGCTGAAGCCGCTGGCCAAGATCGTGGGGACCGCCGCTTTGGGCGGCAATCCGGCCGAAAGCCCCCGGGGCGCCATGGCCACTGCCGACAAACTGCTCAATCGCCTGGGCTGGAACTATGAGCAGCTGCAGGCCATTGAATTCAACGAAGCCTTTGCCGTGATTGACGTGCTGTTTGCCCGCCAGCACCCGGACTGCCTTGACCGCTATAACCGCTTCGGCGGGGCACTGGCCTATGGCCATCCCTACGGTGCATCAGGCGGCATCCTGCTGGCGCACCTGCTGAAATCCCTGCAGGCTGCCGGCGGCGGCCGGGGAATCCTCGCCATAGCAGGGGCCGGTGGCATGGGGGAAGCAATTGCATTGGAGTGGATTTCATGAATTATTACGAACTACTGAAAAAATGGGGAAATGTGCAGCCGGAGAAAACGCTGCTGACCGTGGATGAAGAAAACTGGAGCTATGGAGATATGCTGGCGCGGGTAAGCAAACTAAGCCAGGATCTTGCTGCCGGCCTGCTCCCAAGCCTCTACCAGGGCAGTGTCCTGGTAGAGGCCAGCGGAGCGGCCACGCAGATGGCGGCCTTCCTGGCCCTGCAGGCCGTAAAGATCCGCCCTATCCTGCTGCATCACGGCCTGACGCCACAGGAAAAGGCCGCTATCCTGCAGGAAAATCAGCTGCAGGGAATACTTAAAGTCCATCAAGATCTGACCGGTCAATTTGACTGGTCAATATACGCGACGAAACAGGACAGTCCGGTGCATACAGCCGAGGATATCCTGGGCGTGTTGAGTTCCGGTTCCACAGGCGTGCCCAAGGTGATGTATCGGACTTACGCAAGCTGGGCAGGCTTTTTTCCCGTACAGAACGAGATTTTCCATATCCGGCAGGATTCGCGATTGTTTTTCCACGGCAATCTCAGCTTTACGGGCAATCTCAATGCCGTGCTGGGCGTGCTTTACGCAGGGGGGAGCCTGATCACCAGCCGGACGTTCCACTGCCGCCAATGGGAAATCCTGCTGGAACGAAATCGCGCCGATGTGATCTATCTGCTGCCCACCAAGCTGCAACTCCTCACAGCCAGCACCAAGGGCAGCTGGCCATTGGTCAGAACGATCTTCACCGGCTCCCAGATGATGAGCCATTGTCATATCCAGAACGTAAAAGCGGCTTTCCCCCAGGCAGAACTCATCATCTATTATGGCGCCAGCGAGCTCAACTATATCACCTACACCATCTGCAAGGGAGAAAAACGGGACAGCCGCAACCTGGGACGACCTTTTCCGGGCATTGGCCTGAGCGTCCGGGATGGCATCATCTATGTGGATACGCCCTATCATGTCAGCGGGCTGGCCAAACCTTTTACCGTCAGGGATACCGGCTGGCTCAATGAAAAAGGCGAGCTGATTTTCACCGGGCGGCGCGAGGCCTGGATCAATAAAGGCGGCGTAAAGATCAGCATCCAGCATCTGGAAAACGAACTGCAGGAGATAACCGGCATCGAGCAGGCTGCCGTCATCCCCTGTCCGGATGCCCTGCGCGGCAATAATATCGCCGCCTTCTTGGTGAAGGACACGGCGATTGCCGAAAGCACCATACGCCGGGCAATCCGCCAAAACCTGAAGCCGGTGGAAATACCGGAGAAGATCACCTTCCTGACACAACTGCCGCTCAATGACCGGGGCAAGGTTGACCGCCGCCAATTGATTGCCCAATGCCAGCAGAAGTGATAAAATTGACCATATCAAAATAAGCAAGGTAGGTTATAGATATGGCAACCAATGATACACACTGCTTCGCCTGTGGCAAAGCCAATCCCATCGGCCTGAAACTCAACTTCACGCTGCAGGATGGTCAATATGTGGCGGTAAAAAAATTGTCCACAGATTATCAGGGCTACGATGGCATCGTGCATGGCGGCATCCTGACCACCATGATGGATGAGGCCATGGCCGGCTACCTCAACAAGGCCGTCTGCCAGAAAGCCGTCACTGCCCGTCTCGATGTCCGCTACCGAAAGCCCGCTCCCATAGGCGAGGAACTGACCATCAGATGCTGGGAAGACTCCCGCAAGGGCGCTTTCGTCACCATGAAGGCCACCATCTCCCTGACGGATGGAACCATAACGACAGAAGCAACGGGAAAAATGGCCATCGTTCATCCATAACCCAAGCAGACAACACGGCTCTTGGAAAATGTAATTTGCATCTCCTGCCAGCAGGAAAAATGACATAAATGCAGAATAATTACAACAGATAAAATGAAAGGTGGAGATGCTTTAATGCAAACGATAGCTTTGATTGCTCATGACAAGAAAAAGGAGGACATGCTGGATTTTGCCTCCCATCATAAGGAACTGTTGTCCAAATTCCATCTGGTGGCCACCCGCACCACCGGCACCCTGCTTAACGAAAAGCTGGGGCTCAACGTGGAAACCATGATGTCCGGCCCCTTGGGCGGTGACCAGCAGATTGGTGCCCTGGTCGCAACGGAGAAGGTACAATACGTCATCTTCCTGCGCGATCCGCTGACTTCCCAGCCCCACGAACCGGATATCAACGCCCTGCTGCGCCTCTGCGATGTCCACAACATCCCGCTGGCCACCAACCGCAAGAGCGGACATATCCTGCTGGAATACGCCGCTAAGAAACTGGAAAGCAATTCCTAAAAAGAAAACCGCTGACTCGTTTTGAGACAGCGGTTATTTTTTCTCCTCCCAATCAACAGGAGCACGTATGATAGATTCTGAAAGGATACCGTAAATGTGTACTTGTCCATTTAAGTTTTGCCTGTTAGAATTGTATCTAACAACAGTTCGTATCATTTCACGGAAAGGACGATTTTTATGAATCCTATTTTTACCCGCACCAGTATACGCCAGTTTACAGAGCAGCCTGTGGAAGCCAAAAAAATCACCGCACTGCTGAAAGCGGCTATGGCGGCGCCTTCCGCTATGAATCAGCAGCCATGGGAATTCTATGTGGTGACCAATTCGGAAAAACTGCAGGAACTGCGGGCTGGCAGCCCTTACACGGCGCCCCTTGCCAGCGCCCCGGCCGCCATTGTCATCTGCTATCGTGATGACCTGAAAATGCCGGAATACGCCCAGATCGACTGCGCCATCGCTACGGAAAACATCTGGCTGGAAATGGAAAACCAAGGCTTAGGCGGCGTCATGATTGGCATCGCGCCCTTTACAGAGCAGATGGCCGCGGTGGAAAAGGTACTGGATCTGCCAGCCAACCTGCATGCCTTCACCATCATCCCCTTCGGCTATCCTGCCCAGAAGAAGCCGCAGCAGGACCGCTACGACGAAACTCGCATCCATTTCGTGAAATAAGTCCTATATTCCTTTTCTCCCATCAAAAAACGGCCGCCTGCTGTCAGCAAGCGGCTGCTTCTTTGTATTGCTTATGCCTGACACTTATTTGCCGTCCTGCTGATTGCCCCAGCAGCCACCGCCATGTCCCCCACGGTGATGACGGCCGCAATAATAGCCATCGTCAGACTGATCAGCTGCCTGCCAGCAGTAGCCGGGACGGCTGCTGTCCACACCATTGCCCGTTTCTGCTGCCATGGCGGGTACTACGCTGGCGATAATCATGCCTGCAGCAAGGGATGCAAATATCTTTTTCATTGTGAAAACCTCCTAGTAAATCTGTTTTGTTGATGATCTTATTATGACAGGCATTTGTGACAAAAATGTTACGCTGGGAAAAAAAATTATTTTTTTGCTCCGGGGGATATTTTCTGCTAAACTGTAGGCAATCACGAGGAGGGATGTACATGACACGGCTATTGATTGCAGATGACAATGCGGCTATCCGGGATATATTGGAAATCGCCGCCACAGCGGCAGGTTTTGAAACGGTACTGGCCGTTGACGGCGAAGATGCCTGGCAGAAATTTGCGCATGAAGATATCGACCTGATCCTGCTGGATGTGATGCTGCCCAAGATGGACGGCTTTACCCTGTGCCGCAAGATCCGTCAGGAATCGGCAGTGCCCATCATCATGATCACGGCCCGGGGAGACGATTATGACCGCATCATGGGGCTGGATCTGGGGGCCGACGATTATGTGGTCAAGCCCTTTTCCACCGCCGAGGTGATGGCGCGGGTAAAAGCCGTGCTGCGTCGCTGGCAGAAGGATGCCTCCGATAAAGACCTGATTGCCTGCGGCAATCTGCGCCTGCACGAAAAGCAGGGGCAGGCGCAAGTGGACGGTTCCCCTCTTTCCCTCACCCACAAGGAATATGACCTGCTCCATTTATTCCTGACGCATCCGCAGCAGATCTTTTCCCGGGAACACCTGCTGGATCTGCTCTGGGGCTATGACTACAGTGGCGACACCCGCACCGTGGACACTCATATCCGCCGCCTGCGGGCCAAGCTGGACAAAGCCGGAGTTCAGGGCGGCAGCATTGCCACCGTCTGGGGCCGGGGCTATCGCTGGGAAAATGAGGACGGCCAATCATGAAACAATCCCTGCTCAAGAAAATGCTGCTGTATTTCTCGGCAGTGCTGCTATTGTTCTCGCTTGCAATCGGCATTGTCTTTTCCCTGCTGTTTGCCCGACACAGCCAGGAAGTGCATCAGGAAGAGATGCAAAAACGCGCCATGGCGCTGGCGGCAGCGATTCCCGCCATGGAAGAGGCCACGAAGATCCTGCAAGCTGAGGACGAGCGCTACACCGCTGCCGGCAGCCAACCGACAGAGATGGTCCCCGGCAGAAGACATGGTCATCATGGACGCATGATGATGCATCAAGGCTGGTGCCGCCGCCAATACAGCGAACCAAACGATAATGCAGCGGCTTTCTTCCAGCAGCTCAATGAGCTGGGCGAAGGCGATGTCTGGCTGGTATCGGCAGGCAGCCGTATGATCCGCTCCTATGGTGCCGAAAAGGAAGACATCCTGACCGACCTGCCGCCGGAAGCCGAGGAACTCATCGCCGACGTGCTGCAGGGCGAAGCTGCCCAAAGCCGGGCCTTTTCCCCGCTGCTGGGAACCCCGGCCATAACCGTGGCCGCACCGATCTACCAGAACGGTCAGATCAGCGGCGCTGTGCTATTGCATCATCCCCTGAAAAATATGGAAGAGGCCCAATGGCAGGGCATACGGCTCTTAGGGCTATCCCTGCTGCTCGCCCTGCTGCTGACGGCGGCGCTGGCCCTGATACTGGCCAGACATTTTACCCGTCCTTTGCTCCGAATGCAGCAGACGGCCCGCGCCTTTGCCAGTGGTGACCTGACAGCCCGCACGGGCATCCGCCAGCAGGACGAGATTGGCCAGCTGGCGGCTGACCTCGATACACTGGGCGCAGAACTCGAACAATCCCGCACCGAAAGACAGGATTTCCTGACCGCCATTTCCCATGAACTGCGCACGCCGCTGACCGTCTTGCGGGGAACACTCGAGCTTCTCTGGCAGGACCTGACCTCCACGCCGGAGCAAAAAAGCCGCTGCCAAAAACAGGCCATGAGCAGTCTGACCACCTTGGAACGGCTGGTCGGGGATTTGCTGGAACTCACCCGGCTGCAAAATCCCGGATTCACCCTGCATATAGAAAAACTGAATGTCACCGAGGCCTTTCAGGATGCCATACGGCAGGTACAGATCATCGCCGCAGCCAAACAGATCGAGATCGCCGCGGATTTCTCTGCGCCCATGCTCATTGAGGGCGACTATGGCCGCCTGCGGCAGCTGTTGGTCATTCTGCTGGATAACGCCGTGAAATTCTCCCCGGAAAAAACCGCCATAACCGTTGAGCAGCAGCTCTTGCCAACGGGCTGGCAGGTCAGCGTGACCGACCAAGGCTGCGGCATCCCGCCGGAAGAACTTCCCCATATCTTTGACAGGTTCCATAGCCGCCAGGGACGGGAAAACAGGCAGGGCACAGGCCTGGGCCTGGCCATCGCCCAAGAAATCGCCCAGCACCACGGCCTGCAGCTGACCTGTGAAAGCGAGCTCGGCCAGGGCAGCAAGTTCATCATCCGCGCAGAATAAAGAGGCTGCTGCACGAAAATATTACGTGCAACAGCCTCTTTTTCATGTGTCCATGATGACAGTGTCAGTTATCGGCAATAAGCTGCTTGCCCGGCTTGATGACCAGCCAGCAGGCGACTACGATAAGACCGAATAGAGCTGTGATAGAAAATGCGTTGTTCCAGCCGTATGTCTCGACGAGGAATGCCGTAACAATCGGGGCGAGGACGCCGCCAATATTGCCCCAGAGATTGATCCATCCGGAGACAGAGCCGCTGAAGCGGCCGCCCAGCGACATGACCGATGACCAAGTAGCGCTCATACAAAAACCGAGGGAGCCGAGAGCCAGCGTCATCCAGAAGATAGCAGCTTCGACGGAAGCCATATGGGATGCTGCGTAAAGACCTACGGAAGTGACAGCGATGCCAAAGATAGCTGTAGCCGTGCGCATTGTGTACTGGCGTTCACTGTTCTTGCCCGCAGCCAGGCGGTCAGAAAACCAGCCGGCGAAGAAGACCATAAAGGTTAAGGCAATCCAGGGGACGGAGGTCCAGAAGCCCATGGATTTGAGGCTTAGGCCATATACTTCGGTGAGAAACATGGGCAGCCAGGAAAGAAAAACATACATGATGTAATCGACGACGAGGAACTGAAGGCCGACAGCCCAGAACCGATGGTTTACCAGAAGCTCCTTCCACGGAGCTACTGCTTTTTCCGTTTGGCCGCTGCGCGCTTCGTTGATGTAGTTGATTTCTTCTTCGCTTACATAAGGACAATCTTCCGGAGTATCCCGGGTGTAGTGATGCCAGGCATAGGCAACGACGATGCCGAGAAGACCAAAGATTATAAAGACGCCCTGCCAGCCGAGCCACCCCATCAGAGCAACAGTCAGCAGCGGGCCGACGACCGGACCGAAAAAGGTGCCGCCGAGGATAGAGGAACTGGCTTTGCCTTTTTCGGCATGGTTGAACCACTTATAGCAGGCTGCGCCGAGTGAAGGGAATACCGGTCCCTCGCCAAGGCCGAAGGCCAGACGAACGGCAGCAAAGCTGAGTTTTCCATGCGCAAAAGCAGTCAGCGCGGTAAAGATTGACCACCAGAGAATGGCAAATGTACCGGTTTTGCGAAGACCGAAGCGATCTGCCAAAATGCCTCCAGGAACTTGCATCAGCGCATACCCACCGAAGAAACAGGTTTGGATAAGTCCCATATCGATCTTGGTGAAACCGAATTCCTGCATGATGACCGGTGTGGCGACGGAAAGGTTTACGCGATCCATGTAGGCGACAAAACTGACTAGAAAGATTAAGCTGGCGACTTTCCAGCGATAGTTTGTACTGGCAGGCGCATTGGCACTGCTTATGGCGTTTTCCAGATTCATAAAGATTCCCCACTTTCTATACACTATTGTCTTTTTTAAAAAGACAATAGACTGACTGTTGGTGAAAACATACTGTAAATATGTAAACATCATGTGACTTATTATACTGTATACAGAAATTCTGTCAAGGGGAAATATCATTATCTTTTTTCAAGAACAACAAAATAGACTGCTGCACGTAAATATTACGTGCAGCAGTCCCTTTTTTCTTACGTCTGTAATGGAATCACTAGCCTTCGCAAAGGACATATTCATTCGGACGGGGAATCGCCAAGGTGAATTTTGTCTGCGACAGGATCCCGGCAATCAGTTGGCTGCGCAGTGCATAATAGTCTTCTGCCCGGCCGCCGGCCTGTGTCCAGTAAGCCCCATGCACATCAAAGCGCTGTTCCCAGCTAAAATGGTCCTCGCATTTGTCCGTAACGATATTGACACCATCGCATGGCATACCGCTCAAAGTGCAATCCTCGATACGCTTATAGCACTGTTCGGCAGAAGCATCCGGCGCTGCGGCCTGTTCTTCCCCTAGCCCATAGGCGATGGCCTTCAATTCCTCCAACCGCTCCTCATGACCGGTCAGGATCTTGACCGTCAACTCCGCATAGCGTTTTTCCACGCTTTCGATGCGGCTGCTGAGCCAGCCATGGATATTGGCCTCATCAATGATCGCATCCAGCGGCTGTTTCTCGTCATCCACAAAGTCCAAGGCAGAATCCAGCCAGCCGGCACGCTCAGCTTGAACGGCAAAGCGCCGCAAAAGCTCCTCCTGCATCCTGATCTTATCGTACATCCAATAATGGATTGGTCCTAAAAAAGCACTCATCCTGTTACCTCCCACTCACATTAATGTAACCAATATAGCGAAATAACAGGGAAAAGTCTGTAAAAAATGTTACAAGCGCCTTTTACAGGAGCTTGTAACATTCTATCATGTACGCCAATATCAAAAGCCGTCCAGAGATAAATGTTTCTCAGCATAGGCCCGCAGGTTATCATGCTTTTGGGCGATGGCCTTTGCATAGGCCTTTATGCTTGCTTTGAGGCTTTCCGTGTCCGCAGCGGACATTTTCCCCAGTTTATGAAACGCCAGTCTGGTCTTGTTGGTGAACTCATAATCATCATCATATTTGCGGAACAGCAGCCTTATCATCTTGCGGCGCAGCATTTTCTCCTGGATGATATTTTCGCGTTCCTTGAACCAGGCCACCGTAAGCACCACCAGCAGCAAGATGCCCATAAAGCCCAGGATGGGGTACAGGTAGGATACCAGCGTGGTAAAGCCGCCGAAACTGCATACATAGCCCAGCGCCACGATGCCGATCAGCAGGCGGCGCAGTTTCTTCTCATCGTTGCCGGCGAAGCGTTTGGCCGTGGCGTAGTAAAGGCTGAAGGCCGTGTTGAAAATCAAGGCGAAGATCACCAATGCGTAAGCCAACGCAAAGAGCGGGCTGATGTGGTTAACGATAACCAGCATGGGAATTTCTGCGTCTTTGACCAGGTCAAGGTTGGCAAAAAGCGTCAGGGCCGCACTGCCTACGATTACGCTGATGATGGCACCGCCCAGCGCACCACCCTTTTCCGCATCCGTGATGCGCAGAACCGAACCGCCCAGGACAAAGGCCATGGATACGCCGTTCATGGCGCAGAGCGCGAAATAGTTGAGCACGGAGAGCCCGACATTGGGCATGACCGGCTTTATGGAAGCCGCAGCGGCATCAAGGACGTCCAGATCAAAAGAGCCATTCCAGAAGGTGCAGCCTGCAGCAGCCAGGATCATGATGACCACCAGCGGCGTAAAGATGCCCAGCACTTTGGTGATCCGGTCAAAATCCAGGAAGGCAATGACGATCACGAGCAGCGAGCAGATAAGCGCCCCCAGCCAAGAGGGCAGGCCGAACTGCTGCTGCAGATTGGCACCAGCCCCGGCAACCATGACAAAGCCCACCACGAAACACGAAAGGATCAGGGTGACATCAATAATGCGGTTGATAACCGGATGGGCAATCTGTTCCAGCACTTCCTGATGATTGCTGGATTGATAGTGAGAACCCAGCGTCACGATGATCCGTCCAAAAATGATATTCAAAACGCCCAGCAAGGCAACGCCTAAAAGCCCCATCCTGCCAAAGCTCAAAAAATACTGCAGCAAATCCTGACCTGAGGAAAGCCCGGCTCCTACCAGTACTCCCACATAGGCCATAGCCAGAGAAACAGCCTCCCGGCTGATGTTGAATTTCTTCAAATAACCGCCTCCTATAACAAAATAAATTATTTTACATACACATTATATCATAAAATGCATAGATTGTAAAATTCGATCGTTCGTATGGATGGAGAAGGTTATTCTGAAAAACCTCAAATGTAATATTCCGTCTTATCCTCCGGCTTCAGCGAGAAGCACTCAAAGATCTTTTCCCGGATATCCCAAAAGTCCGGGCTGGTCCTGTCGCGGCGCCCATGCAGGTCCACGGGAATCACGGTCTTGATATGGCCGGGATTCGGCGTCATCACCACGATGCGGTCAGCCAGTACCACCGCTTCATCGATATCGTGGGTGACAAAGATAATAGTCTTGTGCTGCTCCCGGCAGATGGCCGAAACCTCATCCTGCAGTTTCATCCGTGTCAGGGCATCCAAGGCGGCAAAAGGCTCGTCCATAAAGATGATTTCCGGATCAACCGCCAATGCCCGGGCAATGGCCACGCGTTGCTGCATGCCGCCGGAGAGCTCTGCCGGATGGCTGTCCGCAAAATCCTGCAGACCGACGACTTCCAGATAATGCCGGGCAATCTTCTCCCGTTCGTCCCGCGGAACGTCCTGCTCCTCCAGGCCGAGTTCCACATTTTTGAGCACCGTGCGCCAGGGAAGCAGGCCGTAATTCTGGAAGATTGTCACATACTTGGGGCTGGGCTTTTTCACTTCCTGCCCGTCAATATAGACATCCCCTTCACTGGTGCCTTCAAAACCAGCCAATATGTTGAGCAAGGTACTTTTGCCACAGCCGGAAGGCCCCAGCAGGCAGATGAATTCGCCCTGCCTGACCTCCAGATTCACATGGTCGAGAGCCTGAAAGCTCGTGCCATCTGCCCGCACGAAGTGCCGGGATACATCCTCTACTTTTATGTAACTCATATCAGTTCCTCCTTGCCAGGCCCCAACGGCGGTAAATATGGCTTTCCAGATAGCTTACTATCCCATCCAAAGCCAGCCCTAAAACGCCGATGGTCAGGATGGCTGCCATCAGCCAGTCAGCCCGCAGGTTATTGCGGGCATCGATGATCAAAAAGCCCAGCCCGGACTGCGCGCCAGCCATTTCCCCGGCTACCAGGAACACCCAGGCCGTCCCCAGTGCCAGATGCAACCCCGTAGCAATCCGGGGAAATACCGCTGGGAAGACGATCTTGCCCAAAATCTGCGGCTGGCCAATGCCAAAGTTACGGGCTACCTTCAGATAAACCGCGTCCATGCCCTGCACTGCCGCCACCGTGGCCAGGAGCACCGGGAAAAACGCCGCGATGAAGATGATGACCAGGGCGGGCATTTCGCCAATGCCGAAAAACAAGACGATAAAGGGCAGCCAGGCCACGGGTGACACGGGCCGCAGGACCTGCGCTAACGGATTGAGATAATTCCAGATTCCCTTATACCAGCCCAAGACCAGCCCCAATGCCATGGCCAGCACCACGGCACTGCTGTATCCCAGCGCAAACCGCCCCAGGCTGGCGCCGATATCTGTGGCCAACACGCCGCTGGCGATGAGTTCGCCTAAGCCTCGCAAGGTTCCCCAGGGAGAAGGAAACAATGCTTCATTCCAGCCCCCCAGCGAAGCCACGATTTGCCAAAACGCCAACAGGATAACCAAGGAGCCACCGATATATCTTACTTTTTGCATAAAATCCCGCCTTTCATCCCTGCCCCAAAGCTCAAGGCAGCAGTGAACTGTCTACAAATTCCTCATAAGCCGGTATCTTTTCGATCAGGCCAGCCGCCGTCATGCGTCTTACCAGTTCCCCATAGGCTTCCGGCGTAATCCGCAGGTCATCATAACGGATGAACTGCAGGGACATTTCCACCACTTTTGCCTTGGCCTTCAGATAAAGCTGAGCAATCCGGGGCTGGTCTTCCCTGTGATTCGTCAGGTGTTCCCCGGCTGCCAGGTATTTGGCCGTTGCCTGCTGCGCCAGTTCATGATGCTTGTCCACAAAATCGCCGTTGAAAACCAGCGCACAGCACAGGCTGTCCGGCCACAATTCCTCTGCCTTGGCCAGGATATGACCTTTTCCCAGCGCAATGGCCTTAGCCCCGAAGGGTTCGGCCACACAGTAACCGGCAATCTGTCCCTGAGCAAGGCCGGCCGGCATTTCTGGCGGCGAAAGTTCTACCACCGTCAAGTCCTGTATGCTCATGCCATGTTCTGCCAGCATCTGCTGCAGGAGCAGATTATGGGTGGACTGCTTATGGGGAATGGCAAAGATCTTTCCCCGCAGATCCTCCACTTTCTCAATATCATTGCCGCCGATGATCACATTGCCATCCTTATGCCCGAGCGCCGCGGCCCGCACATCGATGCCCTGCTCCCTGGCCTTTACCGCTAGTTCAATCAGCACGGACGCTCCATCCACCTTGCCAGTATTCAAGGCATCCATGAGTTCCGGCCAGGAACCGTACTTGATGAGTTCAATCTGCACATCATCATCGGTCAATAATTCCTTTTCCGCAAACAAGGGCAGGGCATGGGTAATGGGCAGATAGGCAATGCGCACCGTGCGCTTCCCCTCTGCCGCACCTTGCTGCCCCGCGGGCAGCATGCTGTAAAGCCCTGCCGCCGCTAACACGATCAGCAATAAGATCCAGACTGCTTTCTTCATCGGCTCACCTCCATCCCAACTTCTTCCGCGCCAGCTTCATATCGGCCACAATCTTTTCTCCAAGCTCCCGGCCATTGACATTGACTGTCATCACCGCCCCCAGAAGCTCCTTCGTATCCTCCTTGAGGAATTTTTCCACAGCCGTGGAACCCTGTACCGGCGGTTCTACGCAGTGATAAGAGTCAATGCCGAACAGGCGGAAAGCCAGGGACGCATCCAGCCCTTTCTCATTCGACCATTCCGGACTGGCAAAAGCATAGGGCATGTCCTTGAGGGCCTGTCCGGCTTTTCCTGCAACCCCGGCAAAAATGCCCGAGGAACGGGTGTTATCAATGCATTCGCCTACATGCCATACCGGCGGTACATCATATTCCTGCACAAAGCCCCGCAGGCCTTCCCCACATCTTGCTGCGCCTTCCTTGCTGCAATAACCCAGCTTCAGAAGCGGGAAAGACGCACAGCCATTGGTGAGGATCAGCACATTGTTTTCCAGCAGTACATCGGCCACGTCCAACGTGGCCTTTTCGTATACCACCCGGGGATTGCTGCAGCCCACCATATTGACGATTCCCAGGATGCGCCCATCGCGCAGCGCCTCATACAGAAGCTGGAAGTCCCCAAACTGTTCCGCCACATTCTCCGCCGTAAAGCCAATATCTGCCGTCACCTCATACTGCGGAATCGACACGGCTACATCACGGCGAGCGGCAAAACTTTCAATCGCCCGTTCCACAATCTTTCGGGCCAGTTTTTCCGTATCCCCAATGTTGCTATGGCGGTAATCATAGGCATAATGCTCGGCCCCAGGCAGCCGCGCCGAATCGCTGGTGGTCACAACTGTCGTTTTGAAGCAGCGGGCCACATCCATAATGGCCGGATAGACATCCTGCACATCAGCCACCCACAAATCCAAAGCACCCGTGCCTAAGATAAGTTCAGCACCCACGGCATTGGACAGCGGAATTACCCCTTCATAACGATACATCGCCGCCAGACAGGAACAGCATATTCCATAGAACTGAATGCCCTTGGCACCTTTTTCCTGCGCCAGTTTTACCATTTCCGGCAGATGCCCCACCCGGACAATCTCACTGACCAACGTGGGCAGATGCCCATGAACGGCGATATTGACATAGCCTTTTTTAAGCGCCCCCACATTGACCTTCGACGTAGCCCGGTGACCGGTACCAAAGAGCACATCCGTACCGATATTGGAGGCTACAACCCCTGTAAAGCAGAAGGCCAGCCCACAGCGCAGGAATGCCTTGAGGATGCTTTGATAATCCCCATCCGTCCCTACGCCGGTACGGTGATAGGCATCAAAGACTTCCTGATAGGCGCTGATGGGAATAATCCCCAGCTTATCCCATACCTCCTGCCTCTCTGCCGGAGCCAGGGACCGAATGGTCCGATAATCATCCGGCAGCGGACGGGACAAATCCTCGAGCAGCACATCGGCCAGTTTCCCCACCAGCCGCTTGGCACTCTGTCCTCTGGTTTCAATGCCAAAGGCCTGGCAGACATTACGCAGTTTCTTCTCGCCTAAAATCGGCAGCTTCAGTTTGCCCTCGGCCACAAACTTCATGGTCAACAGGATTTCCCGGGCATGCGCACCATGCTGGGCCACACCAGCGGCAGCACTGCGCAGGAGATTGCGGGCCACAATCAAATCCGCATCAGCCCCGCATACACCTCGCGGACTTTTTTTCGTAATCTTGCAAGGGCCCATATTGCAGATCTTGCAACAGACACCACACAGACCAAAGGAACACTGCGGTTTCTGCGCATCGAAGCGGTCAAATACCGTTTCCTGTCCCATTTCAGCCAAACGATGCAAGAGTTCTTTCACGGCTGGATCTGGCGTCTGCTCCAGCACATCCTGTTTCGTGGCAAATGTCTTGCGATACTCAGCCACCGCCTGCATATAATCATTTACACCGCCATGCTCGTGCGGATGGCTGGCATCGTGCTCATGATAATGCCAATCCGCATGTTCATGTACATGGTCATACTCGTGATGATGTTCCTGCTTATTTTCCTCAGACAACATTGCTCTCCCCTGCTTTCACTTTATATATCCACCAATACACAACAAATATATTTTTGTATTTTCAAAAAGTAACAATCTGTTTTATTTTTTTACAAAAACATAGTTGTATTGTATACACTTTTATCCAGTATGTCAATAGGCAATTTATATAACAAGAAACTGCATGCCCTATCATAAGCAATAGACCATGACAAAACACCATAATATAAGACCAGCTGGTTGAATATTTCCCACTCATCTTTAGACTGAATGATTCCAGCCTTTACGATGTAAATACAATGTACCGCCATAATTCCGACATTAGTCGTGAATATGGCGGCACATAATATTTTTAGGATATCTGTAAGAAGATTTTCATTCTTCGTTCTAAAATTTTAAAATGTGCTCTTGACAAAGAAACCATTTAACACTTTTCAAACTTCTCCTAATGCGATTGTAACTTTTTCATGTAAATCTCCATTTCTTAAACACCATTCTCCATATTCAAGTGCATATATTGAATCTTTAGACTTTGCAGCCTTTTGATAGTTATTATACGCCTCATTTTCCCTTTTTCCCCAACGTCCGTATCCATAGAAACAAATATTCTCTTTGATAAAAAACGCCCAACCATCACCGGCTTCTATTGCCTTGTTAAGCCATTTAATTTCTTTGTCCAGTTTAATGCTATGGTTCTTTTTCGCCGACTCAGCAAAATTGCCATCTATATACTCATGCCCAAGACGGCCTATTGTTTCTAAACCGCTATTCTGTACAGCCTTATCCAGCCAAGCCTTGTATTCTTCTGCTAATTTACCAGCCCATACGTCCTTGGCCATTTGAAAATAGTCACGCACCCTTTCTTTATCACAGAAGCAAAGACGACCTGTTCCATAAGCTTCAGCCAAAAAGAACATCGCCTCCACATCACCGGCATTCCTCCGCAATTGCTTCATCTCTAGGAACACCTTGCCCCAACTTATACATCACACCTATCCAATACATGCACCTAGCAGCATAATCATCTGGTTTTGATGTTCCATTAACGATGAAAAGGAATTCTTCCATAGCTTATTTATATTTTCCTCTTAACTTGCAAATCTCTTCTACATAAAAGCATCGTTGAATATATGAAGTATTCGCTATCATCGCCAATGCGTTTTCAGCCTTCTTATGCCCTTCATTCGCAGCCTGCTTAAACAGCGCTCTAGCTTTATAAATACTTTTCTGAATTCCAGTACCGGATTGATACATACGAGTTGCCAAATACATTGCTTGTGTATCACCTTCAGCTATTGCTTTTTCATAATAATCCATCGCAGCATCATAATTCTTCATTCGATAGGCTCTTCTGCCTTTATATAACCAACTCTTATTCATACCACTGCCCTCATCAATAAGCCATGCTATCTATTATGGCCATCTCCACCATTATCCATCCACTAAGATTCCCATAAATACCTTCCCTAGCGCTCTCACAGCCTCTTTTGCATCTTCCCCTTCTGCCTGTGTATAATCCCATAGGATTCTTTTATTGCTTTCTTTGCCCTCAATATGGTCCTTGTAATTCATGCTAATCACCTTTATTCCCCAATTAAAATAGACACCCGAATCACATCATCCAAAGATTCATCAATAGACGATCCCCAAATAATCGCGGCCTGCTTATTCTCCATCCAATCGAGGATTGTTTCACTAGCTTCTTGAATTTCATACATACTTAAATTAGCTTCACTGCCAGTAACATTCAACAGAACAGACGTGCCTACGCTTTGAGCTTTTTCATTCTGCTTAGTCAGCTTGTTTACGGCCTCCATAGCAGCAATTATACTTGCCTTTTCACCTTCAGCTTCTCCCGTAGCTATTAATAAGCTTTTTTTATCCTTACATACCGTTTGAACATCACACAAATCTAGATTTACTAATCCTGGAATACAAACGATATCATATATAGATTTAATAGCATAGTATATACCTTTGTAAATCTCAGACTCTCCTGCATATTTTTCAGGATTTATGGTCATCAATGGCGCTGGTAATTCTATCTGTTCTTCAGAAATCAATATTGTTATCAATAATATACTTTTATCCTTATTAGCCGCTACCGCTTGCTTAAACTTATTTACATCTTCCTTCTCCCTAACATCGCCGATCAAAAAGCAAATGTCTATGCTCCTCCATGTCGAAGGTTCTAATGGATTTCCCTCCAGCAACTTAAATTCTTCAGCAAATTTTTGCCGTTTCCATATCTCAGCAGTTTTACCGATTAAAGCCACTCTGAGATCACACCCTTTTTCATCAGTATTTTCATTTAACTCAAACATTTTTAATTCCTCCTCAATTAGTGTCTATAGAAAATCTTATTTTCTTTTGCCCATTCTGCAATGACTGCACGATAATCTGCTGGTAATCTTTGATTACAATAACCAAGCGCCTGTGTAATTCTGCCCTGTTTCACCTCAATACAAGCAACGTATTTTTCCTGTTTCTTCATCGCTACGATTAACGACCATTTTGATAGAACATCCGAATTATAACTTGCAACACAGTTATGGAATAAATTCCCCCATTTATGTAATTCATTTGTATTTTTAGGCAAATGGAATGTATATTCCCCCAGATGATTTTCTAAGGCCAATTCTTTTTCATTATATTCATACATTCTATTCTCACGTTTGTAATTCTCCCCTGCGTTCCTATAACGGTTTACTATATCCGGGCGTGCGATAAACAGCTCATCTACTAATGCATCGTGGACTTCCTGGCTAAGCCCTTCATTAAGCAATCGCCGATACACTGTCTGGTCTATCAGTCCTTCGTTATTATCCAGTTCAGCTTCCACAAATATTCTCAACGTATCTAATGCAGCATAGGTGAAATTATCATTACACCAACGAAGAACACGCGGAGCAATAGCTTTTTCCTCTCGATGACGCAGCAACCAACGACAAAACCGTTGAAAACGATTCAGGTCATAGGCTCCTGTTCCTCTTAAATTCAACACACCTACGGTGCCATTGTAACGCATATCCAGTAATCGGTAACCAAAAATCTCTTCCCGATAGAAAAAACGACGAATGATATTGATATCCGTAAATCCGCATTGACGAAGAAAAATGTATACCAATATGCTTTCCGGGCTCCTCACATAGGCTTTACGTAAACTGGGTGGCAGATTTTTTATATCCAAATATCTGCACAATTCCCGATAACTATCAAAGCGTCCCTGCTCCTTTATTGCTTTATAAGCCGCCTGTCCCAAAACATCTTTCAGAATATATATATTTGGATCCAATGCGCTTTCACAAAATGCAATTAAATGCTTTAAGCCATGATCATCACCTAAATAACTGGGACGAAATCCGTATTTGTCTTCAGCTATTTCCCTCAAATATTCTATGGCCACATCAGTAACCATGGCTGGTATATCAACGTGCCTTGCCGCCAATAATTCCGGAAATAATATACTCCCCCCACAAACATAGCCATTGCGCCAGTTCCTTATATCATTGCCCACAATGGATGCAGGCCACCCCTGCAGATTGCCATGATCAATATCACATTCAATCGTCCACTCCTTATCCGTAACCTCAGTAATCGCATTTTCCTCTAAAGTAACCCTTTTGATATGTAAAGCAAGTTCTACCGTTCTATTGGAAAACAACTCTACACTCCAGCTCAATGGCAAATAGACATAGGAAAATCGCCAGTCATCTATTCTTAGCTCCTTCATACGATGCTCTAAATCGTCCTGTGTGCAATCTTTCTCCTGCCAATCGTCTTCTATTGCATTGTAATAAAAACACCTTTTCTTATTGTCCATTTTCTCCCCCATGTATCTTTATATAATCCTGGCTATAGCTACTTTTTCTAAGTTTCTATAGCCAGGGGTATTCATTTTTAATAAGAGTTATACTTCGCACGAATATATGCAACTTGAATCACAGCGGGAACTGTTACGCGATACGCAGGTCCGGCAATATCTATAGCCAGCCAAAGGGCATTCAATGCTATGCCTACTGGGCCAGCAAAAACTGAAATTGCCTTCGTCAAGGCCGCATTTCCAGCCACACTGATTCCTCTACCCAAAAGGGTTCTTGCCACAGCATTGGCCACAATTACGGATATCTTGTATGGCGAGAATCCGGTTTTGAGAATCATCATCTGCAGAGCAGCTATCACGGCCTGTTTAGTAAAATGATTCACCTTTATATCTAGGTTATCAATCAGCTCCTTCATCTGATCATCATCCATTTCATCCAACGCTTTTATCAAGATTTTGCAAAGCAAGTTCATCTCGATAACCGATATGCTCGCATCGGAATTATAGTTCACATTAAGGTAATCGCACACATCGCACAGTACCTCTCGATATGTCACCCCTTCTCCACCACGTAGAAAGTTAACAAAGGTATTGCCGCCAAAGCACTGCAACTCAGCAGCAATATCCTGCCAATACGCATTGGGATTATTACGATTGTTTTTATAACCAGAGGTAGAAGTTAGTTCTTCGGTAAGCCGCAAATCACCATCTTCATCTCTCGTCAAATAATCTACCAAAACTTGCAAATCATCATTTTCAGCAATGGACAGGATTTCCAGATCTTCGTCGTTACGGTACGTCATGATATTTTCCTCCTAAATTCAACAAATGATTGACCTTCTATCTATATAAACCACTCTTCAGTAGTATTTTTGGCATTTTGCCTTAAAAATTTTATTATCCGTCTCCAATGAGCCAACTAAGTATCCCACCAAGGAGAACTACTTCAGTCACAACAGGTGCGATGACATCTACAACTACACTAGGATCCTCTTTGATAACAGGACATACTGCTGCTGCCAGAATGGCACCTGCCGTCGTGTTAGTAATGGCAGTCTCAACTGCACCCACTTCTCTTACTTGATTCATTTTCATTATGGACACGTCCTTTCTTTTAACATCAAGCATCGTAACGGTTGGCAGCATACAGGACTGACTCAGTCATCTCCAAAAAAGAAGCTGCCAATAACGCCAATAGCGGCTCCTGCTGCTACGAAGGGTGCGGCGGCAGCTACGATAGGAGCTGCTGCGGTCAGTCCTATAGCTGCAGTGGCGGCGCCTGCTCCTGCAGAGATAGTTGCTGCTGCGGTGCCTACGGCTGCTGCGCCTGTGGTGATAGCCGTTCCTATGACTGGCGCTGATGTCACGACGGCAGCAGCCGCTCCAGCAGTTTCGATAGCAGCAGCCCCTGCTGCCGTACTAGCAATGACGCTCCCCACTGCTCCAGCTCCGTATCCTACCACTCCTGCCTTAGCAGTATCCACGACTACATCACCAGCAGCTTCGCCCACAGTCTTTTTACCTCTGACCACCTCCACGATATTGCTGCCCAGGCTGAACCCGGCTCCAGCAATAGCACCAGATTTAGCAGCTTTCATCCCAACACTGTGGGCTGTGCTTACACGTTTTGCACCACTGTATAGGTGAGATGTCACAGGTGCATTGGAGTTGCCGGTGATTCTACTCTCACGCTGCATGAAATCTGCCAGTTTCTTGGCTTCACCATCTGTCACATGACATTCGCGCACTTTCACGCCCACTTTATTGCCGGCTTCCTTAAATGTTTGGAGATGAGCGTTGCCCTTGTCCAGCAAGACCTCCTGCCCAGCGTATTCGCCAAAGTCAATCTGCTTGGGCTTGTAACCGGACTTCACCTGTTGCAATACTTCAGTGCCGTTTGACTTGATATACCGAAGGTCTGCGATACCATTGTTGTTGATAACCTCCGTATGGCGGCCTAGGGCACTGGCATGACCAGCTTCCAGTTCTTCCATTACGAACCCCTTGAAGCCTTTAGTGCCTCCTCGCATGGTGTTCAATTTAGCGAGCCCATCCCCCATTCTCTCATAGGCCTGCATCCCCTTGACCGCACGCTTGATTGCACCACTGTTCTGATGGAGGGCTGCCGCTGCTTCGTTTACATGATTCTTTTTTGCCATAATAGACACATCCTTTCTTATACGCTTGAAATTCTCTCACTTTATTTAACCGTTCCTGGGAACAGTTTTTGGCATTTCCTGCGAAAAAAGTTTCACATTCTATTGCCTTTCACTATATATAACCGTTCCTACGGATAGCTTTTGGCATTTTTCGACAAAAAAATAGCCGCATGCACATGCAAGCGACTATAGATATTCATTATGCTATTTTTCATTCTTTAACCAAATGCCATTTATTAAACAAATGCCATATATATTTGTTTATTTCAGTATAATTTTTTCTCCAAGTATCCGGACGCAAACTGAGTTCATCAGACATTCTAGGCATAAGTATGTTATGTATCTTTTTGACAAGTCTTCTGCGGAGGAGTATAAGTTTTTCAGCAATATCTTTATCTATGTCATTATCTTTGTTCAATTCATAAAAAACGATTTTTTTTTCATATTTCTTGTAGAGATACTTATTGGTGCTATAGAATTCCAAATTAATATAATCCTTCTTTTCTTCCGCTCGTTTCTTTCCTACATCGCCTTTTACAAATTGTATAGCCCAATACCCTTGTGCTTCATTTTGACGATTCTTCCCCCTCTTATCGGTATAATTATTGGAATTCTCCAATACATAATCTATTGCATCATCATAAAGATATGCCATCTCATTTCCTTCATCTTCTGCTTTCTTATTTGACGCATCTATTAAAAATGTATTTTTGACGGCTCCATCTTTCAGTTCCGCATTCATCGATCCTGTATATCTTCTATCGAATACAGTACTTTGAAATTCCTTCCATTCTTCATCAGAATATCCACAATTTGATACTAAAAATTGATGAACACGTTCTCTGTTCAAAAGGTTAAATTTTAATGCCGCAGTTATATCCTTGGAGTCCATGCCATACTTCAGTGCAATACTGCGCAAAGCCCCCCTAATTTCTACTTTCCTAATTTCCGCTTCATCAGGGTTTTCTTCTTCGTATTTTTCAGCTTCTAATCCTTTACATTTTAATTTGTAGCGTTTTCTCGTATCCTCCACAAAATCATGATTGTTTTTTTCACAATATTTCTTTACTATTTCCTCAAAGGCTTTCCAGTATAATTCACCATCGCTATCTTCATTTTCAGAGAATACCATCCTGTATGTTTTGTCTAACAATAACATTTTCTTATCATGCAGATCCTTCTTTTCATGGTGATTGAGGCCATCTCTGCTTTGTAGCGCCAAGACCTCCTGCAGCAGCGTGTCTATCTCAGGATTCGCGTTCATCACTCTCACCGCCTTATTTAACCAATCATAAACCTCAGGAATTCATCCGTGCTCTTTTTCTGGCCGGGCTTAGTATTGTTTACCAGAGTGTTAATATAGAACAGACTGGTTATATCGATAATATCAGAAGTTGCCGAAGTATTTGAATCTCCTCGATAATACTGGGCATATACCATGCAATCCACGTCAACATCTTTTCCAGCCTTAGCTGCGTAGGACATGGCAATCAAACTGCAGATGGTATTGCACTTCATACCAAAGGTCATATCAGCATAGATGCGGTCACCATCCTGGAAGTAATCGGAAATCTCCTGGAAGTGACGACTGAAGGTCAGCGAATCCATCTCATCGCGTTGTTTCGT
Source organism: Pseudoselenomonas ruminantium (assembly GCF_900104055.1). Classification (GTDB taxonomy): domain Bacteria; phylum Bacillota; class Negativicutes; order Selenomonadales; family Selenomonadaceae; genus Selenomonas_A; species Selenomonas_A ruminantium_C. The sequence goes on from NZ_FNJQ01000003.1 coordinate 92,456, forward strand.
GTGGTCAGGTTCATAGATTTCTACGAAAGTAGCCTTTGCCTTATGGTCTTCCAGAATTTCCTCCATTTCTTTTCTCAAGATTTTATAGTTTTTTTCCGGATTAGTGGTCTGCGTCAGGGTGGTGATGATTAGTATATCATCCTTTTCATCTATGTTGGCATCCAGCAAATAGGAGATGGGTGCAAAATAATTTCTGTTACCCATGTCAAAATCACGACTTTGGTAGAGTACCCTTTTCTCTGGATCATCAGGGGTCATCATAACCGTAGAAAAAAACACCTTTCGCATTTCAGTCATCTCCATTTCGTAATCAATATCCTTCTAGGCATATATATTCTACAAAGCAATCGTCTTTACCTGCCCGCAAATGCAATAGGCTTGAGTCCAAAAGAATCTCTGCCCAGCCATCTGCCCACAGCGCCAACTACACCACCTGCAGCTATGATGATGGGGACAACAGTCGGGGCAATGACTGATACAATAAATATTGGCGATGAACAATCTATGATAGTACCAACGCCCATCTCCCCACCAATACCAGTTCCTACTGTCTTTTCACTGCTTGCAATGTTGTTCTTCATCATGATGAATTCCTCCTTACTTTTTCTCATCATCAAAAAGTTTGCCAACTTGATTCCCTATAGCAGCTCCACCGACTGCTGCTACCACTGTAACCGCTGCTGCCGGGATACCTACAGCTCCTCCCATAGCTGCGATTCCGATACCTCCAATAGACCGTCCAACTAAAACTCCGATGCCACCGCCAATAATTTCTTTCTTCATTTCAAGCGCCTCCTTAATAAGTTATTTAACCTTTCACTTAATATAACCATTCCTAGTTACGATTTTTGGCATTTTATCAAAAATTTTTTGCTAACCTCCTGACCAGCTTCATACAATCTCCTATCAATCATCGGTATTACTTCTCATCATCAAAAAGCTTGACAACCTGATTTCCCATAGCAGCTCCACCGACTGCTGCTACCATTGTAACAATAGCCGCGGGGATGCCTACAGCTCCTCCCATAGCTGCGATTCCAATACCGCCAATAGCTCGACCTACTAAAGCTCCGATGCCACCGCCAATAATTTCCTTCTTCATTTCAAGCGCCTCCTTAATAAGTTATTTAACCTCTCACTTAATATAACCATTCCCAGCTACGGGTTTTGGCATTTCTTCAAAAATTTATGTTCATCACGCTGCACGCTCCTTTTTGCTCTATTAACCCTTTCATCATATATAACCATTCCTGTACTTTCGTTTTGGCATTTTAGGTAAAAAAAATACAGGCTTGTGCCTGTATATAGGATACCGTTATCAATTTTTATCTATAATGCGCACCTGCCCCAACCCATGGGATGTCCAGCGACCTACCCCTGCAAATTCCGCATAAGCGGCAAGTACGGCCAAGATCCCCTTGTATGTATCCGAGAGATTATTCACCCCATAGGTGAACCTGCCTACAAAACATCTGGCGCTGCGCTGGGGAGATAGCTTAATCCAACAACTTTTCCCCTGCCAGGACAGTGGAAGAATAGCGGAGGCCGCTTCAGCTACTAACGTCCTCGATATATCCCCAGGCATCCTTAGCGCCGCCCACTTATCTGCCAATGAGCCGAATACATACTCTGGCAAGGGCCAGGGAAAATCATTTTTGCCTGACCTGAAGGTAGTAGCAGATTGAAAATCCATCGTTATAGATGATGGCAGAGCGCAGGAGAAGCACTCTGCCATCATTTCTGTTGGTTCTACTACTCCAGAATACTCACATAGTTCCGGGTCTGCATATACACGTTCCACATCCAGCTGCAGATTTCCTAAATAAATCTTATAACCTGGCTGCAAACTCAGAAATGCCTGCAAAACCTCATCACTCAATGCAGTCACACGCCATCTTAGCAGCTGTCCCTCCTTGATATACAGCCGATTGTTAGTTGCGCTTATTTTTCCGTAGAATGCCAACTCTGCAGCGGTAAAAGGCTTGATTAACATTTGATTATGGATGTAGTCAGCCATTACTGGCGAGTAATCTTTTAATATTTTGAAACACAAGCCATGCATCTGCTGGCCATGATACAATGGCAAGCTGTCAGTGTTTAAAGCTCTCAGCTCATATACTATAGCACCAATCATTGCAATTAACCATTCTCCATCTTATTTTTTGGCAGCCAATTTACTGCCCTTATTTGAACTTGCTGTAACTAAGCATTCCCAATGCTCTAGCGAATTAAAAATCATTGAGCGCACCTCATCGACAGAGGTAACATCTTCTGTATTGGCATGATTGATTTGGTTGCGCTCCACACGAATGTTAAAATATTCCTTTAGACATACCAGCATTTCTTTATAATGATAGTTACTTTTGAGATAATACTTGCTATATAGGGATTCATAGCGAGCGGAGTGCTTGTTCCATTTATCATCCAAAACACTCAAAAATTCATTGCGCACATCTTCGGCCATTTTCCCTTCACCATATTCCTCGTTAGGGATTGCAAACAAGTCATAGATTTGTTGCTCTTGCAGTTCGGCTATTCTATTGACAATGTTTTCCAAAGCGATGTCATAGCAAAAATCATGAATGGACTTCTTTCTCTTTGTATTACGTTGGCCTTCATGGTGAATAGCCCGCAGGGCTTTCCCCAACATCGCATATTTCTCTTCAAAGTCCTCAAATGTTAACATTCTGCTTTTTAATAGAATGAAATCGTAATCTGCCTTTTTCAACGCATCGCAAAACGAAACCACCTGAGGATACTTAGAGCTTTTCAAGTCTTCTGTATCTTTGTTTCCAGAATTAAATGCTAGAATATCTGCTTTTATGAATTCTGCTAAGGTCAAATGATCAGCATCATTTTTCGAATATTTACTGTCTGTATAAGTAGCAATGAAATACTGCTGCCATGAACGTCCCTGCTTCCTGCCTTCTTTCTCGCAGTATAGTAAAACTCTGGGACTATCCGTGTAAGCTATTTTTTTATTTACCAAATACGACGGCAGCCACTCTGTACAAAGTGTCATAGCCTGTTGCAGAAAGCCCTTGTTGGTACACCAGCGGATAATATCAAATTCCGTGGCTTCCCCCTGAATCAGCGGCCCGTATTCATTTTGGAGAGTGGTAATGATACTGGCAAAGAGATTTTCCTGTAGTGTATCTCCATGATTTTCTTGGAAATCCTTCAAGTAGACGTTCAGTGTCTTCAGCTCATCCTTAATGAGACTTGTCCTGCACATCTTGATGGCATCAGAGAAACGTTGCATGGCTTTCAGCAAATTGCCGAGTGCCTCTGTTTTCGGTGCTGTCCTGAAGTATTCCTGCAGGCCCTCCACACTACCGAATTTGACGAATTCATCTGCACCGTTAATCAGGTTGAACAGCCCCAAGAGCGAGGTGGCATCAAAAACAGTCTGCCTTTCCGGGTCAGAATAGAGAACTTTGCCTAGCTCGATGCCGTTATACTGCAAAAGTTGCATTATCGTCAGCATTATCACGGAGTTATATCGGAATCCCCCTGTCATATCAGCATAGAGCCTTACCCTGGCATTGGGATGCTCCTGGGCATAGGCCATTATCTGCCCCGCAATCTTTGTGACATTTCGCAAGGATTCGTCGATATTGTCCAAGCCGTCATAATATCCTATGCTGTGCAGTTTATCGGCCAAGCGCTCATCAGCCTCTATGAGCCGCTTCTTGAGGAAATTTATATGGGTGAGCATCCCATACTTCTCAGTCTTTGGAGCATCATAAGTCTCCACCTTTTCACTGGACACCAAAAATACGGCATCTAAAGGATTGTCTCCCAACTCGCGCTGTATCGCGATGATGGCAGATTCATTGGTCTGTATAGCCTTATAAGGCTTCCCCCCCACTCCCCAGTAGCGTATCGGCTTATCTATGCTCCTTTGCTGCACCAGGCTGACGAAGGCCAGCATGATATTATAAACAGGCTTATTCGACATATATTGTCCCCCCTGCTATTTGCAGCTATACTTTCCTGGCTGTCGGCAGTACCCAGCGATATTGGAACGGCTTTTCCGGATCATTAATACTCATGGCAGTGGTTTTATTTTCCCAATCAGGACGCGTGGTGTTCTTCCAGTCCAACATATGCGAAAGTTCGCCTTGAGCAATCTGATAACGGTGATAATCCTCTTTGGACAAGCCAGACTTCAGTTTTTCTTCAAATTCTGCCACATACTTGGAAAAATCTGCTGATGTTTCAGCGGTATGCCACTGCCCGCTATCATCAAAAAGCTGCTTGTAATAGGAATCCCCATCCAGTTTCAACATAGCTTCCACACGGATGCTACCAAGGCCTATAGATTTCCCCTGTCCAATTTTGAAGCAAATATCCTTATCTTTCTGAGCAAACTCAAAAACTTTCAACAACGCTCCCAACTCATCCCTGCTGAGTCGCTCAAAGCGTATCCTGCTTTTGAATACCTGACCGGACTTTACCGGGTGTATAGGATGGGGGCACATCGTACTATCTTTCTGCTCCTGGTTTTTCCATGACATTCTCTTATGCCAGTACATCTTATATCCGCGTATGCGGGCACCATTAGAATCCCAATGCATGATTTGCGTGGGATCATCCTGCTTCAGATAAAGCTGGAAAGATGTGGGTTTAGGATTACTGAGGATCCGAGCATAGGCAAGATTTTCCTGAGCAGCCCTGCCGCTGGTGCAGACAGCATTCTCAAAAGAAAGCCTGCTTCCCCATAGCTCCTTACGGCCAAAAATAGCATCGGTATAGTCGATAGTATCTGTCTGCAAGCCTTTTGGCACCGCCATGCCAATGGACTGCCTATAAGGTATGCGATAAAACCTGCCATAACCGAAATGTCCTATATGTCCATTCTCTTCCATGAAGAAGCAGGGAGCAACGAAGTCAATTTCGGAATCCCCTGTAAAATCAACAGCCTCACCATTTCTCTTGCAATATGGAGATGTAAATATATCTACACCTTTGCGCGTCTCATCCGTTTTATAAGCTTCAACCACCTCCTGCTCCACCAAAACTTTTTGTGACCAGTTTGGCAGTTCATGGATAGTATAATGACTTTTCGGATTCCGCCCCCCTTTCATAGGCCCCGTATAAGTAGTCACACCGCTATTTTCCCAATATATGCTGGGAGATTTTGCATTAACCTCTGCTGCCCTGCCTTTCATCTCCTTTACGATGGTATATACCATGTAATATTGGTTTTCAACCTTGTTGTGAATCAAAAAGCCTGCCTGCACATTCTCTTTCTTTACGCGAGATGTATATGCCTGGCGGAGATAGCATTTTTTTACGTCTCCCCCCTTCTTTGCAGCCATTGCACGGAAATACAAATGCTTGTCATTGAAGTCGGAATCTTCCTTATCGCTGCGCATGGCACCACAGGTCACTATCTTAAAGATATTCTTTACCATGCCGCGGATAGAGCTGCCCGGGATGACAGGAACTCCATTAGGACTGAAAAACTCACTGCCACCGTTGCCCACGAAAATGCTTGTCATGGTTTTGATGGAAAGGCAAATGTAACCGCTTAATTTCCCATTTGCCAATACATGGCTGCGGTAGTTCTCTTGCCGCTCCTCATCAGATTCTGCCCCGCCGTCAAAGGGCGCAGGCAATACCTTTGGCGGCAGGGATACGAAGTTATATGTGGCTGTTGCTTGCCTGGGCATCACCTTGCATCTCCTTTCACGAAAACCGGCAATATTGCCTTAAACCTGTAGTCCACATACCCTGCCTGGGCAGTCTTCTCATTTATTCCTACATAACTACGGGTTTCTAATGCATAGTATTCTGCATCTTCATCTACTACCGGGAGCAGCATTTGCAGCTTGCGGTCACTGTCAACCAGTCTCATGAAACCTTCCGCACACTCCTGAGACTCTGTTTTCCTTCCCCAAAATCTGGAGGCAGAATCTATATACTCAGACTCCGCTCCTTCGCCATCTTTGCGGTAACGGCCTTGAAAGCTGCCTCCCTGCTTCAACAGGTGAAGTTCTTCATTGTCATTGAACCCCCGCACTTCCAGCAGCAATCCATCCCGTGGGACTGCCTTTGAAAAATGCAGCTGACCGCTTTCCCATTTTCCCCAACTAATGGCATCAATCTGCCAAAGGACAAAGAATCCCGTTTGAAAATCCAATTCCTGCAATTTTACCTGCAAGGCAGCTATGCTAGCAGGAATGGCTATATCTTTTATGAGGCTCTTGCCGGCTTTGATCTCCGTAGGCTTCAAAAGCGCTTCACGATTCATGCCCCTGCCTCCTTCATATTTATGAACGCATCGACAAATTCCTGCAACTTCCCAGCCTCTTCCGGCTGGATACTTGAGCCAGACAGGCGTGAGAATGGCTTACCTTTATAGTATAGTTTTGCCTCCAGACCACGCAGTCTGCCATAACCTATAGCTTTGCCGCTGCCAATGGCAATCCTTCCCAACCAGGCATCCTTGAGCAGCAACAATGCCAGACCTATTTCCCAAGGCTGGGCATGATGGATTTCCCAGTGCATGGCGAGGGCACACTTATCCATATCCTTTTGCCAGACAGGCATCGAGGTAAACAGAGCTGAATCTATGGTGCCGCCTGTGAAGCGGTCTACTCTTATGCGTGTCTGCTGATAAGGCTGCACAGCATCGCTCAAGCGGATTTCATCCACCAAAAAGCGGCTGCGGGATTTTTTGGAAAGATGCTCCCGCATTTTCTGTGGGTCAGGCCCCATAAGGGATTCCAGCATATCCGTATTCTTTCCCAGGGATTGGAGTATGTACTCACATCGATGACGCAGCACTCCCTTAATACTGGAGCCAGGCACACACCAGTTCCCATCGCTGTCGCGCATCATAATGGCATCAATTTTGCCATTCTCTTCCTCGCCGACGACCAGATGGGACTTATCGCTGTCACGAACCATAAGCCCCCCTTCCAGCAGAAAGTCTGCATCTACTACAAAACTGTCTGCAGAATAGGCATGTTCAGAAGTATTTCTTTTGAAAGTTTTGTGTTGCCTAGGTGGCCTGTCCATAAAATAGGCTGCCGTATCATCTGCATTTTGGAAGTCATACACATCTGTAGTTATATTCTCCAGAACGACCTTGCCAAAACCAATGGCTGTACGCGCTCCCAAATGAAACCCATCTGCTAGATGGTGCCCCAACCGCATAAGAGTGCTTTCCAGCAAGTCTCTGTCATTTTCATGGATATTTCGCAGAATAATTTCTGCCATAAAGGTGCCATGGGCTCCCTGATCGATGACCTCATAATCGAACTTGCCATGCTTGATACCAGTCCCCGTCAGTCCATCCAGATTGACGCTATCACGATGGACAAGAGCAACGTCGCTGAGCTTGATGTCATGGATGATGGTGGAGCTTTGCAGTTCCATTTCATAGGCGGAGGGCTGCTCCAAATCAGTACCGAAAAGCAGTGCCGCTGCCCGGGGATTCTCCGTCTCAACATATTGGCGCAACACACCTGCCAGAGAGGTGCCGGGGATAAAGGCATCGCCATTCTTATCCTTCATAATCTGAATATCTATCTGATTGCCTTCCTCATGACCTCCCATACCTATCAGCAGCGGGGCCTTCAGCACTAGATTTCCCTCTATGCAGAGCTTGCCACGAATGCTTTCCTTATTCATCATCCCACCACCTTTCCAGCTTCTCGGCTTTACGACCATTGCGGAAGAACCAATGCCAATATTCATAGAAGAGCTTGTCATTCGTTTTCAATTCTTCCAAAGACAGCTTGTCATCGATGTCTGCCAGAACCTCGTGGATCTTCGGTGACAGCACACTTTGCCAATCATGCTTTTGATTATTGTAAGGCATTTGCGCAAGGGGAGCATTTTCCAGCAGTTCGCCCAGGCTTGTCCCGCTGACCTCTACTTTGCGCAGCATCCGGGTCAAGGGCGTACTCTCACCACCTTTTTCTGCCTCCAGGCTATTTTGCATATTACTGCGGCAGTAGGCACTCTTTTCGTCCAACATACTATCCAAACGTGCGAAGAGGTGATTGGCATCCTGTGGAAAATATTTTCTTGCCTGTTCCACATCTTCTGCGGCAAAAAGTCTGACAGCTTCCCGCATCTTCTTTTTCACAATCTCCTGGGCATACTTGCTTACTTGACTTGATTTGACAGCCTGTCGTGCCGGTCTTACCTTGTCTGGCGTTTTGGCATATTTCAACTTGGGGCACTGCCATACACGAACCTGCCCATATCCTTCCTCAGTACGGAGTCCGATACCCTCGTAGCAGAGCCGGATCAGATGCTTCCAGTCTTCATCGTTCCAATCATCTTCCTTCTGAATAATGAAGATAGTACCTGCAGCCAAAGCATTCAGCCTTGGACACTTCATCCCCCAGACGCCCACAAAGCTGTCAACTTTTTCAGCCTTGGAAAATATCTTCCGTTTCCCGCTCTGAATATGGAACGCCTCTCTTTGGCAGCACTCATTCATTGCCCTGGCGAATTCGTTCAATCCTTCTTGGGCATCATTGGATAGACCAGCAAGCAGCAGGGGCGTTTCCAGGCGCAGGCAGACACTTCTGCCCTCTGCCTTCTGCGCCACAGGTAAATCCTCTATCTCGCCTAACTCAATACTGCAACTGCCATACTGCGTGTATTGGGAACGACCTACATGAGCCAGCCATACATTCTCCTGTAGCACCTTCATCAGCTTTTCCAGCGCTTCCTGATTGCCAAAGATATATCCTTCAAAGGACTGGCCAGGTGCTATTGATTCGTAATTATAGATGCCACCCTTGATGGAACGTCCGGCCAGACGTTCTTTGCCATCCTGGCTGCCACTATCACTACGGCTCATATGCAGGGTGATGTTTTTCTGTATTTCCGTGGAGTAAATTTTTCCCTGCTCAATGGAGCCAAAGCCCCTAAGAGGCTTGTAGTTTGCCTCTGAATCCTGCTGCAGCAGGTCAATGATGCTGTTTCCATCCTTGATTTTTTGCAAAGATAACGGCATGACCATGCTCCTGCATCCTGTAGTTTGGTTTACAGGATAGGCATCTACAAAGCGAAGCTTTTGGAAAAACAACTCTACAAAATCCGCATTCTCATGAGCTTTCTTTCCTAAGCCCGCCTTCTGGATATAGCGTCCTGCCAGTATTCCCCGCAGGACATTACCAGAGAAATAATCATAGGTGGCGGTCATAACGTCGGTATTGCCCCTGGTGGAAAGAATAACCGGCGAAACCGTTTTGATTTTAATGGCCATCTGCCTCATTTACTCTTTCCCTCCTTGAACACATCCCTTATCAAGGGAGTACGTATATCTTTGTCACCTTGCAACATAAGACAGTCAATACATCCAAAGCCACGAGTTCGCTTAACTCCCGCATGGGTCAGATTCTTAAAAGCCAACGCCAATAATTTGAAATGACGCTCTGTACCGCCGAGAATCTCTATTCTCCCCTCAAAGTTCAGCCCCGCTTCCACTACACGCATATTATGGAGAGATCCATCTGCCGCCGTACCAGTCATCCTGTCCAATCTCGTTTGATAGCGCAGAGATGTATACTGTTCCAATACATCATTAGCGGTAAAAATCTCAGGATAGGCACTCTGCAAATACTGCCAATCATCCTTCATCTCTTCATAGCCAACAAGATATAAGTTCGGTATGATAAGCCGGGCCTCCCCCTGACTGCCGTGGTGGAAAAGAGCCTCCAGCTCCCGCCGTAGTTCTGCACCGTTTCCCATTGGTGTATTCATTTCGGTCACTTCCAGGGCGCTCTCATACAAAAGCCCCTTCAGTCTTTTGGCAGGGAAATAAGGCAGCCCCACCTCATCATGGACAACCTCTGCATCCACGTTCACATCAGCCTGACCAGAGCCCAGATGCAACGGTGACAGGGTATGCACCCTTAGGGTAAAGGAATCATAGGTAATTTTCCCCATTTTAGCTTCGTTATCCTTCTCCTTGTTGCTACGCTTCAACGATGGTTCAGATACAGAATTTTCCTTTTTCTTTTCATGTGCATGTTGGGCTGCATTTTGCGCCTTGACTATGCGTTTTTGTTTTTCCTGCTCCCGCTGTTCCTTTTTGCTTACCTTTTTCTTATCCTTCCCTGCCACTATTCTCCACCTCCCTGAATAAACAGAAATCCAGCATCTCAATCATATCCAAATATGGTGTACGGTTCTCTGCCCATAGTTCCTTCTCGTAGGTTTTCCATGCTTCCACAGCAGGGAGGCGCATTTTGCTGTTCGGATTGTTGCGTATCAGATAATCAAGCTGCTGCTTGAACTGAACCTGCTCGTGCCTGCCTGCGGCCAGGACTCTGCGCATTTCTTTCAACTTGCTCATGGGCATCTTGTGCGGACCAAAATGTACCTCCTGCATCGCCAGCAACAGATTATCAAGTGCTTCCGGCATATCCCCGGAAGCATCTACCCGATAAGGGCCAAAGTGCATATTGCGCCCCAACACATCATGATATTCCTGCTTACGAATTTGTGACAGCTGAGGAGCTTGCTCCCCGTGAAGAATAGTAAAATCCAGCCAGCAGGAGGGAGCATCATCCTGACGCATGCGTTTCTTTGCCTCACTGCACAACTGCTCGGTCATCTCATAACCTCTAAAGAATGGGTAGGAAGTAGGAAGAATAGCAATACCTCCACAGCTGCATATCCCATTTTCCTTCAGTTCTCTCATAACAAAAGCTGTAAATTGCAGGGCAAGCTTCGCATGGCAGACAAAAGTCATATCATCGCCACCCAAAATCAAAGGACGAACAGGCAGCAAAGTTTCACCATCTGGACGCACAATCTTCTTTAGGAAGTGCCAATCATCATAGCATGACAAGATATCATCCACCAAGGCATTGAACGCACAGATAGTTTTCTTGCGAATCGAGATGGAAAGGTTTTTCCGTTGCGTAAGGGTACTGCATTCACGGAACTGCTTGCCCATATTATTGCCATCTATGTGGACAACAGCCAGATAATCTTCTGTCTCCTTCTGACCCAGCTCGTCAAACTTCATAGGGAACGCCCATCCTCTCAGATAGTCATCCCTATCTTCTTCAGCAACAACGCTGCGTAGTTTGTCCAACAGCTCTTTCTCTGCTGGTGCTTCCCGTTCAGCAGTTTTCCTGTCAGCCAAAATTTTCGTCTCTATCTCCCAGGAATAGAACCGATTATCCTCTTTATCATAAACATTTGCAGTCTCACCATTGCTTGCACAGGACAAAGTCAGTCCTGTATACGGCAGAGATACCTCAGGAAACACAGTATTCTGTGCATTCTTCAATTCTTCGTGCAACAAATCCAGACCTGTCTTACCATCTGCATTGCCCAAGAAATTCCCATTCTTATCCAGAGAGATATTGCCAATGGCTGCACCGGTTTTCAATCCAGGGTACTCCACCAAAGCAATTTTCGTAAACGTGCTGACCACATCCCGCAACTTCTGTGTCTCTATCTCCGGACGGAACAGCAAAAGCGCATTACCACCGCCGATATACCCCACACGACATGCAGTATACATTGACTCCCAATCCGGTTCTGCCACCTTAAGCCAGGTTTCTTCATCGATAGAGCCTGCGCCACATACCTCTTCCACTGCACGAATCAAAGCATCAGCAAAAAGATTCTCCACCAAATAGGAGGCACCAATGTTCGTTTTAAGCTGATTCCCGGAGAAAATATATTGCTGGATTGACCGTGTATCCAAAAGTATCGCCTTAAAATCCATATCTTTCCTCCCACCACTCAACTATAATAAATCTTCAAAATTTACTGTCCTATATTTAATTAAGAATCTTCGACCTCTTTCAGCTAAATCCTGCCATCTGTGCCTGATATGACCACCTTTTGCCATTGTATAGGTAATCCCCACTCTAGCTCTATCAGTCAAACCATTTCACAAAATATTCCCCATCTTTATCAAAAACAAAGGATAAGTTCAATCTTTGAAGAATATTCTTCAGGAGGCGAGACAAGTGAAGTATATTATCTGCTATGATATCAAAGAAGACAAAATCCGCAGCCATGTAGTCAAATACCTAGAGGACCGAGCTTTTCGCATTCAGTTCAGTGTATTCTCCTGTAAATGTGATAACAAAGAAATCAAGAATATCTGGCAGGAACTGAAACAGATAACAGACGGCGCCACCAATCCACTCCTGATGATTATTCCTGTATGCAAAGCCTGCGAAAAAGATATTCTGATGCACGGCCGACCACTAGAGGAAGACCGTCCTATTATTGTCGTGTAAACGCTATGGCATCCTCAAACCATTCGTGATATAATGCCGGCAGGATAATATTCCTCAACAGAAGAATCAACAAAAAACTGAAAACCTCCCCTACCTGTTCGCAAGCCCCATTCTACCGTCGAGGTTTTCAGTTTTTTCCGTGGACACGCTGAAGGCTTATTATACAAGAACTGAGAGGCAAAAATTATGGATTTTCAAAACAAAAACTTTGACAGTAAGCAGGATTTTAACCAAAAATGGCGAAGGTTTTCAAAAATAGGGTTGAGAGGCCAGGCCACACAAGGCTCCTGAGCATCGCCGTCGACAGTACCCTACTACCGCTTGCGGTATCGTAACCTGCAAGGGTATCTGCTTCGTAGTACTTTCTCATGGTCGACAGTACCCTACTACCGCTTGCGGTATCGTAACTTCCTTCTTGACGTCCTGAGTGAATTCACTCATCGTCGACAGTACCCTACTACCGCTTGCGGTATCGTAACAGGTTCTCCTTCAGCATAGTTGGTATGTTTCCTTGTCGACAGTACCCTACTACCGCTTGCGGTATCGTAACTGTGGATGCTTGTGCTACAATTTTAAAATTTGCTGTCGACAGTCCCCTACTACCGCTTGCGGTATCGTAACGTCTCTACTTTAGTAGATGACGGACCACCATTGTTCGTCGACAGTCCCCTACTACTGCTTGCGGTATCGTAACACGTTTGCCATAGTGATCAATCTCCTTTCAAATCGACAGTAGCCTATTAGCGCTTACGATATCCCCTAAGAAACAAAACTCTACATACCTTAAGGATGATATGCCATGGGTGTGCTTTATTTACTATCCAAAGGAGCAACTGTCCGCAAAGATGGCGGCAGGCTTGTAATTGAAAAAGAAAACCGGCTGGTTGGACGTATGCCCATCCGCTCGCTGACTTCAATAGTCGTAGGACCGGCGGCCAATATTTCTACGCCGGCTGTTTTTGCATGTCTGGAAAATAACATCCCCATTTTCTTCTTAAATAAGAAATGGCAGCTTCTAGGCCAGTTAGCCAATGAACATGCTTCTGTTGCCGTCATTAGGCAACAATTTGCCTGCCTGGAAGATTATGATATGTCCATGCAGTTAGCAAAATCGGTTGTCAGCGAAAAGATAAGGAATCAATATCGTCTTTTGAAGAGCTACACCCGTTCAAGCCAAAATTCTGCACTAACTAAGGCGCTGAAGATGCTGAAGGCCGAAAGGAGTAAAGTGGACACGGCAGATTCTGCTGACAGCCTGCGTGGCATCGAGGGAAACTGTGCCCAAAATTACTTTGCCGGTTTCGGCGCACTCCTCGACAACAGGACATGGCATTTCAAGGGACGTACCCGGCCGGCCACTGACCCGGCCAACGCCCTGCTTAACTTTGGCTATGCCTTTCTGGAACGTGAAGTACGCATAGCTGTCATTGCCCAAGGACTTGACACCCGCATAGGCTTTCTGCACAGCAACAATGATCGCAAGGACAGCCTGGTCTTCGACCTTATGGAACTGTTCCGTCAGCCGGTGATTGACCGCTTTGTGCTGAATCTGTTGCGGCTGCAGGTATATAAACCTCAGGATTTTGCCAAAGATGATGAAGATATCTGCCTTCTCAGCGACGAAGCCCGCAATGCCTGGTATCAAAAATACGAAGACTATATGGAAAAGACTTATCAGGAATACGATGGCCTATCGCCACGCCAGCTGATACAGAAACGGGTGGAAGCATTCCGTCAGGAGCTCCTGTATCCCACTAAACACGATAAAAAAAAACAGTAATCTCCCCACAGGTCTAACCGACCTATATTTTTTTTCCAAAAATGCCAAAAACCTTTCTTAAGCGCGGTTTTATCTATTAGAAGGACAAACAACCGCTCGATAAAAGAAAGGAGCCGTCATCATGGCTTACAAAGTAAACCTCCACATCACCCAGAAATGCAACTACGCTTGCAAATACTGCTTCGCCCACTTCGACCACCACAACGACCTGACCTTGGGCCAGTGGAAACATATCATTGACAACCTTAAAACCAGCGGCCTCGTAGATGCCATCAATTTCGCCGGCGGTGAGCCGGTTCTGCACCGCGACTTCGCAGCAATCGTCAACTACGCCTACGATCAGGGCTTCAAGCTCTCCATTATCACCAATGGTTCCCTGATGCTGAATCCCAAACTCATGCCCCCGGAACTCTTCGCAAAATTCGATACCCTGGGAATCTCCGTTGACAGCATCAATCCCAAAACGCTCATAGCACTTGGCGCCTGCAACAACTCCCAGGAAGTATTATCCTACGACAAGCTGTCGCATCTGATAACACTTGCCCGTTCCGTCAATCCGACCATCCGCATCAAACTGAATACGGTCATCACCAATCTCAACGCGGACGAAGACCTCACCATCATTGGCCAGGAACTCGACATCGCCCGCTGGAAAATGCTCCGAATGAAGCTTTTCATCCACGAAGGCTTCAACAATGCACCGCTATTAGTCAGCCAGGCTGACTTCGATGGCTTCGTTGAACGACATGCCGAAGTATCCCACGATATCGTCCCCGAAAACGACCTGACCAGATCCTATATCATGGTGGACAATCAGGGCCGGTTACTGGATGACGAAACCGAAGAATACAAAGTGGTCGGTAGCCTGCTTGCGGAAGACTTCGGCACCGTATTCGATCGTTACCACTTTGACGAAGCTACCTACGCCAGTCGCTATGCAGGTTAACAGCATTAATTATTGCTGTTATTCCCTAACGACTTGGCTACTCCAATATAAAACTTGGTAAACCAGCCAATCCCTTCGGACATCTGAAAGAACCGGCAGCAGCAATATGTGTTTCATTGCTGAAATGTTGCCAGGAAACCATCGAGACCAAAGATATTATTCACGCTGCCGCCAAAATTATTCCCAAACATTAAGATTGCTATGATATAATTTGAATCAGAAGTGATGGCTATAGTTCAGTTCCACTGACTGATAAAAACTGAAAACCTCCCCCACATGCCCGCGAGGCCCATTCTACCGTTGAGGTTTTCAGTTTTTCCGTGGACACGTGTAAGCCTTGATTTACAAGGGATAGAAGCAAAAATACCGCTTGCGGTATCGTAACGATCTACGTAAATCCGTAGGCTGAACTGTTTTATTCGACAGTACCCTAATACCGCTTACGGTATAATCTTATACCTTGGTTTACAACATTTTTTACACACTTCAATTTCATATTTTCATCATGCAGACCAGCCGGGTCTGTATTTTTTTCATAAGGAATGCCAAATATACATCATCCACCTGGTTATATATAGTGAAAGCTGGATAATAATGCTATTGTAACGAAAGGAGCTTATCATGGATAATCAGGAACTCCAATATGCGGGCTGTCATTTCGATGTTGTTTTCACCGCATATTCCCTTGCCTATATGCAGTCAGAAAGCATTCCTCAGACAGAAGCTCTGCAAATTATTGCCAAATCCCTGCCCATGTTCTTCAATTCCTACTCCGGCAAAGACCATTTTCTTCTCAGCAATAAAAGTGACCTAGGCATCACGTGCAAATGCAGTTATACAAAAGGAAAAATTTTCACTATTAATATCAACTTTGTATTCAGACTTTCCTCAGAAGACTTATTTTTTTCCTATAACGACCAAAAAGTTCACCTTTTCTATGCACCAGGTCACTTTGCATCTTTTCCCGGAGGAACTCAGCCACAGCGCCCGCGAAAAGAAAGTTCCTTATTTAAGAAGTACAAAAAAAAGAAAAAATATCCCCGCGTTGTCTGCGAAGCATCCATAAAAATGGATACCAAGCCCAGAAAATGCATTCCTGCCGATGGTTTCGTTACCGTACTTTCCTTCCTAGATAAGCTTATAGGCAAGAAGGATAACGACGATCTCATACTAACAGATATCATCACACTTGCCCTTAGTCACTATATGCTGGATGATGTACTACAACTTGAAATAATCGCAGCTCCTATTGCAGTCCATCGGATATGATGCTTACACCCTGAGTCACAGGTCAATATGACCTGTATTTTCCCCAAAAATGCCAAAAACAAAACTGAAAGTTCATACCTACGAAATCATGTTTTGCGACAACTATAATTTGGCCAAAAATTTTATTTGTTTTCATAAATTTATCCCAACCGCTGTCCCCTAGTCTTAGCTATAGAAACGGTGGTTGGGATAAACTTTTCTCTACATTAACTCGCAAGTTATCACTTTTAGACAATACTCAGAGCATTTACCTTTATACATATCACCTTAAAATTCTTCTGACCGCCATAAGACAGGAATGGCATCGGCCTCATGATGTCCCATATATACCGCCGGCTCGATCAACATCGGACTTCCCTGGCCATCCGGCATGACATTGCCACTCCACAGATCACCATGGAACAGCGAAGGAAAGGTCGGCTCAATGATATCCCCATCCACCTCTTAAACAAACGTCAGTTCCTATAGCTGCCACACAGATCTATCTTGGTGAACGGGAAAACTTCATGGCAAAAACACCAAACAGCGGTGTTTCGCCATATAACAGGCGTTCCTTCTCGTCCCATAGCCGTTCTGTCAGGTCAAATTCCGCATGCACTTCCCCAAAGCCCAGGCTGCGCAGCAATTCCACATCCCAGTAAGGACGCTTGGTCCCGCTAAGCGGAAGTTCCAAGGGATCGAATGGTTCGGTAATATCCGCTGCGCATTCCAGCGCATCGCCATATTTTCGCAGACATTCCTGTCTCCGCAATTCTGCCCGCTCTGCCATAGCTTCATCATATAATGGCATATTCCAATTAGCATCGAACAGCAGCAGACGCCCCTGAGGACGCAGCAGGCGCAGGCACTCGCCATATACCTGCCAGGGGCTCAACAGTGTCCAGGTAACATTGCGGCTCACGATGGCCTCGAATGCTTCCTCAGGAAAGTCCATATGGTTGATGTCCATCTGCTGCAGGTTGACTTCAACGCCTGCCCCTTCAATCATCGCCCGCGCCTGTTCCAACATCCCCGCCGAACAGTCCACGGCTGTTACCTCATAGCCCATCCTGGCTAAGATTATCGAGAAAAAGGCCGGGCCACAGCCTAAATCCAACACCTTTTTCGTACCGGCAGGTAACTTTTCCCGCAAAAGTTTCTGCCAGGCCTCCACCCGGAAACTGGCCAGTTCATCCGCAATGATGTTACCATAGTTTTCCGCATCCTGAGACCAATAGCGGGCCATACTGTCAATATTCAAACCAATCACCATCTTTTCCTAGCTTTTTCTTGCTGCTATCCATATCGATTATTATAACACGGAATACAAAAGTCTAAGGTCAGCTGGGAGATTTTTTCACCATCTGACCTTATAATATTTACTTGTATTGGATATTTTAATATAATCAGATAAAGTCTATGATAGGAACTGTCAACCGAAACATGCGAAATCAAAGGAGGCAGTTCACATGGCTGAATTAAAAGAGAATAATCGTTATGAACTGAACAAGGAGTTGGCCCAGATGCTAAAGGGCGGCGTAATCATGGATGTGACTACGCCGGAGCAGGCGAGAGTGGCAGAAGCGGCCGGAGCCTGCGCGGTTATGGCCTTGGAGCGGATTCCGGCGGATATCCGGGCTGCCGGTGGCGTGGCCCGCATGAGCGATCCGGCTATGATCAAGGGCATCCAGCAGGCGGTGAGCATTCCGGTCATGGCAAAATGCCGTATCGGTCATTTTGTGGAAGCTCAGCTCCTGCAGGCCATCGAAATTGACTACATCGATGAAAGCGAAGTCCTTTCCCCGGCAGATGATGTCTACCATATCAACAAGCGCGACTTTGCCGTGCCCTTTGTCTGCGGTGCCCGGGATTTGGGCGAGGCCCTGCGGCGCATCAATGAAGGCGCTTCCATGATCCGGACAAAAGGCGAACCGGGGACCGGCGATGTGATTCAGGCCGTACGTCATATGCGGGCCATCAACAAACAGATGAAAGAGCTGACCGTACTGCGGGAGGATGAACTCTTTGAAGCAGCCAAGACATATCAGGTGCCCTATACACTGGTGAAATATGTCCATAAGTACGGCCGCTTGCCCGTGGTCAATTTCGCTGCCGGCGGCGTGGCCACCCCCGCAGATGCCGCGTTAATGATGCAATTAGGTGCTGACGGTGTCTTTGTGGGTTCCGGCATCTTTAAATCCGGCAATCCGGCTAAACGCGCAGCGGCCATTGTCGAAGCCGTGACCAACTATCAGGATGCAGAGCGGATTGCCAGACTCTCGGAAAATCTCGGCGAAGCCATGGTGGGCATCAACGAGGACGAGATCCAGCTGCTCATGGCCGAGCGCGGAAAATAAGGAGGACTTTTCCATGGCAAAAAAGACAATCGGTGTGCTGGCCCTGCAGGGTGCTTTTCAGGAACACGAGCAGATGCTTGCCAGACTGGGCGCAGATTATCGTGAGATCCGTCAGACGGCGGATTTCACGGCAGATATTGCAGGGCTCATCCTGCCCGGCGGAGAAAGCACCACCCAGCGCAAACTAATGTATAGTACGGGGCTTTTGGCCCCGTTGCAGCAACGGATAAGAGAAGATATGCCCGTAATGGGAACTTGTGCCGGACTGATTCTCTTAGCTCAGGAACTCAGCAATGACGAAGAAACTGGCCTTAGCACTCTGCCCGTACGCGTCAAGCGCAATGCCTACGGCCGGCAGCTGGGCAGCTTTGCCGCAGATATATCCTTGGCAGGCATAGGCAAATTTCCGATGCGTTTCATCCGTGCCCCCTACATTGAGAAAATCCTGCAGCCGGATGTGGAGGTACTAGCCACGTATCAGGGACAGATTACGGCGGTACGCTATCACAAACAGCTGGCCATGTCATTTCATCCGGAACTTACGCAGGATTTACGCGTGCATCGCTTATTTTTACAGATGGCAGCATCAGCCTGAACGAAAGGAGCTGTATCTTATTGTTGACCTATTCATTTGAACAGCTGGAGGGTGAACCCCTATACGAACATCTTTACCGTTGTATCCGGCAGGATATCCTGACCGGAAAACTGGCACCGGGAGAAAAACTGCCATCCAAGCGGACTCTGGCGCGCAATTTGGGCATCAGTGTGATCACCGTGGAGGGAGCCTATAATCAACTGACCGCGGAGGGGTATTGTGAGTCACGGCCCCGCCGCGGCTATTTTGTCGTGGCGATACCGCCCCGAAATATGTCTGCAGGAAAAAAGGCGGCCCATGCGAATATGCCAAAATCGAGATTTCAGGCAGAGGATATGCATGTCATCGATCTGACGGCCAGCAGCCTGCGATCTGCTGATTTTCCCTTTACCGTTTGGTCAAGGCTGCTACGGCAGATCCTTTCGCAGCAGGCAGAGAAAATTATGGAACGTTCACCAGGACAGGGCATTCTGGAACTACGCCAAGCTATTGCCGGGCATCTGCAAAGTTTTCGAGGACTTAATGTTGAACCTGAACAGATTGTCATTGGGGCGGGGACGGAATATCTCTATATGCTGCTGATCCAGCTTTTGGGGCGGAGAAAAAAGTACTGTATCGAAGATCCCGGCTATGAACGTATCGGCATGATCTATCGGGCCAATGGGGCAGATTGTGCTGCCATCGGTTTGGATATGCAGGGAATCCGGCCGGCAGATTTGCGGGCCGAAGGAGCAGACGTCGTTCATATCAGCCCTTCCCATCATTTCCCTACGGGCATCGTGATGCCCGTCAGCCGGCGATATGAATTATTAGACTGGGCTGCCGAACAAAAAGGCCGCTATATCATCGAAGACGATTACGACAGTGAGTTCCGCCTGATTGGCCGGCCAATCCCGACACTGATGGAAAGTGATATCCATCAGCGTGTCATCTATATGAATACCTTTTCCAAAAGCCTCACCCCCACCATCCGCATCAGCTATATGGTACTGCCCCCCACTCTGGTACAGGTCTTCGCAGAAAAGATGAGCTGCTACAGCTGCACTGTGGCCAATTTCGAGCAGTACACGTTGGCCAAATTCATTGGCGAAGGTTATTTCGAGAAGCATATCAACCGCATGCGCACGACTTACCGGCACCGTCGGAAACGCTTTATGGAACTCCTGCAGGAGTCACCTGTCCGGGATTACAGCACCCTGATTGAACACGGCTCCGGCCTGCATCTGCTGCTGCGCTTGGCCGTAGATGATGATGACGATGTCTTGCAAGCTAAGATGCTGGCAGCTGGCCTGCGCATCAAAGCACTGAGCGAATATTATACAAAAAAAATCCCCCAGAGCGCCATACACACGTTCATCGTGAATTACGCGAATCTGGAGGAATCGGAGATTAAACTGGCGCTGCAGCGGTTGGAAACTGTCTTCAATTGAATCCTGCGTACATGCTGCTGCGCCTCCTGACAGGATACCTGCTCCCATCGCCGTGGGGCATTATCCTGTAATTCTACATATTTCCCTTGCTGTCCTGTTCTGCTTTGCGGATATCTTCTTTCATATCCTTGGCCAGATCTATTTTATGGAATGTCTTGTCCGCAGGCAGGTGCATGGAAAAGTTATCCGTTTTATCCAACTGCGCTTCTCCTTGTCGGATGGAAAGCTCCAGAATATGCCCACCGTGCTTCTTATCATCGGAAATGAAATGGAAATGCCAGCCCGCAGAATTCAGACCGCTCATATAGCTTGGGCAATACAAACCGACCAAAGTTCCAGTCATATCCTTATGCGTGAATTCCGTCTGCTTATCCTTCAGTGCCTCTACCAAGGTTGGATAGGGCTTCTTGCTGCCGTATTCACTGCGGAAAAGAATGTGCGGGAAGGTGGTGTGAAGTTTCACCAAATAGAAGCTATTTTCGCCATTTTCCTTGACGGCTTGATTCAGGCGCTGCTCCAGTGCAGCCTTGTTGGCAACATCACGGAGATTGACGGAAATATCGTTCTCGAAGAACGTCACATTAGCAAAAGGTACCTTGGTCTTATCTGCAGCGACAACAACTTTACCGCTGCCCAAAGCCTGATAGACCGTCCCATCCAACACGATCATCTCACCATTTACGCCTTCAAAAGTACCAATACCGGTATCACCCCAAGTGCGCAGTTCCCCTACTGTCACGGTTCCACCGAGATATCCCTGTGCCAACGACTGCAAAAGGGCGACCTGATTCACGGTCTCTCTGTCGGCTTGCGCAGCATAACCTGTACCGCAAGTTATCATGCCAGCTAAGAAAGCAGCCATCATCTTCTTTTTCATCAATGAATCCCCCTTTATCAAATCCTTCAACTTGTGTTATCTTCTGCAAAACCTTCTCACATTCCTGCTAACCTCACGACAAACTTCCTGACAAAAAATGCTGCTGATATGGATCTTACAGACAGGATTTTCCTAGCATTTAGAGAATTTCATTATCAGGAGCCTTACCTGAAAAATCAGGAACGACTTCTGGCAAAATTTAGATTCCTGCAAAGGAGGCTATGAATATGACATATAGAAGATTGACTGCAACAGCCATAGCGGCATGTGCCTTTTTTATCCCCTGGGGAAGTTGCGCAGCAGCTGATGAAAGTACAACTCCAGCCAGTTATGCAGCGAGTTGTGAAGACCAGATCTATCGTCAGGATGGCCTTCGCCTGCGTATCCCTCGTGACTATAAGCCCCTCCTCCTGACGAAGGTCGGAACCGGGCAACAACTCTTTTCTGTGGCAGAACTTGCTTCTATTGAAGCAGCTAAAAAGGAATACACGGATTATGAAGGTGCAGGATGGCTATTTGGCATCGGCAAGGTATCTGCCCAGGAACTCCATGAAATGCTCTGCGAGGATATGTCTGGCCGGAAGCTCTTTGCCCAGGATGATGCCGGAAATTATTACATCTTCTATCATCCTACGGACGTGCGCTATATGCGTGAAACGCCAGCAGCTATGCAAAGGGATCAGGAAATCTGGAGCCAGCTATGCGCCTGGGCCTGGAACGATGTTCCCCAACATTTCATTGCTGATAATGAACTAATATCCATAACGGCAGACAACAGTTCTGTGGGCATCCGTCTGGCCCAGATCATCTATAAGCCCGAAAATAGTTATACTTTAACTGTAAAAGGAAAGCAGGCCAAAACTGGAAATCTGGAACAAACCACACCTTTCGTTAATATGCTGCTTTACGGCAATTCCTATGAAATAGTCCAAGAAAAGAAGAAGCCCCAAGGCGAATATACGACCTTAATCTTGCCAAACAATAAAACTTCCCTGATTTTTTTCCAAAGTGAGGGAAGCACCTATGTTTTGGAAAGACAAAGGGGACAAGAGGAGCATCTCTATAAGAGCATTCCCATCGAAGAACATGCCGAGGCATTAACCGTTACATTGGATTGGTATGCAAATCTTTCTGGTGAAAAAGCACTCTCTGATGGCATCTAAATTTATCTAACATATGGATATATAACGGATACAAAAGAAATTCGCTGAGCGAATACTTTAGTTGGTTAAAGTATTCGCTCAGCGAATTTCTTTTCTGCTTTGTGGAGCAAAGCATTTATCATATCATGCTATCCATTGTTATATAACCTGACATAAGGCGTTGGGCCAGATGTTCCCGGAAGAGCATCGTCTCCTTGTTGCGAAGGTCACGCTTTTGAATCTTGATCCTGGCTTCATCAATATCATAAGGAATTCCCATATTGGCAGCCATGTTCTGCATGGATATGGCTGCTACGTCGAAGATTTCTAGGAGTTTTTGTATCTTTCCTTTTTTAATCAGTACACCTGCGTTGTTCTTGCATGTCTTATAAACATCTTCTAACTGCAAATCGGTTTTTTGCAATTCAGTTTCCACACTGCCGTTCGTATTAGCTTGGCGAAGCCATTTTTTGCGTTGAGATTTTGCAAAGTCTTTTTTGACGCAGGTAATCAGATAACCTGCACTAAGTGGTTCCTGATTCGGCTTGCGCTTTTTCAACTGATCCTTGTAATAAACAAGATTGCTTTTCAATATATCCAGGCTATAGCTGGTGATGAGTTCCAAGCAGGTAGATTCCGGCTTGATTCCAAAGGAGGAATATTCATCAAAGAGGCTCAGATGTTCAGCATCCAGGTTGGCAATTTTATCTTCCGTGGTGAGTATCTTTACTGGAGCCGGCAGAACCTTGGCATCCACATCTGTAAGATGGATGGTGATATTTTGTGCAGGCCTGCGGCCCTTTCCATCGTGAGTGAAGTGAAAATTCTTAAGAGAAGTGTTCTTGCGAATCTGTTGCTCTGCTTTCTTTAATACATCACGCTGAAAATCACGAAAGTTCGCATACGATGAAATTGGCATATTCAAACGTTCCTTGAAGCGTTCAATGCTGATCGTATAGGTTCCTTCAGCAATCAGTTCCTTGACAACCATGAATACTTTCAACTGAGTTATGCCACGTATAGCCAGCATCTCATCGATATCGACTTCGGTGAATTTTTCTGTGAAGTCTTGCAGATAGGGGAGCATCTTCTGGTTTATGGATACAGAAACCGTGTCGTTAAAATCATTGTACTCAACAGAATTGTACAATGGTATTTTCAGCCAATTATGTTTATCTTCTTCACTAGAGTAGCGTTTGACAATTTTCAAACTTTTGTCGGATACATGATCGATGGCTTCCCGAATGATGTTCCGCCAGCCTTTATCCTTGTTGATGTTGAGTTTGTCAGCTAAGACGGAGATGTTATATTCGTAGAGAACATCATGATTGAGATTCTGCTCTTTGGCTAGAGAAGCTACGGTGAGCAGCCAGATCTTCATCTCGTTTTCTTTTAGCGAATGTTTGGCAAACATCAGCTCATTGGCAAATTTAGTTGGTGTATCAAACTCCAGGTTCTGGTATAGATATTCAGTTGGTTGTGATACGGAAAAGCTCATTTTGGCAGACATAAGCACATATCCTTTCTGAGTATGCCAAGTTCCTTTATTATTATACTATTTGCGGTAGAATTAAGCAATATTCTTTTTCCACAATAAATAATCTGCTTATATATTATTTAAATAAAATAAATATATAATAATATATATAGGGAGAGTTGCGGTGGTATGATTTGTCGGAAAGGCTGTCAGCCTAGTATTGGCAAGGGTTCCGGGATTTCAGCAGCGTTCTGGTCATGTGTTTATGGTGGGGGGAAATGTCGGAAAATGTGTTGTGGTGGTATATTTTGTCGGAACAATGATGAATCCCTTATGGCTCTAAGTGGGAAGGCTTATTTGGCCGTTTATGGTGGGGGAAAATGTCGGTAATCTGCACTTTGTGGTGGGGGAATTTGTCGGTTGTAGTGGGGGAATTTGTCGGTGGATAACTTTGGTAAACGAAAGTGAAGGGTTTCAAAGCCAGATATGACAGGCATTGTGCGGTTTTTTTATGGTGGGAGGAAATGTCGGAAAAGGCGTTGTGGTGGTATTTTTTGTCGGTGAAGGAAGTGGGAAATTTGAGCAGGATCTTTTTATGGTGGTATGATTTGTCGGTTTTACTGTTATGGTGGGGGAAATTGTCGGAATTATCCACATTACATTGTTGATAATTCAAGTGAGCCTTGAAAATAAAGGAGGAAAGTTATCAACAACCTGTTGATAACTACTCTAAGTCCAATTTTCCAATTTGTAAAACAAGGTTTTTCCGACAAAAGTACCCACCATAACGGCTTTTTATGAGAAAAGACCTGATTTAAGATGGAAAATCAGGTCTTTGGGGGTTAATTAGGTATCTTTTGACGGTGTTTCGATGATGAAATCCTGATATTTATTGCGGAAAGCTTTGGCCTTCTTATTGGGAAGGTACATGACAATGAGCTGAGAGGCCTCAGGAGCCTTGCCAGAGAGGTGAAGGGTATAACCATCTGCATCTTCTTCCAGCGAGTCGATACAGCCGATTCTGAGGGCTTCCGCATGTTCTTCCTGGCTGGCGGCAGTAAGTTCCTGAAATTTAGCAATAACCATATCAGAAGGTGTTTTGGCAGGGATGGCCATAATGATTTCCTCGGTAAGCTGCTCAGACTGCATATAGAGTTCTTCCTGTACCTCATGTGGCCAGGCAGCAATGCGTGTGGCTGTTTTCTGGGAAAGCTGGCCCTCGTCGAACATATCGAAGAAAGCTGGTATCAGATTGGCCATCTTATTCCAGCTGAAGGCTGCAGTGCGTTTCATGCCCATTTGCGCGGCAGCTTTTTCCAGGATCTGTTTTTCCCCACGTTTTTTGAGGATATTCAGCTTGGTACGGACGGCGAAACTCTTGTCGCGGCCGGTGAGGTTCGCACGCTGGACGTAGTTGGTATCCGAGGCGATTTCTCTGGCCTGGTCGTCACTGAGTTCCTGATAGCCATAGACCTTGCATTCGATGGATTGGTATTTTTCCTCATTTGTCAGGTCGTAGAGGACTTCATAGATGCTTTTGCGGGTGTTGCCGGCGAGAATCTGATAGGTTGAGCCGGCCTCATCCATTGCCCTGACCACGATGGGCTGCTGCAGGCCATTGCGGTAGATGCTGTCGGCCATGAGCACCTTTTTTTCATTGGAGATGGAGGAGAACTGATTCCATTCCGCAGGGGTGGGGGTGAGGACGGATAAGGGCAGGACGGCATAGGAGCCAGTGTTTCCTGCAATCTCGGTCAGCACCTTGTCTGTCTTTTGCGTGGTTTCCTGTATGGCTGCTGCGGTTTCAGCGTTGGGGGCAGTTTCCCTGGGTTCAGCAGGGGCA
Organism: Pseudoselenomonas ruminantium; assembly: GCF_900104055.1. GTDB lineage: Bacteria > Bacillota > Negativicutes > Selenomonadales > Selenomonadaceae > Selenomonas_A > Selenomonas_A ruminantium_C. The sequence goes on from NZ_FNJQ01000003.1 coordinate 118,393, forward strand.
TTGTTCTGTCCCATCAGGCGTTTGCGCGTCATTTCGCGGAATTCTTCATTTTCGAAGCGATTGCTTACGCCCACAGGCATACTGGAAGTATCTTCAGTCTGGCCGGACAGGTCCACGAAGGAAATGCCCATCATGTCGTTGTTATTCTTATTGCTGCTCAATTCTAGCCACCACCTCGTCACAAAGTTTTACATATGCTTTTGATGCCTTGCAGGCAGGTTTCCGATAGGTCACAGGGGCACTGAGGTTTTCGGAGTTGATGACATCCTGGTTATAGGGGATGCGGGTTTCAAAGAGCATCTTATCCCAGCCGTTCTGTACCATCGGCAGGAAGTCGTGGAAGGATTTTGTGCGGTCTACGACTTTGGTCATGAAGGCACCCAGGATTTTCAGGCTGGGGCGCTGCTTTGCCGTAGTCAGGACGAAACGGGCCATGGCATTGGCACCGAGAATGGCATGTTTAGCCGGTTCGACCGGGATGATGACATAATCGGTACCCAGCAGGAACATGGCTACTTCATTATTCATGGCTGGTCTGCTGTCCACGAGGATGTAGTCGTATTTGTCCATGGCCTTTGCTTCTTCGATGATATCGGCGATGATGTAGGCATAGCGAACGCCGCCGGCATTGAGTTCGGCATAGGTGCCGTCGAGGCGGATATCCGAGCAGATCAGGTCGATGCGGGGAAATTCAGTGGAGTTCAGGATGTAGTAGTCCAGCTTCACGCATTTATCCGGCGCATCATCCTGTACAGCCCGCATCCGGTCTTTGAGGAGGTTGCCCAGATAGTTATCCAGGATCTGATTCTGACCTGCGCCCATGTAGTTGAAGGTGTTGGAAAGGTTGCCCTGGGGATCGGCGTCAATCATGAGGACGTTCTTGCCCTTCTTGGAGAGCAGATCCGCCAATGCGGCAACCGTCGTGGTTTTGCCCACGCCGCCCTTGTTATTGCTCACGGAGATCACGATTCCCTGGTGTTTCTTGGCTGCTTGTTCCATGCTTTCCTCCTTTTCATAGAGCGTGTTTACGGCATCGTCCAGAATCTTCGTCTTGGGGACGCCCTTCTTTTCAGAAAGGGTTTTGAGTTTTTCCACATTGTCTTTGGAGAGGGTAGTGGTGAATGATTTTCGATTGGTTAATTCAGCCATATATGCTTTCACTCCCGATAAATATAATTAAAATCTAGAAATTTAACTAAGTTATGTAAAAATCATAGCATATTTAACGAATATAAGCAAGCAAACTTAATTAAGTTTTATCTTTTTGTTTCAAGAAAACTAAAGAATATTCTGTAAATAAAGGCGAATGCTTTAGTGTACTAAAGTATTCGCTCAGCGAATTTTTGGGATATAAGAAAAAGTGACTATTCCTATGGGAAGGATAGTCACTCATACATGGGAAGGATATCGTTTTATCATCGCGCCTTATAGCAAGTCGCTTAATTTTTGACCGTAGAAAAAGTCATGTACCAGATTATGGTATTTCGTCCAAAGTGGCAGAGTCTTGCAGATGTCTTTGCGGGGACATTCGTGCTCTTTGTCAACCAAGCAGGCTACGGAGGCCAGTGTGCCTTCCATGAGTTCGATGATCTCGCCTAAAGTATACTCTTCCGGACGACGGCAAAGTTTATAGCCGCCGCCTTTGCCGCTGGCTCCGGTCAAGAGGCCGCCTTTCACCAGGTCTTTGACGATAATCTCCAAATATTTTTTTGAAAGTTCCTGACGAGCAGCAATATCTTTCAAGGGGATATATTTCCCATTTTCATTTTCTGCTAAGTCCAGCATAACGCGCAGAGCATAGCGTCCACGGGTGGAAATCATATAATCAGCTCCATTCCTGCGTAATCTTACTTTATCTGCCTATTATACCGCAAGGTGAATAGGCTTGGCAAGCAGTAGAAGCGTAGAATATGCCTGCCTGCGGCGGCTGGATAAACGTAAAAGAACTGCAAGCCAATGGATTTCTGGCTTGCAGTTCCTTTAAGGATCGGACAGAGCTTACTTCTGGATTGGTGTGGCTGCGGCGGCAGCATCCAGCACGCGGTAGTTTTCGGGCAGGTTGTATTTGTCGTAGATGGCCTTGAGGGTTCCATCGGCACGCATTTTTTCCAGTTCATCGTTTACGGCAGCCAGCAAATCTTTATCGGCAAAGCGGATGGCTGCACCGATGACGCCGCTGCTTTCCGGTTCATAGGGTTCCAGGATGCGCAGGGCAAGGTCTGCGTTCTGTTTCAGGGTATAGCCGGCCACGATGCCGTCGGTGATGCAGGCATCAATCTTGCCGGTGTTGACGGCCATCATGAGTTCGGCCTGGCTGTTGAAGACTTTCACTTCCTTGACCTTGCCTTCCTGCTGCCATTTCTGGGCCGTTTCGAGGAAGGTCATGCCCTTCTGGCCGCCGATGGTCTTGTCTTTCAGGTCTTCTTTGGTCTTGATGGCAGAATCCTTCTTGATGACGACGGCTTCACCTTCGCGGTACCACTGATTGGTGAAATAGGCTTTGCTCAGGCGTTCCGGCTTGATGTACATTGCGTCGGTCACCATATCGACGGTGCCATTGTTGAGTTCGATCAGCAGGTTTTCAAAGGGGACATGTTTCATTTCCACTTTGGCAATGCCCAGCCGTTTGGCAATTTCGGTAATGATATCCGCATCAATACCGGAAAAAGCGTTGTTGTTCTTGGCATCTAAATAGGCAAAGGGGGCGTCGTTGGAGGATGCGACCACCAGCACGCCTTTTTCCTTGACGGCCTGCAGGGTATTGCCGGTGTTGGCGGCGGCAGTCTTTGTGCTGTCGGCGCTGCTTTCATCGCCGCCACAGCCCGTCAGGAGCAGGAGGCAGGTCAGAGCGGTGCAAAGGGCGGGGACGAATCTCTTTAGTTTCATCATGGGAATCACCTTTCTTTTGGTTGGATTTATGGCTTTATGTCAACCGCGGCTTTCCGAGAGCTTGTACTCCAGGAATTTTACGCAGCGGGATAAGGGCAGGCTGAGAATGAGATAAGCAAGTGCCAGATAGGTATAGGCCTCAATGGTCAAAAAAGTCTGGGAGGCAAAGGTCTGGGTGCGCAGAAGCAGTTCATTGACGGCTACATAGGCCAGCAGGGAGGTGTCTTTTATCATCATCACCAGATAATTGCCTAAGGCGGGGATGATGTTGCGCATGGCCTGTGGCATGATCAGGCGGAACAGGGCTTCCATCTCGCCAAAGCCAAGGCACAGCGCGGCTTCTGTCTGGCCTTTGTCCACGGACAGGATGCTGCCGCGGATCACTTCGGACATATAGCAGCCATAGTTGAGGGCCAGGCCGGCGATGCCGGCGGTGAGCGGGGAAATCTGCACATCGGTATGATAGCCGCACATGCCGGCGAGCAGGTTGATCAGCAGGGGAACCACATAGTAGATATAAACCAGCTGAACCAGAAGCGGTGTGCCCCGGACAAGTTCCAGCAGGCTGTAGAGCATGACGCGGAACGGCCTCCAGGCAAACAGTCGGCCTACGGCGATAAAGGTACCCACCACGAGGGCCAGCAAAAAGCCCAGCAGGGTGGTTTCAATGACCAAGCCTGCGCCATGCAGCAGGCTCGGGAGCAGGATCTGTCCTGCGGTGTCGAAGTGTAATTGGGTGATATTGGCGTTCATGCAAAAGCACCTCCAAGTGACAAGCTGCGCAGGAAATTCTGGGTGCGTTCCTGCTGTGGCTGTTCAAAAATCTGCTGCGGCTGACCTTCCTCCACGATATAGCCTTTATCCATAAAGACGACGCGGTCGGAAATATTGCGGGCAAAATTCATTTCGTGGGTGACAATGGCCATGGTCATGCCGTCCTTGCGCAAATCCATCATGACCTTCATGACTTCGCCGACAAGTTCCGGGTCCAGAGCTGAGGTCGGTTCGTCGAAGAGCAGCATCTTGGGCTGCATGGCCATGGCCCGGGCAATGGCTGCCCGCTGTTGCTGGCCGCCGGATAGCTGGCTGGGATAACTGTCCAGGCGATGGCTCAGGCCTACGCGGTCGAGCAGGTCACGGGCCAGTTCCTCGGCTTCTTTGCGGGGTATGTGCTTGACATGCATGGGCGCGTACATGACATTTTTCAGCACCGTGAACATGGGAAAGAGGTTGAATTTCTGAAAGACCATGCCCACCTGCTGATGCAGCCATTTGCTGTCCAGGTCCTTGTCCAGCAAGGTATTGTCAAAGTAGATCTTGCCTCCGGTGGGTTCTTCCAAAAGGTTCAGGCAGCGCAGGAACGTGCTCTTGCCCGAACCGGAAGGCCCGATGATGGTAACGGCTTCCCCATCGTCTATGCGCAGGCTTATATCCCTTAGAATGGCCGTGGAACCGTAACTTTTCTTGAGCTCTAAGACGTTGTACATAGCAAAACACCTCTTTCTGAAAACAAGAAAGGCGCCCGCACCAATATAAGGTGTGAGCGCCATTGCTATCTGTGATGAATTTTTGCAAATTCATGAATATGTTGTTAATGTCATTCTATCGGAAAAGGACAAAAGTGTCAAGAACGTGTGGCACAAGAAAATCCATGGTCATTGTGCTGCTGGCACAATGGCAGCCACGTCATGGACAGTCCTCAGCCGTCAACTGCAGGTAATCGGCGATATAGAAGGCCAGCATATAGGAAAAGCGGTCCTCGCTGTCGTCCAGGTCACAGCCAAGCAGTTCTTTTATCTTCCGCAGGCGGTAGCCGATGGTGTTGCGATGAGTAAAGGTCAGGCGGGCCGTTTCCTGCAGGCTGCTGTTGTGGAACAGATAGGCGCGGAGGGTGGGCAGCAGCTGTGACTGATGCGCCGCATCGTAATCAATCAGCGGTTGCAGCTTTTCGCGATGCATTTGCTGTAAAAGACTATGCTGTTCACTCATAAATAACAGACGATAGGGGCCCAGTTCGGAAAAGGACAGGAGCGCCGTCTGCTGCAGCCTGGCTGTGGCAGCAGCGGCCCGCGCCTCTTTTAGGGCGGTGGGCAGGTCTGCCAGATTGTCATAAAGCTGGCTGAGGCCGATATGGCCGGACAGGCAGTCAGCCGGCAGATCCTGGCTAAGTTCTATAATACAGTTATGGATATCCGCGGGAGGTTGTCCGAAGACCAATAAAATCTGCCGGGCATGGCAGAGGATACTGTAGAATCTGGTGAAATGGTTCAGCCGCCGCTTGCAGGTCAGACGGATCAGCTGTTCCTGATCGTGGCTCAGCTGGGCTGCAGTCAAAGGGAAGACGACCAGTTGAAAGGGAAGGTTCAAAAGTCCCCGTGCCGTTAATTCCTGCTGGCATTTTTCGCCCTGGCTGCCGCCTGATAGCAGTCCAGCCAGCAGATTTTCCAAGCGGCTTTCCTGCTCCTGGGCGTGAAGCAGGCGGCTGCAATAATCCTGCATGATGTCGGCGATATGGATCTTCCAGGGCATGGTAAATAAGGGAAAATGCTTTTCCTTACAGAAGTCGATGATTTCCGGCGGGATGTCTGCAGGCCGGATGTATTTACCTGTATTGAGGATCAGCCCGCATACCCGGTGGCGGATCAGTTCGGTGATGAAGTCCTGCAGCCAGTTCTCCTGCATGGAGGCCAGGCCAGTGGAAATCACCAGCTCGTGCCCCCGGAAAAAATCACAGTTGCCGATGTCTTCGCAGAGCTGTACCCAGGTGAATTCCCTGGTCAGGCCGTTGGTGCCGGTCAGCAGCTTTAATTGGTATCTTTCTTTGGTGTGGTTATAGATTTCCTCTAATGAAATCGACATGCAAATCCCTCCCTTGTGAGGAAGTATACTACACTTGTGCAGAAAGCACAAATGAATGTGGGAATATAGGGCTCAGCGTACCTTGCATGGTCAATGGACAGGTAGTAGACTATACCCATCGAACAAAAACGAAACGGCACAGCAACGGCGCTGACAGCAACGCCCGGGCTGTGCCGTTTATTTATTTTTGACAGGGGGAATCCATATGTTAAGAGATGCATTACCGGCAATCATTACGGATACGCTGCCCGGCCCGAAGTCGGCAGAACTCATCAAGCGCCGTGAAGAGGCGGTGCCTTCTGCGATACACTGCATTTATCCTGTAGCCATGAAGCGGGCTGCCGGAGCCATCATCGAAGATCTGGATGGCAATCGTTTCCTGGATTGGATTGGCGGTGTCGGCGTGCTGAATATCGGTCACGCGCATCCGGAGGTCATTGCGGCTGTAAAAGAGCAGGCCGATAAATACTTCCATGGAATGTTCAATGTGGTCACGCATGAGGGCTATGTGAAGCTGGCGGAGAAACTGAATGCGATTGCACCGGTCAAAGGAGAGAAGAAGCGTACTTATTTTGCCAACAGCGGCGCGGAGGCCGATGAAAACGCCGTGAAGATTGCCAAGGCCTTTACTGGCCGCCCCAATATCATCGTATTTACTGGCGCCTTCCATGGCCGCACGCTGCTGACCATGTCCATGACGGCCAAGAAAGCCTATGCACGGGGCATGGGGCCGTTCCCGGACGGGGTATATCGGGCCGAGTTCCCCTATCTCTACCGCCGTCCGCTGGGCATGCCCAAGGAATCCGCCATTGGCTACTATGTGGAAAAATTGCAGGAGGTCTTTGAAAATGCTTCGCCTGCTGACCAGGTGGCTGCCATGGTGGTGGAACCCCTGCAAGGCGAAGGCGGGTTTATTCCCGCACCAATTGAATGGGTGAAGGCCCTTCGCCGGATCTGTGACAAGCATGGCATCCTGTTGATTGCCGATGAAGTACAGTCCGGATTCTGCCGTACCGGGCGCATGTTTGCCTCAGATTACTGGAAGGAAGCAGGCGTGATGCCGGATATCATCGCCACGGCCAAATCCATTGCGGCAGGCGTTCCACTCAGCGCCATCATTGCCCGGGAGGAAATCATGCAGGCTGTGCCCGGCGGCGTGATTGGCGGCACCTTTGGCGGCAACGCGCTGGCCTGTGCAGCCGCTTTGAAGACCATTGAAATCATGGAACGCGACCATCTGGCGGAAAAATCTTTGGCTATGGGGCGCAAGGTCATGGCCCGCTATCAGCAGTGGCAGGAAAAATACGATGTTGTAGGCGATGTGCGCGGCCTTGGCGGCATGGTGGGCATTGAATTCGTCAAGGATTCCTGGAGCAAGGAACCGGCGCCGGAACTGACGGCAGATATTATCAACGAAGCAGCACGGCAGGGCTTGCTGGTGGAAGGCGCCGGCATCCATGGCAATGTCATCCGTTTCCTGGCGCCGCTGGTAATGAGCGATGAACAGCTCGAAGCGGGCCTGAACATCTTTGAACGGGCCTTGCAGAAGTGCATTGGCTATGAAGAGAGCAGCCAGGAAAAAATAACCGGTTAAGAGGTGCTTTGCATGCAGTCATTCAAGATATCGCCCCATATTCATCTGGCCGCTTCCTGCGGGGAGTTTTGTCAGGAATTTCAAGTAGGGGAAGGGGATTTGCTGTTCGCCAGCCGCAGGACGCAGGAGCATTATCTGCAGGGGCTGGGACAGGGCGCCATCCGCGTGGATTACCGCGATTTTGGCACTGGGGAACCCACGGATAAGATGGTGGAAGGAATTGCCGCGGCTTTGGCCGGACAGGAATACAAGCGGGTGATCGCCATCGGCGGCGGGACCATCCTCGATGTGGCTAAACTATTCGCGCTGCAGCAGCTTTTGCCGATAGACAGGCTTTTTCAGCAGGAAATACAGCCCCGCAAGAAATGTGAATTGGTTTTGGTGCCGACAACCTGCGGCACCGGTAGTGAGATGACGAATATTTCCATCCTGTCGCTGACCAGCTTGTCCACGAAAATGGGGCTGGACCATGACGCCCTGTATGCGGATCATGCGGTGCTGATCCCTGAATTATTGCAGGGCTTGCCGGACAAGGCCTTTGGGGCCAGCGCCATCGATGCGTTGATCCATGCCATGGAGTCATTCACATCGCCCCGGGCCACGGCCTTCACGCAGATGTTTTCGCTGCAGGCCATGGATTGGATCATTCGTGGCTTTCAGGATATGGCCGCCCAGGGGAAGGCGGCACGGGAAAAGCATCTGGAAAAGTTCTTGCTGGCCAGTGCTTATGCAGGGATAGCCTTTGGCAATGCCGGCTGCGCGGCCGTGCATGCCCTAAGCTATCCGCTGGGCGCCGCCAAGCATGTGCCTCATGGCGAGGCAAATGCGGTCATGCTCCTGCCGGTGTACAGGTTGTATCAGGAAAAGCGGTATGACGGCAGTCTGCGGGAGTTATGCCAGCATCTGGCCATGCTGTTGGATTGTCCGGAAACAACTGTCTGGTCCCGGCTGGAGGAATTGTTGTCGGTCATCCTGAACTGGAAAAAGCTTTCCGGTTACGGGGTGACCGAGGCGGAATTAGCGGATTTTGCCGCAGTGGTCATGACCAAACAAAAGCGGCTGATGGCCAATAATTATGTGACCTTAACCCGTGCTGATGTGGACAGGATATATAAGGAACTCTGTTGAGTCGATAAAGTGAGGGAGCCAATATGCGAACAGAACATGATTTTTTGGGTGAGTTAGAGGTGCCGGATAAGGCATTGTACGGTGTGCAGACCATGCGGGCCAGGGAAAATTTCCAGATTACCGGCCAGCGTCTGGACCGGGACTTCATTGCCGCGCTGGCCAAGGTCAAGAAAGCGGCGGCGATTGCCAATATGGAAACGGGGCGTCTGGAGCAGAAGATTGGTCAGGGAATCATTGCGGCGGCCAATGAGGTGATCAGCGGGCTCTGGGATGCGGAATTTCCTGTAGACCCGGTACAGGGGGGCGCGGGAACGTCCATCAATATGAATATGAACGAGGTATTAGCTAACCGTGCATTGGATTTTTTAGGGGAAGCCCGCGGCAGTTATGAGATCGTTTCACCCAATAATCATGTCAATATGGCCCAGTCCACCAACGATGCATTCCCGACGGCCATCAAGGTTTGCCTCTGTGTGAAGGGGAAGCGTATGCTGGACAGCCTGGAACAGATGGAAATGCTTCTGCGTCAGAAAGCATCCGAATTCCATGATGTCCTGAAGATGGGGCGCACGCATCTGCAGGATGCCGTTCCCATCACCTTAGGCCAGGAAATGGCCGGCTATGCCAGTGCCGTATCCCGCTGCCGGAAGCGCATCCGGCAGGCCATGGAAGGGCTCCATGCCGTGAACATGGGCGCAACAGCTGTGGGGACGGGACTGAATGCAGAACCGGAATACATCAAACGGGTGGTGGTGCATTTAGCGGCTATAACCCATGAGAACTTCTACACGGCGGACAATCTGGTGGATGCCACCAATAATACCGATGCGTTTGCGGACATGTCGGCAGCATTGAAGAATACCGCGCTGGTGCTGATCAAGATGGCCAATGATATCCGCCTGATGGCTTCCGGCCCCCGTTGCGGCTTCAATGAGCTGAAACTGCCGGCCCGCCAGCCGGGTTCTTCCATAATGCCCGGCAAAGTGAATCCGGTCATGGCTGAGGTGCTGGATCAGGTCTGCTATCAGGTTATCGGCAATGATCTGGCCTTGTCTTTAGCCGTGGAGAATGGGCAGTTTGAACTGAATGTGATGGAGCCGGTCATGGCGTTCAATTTGTTTAACTCCTTGAATTACCTGAGAAATGGTGTGGATGCCTTCTGCGAGAAGCTGTTGCAGGATCTGCAGGCAAACCGCCAGCAGTGTCAGGAGTGGGTGAACAACAGTGTGGGCATCGTTACCGCGTTGCTTCCCCATATCGGTTATGAGAATTCAGCCCGTATGGCCCGAAAAGCCTATAATACAGGCCGTCCCATCCGGGAAATCATCATGGAGGAGGGCCTGCTCACCGCTGACCGCCTGCAAAGCATCCTGTCGCCGGAAAATATGACTAGGCCGGGAATTGCTGGGTGATTGGTAAGTCGTTTGGACAATCTTAGGCCAGTAGTTCACTATCCTCCGTTTAAAAACACCCCGTCCTGCAGCTGCTTTACAGGGCGGGGATTTTGTGTGCCGGCAGGTTTTTGCCTGCTTTTGCAGAATACTATATTAGGAGAGTTTGTGTCGTAAGTATGGTGATAGCATGGCAAGAAGTTTTTATGCAGTTATTCTGGATGATGGGCAGAAGAAGATCTGCCGTACGAATGCGGAGTTCCAGCAGTTGCTGAAGTGGCAGCGGCACAGCCAGCACAAGGGGTTTGATTCTTATATGGATGCCTGTGTATGGCTGGATAGTCCCGCAGATTTTCCTCGGGAGAAGCTTTATTACGCGGTCAGGAAAGGGCATAAGCCGGGGATTTATCGCGATACGAATGAATTCCTGGCCCAACTGCGGGGCTATGCCGGTTGTGAAGGGAAAGGCTTCTATACCTTGGCGGGAGCAAGGCACTGGCTGAATGAAGGCCGGGGAGAAGCCTGCTGCCTGGAGGCTGCCGAGGTCAGATATAGACTGACGGAACGATTCCAGGATGCAAAGTCTTTGGCCGGCAATATCCTGCATTGGCTCTGGGTGATGCTCTCGACCTCCCTCTACAAGCGGCGGCAGCTTCGCCAAAGGCTGCTGGATCTGTCAGAGCGGCAGAAGCCGTGGCTTTATTGCCGGATCAAGACGGATAACCCGCTGGTCATTTATACCGATGCTTCTTACCGCAAGCGCAAGGGCACGGGATATGCGGCGGTGATAATCGACACGGTGACTAATGCGGAATTTTATGTAGGCGGGCAGGATAAAGAGATAAGATCTTCCTGTCGGGCAGAATTATGCGCCATCATCAGGGCATTGCAGATGATCGACAGCAAATGTGCTGCACCCGTGGAAATCCGTACGGATGCCCTGTCCCTGGTGATGATGGCCGGTCCGAAAAAGCTGAAACATCTGCATGACCTGCATTGGAAGAAAAAATCCGTGGCGAATATTGACCTGTGGCAGCAGTTTTATGAATTTACCCAGCAGCGGACGATAATGGTCAACTGGGTACGGGGGCATAATGGCAATCGTTATAATGGCAGTTGCGATAGGATTGCTGGCCAGTGTGCAGAGCATTGAACAGAGTCGTTTAGGCTGTTGACGCAGCATAATCATGAGGAGGCGTATTTATTGAATGAACGGAAAAAAGGTCTGCTCATGGTATGTATGGGCGCGACCATGTGGGGCGGCAGCGGCGTGGCCGGGCAATACCTGCTGCAGGATTGCGGCTTTTCCACGGAGTGGCTCGTGGTGTCCCGGATGCTGCTGGCGGGTGTCATCCTGCTGGTGAGCGATGCCTGTATGTATCGCGAGAGCATCTTCCATATCTGGCAGGATAAGAAAGATGCTCTCGAAGTGCTGTTGTTTGCTATTTGGGGGATGCTCGCAGTACAGTATACGTATTTTGCCTGCATCAAGGCGGGCAATGCGGCTACGGCTACGGTGCTGCAATACCTGATGCCGGTGTTTATCGTCGGCTATACGGCTTTGAAAAATCGGAAGCTGCCCCGGTATCTGGAACTCATCTGCGTGGGCATGGCTGTAGGGGGAACCTTCATTCTGGTCACTCATGGCAGTCTGGATAAACTATCGATTTCGCCCTTGGCCCTGTTCTGGGGATTGGCTTCGGCCTTGGCGGCGGCTTTCTACACCATGCAGCCCAAGCGCCTGATCCGCAAATGGCGGCCGACCTTGGTGGTGGGCTGGGGCATGCTGCTGGGCGGGCTTGCCCTTTCGCTGCTGTGTCCGCCCTGGAACTTTGTGGGGATCTGGCATCCTCTGGCCGGCCTTACTTATGCCTATATCATCCTATTCGGTACCGTGGTGGCCTTTGGCTGTTATCTTGGCAGTATTAAATACATCCAGCCGGCGGAAGCCAGTATCCTCGGTTCGCTGGAGCCGTTATCGGCAATCGTCTTTTCCCTGCTGTTCTTGAATGCCAGCTTCGGCATTATGGACTTATTGGGCACGGCGTTGATCATCGGCACGGTATTCCTGCTGGCCAGACGTGGCAGTGAATGAGGTTTAGGCAGGATTTTGCCCCTAAAAAGCGAAATATGCAGAAAGATGGTATTGAGGGCAGAAGGAGAGCATTATGGAAAAGAAAGCATCTTACCTTGAACACGCGGCGGTGACCGTGGCCGATATCGAATGGAGTCGGAATTTTTTCCAAACGGTGCTGGGCATGACGGAAACCCGGCGCAAGGAAAAGGATGGCGTCCTGCAGCAGGTATGGCTGAAAGGCGGCCTGCAGCTGGTAGCGGCCCCGGAAGATCCTGCAGCAGGCCGGGGGCATCATCTGGGCATTGTGGTGCAGGATTTTAAGGCAGTCTTGCAGGAAATGCTCACATATGAGGGCGTACATCCTTTGGAAGGCAAGCCGGAAAAATGGGTGCAGCTCCCGGACGGGCTGGTTCTGGAGCTTTTCCAGGAAAAGCCGGGAGCCATTGAAAAAGTTTTAGCTGTGGAAGTAAAATAAGCAGAATGGCTTGCCTGGATGAAAGCGGTATTGACATTACAGGTCCTTTACCGTATCCTTAAAGCAGACAATTTCAATTGGTACCTGCTGCCACCGGGTAGCAGGAGAAGCGCCATTTTCTTATCGTTAGGTCTTGGAAGATAAGAAAGTGGCGCTGTTTTCATAGGGAGGAATATATATGTTCAGGAAAATGCGCAGATTCAAGCAGCAGCTTGGTGAGGACGAATGCAGGAAAGTCCTGCGGGAACAGAAGCGGGGCGTCTTATCTGTGCTCGGTGATGATGGCTATCCCTATGGCATTCCTATGAACCATTGGTACTCAGAGACAGATGGCGTGATTTACTTTCATAGTGCGAAAGCGGGGCATAAGCTTGATGCCATCAAGGCCTATGACAAGGTGAGTTTCTGTGTCCACGATGAAGGTTACAGGAATCCGGGGGAATGGGCACTGAATATCAAAAGCGTGGTGGTCTTTGGCAGGATCAAGCTGGTGGCGGACGAAGATAAGGCCAGAGAAATCGGCACCGCTTTGGTGAGGAAATTTACCGATGATGAAGCCTATCTGGAAAAAGAGCTGAAGCATGCCCTGCCCCGAGTGCAGTGCCTGGCTTTAGTACCGGAACATATGACTGGCAAATTGGTCAATGAATCATAAGCATGTGTGGTCATAAAAAAATGAAGAGGATTACTGCATTGATCACTGCAGTAGTCCTCTTCATTTATTATACTGGTGGGGTTATTTCAAATGGGGGCATTTCTTGGCCATGAGTTCCTCGTAATGGGCAATCTTGTAGTCCAGCCGTTCCATGGTGGCCTTGAGCTGTTCATATTGTTCCTGCAGGCGGGCGCGCTGCTCCACCAGGATATCCTTGCGGGCTTCTTCCGTGCCTTCCTTGAAGAACAGGTCCACATATTCGATCAGGGCTTCCACCTGTACGCCGGCACTGCGCATGCATTTGGAAAACTCCACCCAGCCACAGGCGGTCTCGTCAAAATCCCGGATGCCGTTTTCCTTGCGGGGCACATGGGGGATAAGGCCGATGCGCTCGTAGTAGCGGATGGTGTCCGCAGAAAGATCGTATTTTTCGCTGACTTCCTTGATGGTCATGCATATCACCTCGTTGTCCTAACATTATCTTATGGCATCAGTTTAACACTTGGAGTCCACTCCAAGTCAAGAAGAAAATTTTTTGTCAGGACAGGAAAAAGTTAAAACGTCAAGAGGAAGTTTTATCTATGGCAAAACGGGAACACTGGCGTTATAATGAACAGAGTATATTTTGAGGTGAGACATATTTTATGCGGATTTATGTGGATGCAGATGCTTGTCCAGTCGTAAAGCTGACGGAGCAAGTGGCCAGGAAATATGACCTGCCGGTGACGCTTCTCTGTGACACCAACCATATACTGACTTCGGATTACAGCGAGGTGCGCGTGATTGGTGCCGGGGCAGATGCTGTTGACCTGGCACTCATAAACCTCTGCCAAGCTGGTGATATCGTGGTAACCCAGGATTATGGAGTGGCAGCGATGGCGTTGGGGAAGAAGGCGTATGCGATTCATCAGAACGGTTGGCGGTATACTGCTGAAAATATCGACCGTCTGCTGATGGAGCGACATATGGCGAAAAAGGCAAGGCGTTCCAAGAAGAAGGTACATCTAAAAGGCCCGGCTAGACGTACCGATGAAGATGACGAGAAATTTGCAGCAGGGCTTATCCGTTTGCTTGAACTGGTGAGAAGCAGTGAGGGATTGGCCTGAGGGAGGAAAAATGGAAGAGACAAAAGAGATTCAGGAGCAGAGAGACTTGCTCAATGCTAAGTACCGCAGAGAAATTCCGAAAGCAGGGGAATTGTGGCGGCATTTCAAGGATAATGCATATAAGATCATAGCCTGCCCGGTCATGCACACGGAGACAAGGGAATTTTACTGCGTGTATCAGGCCTTGTACGGCAGTTATGGCATATATTGCCGTCCCTTGGATATGTTTATGAGCGAGGTAGACCATGAGAAATATCCGCAGGTGCAGCAGGAATATCGGTTTGAGAGAAAGCAGGTATGAGTGGAGTGGGAACATAAATCCCATTAGAGATTGTCAGGAATAAAATAGGTAAAATAATAGAGCCGCCTGAAATCTCAAGCGGCCCTGATTCTTACTTACTGCCCTTTTCCCAGTAGTTGATGCGAAGAACGTCGCCCTTCTGCATATCCCTGGTCAAGAGCCAGTCATTGAGCTCCCTGATGCCCTCACGGAATTCGTTAATATCACGTTTCCCATAGGTATTCTTCTGTAAATAGGTTTCAGCAACACTCTGAAGAGTGTCACTGACACGGAATTGTTAAAAGGGATAAGAAAATAGAGGCAGCAGCGCTAATGAGGGGGGCAGCTTAATGCTTCAGGTCTATACAGGAAATGGCAAAGGAAAGACTACAGCGGCTATTGGACTGGCTATTAGGGCATTAGGGGCTGGCAAGAAAGTCTATGTCATGCAGTTCATGAAAAGCCTTTGTTATAGTGAGCAGAAGGTACTGCAGGGATTTGCGCCTGAGCTTACATTAAGAACCAGTGGTAAGCCGTTTTTCATTGCAGAAGAAGGAACCTTAAGCAAAGAGTTACAGGATAAATATGGGGATACTGTCGTGATATTTCCTAAGGGAAAGCCTCCACAGGACTATATTGAACTTATAAATACAGGTTTTGCTGAAGTGAGAAGAGCAGTGTCTTCAAGGAAATACGAGGTGATAATCCTAGATGAACTCAACGTGGCGCTGCATTTTGGGCTGATAGCTAGAAACGTTGTTGAGGAACTGCTGGAAATGGTGCCAAAGCATACGGAAATGGTGCTGACCGGAAGAGGCGCTCCAGATTGGTTGATTGAGCGTGCTGACCTGGTGACGGACATGAAGGAAGTTAAGCACTACTATGCAAAAGGCGTCGAGGCGCGTAAAGGGATTGAGTGCTGACAAACGGTCAAGAAGAAGTATAGGAGTAACAAATAATGAATGTTTCAAAGCTTAAGCTGGAGATTTTCATACCGGAAACGCATCTTTCTAAGCTGCGGCTGGCCTTGCAATCAATCGGAGCAGGGAAGATTGGAAACTATGACAGCTGTCTGGCATACAGCCGCGTGACGGGAACCTGGCGCCCTTTGAAGGGAAGTCAGCCCTATATTGGAACATGCAATGAAATCAGCGAAGCTCCGGAAATTAAAGTGGAGGTCAACATCCGGAAGGAGGCGCTTCAGGAGACATTAAACGCAATCCGTGAGGTTCATCCTTACGAAGAGCCTGTAATCAATGTAATCCCGCTGTATACGTAGAGCCCATTACAGATAAGGTGGTGGAAAATCCATGAGGCTTTTTATCAGCATTCAATTTACGGAACCAGTGATAAATGCTTTGGAGGCTTTTCAGTTGCGACTAAAAGCTTCTGGTGTGGAAGGATATTTTGCTGTCCGGGAAAATCTGCATTTAACGCTGGCTTTTATCGGAGATTACGGGGCACCAGATGAAGTCATGGATGTTATAGAGACCGTTCCGTTTGAGCCTATGACCATGAAACTCAACGGTATGGGGAGTTTCGGCGATGTATATTGGGCTGGAATAGAACAGAACACCAGCCTAGATAATTATGTCAGGAGGCTGCGCAGGGCTCTGGCTGAGCATAAAATTCCCTATGATCGCAAGCGGTTCTTCCCGCATATTACGGTAGTTCGCAAGGCAATCTATCGTGGCAAGTCGATCTTGCCGCAGGTCGAGCCGCCTCAGGGAAAGATGGTTATAGAACACATTTCGCTAATGAGATCAGAGCGCGGCAAGCATGGCATGATTTATACGGAGATCGGAAGATTTTAGTAACCTAGTAAATTACGAACTTATAATCTACGTAACCAGCGAAGAATAAGGATGTTAATAATTAACATCTGTAAGCTCTTCCCCAGGCAGTTGATAAAGACGTTTTATACCGATGAATCTAAGTGGGCATCTTGACTGCAGTTGACATTAAGAAGTAAGAAGACTAACATTATCAATGTGTCCTGTCCTCAATCCCTGATAATGAGGATGTCACATCTTTCCTAAAATGCGTTCGCATTTTAATCCCCGCCTCCGGCCTTTACAGCCGGGGGTTCTCTATTTCATCCATGCCTGTATAATAAAAGCCACTCGCGAAACGAGCGGCATAAGAATTACTAGTAAAAAAATGCCCTGACTGGTATTACTTGGGGAAGTTCCAGTCAGGGCTTATTGAATCTTCGCGAACTGGGGAAGCTCGCTAAACGGTACTACCCAATGGGGATTGGGGAAAGGGCAGTGCCGATAAATGCTATGTGTGTTATTATATGGCATTACACTGCATATGAAATTGTAATTTTTTACATAAATATGCCTGCTTGACTGTGGGAATACACATTGGGGTGAGGAGAGCGAAGGCATCATGGGCTGAAAGTGTGATATCAGGATATGTTTTCGGCTCTTGTTATTAGCGGGAAGAGCCTGCCGGATGTTAATTATTAACATCCGATACAAAATTTGCATATGAAAAGAAGTAAGCATGATTCGTCGGATGATTTTAATCATAATCAAAGCAAAATTTAATCGAAATTTAATTGAGAGAGGTTATTATTTTATATGCTGCGTAAAAGCAGTATATAAATATCAGCCGATGGGGGCACCGTGCCATGGGATTTGTGGCACGGTGCTTTTTTTATTGTAACATTCAGGAGGGGACAGATATGGGAACGCACTTTCAACCTGAGGTACAGAAAGCCGTTGAACTAATTTGGATGAGATATGATGAGGCAAGCGCTAAAAAAGGGCAGGATTTGCTTCGGCAGGCTGTGGTTAGTGGTGATGCAGATGCCGGGGGACTGCTTGCACGCACCTATATGGGAGACGATGGTCTGGCAGTCTGGGAAGGAAGCGGCCTGCCAGTGGATGAGGTGCAGGCAGATGAGTACCTGAAATGGAGTATATCTAAGGGAAGCGCACTGGGCGTGTTGTGTGCCCTTGAGCACAGGAATCTGTATCCTTCAGAACTGAAAGCGGTGCTCTCCATCTGGGGAAGTACGGAAAAGGCTCTGGAAGCGGCCAAAGAATACGAAGATGAACCGATGGGAGCGCATCTTTTAGGAATGTGCTATGCCATTGGGGCAGTTTTTGCCCTTTTGGGCAAGTGGGATGAGGATACGAAAGAAAACAAGGCCAGGCTGGCCATACCGTACTTTGAAAAAGCATTGGCAGGTGGGCTGGCTTTGAGCTTGGATGCTTATCAGGAAGCGGCAGACATTCTGTATGATAATACAGGTAAATGGAACAAAAAAGAGAAGTTTTTGGAGCTGGAGGGACGTTTTTGCAGTGCAGGCGTTCCCCATGCCCTCTATAAACGCGGTGAGCGGCTCTATGAACGGGAGGAATACAGTCGTTCGTTCCAAGCTTATTGTGAGGCTGGTGAAAGAGGGCATAAGGAGGCTCTCTATAATATGGGATTTATGTGCCGATACGGTATAGGCACCGAGAAGGATACAGATAGGGCATTACAGTATTTTTTGCCTTTGGCAGAGCAAGTACATGTACCATCCATGGGGCAGGTGGCAGAAATTTATTTCTGGGGCGAACTGGGAGAACGGAATTTTGAATCAGCCTATCAGTGGTGCGAAAAACTCTTGGATAGGGTGGCAGAGCTGGTACACTTGCATCCTAACGGCGGCGTATACAGATATGACACCATATTGCCAATGATGTGCTATTGCAAGTATTTTGGTCAGGGGACGGTAATCGATCGGGAGATGGCTGTTCGCTCGATTATGCTGGAGAACGAAATAGAGGAAAGGGAAAACAAGCTCCCGGGATACAAGCAGGCACTGCTCTATGGACTGATGGCTGAGATTTACGCCAACGGTTCGGGCGGCATAGATAAGGATAAGAAGAAGTCCAAGTATTACTGGCAAAAGGCCAAAGAATATGAGGACTATGATATATGGCTGGGGAATCTGGAATGGGACAAGAGTCCTGAGGCCTCTGGTTCGCGTTTTGCCTGGGCGATATTTGGCAGGCCAGAGGAGGAGAGAACCCCGCTGACGGATGTGGAAAGCATACGGGACTGGCAGGAACAGAGGATTGAACAGGCTAGGCTTTCATGGAAGGGCAGGCAGCCATGGTGCCTTAAGGTGAAACGTGAAGATGGGTGCGTGGCTGGTTTTAAGTGCTACCAAGAAAAAGAGATTGAACAGGCATTGGAACTCTTGTGGCAGGGCGTGTATCTGGAAGTGATGCTGGAAGCGGATAATGGCGATTTCTTAGTGGTATGGGCAGACGAGGGGGATTTCTCGATTTTTGCCCAAATAGAAGATCGTTGCAGCCGGTTAGAGGCCAAGGATGAAGCCATGGCGCTTTCGATATTCAAGGCATGGTATAAGGGGAAAGGCCTGACAGGAGATGGCTGGCAGGCTGACGAGCAGGGAAATGCCAGAGCAAACTGGAATGAGCTTTTGCTTCGGGCCGAAGATTGCGGCAAGTGCGGGGATAAGGAAGGCCGCATGACTAACCTCATGGCTGCGGCAGAAACAGGCTGCGGCAGAGCCATGATCTATATCGGACAAGACCTGGCTGATTCAGGTGATGCTAAAGGTGCTTCCACATGGTTCTTGAATGCTACGCTTACAGAAGAACCGGAGGACAAGGCATTGAGCTGGTGTTGTCTGGGCAGGTTGTATATGGAAAATCCGGAAGAGAAGGGCATGGAAGCCCGTTATTATCTGCAGAAGGCTGCGGATATGGGGCTGGTGTCGGCCTTGCTTCCTTTGGGCAAATGCTATGAAAAAGGGATTGGAGTGGTGAAAAATTTGCAGGAGGCAATAAGCTGCTATGATGAAGCCATAAAATATGACAATCCCGCTGCGATGGCGGCCCGGGCAGGACTTTATAAGCAGGCAGATGGCCAATGGGAGAATCTGGATGAAGCGATAGAGCTTCTTGAAAAGGCACTGAAACAAGAGGAGAATTTCGAAGGCCGGCAGGAGGCTCTGATGTTGCTGGCAGAAGCTTATATTGCAGAAGGAACAGACGAAAAGCGGGAAATGGCGCGTTATATTCTTGTAAAGGAAACAAGGAAAGGGAACAATAAAGCGGCCTATCGGCTGGCGCATCTATATGAGGATGAGGGCGATGGAGAGCAATATCGGGAAATCCTTCGCCATACAGCTGCCGAGGGCTATGAACCTGCCAAGGAAGAATTGAAAAGGGCCTATGCGGGCAGCAGCTGGAGCGAGTGTTTGTAGAGGAGAATGGTATATGGAAGCGTTTTCGGTTAAAGCCCTGTTCTTTGCTAAAAGAGGCATTTTGAGCCGCTTTTTCAACAGAAATAAATGGGGCGAAGTGAAATTCTATCCAGAAGGAATTTTTACCATGTCTGGAGACAAAAAAGAGTATGGTGCTAAGGATATTTACCGTTTTCATTACCATTTTTCGGATGAAAATGTACTTGACCATATGTTAGTGGAAATGGAAGATGATCCAGATGGAGTTTGCAGGTTTGCTGTGTATGGTGAAGATATCTACAAACTGTATGCTTGGTGTATAAGGCAAGACGTTTTCGCTTTTGGTGAAGGCATGCTGCGTGTGGAACAGCCGGAGATACGTCAGCTGATAGAAGAGGCGATACTTGAACAGCTGTCTGTTTTGCAATACGAAGAAGAGTCAACAGAGGAAATTCCGGAAGATGACCTTAAATGGGAGATGGTAGATGCAGATTTTCGCAGGTGGATTTGCGCAGCCTGCGCTATCAACCGGTTGGCAAATGGATGGGATATCAATGAGTTTGGTGGCGCATCACCGGATGATCCTTTGGGCAGGGAATTAGGCAGACAGATTTTGCGTGGCTCATGGGAAATAGAATCCAGAGGAGAACTGATTGAAACCATTCAGGACATGGCAGGTCAGAAGATACTTTGGCAGCTATTGCGTACGCTCCAGAATGCGGGCTTTGGGTATTTGGCGGGATTCCTGACCTTGCGTGAAGCGTTGAATGTAGCCCTTGCTACTGGTCAACGGTTGCAGATAGTGACTCGGAGCTGGGATGGCTTAGGCAGAGCATATCTTCGTTCCTATAGGGATTATTTGGGGAGTGGTGATGACTACAAACTCAGGGCAGATGCTTTTCTGGAGCTCCAGACAAATGAAAACAGCATCTATAATGATGTACCCTTTGATTTGGAACTGAAGCGGTCTTGGTAAAAAAATAAGGGATAGAGTGATGATCTACCTATAAGTATTATCTTTGAGAAGCCGGACAAAGTGTTGGTAAGACTTCTTTACGCAGGTGAGGATGCAGATTGCTGAGGAGGAATGGCAGTGAAAATAAAGAGGTTTTTCTTTGATTGTATAGTTTTATTGGGGTATCGGATATTTGAAGGTGAGGCGATGAAAAAGATAGCTCCAAGAGAAGTTTTACCGGATGATGAAATGAGCTGGCAGGATGTAGAGCCGAATTTCCGTAACTGGATTTGTGCTGCTTGTGCAATTAACAGGGAAACTGGTGGTGCGGATATCAAAGAATTTGGTGGGGATCCCAAAGGAGCATTACTGAAGCGGCAAACAACTCAGTATATGTTTGCCAGTGACTGGGAGATTTTCTCCCGTCAGGATCTTATCATGACCATTCAGGATATGATGGAAAGCGTCACGCCGGAATACCCAAAGGTTGCGAAAGTCTGGCAGTATCTGCGAATTATTCAGAATGCAGGATTTGGCTATGTGGCAGAATACCTGACACTTAAAGAAGCCTTGAACTGCGCTCTGGCAGCAGGACAGAAGCTGCAGGAAGTGGTCGGCAGTTGGGAGGAGTTGGCAGGGCAATATCTGGAAGCCTGTGCAACTTATATGGGCAAAGATGAGACCTTAACGCAGCGCAAGGAGGCTTATCAGAGGCTGTTGGCATCTGAGGAGAATCCGTATGAATTGGTGCCATTTGACCTGCAGTTAAAGAAATGCTGGTAATGTGTATGTAATCTCTTTTGCGGGTGTAATGTCCAGAGGTTTGTAATATTTTTGTAATGGTTTTTGTAATGCGCTGGCGGAAGCGGCAAGGGCAGGCATTTTCGGCCTGTCCTTTTTAGGTACTAATCTATTATTGCATGAGGTCTTTTTCCTTCATGCTTACATATTTATGCTGGCCTATGATGATATGGTCTAAAATGGGGATGTCCAGGATTTTGCCTGCCTTGACCAGCCTTTCTGTAACGGCAATATCTTCCCTGCTGGGAGTTGGATCACCGCTGGGGTGGTTATGATTACGGGGGCATCGCTGGGCCGTTCCTCCATAATACGGCGTACAACTTCTTTTACGACATAGAGTTTGTCTGCTTTCTTGTTGCCAATTCCTTTTATGGATAAAGGAGCTTCAAGGATGTCAGACATGTTTTGGCAGGCAAGTTCATCGGCGGGGATGTTGAGCAGGGACGAAAGCAGGGAAGCATTAGACTCATATTGTAAATCTTTATCCATTGTGTGTTCCTCCATAGATGCGGGCTGGCCGTGGCCAGCCCCTAAGTCATGGCAGTAAATCAGGCAGATTTTTTGTTCTTGGATTTTTTCGTTTCCTTGGTGTCTTCCTTAGGCTGGGGCTTGTTTGCTGCGGCAGGTTGCCTGCCGCAGTGTAATGGTCTGTAATGATTTGTGAAGGAATATCCAGCAGTTATGTAGAAGATTGTGGATAAAATGTTCTAAAGCCATAACGAGATTATGGGAATGTTGTTAATTATTAACATCGTTGAATAAGAGGGGGATGTTACTATGGCTAAATATTACGATGGCTGTCCCCGGTGCGGAAGGCGAGATTTTAGTGAAATATTGCACTGCAAGAGGTGCAATACCGATTTTTGCACGAAATGTCAGGGAAAGCGAAAGCTAGCTGACGGTACAGAATATGTATGCTGCCATCGCTGCGGAGCAGAAATTGATGATGACGATACGGTAATTGTTGTAACCACAGAGAAGGAAAATGCTAGAAAAAGATAATGTATTATACCGGTGTACATATGCTACAAAAATAAAGGTAAAGAAAGCAAAAAACATATAAAGGTGTTGACATTAGCCTCGAAATGTATTATATTACCTATCAATCGGATATGTGATAGATTATGGAGGTGCTTCTATGAGTCATCAGTTATGGAACCTTATCAATGAGTTGCAGTCAGAGAAATATGAATGGGTAGATTTGAGTCATTCGCTGAACAATGACAGTCCCTATTGGGCTGGTATACCAGATGGCTCGGTGGAGCTGTCGAAGACCGTGTTTGACTGGGGCAATCCTATGCTTGAATGCCTGATCCAAACCTTCAAGTTCCCGGGACAGTTTGGCACGCACATTGATTTTCCCGGACATTTCGTGAAGGATGCCCCGCTTTCTGAAAAGTTTGGTGTCAAACATATGCTGTATCCCTTGGTGGTGATAGACATCAGCGATAAAGTGCGCGAGGATGTGCATTATGCTGTTACGGTAGATGACATCAAGGCGTTTGAGGCAAAATATGGCGATATCCCGGATGGCGCCTTTGTGGCGCTCTATGCCGGTTGGGCATCCAATTGGCCGGATATGGATAAATTGTCGGGGTTTGATGGAGACGGCAATGAAAATGCTCCCGGCTGGTCGCTGGAAGCATTGAAGTATATATATGAGGTGCGCAATGCGGCAGCCAATGGCCATGAAACATTGGATACGGATGCCAGTGCAGTAGCTGCCGCTGCTGGTGACTTAGCCTGCGAGCGTTATGTGTTGAGTAGGGGAAAGCTGCAGATTGAAGTCTTGAACAATCTGGATAAAGTGGCACCGGTAGGATCATTGTTGTTCGCTGCCTGGCCTAATATCGAGCAGGCTACTGGATTGCCTGTCCGGGTGCTGGCAATCACGCCGAAGAAGTGATTGGATAAATGAGGAAAGAGTCTGACTGGATAGATCCGGTAAGGCTCTTTTTCTGTTTGCCGATGTTAATAATTAACATCGGTCAGAAAACTTGCCCTACCTGATATATCCCCGCATTTTCATACTGCAGAATCTATTTTGGCCAATGATAACATGATCTAATACAGGAATATCCAATATCTTGCCGGATTTGACGAGTTTACGGGTAAGGGTAACAGAAATATCTTCTCTGCTGGGTTCAGGATCTCCACTGGGATGGTTGTGAACAAGGATGATAGAAGCGCAGGGATATCTTAGCGCTTCCATGAAGACTTCCCGTGGTTGAACGATAGTTGCCGATAAGGAACCAATGGAAATAGTGGGGGCGGCAATGAGGTGGTGCTTAGTGCTTAACATGGCGATCATGAAATGTTCCTTGCTTTCGTGTATAAGTAAAGGGATAAAGTAATTTGCTACATCTTTGGGAGATTGAAGAATAGGGTTTGGGATGGGCTGTTCTTCCATGATTCTGCGGACAACTTCCTTTAAGGCGTAGAGTTTTGAGGCTTTTTTTACCCCGACACCCTTTATGGATAAGGGCGCGGATAAAATAGCGGAGATTTTTTTACAGGAAAGATTTTTGGCTGGGATGTCCAACAGGGTAGCAAGCAGAGCGGCGTCTGATTCAGAATGTAAGTCTTTCTCCATGGTAATTCCTCCTAAATTTGTCAGAAAATGTTCTTGCAGACATATTTATCTTCTCTCTGTGAGCTGCCTGCTTGTTGGATAATGGATGACAGGAATGCTTATATACTTGTAGAGGAAACTTTAAAGAATATGGGAAGGAATATTCTGCAGTTATACAGAAAGACTATAAAGAAGATAGATATATTGGAGGAATTATGGATAAGGTAGGTATCAAGACGACGCTACGCGAAGGCTTAACGGAACAGACAGGCAAAGCAATGGCTGAGGCAGAAGATTTGCTGGAGGAGCTGTTCGGGCAGTACAATGTGCCCGAGAAAAAGCAGGAGAAAGTTGTAGCCGCACTTCGGGCGTATGTGGATGGTGTTCATGCAGATGGCTATGGTGTGGGCCTTAGTGCCGGGGCAGAACTTGGTGATATCCGTGGCTATAAAAAGGCCATGGAAGAGGCGGAAGACGCTGCGGCAGAAATGATAGTGACAGCGATTATGAAGAAATAATGTTGTTAGGAAAGGTGATGGATTCGATGAACAAAAAAATCACAGCGGTGTTAGTCGTACTTCTGCTGTTAGCGGCAGGAGTGGGTGGCTATATGTATTACAAGCGGTCACCAGAATACTCGTTGAAACTCATTCAGGAGTCTGTTAAGGAGCATAATTGGGATAAGTTT
Source organism: Pseudoselenomonas ruminantium (assembly GCF_900104055.1). GTDB lineage: Bacteria > Bacillota > Negativicutes > Selenomonadales > Selenomonadaceae > Selenomonas_A > Selenomonas_A ruminantium_C. The sequence goes on from NZ_FNJQ01000003.1 coordinate 143,078, forward strand.
TCCCAGCGCGTAGATGTGAAGGGGATGTCCGAATCGGCCTTTGACGATTTGATTGATGTGGCAATGGAAAAAGATAAGACGATGGACAGCGGCACCAAGACACTGGCTGCCGGATTTGCCCAAATGCTGAAACCAGCAGTTACTGGAGCCATTGAAAGCGCGGTTAAGGAGTATGTAGAAAAGGGTGAGGTAGATAAGCCTAAGGCAGATGCGGGCAAGAACGGTGACAAAGATAAAGTCGGCGAACAGGCGGCAGATAACCTCTTGGAGAAAACTCACGCAAAAGATGTGAACTTTACCGGTGTAAAATCATCTGATGTAGATGGTGACATCGCAACAGTAACCTTAGGAATCAAGAATGAAAAGCTGGGCAAGGAATTTGAGCTTAAATTAAGCATGAGCCGTTTGGAAGATGGAACATGGAAAATCAAGCGTATATCCAACCTGAAGGATTTTATGCAGGCTGTAATAGAGGCAGAAGAGGCGAAGCTGGCTGAACTCAATAGGCCAATAAAGGAAGAACTGGATGCTGCTGTTAAAATTGGTGCGATTTCTGGGCAGGTGCAACAGAAGGATAGTTATGGCTTTTCCCATCGGCTCCAGCTTAGCAGTGATTTAGAGTTAAGCGCAGCTAAGCCGGTAAACAGCATAAGCGGAGAAATTACCGTGACAAATCCCAAGGGGGATAGCTCAGTGGTGAAATATACTTATGCAGTTGACGGAGTGGCTTCCGGCAAGAGTAAGATGAATCTGAGTAAAGATCTGAACATGTTTATGGATGATGAGCTGATAAAATCCAGAGGACAAGGCTATAAATATGAAGCTACAGTAATGTCCATAAAGTATCAGGATGGTACGGAAACAAAGATGCTAGAGACGTTGCCAGAGTAAGTTGAAGGGCTGTGAAATTTGTATGGAGCTTTCGCAGCCCTTTTAGATGCAAAGTAATCTGTGGGAGAAGTGGCATCTATGGAAAATTTTGATAGAATCTTGGTTTGTGGCGATATTCATGGCGAGTGGGATAAATTTATGATGACATATAAAAAGGCTGCCTTTAATCAGGACAAGGATTTACTGGTGTTTCTAGGGGATTATCTTGATAGAGGTGAGCCGTGCCTGTGATGGAATCTTTGGACAAAAGCATATGATATTTTTGCGTGGTAACCATGAGCAGATGTTTTATAAGGCCATGAAGGATAAGGAGGAGTCTGGCAATCTGTTGGCGTTCCTGTTTGGCTCGTCTAAGGCCCTTTGGCTCAATAATGGCGGCGCTGTAACCAATTCGGAAATCAAAAAGACAGGCAGAGGAGAAGCTCTGACTGATAACTGGTTGAAGCTGATAGAGCAAATGCCGCTATATGCAGAAGTGGAAGTAAATGGCAAGGCCTATTGGTTCATGCATGCGGATTGTGATCCGGAAGTGCCACTAGCTGAGCAGGAGACGAAAACATTGCTGTGGAATCGAAGCTTGGCAATGCATCCGCAGCTCCATCAAGGGGCGCAGACGATAGTTCTGCAGGCTTTGGGGTATAAGGCAGTGCCTCAGTGGCTGCAAAATGGCAGGCTTGTGCTTATGGATACCGGAAGTTTCTTGGAAAATGGACGCGTGTCCTGCGCAGACTTATTAAGCAGAGAAGTATATCAATCTTCCGGAGGAATCTAACGACGAAAAAAAGAAGGGCTTAACGTGTGCTAAGTCCTTCTTTTTCGTTATTTCCAATATTGATTAAATGTGCCTGATGGATAATCTTTAGGATGAGCCCAACCAACGGTTCCATCTGCCTTTCTGAGGCACATCCAGAAATCAATACCCAGAGAAGCATCGGTCGCTTCGCCTAGATAAACTCCCCACGGAGAGCTGGGATTGGCATTGGTGAATCCTGAGATATTATAACCTTCCAGCCACCATAACAGCTGACCGTTCCATAGAGCCAGATATGTTCCTTCGCCAGTATACTGGAGCAGATAAACTATTGTACCGGGATACAGTGTTATGAACTCAGGGCTGGAGGAGTGTTCATATTTATAGGCTTTGGTGGTTTTCAGTACTTTGACCGCATGGCGGCTGGGATGAGTATAGACCACACAGGAAATGCGTTTGACAATCTCACCGGAGGAAATAGTACTGCTTACTTTTCCACTATTCGGGGCCGTATAAAGGGTTACAGCGTTTTGGACTTTCAGTTTTACGTTGACTGCAGCTTCAGCGGGCATCCTGTCCCAGACCGTATAGTTTGCTGGGGCTTGTTCAGCTGATACATATGCGGCTGTTGAAAAAAATAAAGCCATAAGCAAGCAGGTGAGCTTCATAAGCATTTTGTTCATGTCATCACATCCTTATCAGAGTCTGCGGATACCGAACCATCTGGCGTTTTGATCCCAGAACAGCTGGAGACGAAGATCCATGGCAAACTTGCGCTGGTAACCATATTGGGCACCGGGAGGCATATATTCGTGCCTGCTGGTAAGAATAAACCGTCCGGTGGCATCGTCATTTAGGAGGGTGTGAATAAAAGTCTGTAAATAGGTCTTCTATGAATTGCTTAAAGAGCCGCATCAAAATTTTTACAATCTATCAGGATACATAATCGTCAGCTCGCCTCTGACCTTGCCCCAGTTCCGAATGGGCATAGACCATTTCTTGGTAGCCTCAAACGTTGCCAGATACAAGGCCTTTAACAGGGCCTGCTGACTGGGGAAAACACTTCTCTGGCTGTTCAGACGGCGATATGAGGAGTTCAGGCTCTCAATGGCGTTGGTCGTGTAAAACGCTGTACGGACGTCTGTTGAGAACTTGAAGATCGGCGTTATTACATCCCAGTTGTCAGAC
>NZ_FNJQ01000043.1 GCF_900104055.1 Pseudoselenomonas ruminantium
AGGTATTGTCACCGATAACGTCCTTTGTGCCGTCGTAGGTCTTGGAGGCCTCGTTAGCGGTAAAGGTCAGGTTGGCCTGTTTTATTTCACTTTGCTCATTAGGCTTGTATGTGATGTTGTAGTTTTGGGTGGTGTCTTCGCCCTGTTTGTTGAGAATAGTAGCATATTTGGTGAAATCAACGGTTCTATATTCACCCTTGGACTTGTCATTGACATTGGCATTATCGTAAGCAACCGTGGGGTCAACACTGATGTATTCGTCATTGACAAGGGCAGTATGAGTATAGGTATTGTCACCGATAACGTCCTTTGTGCCGTCGTAGGTCTTGGAGGCCTCGTTGGCGGTAAAGGTTAGGTCGGCCTGTTTTATTTCACTTTGCTTATTAGGCTTGTATAGGATGTTGTAGTTCTTGGTGGTGTCTTCGCCATTGTTGTTGAGAATAGTGGCATAAGTGATGAAATCAACGGTTCTATATTCACCCTTGGACTTGTCATTGACATTGGCACTATCGTAAGCAACCGTGGGCTCAACGCTGATGTATTCGCCATTGACAAGGTCAGTATGAGTATAGGTGTTGTCACCGATAACGTCCTTTGTGCCGTCGTAGGTCTTGGAGGCCTCGTTGGCGGTGAAGGTCAGGTCGGCCTGTTTGATGGTCAGCTTAGGCGTGGTGTTGGTGAGGTTGTAGCCGTGCTGGTCGGAGTAAAGCAAAGATTGCGTAAGAGGCTCTTTGGTGTAATTCGTGGCAGAAACGATCGTGGTGTATCCCTTTAAATGTGCGGTTGGGCCATAGGTGGTGAAGAGGGAATGGGACTGTCCATCATAGGTATAGGTGGCATCATCCAATTCGAGCCTCTGCAGGAAGGCTGTGAGGACAGGCTGGTTATTATACACGCGCCAAGCGCCGCCATCGGTAATATTATCCGCAGTAACCGGAGCTGTATTGGCTTCTTTATAATATGTATTGGCCACCTTATCATAGGAATTGGTGAATTTTATGAGGCTATCAGAGGAGGCAAGTCCAATGGTGGTGCCACTTATTGTACCGGTGTTATAGGAATTGGACATTTGGTTTTTGCTGTTAGTATCAGTGTGTTGTTTATTAGAACGGGAAAGGCCGATAAGACCGCCGCTGTTTTTGGCAGTTACGTCACCGGTGTTGTAACTCTTATCGATGGCCACAACAAAGTCAATATAGGCGCTATTTTCATACACAGAGGAAATCTCCACTACACCAGCAATACCGCCGGCGTAAGAGTTTGTAGCTGTGCCGTTTTCCTTTATTTCACTGGTGTTATAGACACTAGTGACTCTCGGTGATTCACTTATAACTGCAGAATCTGTAGAATTGGTAGCAGGAGAACCGGTAAGCAGGCCGGCAATACCGCCGATATATGTGGTATAAGCAGTTCCGTTAGTTGAGGATACGTCGCCTTGATTGCTGACGTTTTTGATTTTGGTAGGCTCATCGATAAAGCCTGCAATGCCACCAATATAGATGCCATCACTCGCATCAGAACTGTTGATTGCATTAGTGTATGTGCCGGCTACGGATGCATTGTTTGTTACGCTGGTAATCGTAGAACTTGAGATCTGATTGGCCAAGGCGCCGGTATAGATAGCATTGGTGGCTGACACAGAACCTGCCAGGTTAAGATTGTAAATACCGCTGTTTTCAATGCTGTTGAATAAGGGAGCACCATTCAGCGTGATCTGATAGCCTGCGCCATCGAGGTGAATTTCCGTTGCAGCGATGGATGAATTTGAAGTAACATCGCCGCTTAGCATATATTGTCTGCCAGATGACAACGTGCTCAGGTCATTGGTCAGCTTGTAGTAACCTACATTACCATTAGATAAATTAGCAACAGAGGCAGGTACAGTATCCCCACTGTAGCCTACATGTACTTCGGCACCTGAATTGACTGTATAATTTGCCCCGCCGCCAACCGTGGCGGCAGTGTCGTTCAGGACAGAATGGCTGAAGGTGATAGTATCGCCTTCCAGCGTGATATTCATATCACTGAGGTTTGCGCGGTTGACAATATCTCCGCCGAGAGTAGCGGTATTCGCCAGACTGCCACCTTCCTTGAATGCTGTGAAATCCGCTTCAGTCAGATTCCGGGTGGAGGCATAGAGGCTGCCGACATTTTGAATCACGGCATGCTCACCGAAGATTACGCCATGCGGGTTGATGATATAGACTTTGCCGCCGCCGGAAATCGTGCCGTCGATAAAGGAACGATCCGTGCCAGCAACGTAATTAAGATAGTTTTTGTCATTGGTGAATTTTACTGTATCATATTGACCGACGTTAAAAGAATCCCAGGCGATGACATTGTTGTTAGCGTGACCGGTTATTTCCAGGCGGTCAACAGCAGGTTTTGCAAATTCAGCAGTAGTGCTGATACCGCCGTCGGGCAGTGTATGCGTTACATTGCTTACCGCTTCAACTGCCGGCTGATAGAGCCCGATGCTGGCGGCCAGTAATCCCGCTTGCACAGCCAATAACAGGCGCTGATGTTTTCTCTTACTCATGATTTACCATCCTTTCGGCAGGGGCAGAGCCCCGCTTAATCCTTTATATGTAATCTGACTAGATTTGCCAGAGTACCGTCAATTCCGTGGGGAAGATATCGCCGGACTGCTCCGGCATCAGCCGGGTGCCGTCGGCGAAGTCTTCGTATTCCTGCAGGCCTGCTTTTTCGAGCAGAGCCTTGACCTCTCCATAGTTTGACCAGAAGATAAGGTAGATATGGGTACGTGGATCATAAGGGAGCGGCAGCTGGCCGCCGGGGGCCAGCGCAATGAAATGCTCCTCCGGCGTCAGCTCAAAGTCCTGACGCAGCCTTGCTTCATCCCCGGCCAGCCCCATAAAGACGCGCTTTTTGCGGCGGCAGGTGTTTTCAATCTGCCGGATCTGCCGCAGGCGGTTTTGGATGTTGGTCAGGGCTATTTCTCTTGTGAGCTGATAGCTTTTGCTGATGATGTCTTCCTGCCACCAGGGCGTCTGCCGCAGATTGGTCAGGAACAGCCGGTTATAGCAATCTGACAGGTCAAGTCCGTAATCCCGCCCCCGATAGTGGTAGATGCCGGGGGGAAGCGTTCTGACATTTGACCGGTCAAATGCGCGGGCCCATTTCGTATGGATGCTGTACTGCCAGGGCAGATGCTGATAGTTGTCGCCATAGAAGGCAATGAGTATGTCATTGTCATAGGAGTCAAAGTCATCCTCGTATTGGGCAAGGAACGCCAGTCCATCCAGAAACAGGTTTCGTGAGCGCAGCTGCTCCAGATCCAGCAGCAGGATGCCCGAATTGAAAACCGTTTCCTTGGTGGCGCCGCATTTTTCGTAGAGGAAGGAAGAACTGGCGCGGGCCTTATCTGCCTGACCAAAATGTTCTGCCACTGACAGATCCGGCACCGCCCCAAGTGGAAAGCGGCCTAAATCCTCCTGCCAGAGTGAAGCGATATCCAAATTGACAATGGTGTCAGCGTCCAGATAGATGACACGCGTGACACTGTCCGGCAGGACTTGTGCCAGCAGCAGGCGGTACATATTGACGCTCGTGAAACGCTGGGAGGCCAGGCCCGCAGCGAAAATCTCCCGCCCGCGGGCCAGCAGCTCAGCATGTTCCGCCGGGATATCGTAGAAGTGAAGTTCAGCCCTGAAGGCAGCTGTCAGTTGCCGGAACTTTTCGCGGTTGGTTTCACTGATGCTGCCATCGTGCAACAGATGGATTGTTACTGGTGATTTTGTGTGCAGCAGCAGGGAATTCAGGGAGGCACCGAGAAATTTACTATATGTATTCTTTGTATCCGATAAGGTATAAGCAACATGGATGCGTTTCGTGGCTGGTCACCTCCTAGCGATGGGCCAGATAACTCATATAGCTGACCTTGGCATCGCGTTTGCGCCGCTGGCTGATTGGAATCTTGGAACCGTCCTTGAGGATGAATTCTTCCTTGTCCATCAGGCTCACATAATCCATATTGAGGATGATGCGGTGATGACATTCGAGGAAGCGATTGTCCTGCAGGAGAATCTCGGAGCAGTTGGCATAGGGCATCAGGGTATCCACATCCGTCTCGGCCAGATGCAGCCGCAGGGTGTGCTGGTCGTTGATATCCACATAGACGATATTGCGGAAGGGAATATCCACATTCTCGCCCGCTACCGGAATGCTGATATCTTTTTCCTGCGCCATGAGTTCCGGCAGGATGTGCTCGAAGGTCCTGGCAAATTCGTTGGTGTTGTTGGCCAGCGGTTTGATGAAGTAACCGGCGGCAAAGACGCGGTAGCCTTCCAGCAGATGTTCGGAACTGGTGGTCAAAAAGATGATGGGCACTTTTTCGTCCTGCTGACGGATGGCCTCGGCGGTTTCGAGCCCGGTCATGGTCCCCATGTAGATATCGAGAAGAATCAGGGAGAACCTGCCTATTTCAAAATTTTCAAGCAGCTCTTCGCCGGAGGAAAAAGTCTCGATGCGCAGCCGGCCGATAATTCCCGGATGAGTCTGCCGCAGATAGCGGAGCAGATGGGATTCTGCTGCCAGCAGATCCGATGTTTTGTCATCAACAATGGCGATTTTCATGTGAACACCTCTTTTGCGTTATTTTCAGTCAATATTTACTATTCACTTTGCTTTTAAAATACCATAAAATAGGAAAGATTTCTATAGTTTCTTAAAAAGTGATGAGTTTTTCCAAAAAGTGATGTATTTAGTTGCGCACCATTGAATAATCCGCTGTAAAAATTCGGAGAAAGGGGGGAGAATCTTGTCGCTGCTTGTACTGATTTTTTGCACGGCCATTGTGCTTGTGCAATTGGCTGGCGCTTACCTGCGTTTCCTGGCTTTTCGTGAACAGATGAAGCCGGAAGAGATTCGTCCCCTATGGCAGAATTTCATCACCTGGAGTGGGATGAGTCTGTTCATCTATTGGGGGATCTTCTGGCAGACAGGCCTGGTGATTGTGGCTTATAAAACGGTGCTGATGCTGGGCTGGATTCCCTATATGGTCATTTTCATGCGGGCTCTTCCCGGACGAAAACTGGCGCATATCTTCGTGTTGGGCATGGTGGCACTTTGGAGTTTCATCACGCATAACTGGAGCAATATTGCCGTCTCCCTGCTTATGGCGGAAGAAGCGGAAGCGACGGTTATCCTGGTGCATCCGTTCCTGTATCTGATCTGGTTTACCCTGCTGCTGCCGGTGGAGTGGCGCTTCTTCAAAAATATCCTGCCGGATGCGGCTCTCTTGGCCCGTAAGCCTTGGGGAATCTATATCGCCCTGCTGCCTTTTCTCATGCTGTCCGGTCATATCGTGCTGATTGCCGATGCCCAGCTCTGGCATAGCTGGGCGGAGCGTATTTCCCGCCTGTGCCTGCCGATGGCCTTTGTCTTTGCCTATCGCTATATCGTCGAGGCTGCCGGGCAGTTCTATGACAGGTCGCTCAACCGTCACAATGGGGAAATCATGCAGCGGGAGATTTCCTATCTGGAAGAATACCGGCAGCTGATGCAGGATCATAAGGCACAGGCGGAGCGTATGCAGGACAATCTGCTGGCTGTCTATGAAAGATTGCAGGCATTATTGAACCGGGGAGATGTGACGGCGGCCAAGGCATTCATCGAGAGTCAGGAGCAGCTGTTGGGCACGGTGTCCATTCGTGCCTATTGCAGATCCCCGATTGTCAATGCGGCAATCTCCCTGTATCTGCGGCGGGCGGATGAACAGGGGATTGCGGTTCGGCAGAAGGTCAACCTGCCCAAGGAATTGGCCACCGATGAAAACGATCTGGCCGTGCTGCTCTCCAATCTGCTGGAAAATGCCATACAGGCCTGTGCGGGCTGCCCCCGGCCGGAGTTGTCCCTGATCCTGCAGCATAATGGCCGGCAGTGCGTACTGGAAATCGTCAATACCTGCACTCGGAAACTGCAGCTTACGGAAGAGGGCCTGCCGGAAACGAAACATAAACAAGCCGGTCATGGAATCGGCACGTTATCGCTGAAAAACTTCCTGCTCAAATACGATGGCTATGTGGATTTTTCGCAGGAAAATGGACGGGTACGGCTCTTTATCTATTGGGAGGGCGGCAAATGAAACTTCTTCTTGCCTTATTGATCACTTTCGTGCAGCTGATTGTGGTTTACCTGCTGTTGATCCGCGAAGCAAAAGAGCGCCTGCGGCAGGAACAGGCCAATAGGCTTATGCGCCTGCGGCTCGAGGCGCTGAAGCGCGAAACGAATGTCGTCCAGCAGGGCATTGAGAGTACGCGGATACTGCGCCATGACCTGCGGCATCATTACCGGATGCTGTATGCCCTGCTCGAAGAGGGGAATATAAAAGCCGCGCTGGAGCATATTGCCAGCCAGCAGGAATCCATCCGGAAAATACGGCAGGGAAAGTAACCCCTTGCTTTTTGTGCATAAATGTTAGAAAATAGATATACATTGTAAGCGGAGGTAAGATTTAATCTATGAAAGTGAATTTACAGGAACTGGCCCATGCGCTGTCCCAGTCGGATATGCATCAGGGTTATATCGATATCGCCAGCGGCAAGGTCATCATCATGCAGGATGATCTGGGTGAGGAAGAGCTCCTCAATCATGTCTTTGATATCGAGGATGACTGGGAACATTACATTCCCCTGCCCAATGCGGTGGACAGTGAGGAACATAACCTGATGGAGAGCTTTGCCAATGCGCAGAAGGACGAAGTCAAAGCGCGGCTATTGGAAGTGTTGCAGCAGACCGGAGCCCAGCTGAAATTCCGGCAGCAGATCAAGCGCTTGCTGCTCAAAGCTGCCTGGGACAGTTTCAAGCAGGAATATTTTGTGAGCGTTGCCCGGGATTATTGTGAAGAAAATGCCTTGGAGTATGAGGAAGAAAAATGTTGATGGTACAGTGCTATGCATTCTTTTGGCTGCTGAGCAATGGCTCCTCCATGAAGATCATCATGGAGCGGTTAGGTGCGGACGCCGATGATGCCAGACAGAAGGAAAAGCGGGATGAGATCGAATCCCTGGGAAATTTCTTCTCCGGGGAAACCATCACCCGCATGATGCTGGGGATTGGTGTCCTGCTGCTCGTCTTTGACTGCGTGGGCTTTTTCCTGACCTATCAATATGTGCAGCTGCGCCCCTGGCAGCTGGGGATATTTTTTCTGGCAATTGCAGCCCTGCTGGTCGATGTGGGACGCAATATCTACCGTTATCGGGAGCTGAAGGCGGAAGATGCGGATGTAGCGGCTATCCTGACGGAAAGCTTTGACGATGTGAAGTCGGTCTGGAATTACGTCACTATGGCAGCAGTAAGCGGGAAGTTACTGCTGGCAGTCCTGTTGGTCCTCTGGACGGTGTTCCGTTGAATTGGCAGAAATAGAATTTTTGTGTATAATATATCAATGGGAAAATAAATTATAGTTAGGGGATTTTTTTATGCAGAAAATCAGAAAAGCAGTGATTCCGGCGGCTGGATTTGGGACGAGATTCCTGCCTGCCACCAAGGCGACACCGAAGGAAATGCTGCCAATCGTGGATAAGCCGACCATTCAGTACATCGTGGAAGAGGCCAAGGCCAGCGGGATCGAGGATATCCTGATCATCAGTGGTCATGGCAAGCGCGCCATCGAAGACCATTTCGACAGTGCGCCGGCGCTGGAGATGGAACTGAAGAAGAAGGGCAAGGATGATCTTCTGCAGATGGTACTGGAAACAGCGGATATCAACGTCCATTACATCCGCCAGCGCTATATGCGCGGCCTGGGCGATGCAATCCTCTGCGCTCGCTCCTTTATGGAGAACGAGCCGTTCGCGGTGCTCTTGGGGGATGATGTGGTCTATAACCCGCAGAAGCCGGCGCTCGCGCAGCTCATTGATATCTATGAGGCTACGGGCGGTTCCGTGCTGGGCTGCCAGAACGTGCCCGAGGAAAAGGTATCGGCCTACGGTATCGTAGCCGGAACGCAGACGGATAACGACCGCCTGATGCGCGTATCGGACATGGTGGAAAAACCGGCAAGGGAAGAGGCGCCCAGCCGTATGGCAGTGCTTGGCCGTTATATCATCAAGCCGCAGATCTTTGATATCCTGGCTGAAACGAAGCCAGGCAAAGGCGGGGAAATCCAGCTGACGGATGCCTTGAAGGTGCTGGCCCGTCAGGATGCGGTCTATGCTTATGACTTTGAGGGCAAGCGCTATGATGTAGGCGATAAGCTGGGCTTCCTGAAGGCTACGGTGGAATTTGCCCTGCGCCGTGAAGATCTGGGCGTTGCTTTTAAGGATTATTTGACGGAACTTACCAAGAGTTTCTGAGCTATTGAGCAGCTGATGGATCTGAGGTGTGACTCTTGCAGAAAAAAAATAAAGCCAATCTGGCCTTAGGTATCAGTGCGGCAGGTTTTCTGGGGACCATGGGGCTGACGGGGACGTTCCCCGCAGCCATGGTACATCATGGATTTTTGGCGGCGACGATTGGCGGTCTGGCAGATTGGTTTGCCGTGACCGCCATTTTTCATAGGCCGCTGGGAATTTCCTACCGCACGGATATCCTGCGGCGCAACCGCGCCCGCATTATGGATGCGCTGGTGACCTTCGCCAGTGAGGACCTGCTGAGTACCGATAATATCATGCAGGTCGTGGAAAAACAGAACACCGGGACCTTGTTGGCGGAATATTTCCTCCACCGGGGCGGGCGGGAGAAAGTGCATGAAGTGGTGAACACGGTGCTCTTGAAAGCCGTCAATGGGCTGGATTCCCAGCGCATTGCGCAGGAGCTCATGCCGGCAATCAAGCAGGGCATCAGCAGTTTCCCGTTGGAGAATATCCTGCCGGAAGTCCTGCGGCTGCTGGCCATGAACAAGCACAGCGAACGGCTGCTGGGGAGCATGCTGCTGGTGGGGGAACAGATCATCCTGTCGCCGGCTTTGCAGAATGCAATCCTCGCGCATATCCGCATGCTGCGGGAAAACTATGAGAAGGATTCGGCGGGGCGGGCACTGATCATCGCGTCTTTAGGGCTTAGCGATGAGAAGATACTTTCCCTGCTGGTGGAGCGCATGAAGGAGAAGCTGGCCCTTTGGCGCAGCGGTCAGGACCATGAACTGCTCAAATCCGGGCTGATGGCCATGTTGATCAGCCTGAGTCAGGATGAGCGTCTCAAGGATATCCTGCTGGACCGCAAGGAGCAGCTGCTGGAGCATATCGACCTGACTGATTATCTGGCCCGCTGGATGGAAGCCAATCTCAAAGGGGATAATCCATTCTGGCTGGAACAGGTCAATGCCTATACGGATGAACGTATTGACGAATACATCAGGTCCGCGGCCTGGCAGGCAAAATTCGATCAGATGCTGAAGGATTTCCTGCGCTCTGAACTCAGCAAGCATCATGCCCTGATTCCGGGAATCATCCGGGAGCGTCTCAATGAGTTCTCCGATGATGAATTGGTGGAATTCGTGGAAGACAAGGTGCAGGATGACCTGCAGATGATCCGCATCAATGGATCGATCGTGGGGGCTTTGGCAGGCATGGGCCTGTATATCCTCATTGCCGTGGCAGAAAGGATGTGGGGCTGATGAACAGAGGCATGAACAAGGCGGACAAGACCTTGCTGCTGGTGCTTGTCTGTTTCCTGACCGCTCTGGCGCTGCATCTGCAGTATCGGGACAGCGTGTTGGCGGCCGCGTTCCTCTTTGCCAGTGAAGCGGCACTGGTGGGCGGTATCGCCGACTGGTTTGCTGTGACGGCACTATTCCGCAAGCCATTAGGCTTTCCCTATCATACCGCCATCCTGCCCCGGCGCCGGGATGCGTTCATCCAGGCTTCGGTCACCCTGGTGCAGAAGGAATTTTTCTCCAAGCGCAAGATTTTCCATCATCTGGAGCGATTGCATATCATGCCCATGCTGATGGGCTGGCTGCGCGAACCGGCCACGGAAAGCCGGCTCGTCATGCAGCTCGTGAACTATCTGCGGGATTTCCTGCTCACGCAGGAGGCGGGGAAACATTCAAGCGTGCTGGCGGCCAAGGCCAGGGACGCACTAAATGCCATCGAGCCGGAGGATTTCTTCGCGCTTTGGGGCAGCTGGCTGCAGCAGACCGGCAAGGACAAGGCCTTTGTCAAGCGGCTGGCGCAATATTGGCATAAGCAGGCAGCCACGGAAGAGATGCGGCAGAATCTGCAGCAGATGCTGGAAGATTATGAAGCCGAAAAGATCAATGATAACCCATGGGCCAAACTGGCTTCCTTTGCGTTGCAGGCCGTGGACCTCGTGAACTATGGGGAAGCGGCGCAGCTTATGCAGAAGCAGATCCTGGCGATGCTGGAGGAGCTGGGCACAGAGGATTCGCCGCTGCAGCAATCGCTATTGGGGCTGTTCTATGAAAAATCCGCCGAACTCAATCATGAGCCGGAGTTCCACCAGCTGGTGCATGAACTGAAAGACAGCCTGCTGCGGGACCTGCCTTTGGAGCCGGCTTTGGAACAGATTTTTACCAACCTGCGGGAACACTTCCTGCAGGATAAGGCCATGGACGTAGATCCGCTGGCTGAGCATATGCCGGCGTTGCGTTCCCGGCTGGAAGAACTCATCAGCCTGGAATATCAGAAGACCTTGCAGCTGATGGAAGAGGATGCGGAACTGCGTAAAGTGATCAGTTCGTTCCTTTTTGATGTCATTGCCCGCTCGGCTCTCCATGCTCAGCAGCTCATTGGCGTGATTGTGCGCTCGGTGCTCTCTGGGCTTACGGATGAGCAGCTGAATCGGTTGGTCTACGACAAGGTGGAACCGGATCTGCTTTGGATCCGCATGAATGGTTCCATCGTCGGGGCCAGCATCGGTCTGGTGCTGTTCATTTTGTTCAAGCTTGTCGCCTGAAAGCCTGGAAAATAATAGAAAAAACTGCTAAATAAAAAATATTTAACCTAAAATAGCTGGATTTTATAGACCACATAGACTATAATATACTTTGTGACACGGTAGTGTAAAAAACCGTCATAGGAGGTATACAATGGCTACTGTTCAAGAGAAAATCGAATTAATGCATGCTAAGAAAGAACATATCATGCAGGGCGGCGGTGCGGCCCGCATTGAGAAGCAGCATGCCAAAGGTAAGCAGACGGCGCGTGAGCGCATTGCTAAGCTCTTCGATGAGGGCACCTTTGTGGAACTGGATATGTTCATGAAACATCGTTGCACCAACTTCGGCCAGGAGAAGAAAGAGCTCCCGGGCGAAGGCGTAGTGACCGGTTACGGCACGGTGGATGGCCGTCTGGTCTATGCTTATGCTCAGGACTTCACCGTTGAAGGTGGTTCCCTGGGTGAAAAGCATGCCCATAAGATTTGGAAGGTAATGGATCTGGCCATGAAGATGGGTGCTCCCTGCATCGGCATCAACGATTCCGGCGGTGCCCGCATTCAGGAAGCAGTCGATGCCCTGTCCGGTTATGGCGGTATTTTCTTCCGCAACACGGCAGCATCCGGCGTGATTCCGCAGATTTCCGTAATCATGGGCCCCTGCGCAGGCGGTGCTGTATATAGCCCGGCAATCACGGACTTTATTTACATGGTAAAGAACACCAGCCAGATGTTTATCACCGGCCCGGCGGTTATCAAATCCGTTACGGCTGAAGAAGTGACGGCAGAAGCTCTCGGCGGTGCTATGACGCACAACACCCGCAGCGGTGTGGCGCATTTTGCCGCAGAGGACGAAGACGACTGCATCAAGCAGATCCGTTACCTGCTGTCCTTCCTGCCCTCCAACAACATGGAGGATGCACCGGTTGTGGAAACCGGCGACGATCCGGACCGTCAGGATGAAAGCCTGAACACGGTTATCCCGGATAATCCAAACGCTCCTTATGACATGAAGGACGTCATCCGTTCCATCGTCGATAATGGCGAATTCTATGAAGTGCATGAGCACTTTGCTACCAACATCATCTGCTGCTTCGCCCGTTTCGATGGCCGCAGCGTTGGTATCATCGCCAACCAGCCGAGCGTAATGGCTGGCTGCCTCGATGTGGATGCATCCGATAAATCTGCCCGCTTCATCCGCTTCTGCGATGCCTTCAACATTCCTCTGGTCAACCTCGTTGACGTACCGGGCTTCCTGCCGGGTGTCGATCAGGAATACAACGGCATCATCCGTCATGGCGCGAAGATGCTCTATGCATACAGTGAAGCAACCGTTCCTAAGGTTACGGTCATCACGCGTAAGGCTTATGGCGGTTCCTACATCGCTATGTGCTGCCGTGAACTCGGCGCTGACCAGGTTATGGCTTGGCCGACGTCCGAAATCGCAGTTATGGGCCCGGCTGGTGCAGCCAACATCATCTTCCGCAAGGATCCGGACAAGGATGCCAAGACGGCAGAATACGTGGAGAACTTCGCTACGCCGTATGTAGCTGCTGAACGCGGTTACGTGGATATGGTCATCGAGCCGAAGGAAACCCGTCCTTACATCATCACGGCCCTGAATGCTCTTGCCAGCAAGCGCGAAGTTGGCCCGGCTAAGAAACACGGGTGCATTCCGCTCTAAGCTGTATTTTTCGGAGGTCTTTTACCATGAAAACTGAAGCAAATGGCGCTTCGCCAGAAGTTGTAGCCGCAATCACGGCTGCTGTACAGATGATGATGGGCAACAAGGTCGTAGCTGTGCGCATCAAGCGCAGCGATGTCTGGGCACTGTCCGCCCGCGGCGGGCTGGCTCGTCCTTTCTGATCCTTTGCCACGCAAATCTACTATGGGGGAATAACGAATGAAAAAGTTCAATATCACGGTTAATGGTACGGCTTATGAAGTCGAAGTTGAAGAAGTAAAATCCGCTGTTGCAGCTCCGAAAGCTGCACCGGCTGCACCGAAAGCCGCTCCGGCTCCGGCTGCTCCTGCAGCTCCCGCTGCACCGGCTAAGGCTGCTGTTGCTGCTGGCGCTGGTGAGCACTCCATCGATGCTCCGATGCCGGGCAAGATCGTGAAGCTCGTAGCCAGCGAAGGCCAGGCTGTAAAAGCTGGCGAAACGCTGCTGATCCTCGAAGCTATGAAGATGCAGAACGAAATCGCAGCTGACGCTGACGGTGTCGTCAAGACCTTCAACGTGGCTGCCGGCCAGAGCGTTAAGGCTCATGAATCCCTGGTTATCCTGGGCTGATTGATTTTACGGGATATTTACCAGTGTTTCCATTGCCATGTGCTTGATTTTGTGGTAAAATTAACGCCGTATCAAGTGAATAGCAAGGCAATGAGAAAGAGGAGTAAGGTCTTAGCTGCGGCATAGAGAGAAAACGGTTGGTGTAAGTTTTCGGGCAGCGGGCGTGAAGGTCGCTTTTGAGCTTCCAGACTGAAAGACAGTAGGTTTGGACGTTCGCCGCGTTAAGGCTTTGAGCTGACCGGTCATCTGACCGACCAGGAACATTGGTGGTACCACGAAAGTATGCGCTTTCGTCCTTTGGGGCGGAAGCGCTTTTTATTTTGAAGGAGGATAAAGATGAGCGAAGTTTTGGAACAGGAAAACAACATTCCGAAAGTTTATGATCCGCAGTCGTTTGAAAAGAAATGGTATAAGTTCTGGGAGGATAACAAACTCTTCCATGCAGAGGTCGATAAGAGCAAGAAGCCGTACAGCATGGTAATCCCGCCGCCAAACGTCACGGGGCAGCTCCATATGGGCCATGCATTGGACAACACGCTGCAGGATATCCTGATCCGTTTCCGCCGCATGCAGGGCTAT
Organism: Pseudoselenomonas ruminantium; assembly: GCF_900104055.1. Classification (GTDB taxonomy): domain Bacteria; phylum Bacillota; class Negativicutes; order Selenomonadales; family Selenomonadaceae; genus Selenomonas_A; species Selenomonas_A ruminantium_C. The sequence continues at coordinate 13,733 of NZ_FNJQ01000043.1, forward strand.
AATGCCGTTTGGGTGCCGGGCTGCGACCATGCCGGCATCGCCACGCAGGCCAAAGTGGAAGCCGCCCTGCGTGAAGAGGGCAAGACGCGCTATGACCTGGGCCGCGAGAAGTTCCTGGAACGCGTCTGGGATTGGAAGGAACAGTATGGCAACCGCATCATGTCCCAGCTGCGCTCTTTGGGTTCCTCCTGTGACTGGGATCGTCAGCGCTTCACGATGGACGAAGGCTGCTCGGCTGCTGTGCGCGAGGTGTTCGTAAGCCTCTATGAAAAAGGCCTGATCTATCAGGGTACGCGCATCACCAACTGGTGCCCGCATTGCAATACGGCTATTTCCGATATCGAAGTGGAACATGAGAATGAAGCCGGCCATCTCTGGCACCTGCGCTATCAGGTAGAGGGCGAGGATCGCTATGTGGAAATCGCCACCACTCGTCCCGAAACCATGTTTGGTGATACGGGCGTAGCCGTGCATCCGGAAGATGAACGCTATAAGGACATCGTGGGTAAGACCCTGATCCTGCCGATCGTCAACCGCCGCATTCCGCTGTTTGCCGATGAATACGTCGACAAGGAATTCGGTACGGGTGCTGTAAAGGTTACGCCGGCACACGATCCTAATGACTTTGAGATGGGCCTGCGCCACAACCTCGAACAGATCAAGGTCATCAACAACGACGGCACGATGGGCGAAGGCGCTGGCAAATACAATGGCATGGACCGCTATGAATGCCGCAAGGCCCTCGTCAAGGAACTTGAAGAACTCGGCGTGCTGGTTTCTGTGGAAGACCATGAACATGCCGTAGGCCATTGCTCCCGCTGCCATAGCACGATTGAACCGCTGGTTTCCAAGCAGTGGTTCGTCAAGATGGAAAGCTTGGCTAAACCGGCTATGGAAGCTGTGCAGGACGGCCGCATCAAGTTCGTGCCGGAACGCTTCAGCAAGATTTACCTGCAGTGGCTCGAAAACATCCGCGACTGGTGCATTTCCCGCCAGCTCTGGTGGGGACATCGCATCCCAGCCTGGTATTGCGATGACTGCGGTGAGACCAGCGTATCCCGCACGGACCTCACGGAGTGCCCGCACTGCCATAGCAAGCATATCCATCAGGACGAAGACGTACTCGATACCTGGTTCAGCTCCGGCCTCTGGCCGTTTGAAACCATGGGCTGGCCGCAGGAGACGGAGGAGCTCAAGCACTTCTATCCGACGGCAACGCTCGTGACGGGCTATGACATCATCTTCTTCTGGGTAGCCCGCATGGTCATGATGGGCCTGGAATTTGGCAAGGACATCCCGTTCCATCATGTATTCATCCATGGCCTCGTGCGCGACAGCCAGGGCCGCAAGATGAGCAAGTCCCTGGGCAACGGTATCGATCCCGTGGAAGTCATCGAAAAGTATGGTGCCGATACGCTGCGCTTCATGCTGATCACGGGCAACACGCCTGGCAACGATATGCGCTTCTACTGGGAACGTGTGGAAAGTGCCCGCAACTTCGCCAACAAGATCTGGAACGCTTCCCGCTATATGCTCATGAACCTCGAAGAAGGCTATGATAAGAACTTCAAGCCGGGCGAAGAGGATTATACGCTGGCTGACCGCTGGATTCTCTCGCGCTATGCCCGCACGCAGCGCGATGTGACGGAAAACCTTGATAAGTTCGAGCTCGGTGAAGCCGCCCGCATGCTTTATGAATTCATCTGGAATGAATTCTGCGACTGGTATATCGAACTCACGAAGGCCCGCCTCTATGACAAGGAAAATGCACAGGCCCGCAATACGGCCCTCTATGTGCTGCGTTATGTTCTGGAAGGCACGCTGCGTCTGCTGCATCCGTTCATGCCGTTCCTCACGGAAGAAATCTGGCAGAAGGTACCCCATGATGAAGCACTCAAGAGCATCATGGAAACCGAATGGCCGGCTGGCGATGCAGGCTGCATCAGCGATGAGATCGAAGCCGATATGACGGCCATCATGGAAACCATCAAGACCGTCCGCAACATGCGTGCCGAAGTCGGTGCGGCTCCGAGCAAGAAGAGCGAACTGATCCTCTCCTTCACGGACGAGAGCCTGCGTGCCGTATTCACGGAAAACCAGAGCTATCTGGACAAGCTGGCATCCTCTGATCCCATCACGATCCTGCCTGCCGGTGCTGCTAAGCCTGAAAACGCCATGGCCGGTGTGGTCAGCGGCGTGGAAGTATTCTTGCCGCTCAAAGGCCTTATCGATGTGGAGAAGGAAACGGCCCGCCTCAATAAAGAACTGGAAAAACTGGACAAAGAAATCTCCCGTCTGGCGAAGAAGTTGGGCAATGAGGGCTTCCTGGCCAAGGCACCTGCCGATGTCGTAGCAGGTGAGAAGGAAAAACTGGCTGGTTACGAGGAAAAGAAAAAATCTGTGGAAAGCCGCATGCAGGACTTGGCTAAACTTTGATAGGGGTGTCCTATATGAACTATGAGGAGTCTCTGGAGTATCTGGAAAGCCTCAATATATTTGGCATTAGACTTGGCTTGGAACGCATTCAAAAATTACTGGCAAGATTGGAATTACCGCAGGAACGCTATCGCACCATCCACGTGACGGGAACCAATGGCAAAGGCTCCGTGTCCGCCATGCTGGCGGGCATCCTGCGCCATTCAGGCATCCGCACGGGCTTTTACAGTTCGCCCCATCTCGTTTCCTATACGGAGCGCATCCGGGTGGACGGGCAGCCCATCAGTGAGCAGGAATTTGCCGATTGCCTGAGCACCATCAAGGTCTATGTGGACCAGATGGTGGCCGAGGGCGAGGAATGTCCGACACAGTTTGAAGTGCTCACGGCATTGGCTTTCGTATACTTTGCCATCAAACATGTGGAGTATGCGGTGATTGAAGTGGGGCTCGGGGGACTCCTCGACTCCACCAATGTCATTGTGCCGGAAGTCTCTGTCATCACCAATGTGACCTTGGAACATGCGGACCGTTGCGGCGGCACGCTGGAAGGCGTAGCCCATCACAAGGCGGGCATCATCAAAGATGATGTGCCCGTGGTCACGGCAGCTCAGGGCGAAGCACTGGACATCCTGCGCCAGACGGCGGAGGAGAAAAACGCCGATATCTTTGTGGCGGGCGAGGACTTTAGCGCCGAATTCATCAGCTGTGAGAGTAATTTCCAGCGGCTGGAATTTTCCTCGGGACTCTTAGGTGCGGTGAAGGTTCCCTTCACCCTGCACCTGATGGGCAAGCATCAGATTGAGAACGCCGCTGTGGCGGTGATGACGGCCCAGCTCATCCATAATCTGGACAGCCGCATCACGAACAAGACCATTGACGATGCCCTGAGCCTCGTGAGCTGGCCGGCCCGCTTTGAGCGGGTGGACATGGGCAGCCAGAAAGTCATCATCGACGGCGCCCATAATCCGGCCGGCATGCAGGCCCTGCGGGAAAGTCTGGACCTTTACTATCCGGTGGAGGAACGGGTTTACCTGCTTGGTATCCTCAAGGACAAGGATATCGAGCATATGCTCGGCATCCTGTTGCGCCCCAATGATACGGTGGTGGTCACTGTACCGCATTCGGACCGGGCCAGCGATCCGCAGGTATTGACCGGTCAGGTGGCTCGCTTCGTGCAGCATGTGGAAACCATGGCTGACAATGACGAGGCCATGAATCGGGCTTTGGAACTGGCCAATGGTGAGAAATTGCTCGTGATGGCAGGTTCCCTCTATCTGGTCGGCGGCCTTCGGCAGATGCTGCTTGAGCGTAAGGGGGGAGAAGCATGAGTGCGAATGAATCCTCCGGTATGAGAGCGGTCAATGCCAAACGGCGGGCCGCGAATCGGGAGAAGTGGCGGGCAAGATACGAGAAATGGTCCTGGCAGTTCGTGCTGGCCGAGGCCTTTCTGCTGGCGCTTTTGCCGCCGGCAGCTACAGCGGCTCTGCTCTTTGCCACGATCCTGACCGGCCTGCGCTTCCGTTCGGATAAGGACTTTACCTTCCGGCATCTGCCCTTTGATGTGCCCGTAGGACTGTTCGTCCTGCTCAGTGCGTTGTCCATCCTGGTATCACCGGACAAGGCCTTCAGCTTCTACAACTGGTATAATCTGGTGGGCGTCTATGTGCTGACTTACTTCGTCGTGGGGCAGAATCTGCGCAGCCGCAAGCAGGTCAAGGAATTGCTGGTGGTTGTGGGAGCAGCAGCCGTGTTTGTCCTGCTCTATGGCTTCTATCAGTTCCTGTTCGGCATCGATATCAGCGCCATGAAGTGGGTGGATGGCGATGCCTTCCCGGAACTCAGGAAGCGCGTGTTCTCCACCTGGGAGAACCCCAATATCCTGGCCGGTTATCTCGATATCATCATCTGCCTGGCCTTTGGCCTGTTTGTCAAGGCCGGGACCAAGCGGAAGCAAATCGTCTTAGGTGTGTTACTCGTGGCTGCGGCCGCCTGCCTTGCCATGACTTATGCCCGCGGGGCCTGTCTGGTGATTGCCGCCATCTTTGTCGTTTACGGCATGTTCAAGGACTGGCGGGTATTGCTGGCCTGTGCCGTGGTGGGCGTTGGACTGCTTTTGGCAGATCCCGTGCTCTATGAGCGTCTGACCTCGGTATTTACCAAGGTGGACACCTCTTCGGAAATGCGGCTGGCTTTCTGGGAAAGCACCATTGCCATGATCCAGGACCATCCGTTCCTGGGCATTGGCTGGGGCGCTTACTGGAAGGTCTATCCCGAGTATGATTTCTATCTGCAGGGTGCCGATATCCTCATCGTGCATGCGCATAATATGTATTTGAATTATGCGGCGGAAATCGGCATCCCCGGCATGCTTTCCTTTATGTGGCTGTTCTTCGGTTCCTTGTGGCTGGCCCTGCAGCAGCGATTCCTGCCAGAGCAGCCGGCCGTATCAGCTCCCACGCCCTTTGATTACAACGAAGAAGCGGCAGCGGATGTGGAACTAAAAAAAGTGGCCGACAGCGTGCAGCAGCCCGAGGAGACGCCGCAGCTGTCCCTTTGGCAGGATTTCATCCATTGGGAGGACTGGCGCCTTTTCAGCGGGGCTTCCCTAGGTCTGGGACTTGCCTTGATTTCGGTGGCGCTTAATGGTTTTACCGATGATTTGCTGTTTAATATTCCGACATCCATGTTCCTCTGGATGCTGATGGCTTTTATCGCTGCTTTGGCCGCTTTCAATCCACCACAGGATGAGGAAGAGATGGTCGAAGAGATAACCGCTGAAGTCCCGGCGGCCGAGAAGGTTCCTGACGAAAAAGTCACGGCAGAGCCGACTTTGGCTGAGAAGATGAAGGCGGATATGGAAACAGAAGAGAAAGAGGAACAGCAGCCAGCGGCAAGCGATGAGGCAGAGAAAACTGTGGAAACAGCCGAAGCTGCTGAAACTGCCGAAAGTGCTGAATCCGCTGAAGATGCGGCAGAAGCTGCAGAGAGCGAGACCGAGGCAAAACAGGCAGACAATACCAATGATAAAAAGGAGGCAGAGGCTGATGAAAAGTCAGGTGAACATATCAAAGGCGACCATTGACCGGCTGCCCCTGTATTTCCGCACCCTGCGGTTGGCGCAGGATGAGGGCAAGGACATCATATCCTCGGATGAACTCGGACGCCGCTTAGGCATCACGCCGGAGCAGATCCGCAAGGACCTCGCATCCTTCGGCCAGTTCGGCAAAAAGGGTGTAGGCTATTACGTCAACGAACTCAAACGCAATGTCGGAGATATTCTGGGGTTGGACAATCATTGGAACATTGCCATTGTCGGCATCGGCCATCTGGGCGCAGCCCTGGCCAACTTCCACAATTTTGTCACCCTGGGGTTTAACTTGGTGGCGCTGTTCGATCAGGATCCGGAGGTTATCGGTACCACAGTGAACCATATCAAGGTGGAAGATGTAGCCAATCTGGAACAGATCGTAAAGGAGCGGCAGATCCATATCGGCATCATTGCCGTGCCGGCCGCCTTTGCCCAAGGTGTGGCCGATAAGCTCGTAGCCGCTGGCGTCAAAGGTATCTGGAACTTTGCCCCCATCAAGATGGAGGTGCCAAGTTCCATGCATATCGTCAATGAAGATTTGTCGGTGGGGCTTAGTAGCCTGTCTTACCATATAACAAGAAAATAAGCAAAAGGTTCTTTGTATGTTTGTTTGTACAAAGAACCTTTTTGTTAAGCGCAAAATACATTGTTAATTTTAAGCAATGCATTTTGCGCTTATTTTAATGCAAAAAATAACAGAAAACAACATTTTTGTGGATAAAAATGATTTTTTTTACATAATGTCTTGTGGGGGGGGGCATATGTGCTAATATAATGGAGTGTGTAAAAAGAACTAATTGAAAGGAAGAATTAATCCCATGTTTGAAGTCCGTCAGACCGAAGAAATGATCAATAAAACATTCCGCCTCCCGCAAAGTCTACTGGAGGAACTCACAAAAGTAGCCGAACACGAAAAGGTATCCGTAAACAACCTTGTCCGCCAATGCTGCGAGTACGCCCTCAGCAACATGAAAGCCGAGAAGTAATCAAACGGGCTGAAAAAAGCCTTCCCCTTGAGGGGGCGCGGAAGCGCGGGAGTCCAGTGGACTCCCCGGGCAGTGGGCGTGAAGCGCTCGGATGAGGTGGCAATCAAATCAGAAAGGATTATATGACATTGACCGCAGATACTACCCAAAATTCCATAAGGCAAAAGGCGAGGCGTTATCTGGCACCGGTTCTGTTCCTGCTGACTGACTACATGGCCGTCATTCTGACCGGTCAAATGTCAACGTCAATTTATGATCTGTCAATCCACAGGGCTTATCTATACTTTTGGCTACCCCTGACATTCCTGCTATTCCTCGTCCAGTCAAAAATCTACAATACCATGCAGCCATTTATCTACACCGTGCGCAGCATCTTCTACGGCATATCCTATGCCATGCTGGCCTGTGTGGCTGCGCTGTACTTCTTCACGAGCTGGCAGGCGTCGCGTTCTTTTTTCATAGTTTTCTGGCTATTAATGCTAATCACGATTTACTGCGAACGACTGGCCGTCAGCTTTTATCTGAAACACCGCCATCATCTTTATGAGGACGTAATCATGATCGGTGCCGGCAAAACCGCTGAGCGCGCCCTGCATTTCTTCAAGGATGACTTGGGCTATCGTTATAATATCGCCGGCTTCATTGACGATAATCCCATTTCGGATAAGATTCCCAAGCATTATAACCTGTTGGGGACTGTGGATGAAGCAGAACAGATTATAAAAAGCAGCCATGCCCAAACGGTGATCATAACAGCACCGGGTATGGAACGGGATAAGCTCCAGCATCTGATTACTACAGTCCAGCCGCATGTAAGGCATCTGTCCTATGTGCCGGATCTCATTGGTACCCCGATGGCCGATGTAGAAGCACAGTCTCTGTTCAGCGAAGAAATCCTGATGCTGCATATGAGGAATAATCTAGCCTTGCGACGCAACAGGTTTTACAAACGAGTCTTCGACCTGACCTTGACTACTATCGGCGGATTGGCAATCAGTCCGATTCTGTTAGCGCTTGCGATTTGCATCAAGCTGGATTCCAAAGGCAGTGTATTCTACAATGCAGACCGCATTGGCAAAGATGGCAGGAATTTCAAATGCTATAAATTCCGTTCCATGCATGCCAATGGTGATGAAATTCTCAAGGATTATCTGGCAAAGAACCCTGATGCTGCTGAAGAATGGAAAAAATATGCAAAACTCCGGGATTACGATCCCAGAGTCACCAAAGCAGGTGCATGGATGCGCAAATACAGTCTCGACGAACTGCCGCAGATACTAAATGTCATCAAGGGGGATATGAGCCTGGTCGGCCCAAGGCCCTACCTGCCAAGGGAAAAAGCCGACATCGGCAAAGACCTCAGCACCATAACCATGAGCCTTCCCGGCATCACTGGGTACTGGCAGGTCAGCGGCAGAAATGACGTCAGCTTTCAGGAAAGAGTCACCATGGATACCTGGTACGTCAGAAACTGGTCCGTATGGCTCGATATCATGTACCTGGCCAAAACCTTCACCGCTGTCCTCTTCGGCAAAGGCGCATACTAAAAAGCCTTCCCCTTGAGGGGAAGGGGGACCGCAAGGCGGTGGATGAGGTGTTTTAAACCTCAAAAATAACTTTAAGGAGCAAATCTCAATGGAAAATAAACCACAACATTTAGAAGAAGACACCATCGACCTCGGTAAATTAGCCAACATCGCTATCGACCACAAAAAACAGGTAGGCGGCATCATCATCGGTTGCACATTATTGGCCGCCGGCATCAGTTTCATCCTGCC